>NZ_PQHZ01000032.1 GCF_003385185.1 Amycolatopsis palatopharyngis | reverse complement strand
CAGAGTTACGGTGATCATAGCGCCAGGGAAACGCCCGGTCCCATTCCGAACCCGGAAGCTAAGCCTGGCAGCGCCGATGGTACTGCAGCCGAAGGGCTGTGGGAGAGTAGGACGTCGCCGAACACCCTTTCCGTAGGGCCCGTTAGGGTTGCCAGTTGGCTCCCCTAGCGGGCCCTACGTGCGTGTACAGGAAGTTTTGCCGGTTGGAGGACCAGGTGTCGGAGTTCGGTCGACGTGACGCTGCGGACGACAGTGAGTCGGGCCGGCCACGGCGCGATGACAGGGCAGGGCGCGGCGAGGGCCGACCGCGCCGGTTCGACGAGTCCGGAGCCGGTAGCCGCGATCAGCGCGGTGGCGGCGGCAAGACGGACCGTCCACGCCGCGACGATCGCCCGCGCAGGGACGATCGCCCCCGGCAGGACGACCGGCCGCGGCGAGATGACCGTCCGCGACGGGACGACCGGCCCGAGCGGTCGGGCGGCCGTCCCGGCAACCAGGACCGTGGGGGCGACCGCCGTGGTAGCGGGCCCCGTACCGGTGACACCCGGGGTGGCAGCCCACGGGATCGCGGTGGACAGCGAGACCGCACGGCCGGCGACCGGTCCTCCAGTGACCGCAGGGACTCCAGGTATGGCCGTCCTGAGCGCGACAGTGGGGATCGCCGTGGTGATTCGCGCGGTGGACCGAGGGACAGTCGCGGGCAGGCCCCCCGGCAGGGCGGAGACCGAGGCCGCGATTCGAAGCCGTTCTCCCGCGATCGCAGCGCGGGCCACGGGCAGGCACCGCGTCGTGAGGACCGGCCGGTGAACCGTCAGGAGCGCAGGGACGATCGGCCGGACCGCCGCTCCGAGCGGCCCGCGTACCGGCCCGACCAGCGCCGGGATGATCGCCCTGACCGGCGGCCCCAGCAGCGCCGGGACGATCGCCCCGATCGCAGGGACCAGCGGTCCGAGCCGCGTCGTGATGACCGGCCGGACCGGCGTTCCGAGCGGCCCGCGTACCGGCCCGAGCAGCGTCGCGATGATCGCCCAGACAGGCGTCCCGAACGTTCTGGTCGTCCCGCGTACCGATCCGATCGCCGGGACGACCGGCCGGACCGCAGGGACGAGCGCGGTGGCACCGATCGCCGTCCTGCCGACTCACGTGGCGGCGATCGCCGGGACCAGGGCAGGCGCCCGGACTCGCGGCCGCCGCGGAGTTCGGCTCCGTCGGCCGGTCCCGCACGTTCGGCCGTGCCCGCCGGGCCGGTCGACGACGTCACCGCGGCACGCGAACTGCTCGCCGCTCCCGAACTCCCGGAGGGTATCGAGTACTCCGACCTCGACGAGGAGGCCAGGAGGGAACTGCGCACCCTGCCCAAGGATCTCGCGGAGCGTATCGGCAGGCATCTCGTGGCCGCGGGCGGGCTGATCGACGAGGATCCGGAGGCCGCGCTCGAGCACGCTCGTTACGCGAAAGCGAAGGCGTCGCGGGTGCCGATCGTCCGTGAGGCGGCGGGCCTGGCCGCCTACCACGCCGGTCACTGGGCCGAGGCGCTCACCGAACTCAGGGCGGTGCGCCGGATGTCACGCACGGACATGCACGTACCGATCATCGCCGACGCGGAACGTGCGATCGGCCGTCCGGAACGGGCACTCGACCTGGCCCGCGAGGTCGACCCCACCACGCTGCCGAAGGCTGTGGCCGTTGAGCTGCAGATCGTGGCCGCTGGTGCTCGCCGCGATCTCGGGCAGCTCGACGCCGCCGTGGTGGCGCTGCAGGGGCCGGACCTCGATGCCGCCGCCAGTCAGCCGTGGGGCGCACGGCTGAGCTACGCCTACGCGGACAACCTCGCGGCTGCCGGCCGTACCGAGGAGGCGCTGCGCTGGTTCATGAAGGCCGCCGACGCCGACGCCGAGGACGAGACCGACGCGGCGGAACGGGCGGCGGAACTGGGCGAACTCCTCGACGACGCCGACGCGGGCAAAGACACCCCGGCTGTTGGCGGCGACACCGCCGATTCGGATGTCACGGACAAGTCGCCCGAGGAAGCCGGAGGCCGCGGGGACACCCTCGATGGGTGAGGCTCTGCTCAGCCGGCACGACGCGGTACTGCTCGATCTGGATGGCACCGTCTACCACGGAGCCCGGGTGATTCCGGGCGCCGCGGAGGCGGTGGCCGGGGTACGCCAGATGGACGTGCCCGTGCGGTTCGTGACCAACAATGCGTCGAAGGCTCCGCGGTCGGTCGCCGAGCACCTCCACTCGCTCGGCATCGACGCCGAGCCGGCCGAGGTCAGCACCAGTTCCCAGGCGGCCGCCTCGGTGCTGGCCGAGCGGCTCCGCGCCGGCTCCGCGGTCCTGGTGGTCGGTACCGGTGCCTTGGCCGCCGAGGTCGAGTCAGTCGGGCTCTCGCCGGTTCGTGAGGTGACCGATGAGGTCGTCGCCGTCGTGCAGGGGCATTCCCCGGACACGACCTGGGCGGAGCTGGCCGAGGCCTGCCTCGCCATCCGGGACGGTGCACTCTGGGTGGCCTGCAACGTGGACGCCACCCTGCCCACCGAGCGGGGGCAGCTGCCCGGCAACGGCGCGATGGTCGCCGCGCTGCGCACCGCCACCGATGTGGAACCCACGGTCGCGGGTAAACCGGAGGCGCCACTGTTCCACGCCGCCGCCGCGTCCGCGCGCGCGACCTCGGCGTTGGTAGTCGGCGACCGGCTGGACACCGATATCGCCGGCGCGGCCGCCGCGGGGCTGGACGCCCTGGTCGTGCTCACCGGCGTCGCCACAGCCCGGACTCTGCTCACCGCGCCGCGCGCTCAGCGTCCCCGGTACGTCGCCGACCACCTCGCCGCCCTGACCGGCGGTGCGGACGAACTGGAGATCGGACCACGGCCCGGATGGCATGTCCGTGCCGAAGGTGACGCCCTCGTCGTCGCGGCCACAGCTGACCGCACCGGTGCACACGACCGGCTCGACCTGTTACGGACACTGTGTGACGCGGCTTGGCGGCACGGGACGCCGAGGCTGGTGGCCGCGGACGACGACACCCGCGGTGCACTGGACGACCTCGGTCTGACGTGATCCGTTAGCGTTGAGGGGTGCACGAACACAGCGACAGCGACACGCCGGCCCCGGCGCCGCGGCCGGTTCCAGGGCCTCCGCCCGCGCAGGGCCGCCAGGACGAGCCGCAGGACATCGATCCCAGCGCCGGGATCGATGACGCGGTCGCGGCCCTGGACGACCTGCGTGACGTTCCGCTCGCGGAGCACGTGGAGCGGTTCGACGCGGTGCACACGGAACTCACCGTGGCACTGTCCAGTATCGACAAGGTGTGATCTCGTGCCGCGCAAGGCACGCCTCGACGCGGAACTGGTGCGCCGGGGCCTTGCCCGATCCAGGGATCACGCCAGCGAACTGATCGGCGCGGGCAAGGTGACGGTAGGCGGCATGGTCGCGAGCAAAGCCGCGACCGGTGTCGATCCCGGCGCCGCCGTCGTGGTCCGGGACAACGACGATCCGGGCTGGGCCTCGCGCGGGGCGCACAAGCTGCTCGGTGCGCTCGCCGCGTTCGAGCCGGAAGGGCTCACTGTGGCGGGGCGGCGTTGCCTGGACGCGGGAGCGTCCACCGGCGGTTTCACCGACGTGCTGCTGCGCGCGGGTGCCGCCACCGTCGTCGCGGCCGACGTGGGCAGGGGCCTGCTGGACTGGCGCCTGCGTACCGACGACCGCGTGCTGGTGCTGGACAGGACCAACGTCCGCGCCCTGACCGTCGAGCAGATCGGCGGCCCGGTCGACCTCGTCGTCGCGGACCTTTCGTTCATCTCCCTGCGGCTGGTGCTGCCCGCGTTGGCGAACTGTGCGGGCACGGGCGCCGATCTGGTCCCGATGGTGAAACCGCAGTTCGAGGTCGGCAAGGATCGGCTCGGCAGCGGTGGCGTCGTCCGCGACCCGGAGTTGCGGGTGGCGGCCGTGTGCGATGTGCTCACGTCCGCGTCCGGTCTCGGCCTGCATCCAAGAGGCGTCGTCGCCAGCCCACTGCCGGGTCCCTCCGGCAACGTGGAGTACTTCGCCTGGCTGTCCCGCTCACCTGAGTGGAAAGCCGGCGTCGATGAGATCGAACGCCTCGTTCGTACCGCGGTCCGGGAGGGTCCCTCGTGAGTCAGTCGCACAGTGGCGACAGCAGCGCAGGTGGCGGCAACGGTGTCGCCCCGGCGAGGGAGATCCTGCTCGTCGTGCACCCGGACCGCGACGCGACGCGGCCAGCGGCCCGTGAGGTCGCCGCGCGCCTCGCCGCGGCCGGCATCCGCCTGCGGGTGGTCGACGACGACGTCCGGGACCTGCTCGGTCCGGACGGCGACGGCGCGCCCTGCACGGTGGTCACTCCGGGGCAGGACCCCGCCGCGGGCACCGAACTGGTGCTCGTCCTCGGCGGGGACGGCACGCTGCTGCGGGCAGCCGAGTTGGCGCGCCCGGCCGGTGTCGCGCTGCTGGGGGTCAACCTCGGCCGGGTCGGGTTCCTCACCGAGGCCGACTCGGACGCGCTCACCGAGACCGTGCAACGGGTGGTGGAGCGCCGCTACCGCGTCGAGGAACGGATGACGGTCGACGTCACCGTGTTCGTCGAAGGCCGCGAGATCGCCCACACCTGGGCGCTCAACGAAGCGAGTGTGGAGAAGTGCTCACGCGAGCGCATTCTGGACGCGCTCATCGCGGTCGACGGCCGTCCGGTGTCCTCTTTCGGCTGTGACGGCGTGCTGTGCGCCACGCCGACGGGGTCCACGGCGTACGCGTTCTCCGCGGGCGGGCCGGTGATCTGGCCCGAGGTGGAGGCACTGCTGGTGGTGCCGAGCAACGCGCACGCCATGTTCTCCCGGCCGCTGGTGGTGTCGCGGGACTCGGTGATCACCGTGGAGGTGGACCCGGATGGGTTGCCCGCGGTCCTGACCTGCGACGGTCTCCGCCATATCGAACTCCCCCGCGGCTCGGTAGTGCGCGTGGTGAGCGGGCAGGTACCGGTGCGGCTGGCGCGACTGCGCGACGGGCCGTTCACCGACCGCCTGGTGCATAAGTTCGCGTTGCCGGTGAAGAGCTGGCGGGAGCGCCACGCGCGCATGCAGTAGGCCCGGCCGGGGGAGGCCGGTGGAACGGATTCCTCCGGTGCGGGGGCGCGCTGTCGGTGACAGGCACTACGGTTGGGGCCGTGCTGGCCGAGATGCGCATTCAGGGCCTTGGAGTCATCGAGGACGCCCTGCTCGAACTGCACCCGGGATTCACCGTGGTCACCGGGGAGACCGGGGCGGGCAAAACCATGGTGGTGAGCGGGCTGCACCTGCTCTCCGGCGGGCGTTCCGAGGCGTCAAAGGTCCGGGTGGGGTCACCGAAGGCCGTCGTCGAGGGCCGATTCGAGGGGGTCACCGCCGAGCAGGCCACCGAGATCATCACCGGAGCGGGCGCCGACCTGGACGAGGATGGTGGGGTGATAGCGCTGCGCTCCGTCGGCTCCGACGGTCGCTCCAGGGCGCACCTCGGCGGGCGGTCGGTACCTGTCGGGGTCCTCTCCGAACTCGCCGAACAGCTACTGGCCGTGCACGGCCAGAACGACCAGCTCCGGCTGTTGCGCTCCACCGAGCAGCGAGCCGTCATCGACCGGTTCGCCGGGGATTCGGTCGCCGTTCCGCTGGCCGAGTACCGGGAGGTCCGCGCCGAGTGGCAGGCGGTGGCCGCCGAACTCACCGAGCGCACCAGCAGGTCCAGGGAGCTGGCGCAGCAGGCGGACCTGCTGCGCCACGGTCTCACCGAGATCGAGGCGGTGGAGCCGGTCGCGGGCGAGGACGCCGAACTCACCGAACAGATCAAACGACTGGCCGCCGTGGACGAGCTACGGGCCGCGGCGGGCGCCGCGCACCTCGCCGTTTCGGGCGGCACGGACGGCGACTCGGAGAACCCGGGGGCACTCGGGCTGATCGGCGACGCCAGGCGCAGGCTCGGGGTGGCCGAGGACCAGTTGCTGCGGGATCTCGAACCCCGCCTCGCCGAGGCCGCGGTACTGATCTCCGAGGTGGGCGTGGAGCTCGGAAACTACCTCGAGGGGCTCGACGCCGACCCGGAACGGCTGGAACAGGTGCTGGCCCGGCAGGCGGAGCTGAAGAAGCTCACTCGCAAGTACGCCGCCGATGTGGACGGTGTCCTCGACTGGGCCGAGGACGCTCGCCAGAGACTGTCCACCATGGACACTTCCGACGAAGCCCTCGCCGAACTCGCGGCCCGCAGGGACGCGCTCGCCTCGACCCTCGCCGGACACGCCAAGCGGGTGTCCGAGGCACGGGTGCGGGCCGCGGGGGAGCTGGCCGGGGCGATCACCGCCGAGTTGGCCGGGCTCGCGATGGGGCAGGCCGAGATCGAGGTGACGGTCCGATCCCGGCCCGCGGACGACGGCGACCCGTACGCACTCACCGTCGGTGGGCAGCCCGTGCACGCGGGACCGGACGGGGTGGACGAGGTGGAACTGCTGCTCCGTGCGCACGCCGGGGCACCGGCACTGCCGGTGCACAAGGCCGCGTCCGGTGGCGAGCTCTCCAGGGTGATGCTCGCGATCGAGGTCGTCCTCGCCCATGCCGACACTGTGCAGACCCTGGTGTTCGACGAGGTCGACGCGGGTGTCGGCGGCCGGGCCGCGGTGGAGATCGGCAGGCGGCTCGCTCGCCTGGCGCGCAGTCACCAGGTCCTCGTGGTCACTCACCTGCCGCAGGTCGCGGCGTTCGCCGACCGGCACCTGGTCGTGGACAAGGGCACGGCGGAGGGCATCACCCGCAGTGGCGTCACCGTCCTGGCCCAGTCCGAGCGCGTGCTCGAACTCGCCAGGATGCTGGCCGGAATGGACGGGACCGAGACCGGCAGGGCCCATGCCGAGGAACTGCTGGCTTCGGCCGAAGCGGCCAAGGCCGGGGGCAACGAGCCCGCCGAACGTGGCAACGGTGGCCGCGCGGGACGGGGCGGCAAGGCCAGGAAGAAGCGCGCTCGCACGGCTGGCGCGAGCTGACTCACCCGGAATAGAACCCGGTTCGCTACGGCGTGGCGGACGCGTCAGCGGGTGTCCATTTGTCACCATCGGTTCCATGAAGCTCACCGGCCTGCTCACGCGGAACAACGAGACGCTGCCCGGGATCACCGGTGTCGCGCGTGTCGATCGGCGTACCCGCGAACTGTTGCGCAGGGTCGGCCCCGGCGACATCGTCGTGCTCGATCAGGTCGACCTGGACCGCTCGACGGCGGACGCACTGGTCGGCGCGGAGGTCGCCGCCGTGGTGAACGCCTCTCCCTCGATCTCCGGCCGGTACCCGAATCTGGGGCCGGAGATTCTCGTCAGCGCGGGCGTCCCGCTCATCGACAGCGTCGGTGGCGAGGTGATGCGCACCGTCAAGGACGGCAGCAGGCTGCGGGTGCACGAGGGCGCGGTATTCGTCGGTGACCGTCAGGTGGCCTCGGGCACCGTGCAGACGCAGGAGAGCGTCGCGGACCAGATGATCGAGGCAAAGGCCGGGATGTCGACCCAGCTGGAAGCCTTCTCCGCGAACACCATCGAGTTTCTCCGCAGGGAACGCACACTGATCCTCGACGGCGTCGGTGTGCCGGAGGTCAAGGTGCCCGTCCGGGACCGCCACGTGCTGGTCGTCGCCTCGGGCAAGGGGCACCTGGAGGATCTGCGCGCGCTGAAGAAGTACATCGGCGAGCACCGGCCCGTGCTGGTCGGCGTCGATGCGGGAGCCGACACCCTGCTCGCCACGGGCTACGTACCCGACATCATCGTGGGAGACCCGCTGGGCATCCAGGCCGAGACGCTGAAGTCCGGGGGAGAGGTCGTGGTTCCGGCCCAGCCGGACGGCCACGCTCCTGGCGTGGCACGGATCCAGGACCTCGGAATCGGCGCTGTCACCTTCCCGGCCTCCGGCAACTCCGAGGACCTCGCGTTGCTGATCGCGGACGCGCATGACGCCGCACTGGTGGTGACCGTCGGTTTCCAGGCGACGCTGCAGGAGTTCCTGGACCATGGCAGGTCCGGTTCGAACCCTTCGACCTTCCTGACGCGACTGAAGCTGGGTACCAAACTCGTCGACGGCAAGGCCGTGGCGACGTTGCATCGCAGCCGCGTCTCCATCGGCGCGATCATGCTGCTGGTGCTGGCCACCCTCGTCGTGGTCGCGGCCGCGTTGCTCGTCTCCGACGTCGGCAGTGTGTACGTCGGCTGGGCCGAGGACACCTGGAACTCGTTCACAAGCTGGGTCAAGGGGCTTTTCACGTGATTTCACTGCGCTACCACATCGTGTCCATCGCGGCGGCGTTCCTCGCACTCGCGATCGGGGTCGTCCTGGGTTCCACAGCGCTCAACGGTTCCCTGCTGTCCGGGCTGTCCAACGAGAAGAGTCAGCTGGCGACCCAGGTGTCCGATCTGGAGGCCGAGCGCAACGAGTTGAACGCACGCCTCTCCGACGCCGATGCCTTCGCCGGTTCGGTCGGACCGAAGGTGGTGGCCGGCGCACTCGACAAGCGTTCGGTGGTGCTGGTGACCACCGAGGACGCGGCCCCCGCCGACCGGGACGCGGTCAAGCAACTGATCGCGGACGCGGGCGCTTCGGTGACCGGTGAGGTCCAGCTGACGGAGGCGTTCAGCGACCCCGACCGTGCCGACCAGCTGCGCGAGGTGGCGACACGGTTGCAGCCTGCCGGCGCACAGTTTCCGACGGCCGGTGACCCCGGCACACTCGCGGGAGCGTTGACCGGGTCCGTCCTGTTGCTGGACAAGGACTCCGCGAAGCCGCAGTCCTCTCCGGACGAACTGGCCGCCGCGCTCAGCGGACTGGCCGACGGCGGCTTCATCAAGCCGGCGCAGGACGTCCGGCCCGCTCAACTCGCCGTGGTCCTCACCGGGGGTGAGGAGACCGGAAACGGTGCGGGCGACCGTGCGGCCACCGTGGGACGCTTCGCTGCCCAGCTGGATCGCTCCGGCGCGGGGACGGTGCTCGCTGGTGTGCCCGGTTCGGCGAAGGGGACCGGTCCCATCGGTGTGGTGCGGGCGGACACCGCGGCCACGTCGATCCTGTCCACGGTGGACAACGTGGGCTCCTCGGCCGGCCGCATCGCGACGGTACTCGCGCTCCGCGAGCAGCTGGAGGGCAAGTCGGGTCGTTACGGTGTCGCCGGCAACGCGCAGGGGCCGGCACCCGGCGTGAACCAGGAAGGCAGCTAGACCTCACCGCGGCCTCGCACTTTCCCGGGAAAGTGCGAGGCCGGAAACTCTCAGTCCCAGGTCACGGTCGTGCCCTCTCGCACTTTCCCGGGAAAGCGCGAGCGCTAGTCCCCCGGGCGGCCGACCAGTTGCTCCCAGGCACGGACGAAGCCAGGGAACGTTTTGGCGACCGTGGCGGGGTTCTCCACCTCGATTCCGGGCACTCGCAGGCCCAGCAGCGCGCCCGTCATCACCAGGCGGTGGTCGTCATAGGTGTGGAACGTGCCGGAACGCAGCGGCGCGGGAACGATGCGCAGGCCGTCCTCGGTTTCGGTGACGTTGCCTCCCAGCGCTCCCAGTTCGGTCGCCAGTGCGGCGAGCCGGTCTGTTTCGTGACCACGCAGGTGTGCCACTCCCGAGATGACCGAGGGCCGGTCGGCGAAACACAGCACGGCGGCCACGGCCGGGGTCAGCTCGCCGACCTCGTGCAGGTCCAGGTCGGCACCGCGGACCTCACCGCTTCCGGTGACGGTCAGTCCGTCGTCGCCGAGCACCGCGCTGCCGCCGAGTTCGCCGACCAAGCTGCGCAACCAGTCACCCGGCTGGGTGGTCTCGCCCGGCCAGCCCGCGACGCGCACCGTCCCCCCGGTGAGCAACGGCGCGAGGACGAACGGCGCCGCGGTGGAGAGGTCGGGCTCCACCGTGTAGTCCGGACAGGCCAGCGGTGCGGGTGGCACGTGGAAGCTCGTCCCTGAGCGCTCGGGCCGCGCTCCGAACCGGCGCAGCATGTCCAGGGTCATGGCGATATGCGGTTCACTTGGCGGTGCGCCACCGACCAGGCGGACCGTGACGCCGTGCTCGGTCGCCGGTGCGACGAGCAGCAGGGCGGAGAGGAACTGGCTGGAGGCTGACGAGTCCAGGTCCACTGTGCCGCCAGGAAGCCCGCCCCTGCCGTGTACGACGAACGGTGGCGCTCCGCGGCCGTCGTCGTCGATCTCAGCGCCCAGTTCGGCCAGTGCACGCAGGAGCGGGCCGACGGGCCTGCGCCGGATCGCCTCGTCGCCGTCGAACCGGACGGCCCGCGCGCCGAGCGCGGCCAGTGCCGGGGTGAAGCGCGCGACCGTACCCGCGTTGCCCATCGACACATCGACCGTGTCGCTGACGGTGCTCGAACCACGCGTGACCGGGTGCACGCGAACTCCGTCCGGAACGTGCTCGCAGCGGGCGCCCAGTGCGGTGAGCGCGTCGAGCATCAGGCGCGCGTCGCGGGATTCCAGCGGCTCCCGGACCAGCGTCGGGCCCGCGGACAGGGCGGCGAGAACGAAGGCCCTGTTGGTGATGGACTTCGATCCCGGGACCCGGATGCCGGCGTCGACCGGGGCGGCGGCCACCGGCGCTGTCCAGGAGTTCTGCTGCGTGCTCGGCTCGGACACTGTGCTCGCTTTCGTCAGTGATCGGTCGTGGCGGGTGCCGCGCCGGGGCGTCGGAAGGGCTGCGGCCGACCCTCGCACACGACGCTCGGCACGACACCATCGAACTATGAAGGTGAGCCTGGCGAGCGGCCGGGGCACCGTGAGATAAGGTGGAAGCCCGTGGGACTTCAGCCGCGGACAACTAAGTACGTTTTCGTCACCGGAGGCGTCGCCTCCTCTCTGGGTAAGGGGCTGACGGCGTCCAGCCTTGGTCAGCTCCTGACCGCACGTGGACTTCGGGTCACGATGCAAAAACTCGATCCATATCTCAATGTGGATCCGGGAACCATGAACCCGTTCCAGCACGGCGAGGTCTTCGTGACCGAAGACGGAGCTGAGACCGATCTGGACATCGGTCACTATGAGCGTTTCCTCGACCGCAACCTGTCAGGTTCGGCAAATGTGACCACCGGGCAGGTGTACTCCGAAGTCATCGCCAAGGAACGTCGCGGCGAGTATCTCGGTGACACGGTCCAGGTGATCCCGCACATCACCGACGAGATCAAGTCGCGGATCATGGCCGTCGCGGATTCCGACGGGACCGGCCTGCAACCGGACGTCGTGATCACGGAGGTCGGCGGGACGGTCGGTGACATCGAGTCACTGCCGTTCCTCGAGGCCTGCAGGCAGGTTCGGCACGATGTCGGCCGGGACAACTGCTTCTTCCTGCACGTCTCGCTGGTGCCGTACCTCGCGCCCTCGGGCGAGTTGAAGACGAAGCCGACCCAGCACTCCGTCGCGGCACTGCGCAATATCGGTATCCAGCCGGATGCCCTGGTCTGTCGCGCCGATCGGGACCTTCCCGAGGATCTGAAGCGCAAGATCGGGCTGATGTGCGATGTGGACACCGAGGCCGTCGTCGCATGTCCGGACGCACCGTCCATCTACGACATCCCGAAGGTGCTGCATCGTGAAGCGCTGGACGCTTATGTGGTGCGCCGCCTCGGCCTGCCGTTCCGGGACGTCGACTGGACGGTGTGGGGAGATCTGCTCGACCGGGTGCACAACCCGGCCGAGACGGTCCGGGTGGCCGTCGTGGGCAAGTACATCGATCTGCCGGATGCTTACCTGTCGGTGACAGAGGCTCTGCGTGCCGGCGGCTTCGCCCACCGGGCGAAGGTGGAGATCGTCTGGGTGCCCTCGGACGAGGCAACCACCCCGGCGGGCGCGTCGGCCGTACTGTCCGATGTGGATGGGATTCTCGTACCCGGCGGGTTCGGTGTGCGGGGTATCGAGGGCAAGGTCGGTGCGATCACCTTCGCCAGGACCAGGGGGATCCCCGTACTGGGTCTGTGCCTCGGTCTGCAGTGCATGGTGATCGACGTAGCCCGAAATCTCGCCGGCCTTGCGGACGCGAACTCCGCCGAGTTCGGTGAGGAGACCGCCGCCCCGGTGATCTCGACGATGGCCGACCAGCGCGACGTCGTCGCGGGCGAGCGGGACATGGGCGGGACGATGCGCCTCGGCGCCTACCCGGCCAAGTTGACGCCCAACTCGCAGGTCGCGCTGGCCTACGGGTCGCGGGAGGTGTCCGAGCGGCACCGTCACCGCTACGAGGTGAACAACGCCTACCGCAAGCAGCTCGCGGCGGCCGGACTGGTCTTCTCCGGTACCTCACCGGATGACCGGCTGGTCGAGTTCGTCGAGCTGCCCAAGGACAAGCACCCGTTCTTCGTCGGCACACAGGCGCACCCGGAGCTCAAGAGCAGGCCGACCAAACCGCATCCGCTGTTCAGCGCGTTCATCAAGGCGGTGGTCGGCTACCGCACCGCCGACCGCCTTCCGGTGGAGCTGCCGGAGACCTCGGTGGCGGCGAAGTGAGCACGCCTGGTCGGGCGGTGAGCGAACCGGGCTCGCACGACTTCCGCGTTGTCTCCAGTGAGGACGTCCACATCGGACGAGTCATCGGTCTACGGGTGGACGAGGTGGCGATGCCCGGTGACGGTACGGCGCGCCGGGAGGTCGTGGAGCACCTCGGTGCGGTCGGTATCGCGGCCGTGGACGAGGCCGGTGACATCACCCTGATCCACCAGTACCGGCACCCGATCGGGCGCAGGCTGTGGGAGCTGCCTGCCGGACTCCTCGACGGTATCGGCGAGAGCCCGGTGGCGGCCGCGGCCAGGGAGCTGGCGGAGGAGGCCGGCCTGGCCGCGGGGCGCTGGGAAACCCTGGTGGACGTCGCGGCCTCGCCCGGCTTCACCGACGAGGTCATCCGGGTGTTTCTCGCCCGCGACCTGTGCGAGGTGCACCGGGATGTGCTCGGCGAGGAGGAGGCCGATCTGGTCATCCGGAAGGTGCCGCTGGCCGAGGCGGTACGGATGGCGCTGGCAGGCGAACTCGTCAACGGGGCGACGGTGGGCGGTGTACTCGCAGCGCATGCCGTCCTGACCGGCGCGGCCGTCGCCCGGCCTGCCGACGCCCCGTGGCAGGACCGGCCGTCGGCATTCGCCAGCCGCCGCTGACCGGTCACCGTCGCTCGGGCCGGCGTTGTGACGTCCCCAACGTGGCATTGGGGACGTTGGAGTTCCCCAATGCCACATTGGGGAACTAATCGTGCAGCTGCCTGCCGTGTGGGTCTCGGCCGCCGTTGACCAGCAGCAGGATGCCGTCGACCAGCGGCCAGATCGCGCCGATGCCGAAGGTGAAGAGTGTGACCAGCAGTTGCGCGATCGCCATCCCCGTGTGCCCGGTGTAGAACCGGCCGACCCCGAACGGCAGGACGATCTGCAGGACGCCGGCCACGATTTTGGACTTGTCCGAGACCACCGCGGGCTGAGTACCCGGCCGGTAGGCGGGCGGCGCCGCGTACGGCTGCCGCACGGGAGCCTGCGGTGGCGGTGGCCGCAGGAACGACGGCACGGGCGCAGGCAGATCGTCGAACAGGGCTCGCAGGTCAGCGCGGTTCTTCGCCTCGAAGGACGCGCTGACCCGGCTCTCGTACTCTTCGGTGGACAGGCGTCCCTGCGCGAAGTGCTCGCCGAGAATGCGGCCGGCCTCTTCCCGCTCCGCGGTGCCGACACGGAGAGACTCGGGATCCAGGGGACTCGACATCCCTTCACGTTACCGAAGTCACCACCACCCATCCGGGCGTTCCGGTGCCTAGAGTGTCCACATGAGTCGTGCTGGTGGCACCGCGGTGGCCAGAGTGGTCGCCGCGTACCTCGATCACCTCGTGGTCGAACGCGGCACCTCACGCAACACCCTCGACAGCTATGCCCGCGACCTGCGCCGATACTCCGCCCATCTGGAGCGCTCTGGGGTCACGGACTTCACCGCCGTGACCCCGGCACACGTGACAGCGTTCGGTGCCGCGTTGCGCGAGGGCGATGAGGAACACCAGCCGCTGGCCGCTTCGTCCGCCGCGCGTGCGCTGGTCGCGGTCCGGGGACTGCATCGTTTCGCCCAGGCGGACGGGATCACCGAACTCGATCCCGCGCGCGAGGTGCGACCCCCGACCGCCGCGAAGCGGCTGCCGAAGGCGCTTGCGGTCCAGGACGTCCTCCGGCTGCTCGACATGCCGCCCGCCGAGGGCGAGCGGGCGCTGCGGGACCGGGCACTGCTGGAGCTGTTGTACTCCACAGGCGCGCGGATCTCCGAGGCCGTCGGACTCGATCTCGACGACATCGACGACGGTGAACGCACCGTTCTGCTCGACGGGAAGGGTGGAAAGCAGCGGCTCGTGCCCATCGGCAGGCCCGCCGTCGAAGCGCTGGACGCCTACCTGGTCCGGGCACGGCCGACGCTCGTGGGGCGCGGCAGGGGCACGGCCGCGGTGTTCCTGAACTCCCGCGGCGGCAGATTGTCCAGGCAGAGCGCGTGGCAGGTCCTCAAGACCACCGCCGAACGCGCCGGAATCGCCGCATCGGTCTCCCCGCACACCCTGCGGCACTCCTTCGCGACGCATCTGCTGGAGGGTGGCGCCGATGTGCGGGTGGTGCAGGAGCTGCTCGGGCACGCCTCCGTCACGACCACTCAGGTGTACACGCTCGTCACCGTGAACACTCTGCGTGAGATTTACGCCGTCGCGCATCCCCGGGCACTCGGCTGAGGGACACCGTCACAGGACGGGAAAAGTACTGGCCCAGCACGCGGCGAGCCGCTTTGCCGCGCCGCGACGTGCCCGAATAGGCTGCGCTGGTCCGTGCACGTATTCGGCAAGACCACGGCCGAACGAGGAGCTTTTCCCCGATGTCGACTTCCCACCAACCGGCGGCGCCCGCGCACGCGGGCCCCGACCCGTTGAACATCGCGACCGAATCCGGCGGCGATCCGGGGGAGTCGGCCGCGCCCGCCCGCAAGCGCAAGCGCAAGCGCCGCGGCGACCGGGATGACGGCACGCCGAAGGTGGGGCCGACCGGGCGCCCCGTCCGCGAGATTCCGGAGCCGCCCCCGTTGGAGCGCCACGGGCCTGCGCGCGTCATGGCGATGTGCAACCAGAAGGGCGGGGTGGGCAAAACCACCTCCACGATCAATCTTGGCGCCGCGCTCGCCGAGTACGGCAGGCGCGTGCTGCTGGTGGACTTCGATCCGCAGGGCGCGCTCTCCGTGGGGCTCGGGATCCAGCCCCACGAACTGGACCAGACGGTCTACAACGTGATCATGGAACGTTCGGTCGACATCGTCGATGTCGTTCGCTCGACCTCGGTGGCCAACGTCGATCTGCTGCCCAGTAACATCGATCTGTCCGCAGCCGAGGTTCAACTGGTGGCCGAGGTGGGCCGTGAGCACACGTTGTTGAGGGTGCTGCGACCCGTGATGGATCACTACGACTATGTTCTGGTCGACTGTCAGCCATCACTCGGGTTGCTCACCGTCAACGCGCTGACCGCAGCCGACGGGGTGATCATCCCGCTGGAGTGTGAGTTCTTCAGTCTGCGTGGTGTCGCGTTGCTGATCGACACCATCGAGAAAGTGCGCGAACGGCTCAACCCCAAACTTGATATCACCGGGATTCTCGCCACCATGTTCGATCCGAGAACCCTGCATTCGAAGGAGGTCATGGCGCGCGTGGTGGAGGCATTCGGTGAGACCGTGTTCGACACGGTCATCAACCGCACCGTCCGGTTCCCCGAGACAACGGTGGCCGGCGAGCCGATCACTCGGTGGGCACCCAAATCGGCGGGTGCGGTGGCATACCGCACGCTGGCCCGTGAGGTGATTCGCCGGTGAGCAGACGTGCTTCCCTGCCCGGCGCGTCGGAGCTCTTCCGCCGGACGAGCAGCCCTGCGCTCGACCAGTCCGACTTGGCTCATCGGTCCTTAAAGGACGGTTCGCGAGGTCGCCCGGAAAGCGGTAACGGTAGCCACAGCGGCGGCAACGTCGATGGCAATGGTCATGGCAGCGACAATGGCAGTGCGGGTGGCGGCGACAGCCGTGCCCGGGACCAGCTGGCGAACTCCGCCGCGGCCCGTCGAGGGACCGGACGCCAGAAGCACGACGCCAAGATCACCGTCTACGTCTCCGGTGACGAGCTGGTCGCGATGGAGCAGGCCAGGCTGACCCTGCGCGCGAGTCACGATCTGGCTGTGGATCGTGGCCGGCTGGTCCGGGAGGCGGTCGCGGTGCTGCTCGCCGATTTCGACCAGCACGGCGAGGATTCGGTGCTGGTACGGCGGCTACGTGACGGTGGTGTCGAGTCCCAGGCCGAGGAAGCCACCAGGCACTGAGAATGGCGAGTGAACCTGCCGAAGGGACGCATGCCGCCCCCGAGGCGGAGCGCACCGGATCCTCGGAACAGCCGGCAGAGCCGGACCAGTTGGTGGACCTGCCGCAGGAGATCACCGTGCCGGCGGAGGAGAAGTCCGCAGCACGGTTCAAGGTCAAGCTGGCCAATTTCGAGGGCCCGTTCGACCTGTTGCTGCAGCTGATCTCCCAGCACCAACTGGACGTCACCGAGGTCGCGCTGCATACCGTCACCGACGACTTCATCGCCTACACGCGGGCCCTGGGCGCGGAGTGGGATCTGGACGAGACGACCGAGTTCCTGGTGATCGCGGCTACCTTGCTCGATCTCAAGGCCGCTCGGCTGCTGCCCTCCGCCGAGGTGGAGGACGAGGACGATCTGGCGCTGCTGGAGGCACGGGACCTGCTGTTCGCCAGGGTGCTGCAGTACCGGGCGTACAAGCAGGTTGCCGCGCTGTTCGCCGAACTCGAGGCCGGTGCGCTGCGCCGGTACCCAAGGTCGGTCGCGTTGGAGGAACGGTATCTGGGGCTGTTGCCGGAAGTGATGCTCGGCGTCGACCCGGCGAAGTTTGCCGAGATCGCACTGGCGGTGTTCCGGCCGAAGCCACCGCCTACGGTGTCGTTGGACCACCTGCACGCGGGCAAGGTTTCGGTACGTGAGCATGCCGCTGTGCTGCGCCTCCGGCTGGCCGAGTCGGGACAGGCGACCTTCACCCAGCTGGTGTCGGACTGCGAGCACACCATCGAGGTGGTGGCTCGTTTCCTCGCGCTGCTCGACCTCTACCGTGAGGCCAGCGTGTCGTTCGAGCAGACCGAGGCGCTGGACGAACTACACGTGCGATGGATCGGCGGATCGTTCGACGAGGCGTCGGCCGCGGCCGACGAGGACCGCACGCGCGTTGATGACGAGGAGTATGGGTGAGCGAGCCGGATGCGGAAGGTGAGCGGGGCGGAAGCCGTCCGGTGAGCGAGCTGTACGCGGAGCGAGGTACGAGCGAGACCGCGACTGAAGCCGACGCCGACGCCGACGCCGACGCCAGAGCCGTAACCGAAGCCGGCGCCGTGGCCGACGCCGGCGAAGCTGAGGCCGGCGCGTTCGCTCAGGACGAGCCGGTCCGGGACGAGTCCGTCGAGGCCGGGGACGCCGGAGCAGCACCTGCCGGCGCCGAGGAGGAGCAGATCCTCGACGACGGGCAGCCTCTCGGCGACGGTCAGACCGACGACGAGCTGGTCGCGCTTGCCCAGCCCGACTCACGACCCGACGTGCTCGATGACGCGATCCTGGAGTCCGCACTGGAGGCTCTGCTGCTCGTGGTGGACTCGCCCGCGAGCGAGGAGTCATTGGCCGACGCTGTCGAGCAGCCGGCGCGGCGGGTCACCGAGACATTGCGCTCGATGGCGACGCGGTTCACCGAGCGGGGCAGCGGGATCGACCTGCGCCGGGTCGGCGAGGGCTGGCGGTTCTACACCAGGGACACCTATGCCCCGTTCGTGGAGAAATTGCTGCTGGACGGTCAGCGGTCGAAGCTGACCAGGGCCGCACTGGAGACGCTCGCGGTGATCGCCTACCGCCAGCCGGTCACCAGGGCGCGGGTGGCCGCTGTGCGCGGTGTCAACGTCGACGGTGTCATCCGGACGTTGCTCGCGCGTGGCTTGATCGAGGAGACCGGTACCGACTCCGAGACCGGTGGCACCCTGTATGTCACCACCGAACTGTTCCTCGAGCGCCTGGGTCTGTCGTCCCTGACGGATCTGCCCGCCATCGCCCCCCTGCTGCCGGAAGTGGATACGATCGATGACATCTAGTGAAGCCGAGGGCGTTCGCCTGCAGAAGGTTCTCTCCAAGGCGGGAATCGCTTCGCGGCGGGCGGCCGAGGACCTGATCGCACAGGGCCGCGTCACCGTGGACGGCGAGACCGTCCGCGAGTTCGGCCGCAGGGTCGATCCCGACAACGCCGTCATTCACGTGGACGGCACCAGGGTGATCCTGCGCGACGACCTGGTACACCTGGCGATGAACAAACCGCGCGGTGTGCACAGCACGATGGTCGACGACCAGGGCAGGCCCTGCGTCGGCGACTTCGTTCGCGCCAAGCTCCAGGACCGTGCCCTGGGGATCTTCCACGTTGGCAGGCTGGACGCCGATACCGAGGGTCTGCTGCTGCTGACCAACGACGGCGATCTGGCGCACCGGCTCATGCATCCTTCCTTCGAGGTCCGTAAGACCTACCTCGCGGAGGTCGATGGCACGGTGCCACGGGGACTGGGCAAGCGGCTGCGCGCGGGGGTGGAGCTGGAGGACGGCCCGGTGAAGGTCGACGAGTTCCGGGTCAAGGACACCCAGGCGGGCCGCACGCTTGTGGAGATCGTGCTGCATGAGGGTCGCAAGCACGTCGTGCGCAGGCTGCTCGCCGAGGTGGGTCACCCTGTCCAGAAACTCGTGCGCACCGCGGTGGGCGATGTCCAGCTGGGCAGCCCGAAGCCGGGAAACCTCCGTCCGCTCACCAAAGCCGAGGTCGGCTCGCTGTACCGCGCAGTGGGACTCTGACCGGAACTGCCAACTCGGGCCACGGGAACTGCCAACTCCGGCCCGGGAACTGCAAAGTCGGGCCCGGGAACTGCAAAGTCGGTTAGGTGGGGGTGTTGGCTAGTTGGCGGGCCTGCAGGGTGCGGGCCACCGGTTCGACGACGCGGGCCGCGACGGGGCCGAGGGCCGCCATCAGTAGCACGTAGGCGGTCGCGAGCGCCGCCAGTCTGCCCTCGACGGCGCCCGCGGAGACGGCGAGCCCGGCGATGATGATCGAGAACTCGCCTCTGGCCACGAGGGCGGCGCCGGCTCTCGCCCTGCCGAGTCTGCCGATTCCCTGTCTGCGGGCCGCCCACCAGCCGGTGCCGATCTTGGTGAACGTGGTGACCACGGCGAGTGCGATCGCCGCGCCGAGGACCGGCGGGATGGCCGCGGGATCGGTGTTCAGCCCGAACACGACGAAGAAGATCGCGGCGAACAGGTCCCGCAACGGTTCGAGCAGGCGGGTCGCGTTATGCGCGGTGGAGCCGGAGATCGCGATTCCGAGCAGGAACGCGCCGACCGCCGCGGACACCTGCATGGCCGAGGCCACGCCCGCGACCAGCAGTGCGGTGCCGAGCAGCTTGAGCAGGAACACCTCGCGGTCCTCGCTGTCCACCACGGCCGAGACGTAGCGCCCGTACTTGAGCGCGATCACCAGCACCACGGTGATGACGGCGAGGGAGATGCCGACGGCCTGCAGCCCGCCGAGGAAACTGATCCCACCGAGGACCGCGGTCAGGATCGGCAGGTAGAGCGCCATCACCAGGTCCTCGAAGACGAGGATGGAAAGTACGACGGGTGTTTCCCGGTTCCCGAGCCTGCCGAGGTCGCCGAGGACCTTCGCGATGATTCCCGAGGACGAGATGTAGGTGATGCCGCCCATCACCAGCGCGCCGACCGCGCCCCAGCCGAGCAGGAGGGCCACCGCGGCGCCGGGCGCGGCGTTGAGCACGATGTCGACCAGCCCGGCCGTCCAGGACCGCTTCATCCCGGTGACCAGTTCGGCCGCGGAGTACTCCAGGCCGAGCAGCAGCAGGAGCAGCACGACACCGATCTCGCTGGCGAGGGAGGTGAAGCCGTCGATGCCGGTGAGCGGGATCAGCCCGCCCTGACCGAAGCAGAGTCCGCCGATCAGATACAGCGGAATCGGGGACATGCCTATCTTGCCCGCGAGACGGCCGAGCACACCGAGCACGAAAAAGACCGCGCCGAGCTCGATCAGCTCCAGTGCTGTGTGGGGCACCGGCCCTCAGCCCTGGTTGAGGATCTTGAGCGCGGAAGCGAGGCCCTCCGACGTCCCAACGGCGACGAGTACGTCGCCGGAGGTGAAGGTGAAGTCGGGTGCGGGCGACGGGCTGACCTGTCCCGCGCGCATCACCGCGACGACCGACACTCCCGTGCGGGTCCGCATGGTGGTGTCGGCGAGGGTCCGGCCGTCGAACGGGGATCCGGAGCGGATCGGCAACTGCTTGGTGTGGATACCGGCGATCTCGCGGTGCTCCTCGGTCAGCTGTGCCACGAGCTGCGGAGCCCCGAGGAGGTTGGCCAGTGCGCCTGCCTCTTCGGCCTCGAGCGGCAGCGAGGCAAGGCAGGCGTCCGGGTCGTCCGACTTGGACACGATCAGCTCGATCTGGCCGTCCCTGTGGGTGACGACGCCGACTCGGCGACCGTTTCGGATAGCGAAATCCTTACGAACACCGATCCCAGGCAACGGCGTTACTTCGACGTTCACTTTTCCACGGTAGCTCATCAGCCGAGCCGCTCCTGCTCGCTCCCGCCGCGTCGCTTGTGTCACTTTCCGGGTAGGTGGGTACTCCTCCGGTTCGAACCGGGCCCTGGCTGGTGGGCGAACCGCGCGCACCGTCGGGCCCGGTTGCCCGTGATACCGGCACTGGCTGAGCGGAAACGGTGGTGAGCCCGCATGTTGATCGCCATCGCGGCACACCTCGTGGTGGCCGCGGTGTTGCCGGTCGTGGCTCGCTACCGGGGCAGGGCGGTGTTCGCCGTCGCCGCGCTGGTCCCGGCCGCGACGCTGGTGCTCGTCCTGACCCGTGCCGGGGGAGTGCTCGACGGCCGGCCGGTGACCGAGTCGCTGGCCTGGGCCCCGGCCATCGGCCTTGAGTTCACCGTGCGGCTCGATGCCCTGTCCCTGCTGATGATCGTGCTGGTCTCCGGTGTCGGCGCGCTGGTGCTGGCCTACTACGTGACCTACGCGAAGGGGGAGCACGGAGCCGGTCGTGAGGCCACCGTGTTGCTGGTGTTCGCCGGGGCGATGCTCGGGCTGGTCGTCGCCGACGACGTGCTGTCGTTCTACGTGTTCTGGGAGCTGACCACGGTCTGCTCGTTCCTGCTCGTCGGTGGGGACGGGGCGACGAGAGCGCTGCGGCGATCGGCGACACAGGCACTGCTCGTCACGACGTTCGGCGGACTGGCGATGCTGCTCGGACTGATCCTGCTGGGCGACGCAGCCGGAACCTTCCGCATCTCCGAGATCGTCGCGGACCCGCCAAGTGGTGCCGTGGTGAACGTGGCCGTGCTGCTGATCCTGCTCGGGGCGTTCACCAAGTCCGCCCAGGTGCCGTTCCATCCGTGGTTGCCCGCGGCGATGGTCGCACCCACACCGGTGAGCGCCTATCTGCACGCGGCGGCGATGGTCAAGGCAGGCGTCTACCTGGTGGCCCGGTTCGCGCCCGCCTTCGCCGCACTGCCGGCCTGGTGGGTGCCGGTCGTGGTGGTCGGGCTGTGCAGCATGGTGCTCGGCGGTGTCCAGGCGATGCGCCAGCACGACCTCAAGGAGCTGCTCGCCTTCGGCACGATCAGCCAGCTCGGCTTCCTGATCGTGCTGGTCGGCGTGGGCACTCACACCGCGGCGGTCGCCGGCGCGGCGATGGTGCTGGCACACGGACTGTTCAAGTCGGCGCTGTTCCTCAGCGCGGGAGTGATCGACAAACGGGCGGGGACAAGGGACATCAGGCAACTGTCGGGCCTCGGCAGGCGATGGCCCTTGCTCGCCGTGCTGGTGACACTCGCCGCGGCCTCGATGGCCGGAGTCCCGCCCCTGCTGGGATACGTCGGCAAGGAGGCCGCCCTCGAGGCGTTCGCCCACGGCAGCGTCCGGGACGTGCTGATCCTCATCGGCCTAGTGCTCGGCTCGCTGTTCACCGTCGCCTACAGCCTGCGGTTCGTCCTCGGTGCCTTCGGTACGAAGCGCGGAGTCGATCCCGTGGAGGCCCGCAGACCGGAGTGGGGTTTCACGACGCCGGTACTGCTGCCGGTCGCGGCCTCGCTCGGTTTCGGTCTCGCCGTGGGCTGGGTGGGAAAGGTGGCCTCCGGCTACGCCGAGGCATATCCAGCGGGTCCAGAGCCGTATCACCTCGCGCTGTGGCACGGCGTATCCCTGCCGCTGCTGCTCTCGGCACTCGTGCTCGGCGGTGGGTACCTGATCTACGCGCGCTTCCCCGGCTGGGATCGGCAGCTGCTGCCAACGACACTGGACGCCCAGCTCGGTTACCGGGCCGTGGTCTCCGCGCTCGACCGGACCGCGCACGGCGTGACCGGCCGGGTGCAAACCGGTTCGCTGCCCGCCTACCTGGGGATCATCCTCGTCACGGTGATCGTCCTGCCGAGCGCGGGGCTGTTCGCCGGTGTGGTCTGGCCCGCGGGTATGGGCTGGTGGGACTCCTGGCTGCAGCTGCCACTCGCCGCGGCGGTACTCGCCGCGGCGGTGACCGTGCCGCTGGCCCGCCGCAGGCTGACCGCGGTGTTGCTCACCGGCATGGTCGGCTACGGGATCGGCGGGCTGTTCGTCGTGTACGGGGGCGTGGACCTCGCATTGGCCCAGTTCCTGGTGGAGTCGCTCAGCCTGGTGATCTTCGTGCTGGTGTTGCGCAGGCTCCCGCCTTCGTTCACCCACGGCCGCAAGCCCGACCCGAGCAGGCGCTGGCTGAAGGGGGCTGTGGCCGTATGCGGCGGATTGTTCGTCGCACTCGTCGCGGTGCTGTTCTCCACGGTCCGTGAGCGCCCGCTGGAGGCGAGCCGTGAGTACATCGCGAGGGCTATGCCCGAGGCGGGTGCGCACAACGTCGTCAACGCGATCCTCGTCGACTTCCGGGCGCTGGACACCGTCGGGGAGATCACCGTCCTGCTGGTGACCGCGACCGGCGTCGCGAGCCTCGGTCTCGCCGCGCATACGAGGCGCAGGAGGCACGTCCCCGAGGCCGAGGGCGAGTCCCAGCAGGAGGAGGACATACGGGCATGAATCAGGACGCGGGCACCCCGGGGCAACGCGGGCTGTGGGGAGATTGGGACCAGCCGGAACAACGGTGGCTGCTGGCCTGCCAGACCCACCGCGGCTGGCGCCGATCGCTGCTGCTCGAGGTGAGTGTCCGCATCCTGTTCCCCACGGTGCTGGTCGTCTCGGTCTACCTGCTGTTCGCGGGGCATCACGACGCGGGAGGCGGGTTCTCCGGCGGTCTCGTGGCCGGCCTCGCCTTCGTGCTCCGGTACGTCGCCGGAGGTAGCGAGGAGCTGGCCGCCGCGATCCGGATCAGCCCGCCCGTGGTGATGGGCGGTGGCCTGACCCTCGCGGTCCTCACGGCGCTGGTGCCGGCGATGTTCGGTGAACCCGTCCTGTCCAGTGCCATCTGGGTCGCGCACCCTCCCGTGCTCGGCGAGATCGAACTCCCCAGCAGTGTGATCTTCGACCTCGGGATCTACCTGCTGGTCACGGGCGCGGTCCTGGAACTGCTGCGCACCCTCGGCGCGGGCATCGAGACCCGGGAACTCGAGGAGCAGGTACGCGAGACCCGGCACGGCGAGGAGGGGACACAGTGACGATCAACATCATCATGGCCGCCGTGATCGCCGTGCTGTACTCGGTGGGCTTCTACCTGATCATGCAGCGCTCGCTGATGCGGGTGGTGCTCGGTCTCGTGATCCTCGGGCACGGCACGAACCTGTTCCTCCAGGTCGCGGGCGGTCCGTCCGGTGCACCGGCGTTCGTCGGCTCCGCCGCCCCTGCGGACATGGCCGATCCGTTACCCCAGGCGCTCGCACTGACGGCCATCGTCATCACCTTCGGCACCACCACGTTCCTGCTCGCGCTCGCCTACCGGTCCTGGGTGCTGCGTGGGCACGACCAGGTCCAGGACGACCTCGAGGACCGCCGGATCGGGAACATGGTGGAGGACTGGGGCAACGAACCGGACGAACCCGAGGGAGCCGGCGAGACCGCGAGCGGACCGGCGACGCGCGGGGGGCATTCATGACGATGCTCGTCGCCCTGCCGGTCCTGCTGCCGTTGCTGGCCGCGGGGCTGTCCATTGTCGCGGGACGCTCCCAGGTGGTGCAGCGGGTGCTCGGTGTTTCGGTACTGGCCGCGGTCGCGACCGTCGCCGCCGTGCTGCTGGTCCTCGCCGACGGTGATGGCCCACTCGTGCTGCAGGTCGGCGGGCACGCGCCGCCGTTCGGCATCGTGCTGGTCGCGGACCGGCTCGCGGCGCTGCTGCTGCTCGTGTCCACAGTGGTCATGCTGGCGGTGCTGATCTTCGCCATCGGGCAGGGAATCACCGAGGGCAGGCCGCAGATCCGGTCGCTGCCGTTCCATCCGATGTATCTGGTGCTGTGCTCGGGTGTCGCTCTCGCCTACCTCACCGGCGACCTGTTCAACCTGTTCGTCGCCTTCGAGATGATGCTGACCGCCTCATACGTGCTGATCACCCAGCGGACCAACGCCAAACGGGTCCAGGCGGGTATGACGTACGTGATCGTCAGCCTCACGTCGTCCATGTTGTTCGTCACGCTGATCGCCCTGGTCTACGCCGCGACGGGGACGGTGAATCTCGCCGATCTCTCGGTCAAGATGCAGGAACTCCCGTCCGGGGTGCGGACCAGCCTCGGGCTGCTCGCCGTGGTGGTCTTCGGTATCAAGTCCGCGCTCGTGCCGCTGCACTTCTGGCTTCCGGACAGCTATCCGACCGCGCCCGCGCCGATCACCGCCGTGTTCGCCGGCCTGCTGACGAAGGTGGGCGTGTACGCGCTGGTCCGCACCCAGACGCTCGTATTCGACAGTGCCTCGAGCTGGACGCCGCTGCTGGCTCTGGCGCTGCTCACCATGCTGGTGGGAGCACTGGGCGCGATCGCGCAGAACGACATCAACCGCCTGCTGTCGTTCCTGCTGGTCAGCCACATCGGCTACATGCTCTTCGGGCTTGCGCTGTTCACCGTGGCCGGCCTGACGGGACTGATCCTGTACGTGGTGCACCACATCATCGTGCAGACCACCTTGTTCCTGATCAGTGGTGTGGTGACGAGACGGACGGGCACGGTGTCCATTCGTGACATGTCCGGTGTCGCCACGGCCTATCCACTGGTCGCGGCGTTGTTCGCGGTGCCGGCGCTGAGCCTGGCCGGGATCCCGCCGTTCTCCGGGTTCGTGGCAAAGGTGACGTTGCTGCAGGCCGGAGCGCAGGTCGCGACGCCGATGGCCTATGTCGTCACGGCCTGTGCGGTCCTGACCAGCCTGCTGACGCTGTACGCCATGGGCAAGGTCTGGGTGGGCGCGTTCTGGGGCAGGACACGCGAGCCGTTTCCCGACCCGGACCCGAGCGACCAGGTGACCGTCGGCACCGCCGCGACGTCCTGGCCGATGTTGCTGTCCGCCGGCGGTCTCGTGGCTGCCGGGGTGGCGATCGCGGTTCTGGCCGGGCCGCTGTCGGGAGTGGGGGAGCGGGCCGCGGTGGACCTGCTCGACGGCGGTCCGTACCGCGTGGCGGTGCTCGGCGCGGGAGGTGTGCGGTGAAGCAGCGGTTCTCGCCGGCACTGCTGGTCTGGTTGTTCGTCGTCTGGGTGCTGCTGTGGGGTTCCACGAGTCCGGTCGTCGTGCTGTTCGGCGCGATCGTCGCGGTCACCACCCTGCTGCTGTTCCCGCTACCCACCCGTTCCGGGGTCTTCGCCCGGCCGCTGCGGTTGCTCGCGCTCGTGGGCTACATGGCGTGGGATCTGCTGACCTCGGCGGTGCGCGGGAGCTGGGAGGTCCTGCGGTTCGGCAGGAAGACGTGCTCGGCGGTGTTCGCGGTACCGATCCTCGCCGAGGCCGACCACGTGATCGTCGCTTCGGCCAACCTCGTGTCCCTCACACCGGACACGTTCGTGCTGCAGATCGACCGGCAGGGCGGAATTTTCTACGTGTACCTGCTGGGAGCGCGCTCGGAGGACGCCCTGGACCGTGCCTACCACCAGGTGGTCGACCTGCAGGTGCGGGTGCTCAAGGCGCTCGGCGACGCGTCCGAGATACGTGACCTGCGGACGCGCGCCGACCGGGCGCACCGCGCGCGGGACCGGAGGTCCGCGGCACCGACCTCGGAGGAGGCACCATGACCGTCGTCTTCGCGATCACGTTCGGACTGCTCTCGGCTGCGGGGGTGCTCGTCGTGCTGCGACTGGCGCGCGGGCCGCGCACCCTGGACCGGATTCTCGCGCTGGACGTGCTGCTCGTGCTCATCATCGCCGGGGTCGCCGTCGGTATCGCCAGTTCACAGCGCGGGTTCAACACAGCGTTGCTGATCACGGTGGCCCTGCTGGCCTTCGTCGGCTCGATCGCCGCGATCCGGCTGGTCGAGCGCTGGGAGGAGTACCAATGATCGTCCGAGATGTACTCGCCGCGGTCTTCCTACTGGCGGGAGCGCTGTTCTGCCTCATCGGCGCGCTCGGGGTGCTGCGCTTCCCTGACGTGCCCACCCGGCTGCAGGCCGCGACGAAACCGCAGACCGTCGGACTGCTGCTGATCCTGGCCGGCGCCGCGGTGCGGGTGAAACCGGAGTATGCGGCGGGAATCGCACTCGTGGCGATCTTCCAGGTGATGACGGCGCCGGTTCTGGCACAGTTGTTCGGCCGGGCCGCGTACCGCACGGGAGCGATCGACCGGTCCGTGCTGCGCTTCGACGAACTCGACGAACGGCTGCGTGCCGAACAGCGTCGATCGGGCACCGACTGACGCCCGGCCGTCACCGCCAGGCAGAATGGACTGCCGCGGACGATGTGCCGCGAGCAGGCGAGCAGGTCCCAGGCCTGCGGACAGACACAGGTGACACGGCAAGGAGAGCGGTCGGTGGCGGGAGCCCTACGCGGAGTGGTCGCACTGGACGGGCCTTCGGGAACCGGAAAGACCACGGTGGCACGCACCCTCGCCACGCGCCTGAACTCAGGCTATCTGGACACCGGGTCCATGTACCGGATCGTCACCCTCGCCGTGCTTCGGGCCGGAGTGGATCCTGCCGACCCGGCCGCGGTCGCCGCGGTGGCGGACACCGCCCGGCTGGGTGTGGGAACTTCCCCGGAGCGGCCGTCCGCGCTGCTCGACGGGGAGGACGTCGGCACCGGCATCCGTCTCGCCGACGTCACCGGCGCGGTGTCGGCAGTGTCCTCGGTGCCGCGAGTGCGTGAACTGCTCGTCGCCGAGCAGCGCCGGATCATCGCCGACGTCGTCGCCGAGGTCGGCGGCATCGTGGTGGAGGGCAGGGACATCGGCACGGTCGTGGTTCCGGACGCCGAACTCAAGGTCTACCTGACCGCCTCCGCGGAGATCCGTGCCGCCCGGCGCAGTGCGCAGGACTCCGCGGCGGGCCGGGAGGTCACCGTGGCCGCGGCCCGCGCCTCGGTGGATCGCCGGGACCGCCTCGACTCCACCCGTGCGGCGTCACCGCTGCGCGCGGCGGGGGACGCCGTGGAGGTGGACACCTCCGAGCTGAGTATCGATCAGGTGATCGTGGCGCTGAGCGAGTTGGCCAGCAGGCGTGGCCTGCTGCGAGGTGCCGCGGAGAGCACCTCGTGACGATCGACCCGGCACCCGTGCCCGCCGGCGTCGTCGCCGAGTTGCCGGAGGGCTCCTCGCGCCGGCTGCACGACCTGGGCAGGCGGATCGCGCGTCATGTGGTCCGGCCGGCCTTCCGCCTGCGCGCGCGGGGCCTGGAGCGGGTGCCGCGAAGCGGGCCGCTTGTGCTGATCGCGAATCACAGCACGATGATCGAACCGCAGCTGATCTTTGGAATGTTGCCGCGCCGTTCAGTGTTCCTGGTCAAGGAGGAACTTTTTCGTGGTGGCCTCGGCTGGTTCCTGCACCGGATCGGCCAGGTGCCGATCCGGCGCGGTGTCGCGGACCGCGCGCCACTGCTGACCGCGGTCGCGGTACTGCGCGGTGGCGGTGTCGTCGGGGTGTTTCCCGAGGGCAGCCGCGGCGCGGGTGACGTGGCCAGCGCCGAACGCGGCGCCGCCTGGCTGGTACGCACGTCGGGGGCGGTCGTGTTGCCGGTGGCGACACGGGGCACACTGCGCCCGGAGGGGACGCGACGCCGGTTCCGTCCGGTGGTGGACCTGCTGGTGGGAGAGCCGTTCACCGTGCGGGTGGGACGCGGAAGGGCAGGCCTCGAGGAGGCCACCGAGCGGTTGCGCACGGAACTGGCCTGCCTCGTGCACACGCTTGACGACGAGCGCGAGCGTGAATCGCGCGCGATGGGAAAGAGAAAGCATGACCGAGGTTGATGGCTCGTGGTCCGACGAGTCCGAGTTCACCGAACTCGACAAGCAGATCGACGCGGACACCGACGCCGAGGAGACCCAGCTGGCGCAGCCGGTGCTCGCCGTCGTCGGCAGGCCGAACGTCGGTAAGTCCACACTGGTCAATCGCATCCTGGGGCGCAGGGAAGCGGTCGTCCAGGACGTCCCGGGGGTGACCAGGGACCGGGTGGCCTACGACGCGTTGTGGAGCGGCAGGCGGTTCACCGTCGTGGACACCGGTGGCTGGGAACCAGGCGCGACCGGGTTGCAGGGAGCGGTCGCCGCACAGGCGGAGATGGCCATGAACACCGCCGACGCCGTGCTGGTCGTCGTCGACGCCACGGTCGGAGCGACGACGACGGACGAGGCCGTCGCCCGGGTGCTGCGGCGCTCGAAGCGGCCCGTGCTGCTGGCGGCGAACAAGGTCGACGACGATCGGCTGCTCGCCGACACGGCATCGCTGTGGTCGCTCGGGCTCGGGGAGCCGCATGCGGTCAGCGCGTTGCACGGCCGCAGCTCCGGGGACCTGCTCGACGCGATCGTCTCCGCACTGCCCGAGGCGCCGCGCGACGGCGATCGGGCCGCGGGCCCGCGCCGCGTCGCGCTGGTCGGCAAGCCCAACGTCGGCAAGTCCAGCCTGCTGAACAAGCTGGCCGGGGAGCAGCGCTCCGTGGTCGACGAGGTCGCGGGCACCACGGTGGACCCGGTGGACTCGCTGGTCGACCTGGATGGGGAGACCTGGCGTTTCGTCGATACCGCGGGCCTGCGCAAGCGGGTGCAGACCGCCAGTGGCGCCGAGTACTACGCCTCGTTGCGGACCAAGACCGCCATCGACGCGGCCGAGGTGGTCATCGTCCTGCTCGATTCGAGCGAACCACTGTCCGAACAGGACTTGCGCGTGTTGACCATGGTGGTGGAGGCGGGACGCGCTTGCGTGCTGGCCTTCAACAAGTGGGACCTCGTGGACGAGGAACGCAGGTACCAGATGGTGCGCGAACTCGAGCGCGGTCTGGTCCGTGTGCCGTGGGCGGAGCGGGTGAACATCTCCGCGCTGACGGGACGGTCGGTGCGCAAGCTCGCGCCCGCTCTGCGGACCGCGCTGTCGTCTTGGGACCAGCGGGTGCCGACCGGGCAGCTGAACGGCTGGCTCGCCGATCTGATCGCCGCTACTCCACCCCCGGTGCGCGGCGGCAAGCAGCCGAAGGTCCTCTTCGCGACGCAGGCGGGTATCCGCCCACCGACGCTGGTGCTGTTCGCGACCGGCTTCCTCGAGTCGGGCTACCGTCGATTCATCGAGCGCAAGTTCCGCGAGCGCTTCGGCTTCGATGGCAGCCCGGTCCGTATCAACGTCCGCGTCCGCGAAAAGAAGCCCAAGAAGACCCGCTGACGTCCGGCGCTCTCCTGCGGGACCAGCCCTCCCGCACCACGTTGGTACGTCTGCAAGTACGCCCAAGCAAGATCGACAACGTCCATAACCGCTACCAAGCCAGGTGCGTGAAGGGCGGCTTGGTAGCGGTTAGCGACGGAGTTGATCTTGCTTGGTGGTACTTGCAGACGCCCCATCTCTGGGGGTGAGGTCCGACACTCATTCGAGATCCGGGCGAAACCGTTCGTTCACCTGGCGTATTGTGGATCACCGTTACGGGACGCCTCATCGCCTGCGGACCGGCCCGGGTAACTACGACCTACTCCGTGAGGGTGAGTGATGGGCTACCAGACTGTCCGCTCGAACACGAAGGCGGCGACTCGATGACCCTGGTCGTCGAACCGGATTATGCCTCGGACAGCACGATCACCCCGACCACCGAACGCGCGCTCTACTGGTCCGGTGTCGCTCCCGCCCAGCGCACCCTGCTGGACATCCTCGGCGACACCGCGGCGCGCCATCCCGGGGCACCCGCCATCGACGACGGCTCCGCCGTACTCACCTATCGCGATCTGGCCGACCAGATCGATACCGTCAGGGCAAGACTGGCGAAGGCCGGAATCGGTACCGGTGACCGGGTGGGCGTGCGCGTCGCGTCCGGAACAGCCGAGCTCTACGTCGCGATTCTCGCGGTACTCGCGGCGGGTGCCGCCTACGTCCCGGTGGACGCGGACGATCCGCAGGAGCGAGCCGACCTCGTGTTCGACGAGGCCGGAGTCTGCGCGGTGCTCGGCGACGGCGGCAGCCTGACCACGTACCCGGGAACGGCAGGCGGCCGGCTGGACAGGCCCGGCCCTGGTGACGACGCCTGGATCATCTTCACCTCCGGGTCCACCGGAAAGCCCAAGGGCGTCGCCGTCAGCCACGGCGCGGCTGCCGCCTTCGTCGACGCCGAGGCAGAGCTGTTCCTGGCCGATGAGCCGATCGGCCCCGGCGACCGGGTGCTCGCCGGGCTTTCCGTGGCCTTCGACGCCTCCTGCGAGGAGATGTGGCTCGCCTGGCGGCACGGCGCCTGCCTCGTACCCGCGCCCCGTTCGCTGGTGCGTACCGGCGTCGACCTCGGTCCCTGGCTGGTGGCGCAGCGAGTCTCGGTGGTCTCCACCGTGCCGACGCTGGCCGCGTTGTGGCCCGTCGACGCGCTCGACGACGTGCGACTGCTGATCTTCGGTGGTGAGGCTTGCCCGCCCGAACTCGCCGAGCGGATGGCCGTCGAGGGGCGCGAGGTGTGGAACACCTACGGGCCCACCGAGGCCACGGTGGTGGCCTGCGCGGCACAGCTGACCGGCGACGAGCCGGTGCGGATCGGCCTGCCCCTGCTCGGCTGGCAGCTGGCCGTCGTCGACGAACTCGGTGAGCCCGTTCCCATGGGACACACGGGGGAGCTGGTCATCGGCGGGGCCGGGCTGGCCCGTTACCTGGATCCGGTCAAGGACGCCGAGAAGTTCGCGCCGCTGCCCGCGCTCGGCTGGCGGCGCGCCTACCGCAGCGGGGACGTCGTGCGGGCCGAACCCGCGGGGCTCGTCTTCGTCGGCAGGGCCGACGAGCAGGTCAAACTCGGTGGACGACGAATCGAACTCGGCGAGGTGGACGCGGCCCTGCAGGCACTGCCCGGTGTCGCGGGCGCGGCCGCCGCGGTACGCACGACGGCGGCCGGCAACCAGATCCTGGTCGGCTACGTCGCCCCCGCCGAGGGCCACGAGTCCGGGTTCGATCGGCGGTCGGCCACCGCCCTCCTGCGGGACCGGCTGCCCGCGGCACTCGTGCCGCTGATCGCCGTGGTCACGGAGTTGCCGACGCGGACTTCGGGCAAAGTGGACAGGGCCGCGCTGCCGTGGCCGCTGCCGGACGCGTTACCGGACGCTGCCGCACGTCTTTCCCGTACCGAAGCCTGGCTGGCCGAGGGGTGGGCCGAGATTCTCGGCGTCACCGTGACCGACCGGAAGGCCGACTTCTTCACCCATGGCGGCGGCAGTCTGACCGCGGCGCAGCTCGTCGCGCGGATCCGGACGCGGTACCCGCAGGTTTCGGTCACCGACATCTACCAGAACCCCCGGCTGGCCGCGCTGGCACGGATTCTCGACGCGCAGGACGCGGCGACGACCGCGCAGCGCGGGATCTCGCCCGTACCGCGGCGTACCGGTGTGCTGCAGTGCCTGCTCCTGCTGCCGATGCTGACACTGGTCGGGCTGCGCTGGACCACCGCGGTCGCGGCCGTGTCCACGGTGCTCGCCGGATTCACCGGGGTGGTGTGGGCGCCTGCCGTCCCGTGGTGGACGCTCGTCGCCGCGTGGGCGGTGCTGTTCAGCCCGGCGGGCCGGATCGCGATCTCGGCAGCGGGTGCCCGGCTGCTGCTGCGCGGGCTGCGCCCCGGCAGCTACCCGCGAGGTGGCCGCGTGCACCTTCGCCTCTGGGCCGCACAGCAGGTGGCCGACCTCAGTGGCGCCAGCGGGGTGTCCGGCGCTTCCTGGATGACCCACTACGCCAGGGCGCTCGGCGCGAAGGTGGGCAAGGATGTGGACCTGCACTCGCCGCCCCCGGTGACGGGAATGCTGAAGATCGGGCGGGGTGCCGCGATCGAGCCGGAGGCCGACCTGTCCGGCCACTGGGTCGACGGCGACGTCGTGCACATCGGCAAGATCAGGATCGGCGCGGGTGCCAGGATCGGTGCCCGCAGCACGCTTTTCCCTGGAGCCAGGATCGGCAAGGGCGCCGAGATCGCCGCGGGCTCCACGGTTCTCGGTGCCGTTCCGGCAGGCCAGCGCTGGGCCGGTGCGCCCGCCCGGCGGGAACACAAGAACGCGCTGGCCTGGCCGTCCGCCCGCCCGGCGAGGTCGCGGCGCTGGGCGTGGATCTACGGCTGTACCTCGCTGCTGCTCGGCCTGGTGCCGGTCGTGGCCGCTGTGCCCGCGGTGGCCGCGGTGGCGCTCGCGGTGGCCGCCACACCGGATCTCGGCGGCGCGCTCGTGGCCGCGTTGACCGTCGTGCCCCTCGCGGCGCTCGGCTACCTGCTCGGCTACGCGCTGCTGGTGCTCGCCGGTGTGCGCGCGCTCGGCCTTGGTATGGCCGAGGGCTACCATCCGGTGCACGGCAGGACGGCGTGGCAGGTGTGGGCCACCGAACGGCTGATGGCCATGGCCCGGGTCGGGCTCTTCCCGTTGTACGCCAGCCTGTTCACCCCGGTGTGGCTACGTCTGCTCGGCGCGCGGGTCGGCCGCGACGTGGAGATCTCCACGCTCCTCGCCCTGCCCACCATGACCACTGTGGACGACGGAGCCTTCCTCGCGGACGACACCATGGTCGCCACGTACGAACTCGGTGGCGGCTGGCTGCATGTCGCTCCCGCCCGGATCGGCAAACGCGCGTTCCTCGGCAACTCGGGTATGACCGCACCAGGGCGCTCCGTGCCCAAACGCGGACTCGTCGGGGTGCTGTCCTCGACGCCGGTGAAGGCGAAGAAGGGTTCCTCGTACCTGGGTATGCCACCGATGCCGCTGCGCAGGTCGGTCGAGGCTGCCGACGCGGGCCGTACCTTCCGGCCGCCAAGGCGGCTCAGGCTGGCCAGGGCCGCGGTCGAGTTGTGCCGGTTCGTTCCCGTCTGCTGCGCGATCGCGCTGGCCGTCCTGACGGCCGCCGCGTTGCAGGCGCTGCGCCTGGAGTTCGGTATGGGTGTGGCCGCGCTGGCCTCGGGGGTCGTGCTGCTCGCGGCCGGGGTGCTGGCCTGTGCGGTGACAACGGCGGCGAAGTGGCTGCTGGTCGGCCGGTTCCGCCCGATCGAGCATCCACTGTGGAGCTCGTTCGTCTGGCGGGGCGAGCTCGCCGACACGTTCGTCGAGGTGCTCGCCGTGCCCTGGCTGGTCGGCTCCGTCGGCGGGACGCCGCTTCTGCCCGCCTGGTTGCGCACCATGGGCGCGCGTATCGGGCGCGGGGTGTGGCTCGAGACCTACTGGCTGCCGGAATCGGACCTCGTGCGACTGGGTGCCGGTGCGACCGTCAACCGGGGCTGCGTGGTGCAGACACACCTGTTCCACGACCGAATCATGAGTATGGACCGGGTGACGCTGGACGAAGGGGCGACGCTCGGACCGCACGGGATCGTGCTGCCCGGCGCGAGTATCGGCGCGCGGACGACGGTCGGACCGGGCTCTTTGGTGACGAGGGGTGACGCGGTTCCAGCGGACTCGCGTTGGCTCGGTAACGCGATTTCGGCGTGGCCGGAGGCAGGAGGTCGCCGCGCGTGAGCACGGCGAAGAACGATCGGCCCGGGCCGGGCGCGGAAACCTCGGGCGACTCCTACCTGCCGGAGCACGGCAACGGCGGTTACCGGGTTCACCACTACGACCTCGAACTGGACTACCGGGTCGGGCCGAACCGCCTCTCCGGCAGGGCCAGGATCACCGCGGTCGCGACTCAGACGCTGTCCCGCCTGAGTCTCGACCTGTCCGGCTTCGCCGTGCGCAAGGTACTGGTCGACGGCAGGCCCGCGAAGTTCGGCAGGGCCGGCCTCAAGCTGCGAATCACTCCCGCACGCTCCATTCCGGCCGGTGCCGAGTTCGTCGTGGATGTTCGCTACGTGGGCAACCCCCGGCCGGTCGGCGGACGGTGGGACGACATCGGCTGGGACGAACTGACCGATGGGTCGCTGGTCGCCAGCCAGCCCGTGGGGGCACCGTCCTGGTTCCCGTGCAACGACCACCCCGCGGACAAGGCGGCCTACCGGGTCACGGTCACGACCTCCTCGCCGTACACGGTCCTCGTGACCGGGACACCGCGCTCACGCAGCCGCGCGGCCAGCACGACGACGTGGGTCTACGAACGCGCCGAGCCGACCTCCACCTATCTGATGAGTGTCCAGATCGGACAGTACGACGACGTGGAGCTCGACGGGGGAGAGGTTCCCCAGCGCGCCGCGGTACCGGGGCGCCTGCGGCGACCGTTCAGTACCGATTTCGGCAGGCAGGCCGCCGTGATGCGGACGTTGCGGCGGTTCTTCGGTCCTTACCCGTTCGACGAGTACGTGGTCGTGGTGACCGACGACGAACTGGACGATCCGATCGAGGCGCAGGGAATGTCCGTTTTCGGCGCGAATCACGTGGACGGGCGGCGCACGCACGAGCGTCTTGCCGTGCACGAGCTCGCCCACCAGTGGTTCGGCAACAGCCTGACCGTCGCGGACTGGCGCCACATCTGGCTCAACGAGGGTTTCGCGACGTACGCCGAGTGGTTGTGGTCGGAGGAGTCGGGGGGTGAATCCGCTCAGGCGCACGCGCGCCACTGGCATTCCACGCTCGCGCGGGGACCCGCCGACCTGCGCATCGCCGACCCAGGGGTGGACAAGATGTTCGACGAACGGGTGTACAAGCGCGGTGCGCTGACCCTGCACGCCCTTCGGGGCAGGCTGGGCGACGAGGCGTTCTTCGCGCTGCTGCGGGACTGGACCTCCCGGTACCGGCACAGCACGGTCACCACGCGACAGTTCACCGCACTCGCCGAGCAGGCGGCAGGGGAGCCGCTGACCGGCTTCTTCACCGCCTGGCTGGACGAGACCCGGTTGCCGGAGCTGCCACGCCAGTGACGGGACGCTCGATCAGGGGGCGGTGATCACCGCGGTCGCCAGCCGCACCACCGCGGCGACCACATCGTCCATCGGTATCCGGTGCCCGCCCCGGGACCAGTGATAGACCAGCTCGTTCACGGCGCCGATCAGGGCGACCGCCCCCAGGCGGAAGTCACGGGGCGCGGCCTCTCCGCGTACGACCGCACCTTCCGCCTCCGCGACGAGTAGCTCGACCCACTGTTCCCGCCACGCGAGCCGGTGTTGCTCCACCGCGGGACTGACTCCGACGATCTCTACATAGGACAGGCGGGCCCAGCGTGGATCGGCCGCGGTCGTGGTGAGGTAGGCGCGTACCGCCAGGTTGACCCGCACCGGGACCCCACCTTCGCCGGCTTCGGTGAACGCGGCGCCCACCGCTTCGACGGCCCGCTCGATCACGTCGTCGTGCAGGGCCATCAACAGGGCTTCGCGACCCGAGAACTCCTCGTAGAAGTTGCGCGTCGACACCCCCGCCGCTGCGCAGAGCTTCTCGATGGACGTCGCCGCGTAGCCCTCCGTGCCGAAGAGTTCGAGTCCCGCGTCGAGCAGGCGCTGCCTGCGTTCGGCCCTGCGGTCGGCGGCGGTGCGGCCGCCGTAGACGCGGGTCGCCGGTTGTTCGCGTGGTGGCATTGCTCCAGATTAGGTGAAGGAACTCGCGAAGTGACTTTTCGTGCGCAACCCTCAGAGGACGGGCGTGCGCAGCGGAATGTCGACGAGTTCCGGAAAGCCGGCAGGGGAGCCGATCTCCACCCACCGCCCGAGCCGTTCCGGGGTGAACAGCTCGTCGATCACCATGAACGCAGCTCCGACCAGGCCGGCCTGGTCGCTCAGGGTCGAGCGGGCGATGCGGAGTTCACGTGTGGCCAGCGGCAACGACCTGCGGTAGACCGACTCCCGCACGGCGGCCAGCAGCAGGTCGCCCGCTCCCGCCACGCCACCGCCGATGATCACCAGCGCGGGATTGTAGAAGCTGACCAGCGTCGCCAGCAGGCTGCCGACCAGTCTGCCCGCCTGGGTGAGCAGTGCGACGGACGTGCGGTCCCCGCTCTGTGCCGCACGGGAGACGTCTGCCGCCCGGACGGTGCCGGTCTCGGCGAGTACTCCGGCGAGGAAGTCGCTGCGGCCTTCCTCCGCCGCCGCGAGACCCTCCCGTGCGAGTGCCGCACCCCCGGCGAAGGCCTCGAGGCAGCCGGTGTTGCCGCAGCGGCAGACCACGCTGGTGTCCTCGGTGACGGCTGCGTGGCCGATGTCGCCCGCGCAGCCCTGACTGCCGCGATGCAACTGGCCACCGGAAACGAGCCCCGCCCCGATTCCGGTGCCGATCTTGACGTAGAGGATGTCGCGCTGCCCCTTGGCCGAACCCGCCCGAAGCTCGCCGAGGGCCATCGTGTTCACCTCGTTGTCCACCCAAACCGGCGCTTTGAACCGGCGGGCGAGGCGATCCCGGACCGGGTAGCCGTCCCAGCCCGGCATGATCGGTGGTGCACTGGGCCGGCCGGTGGCGAACTCGACGGGCCCCGGTAGTCCGATGCCGATACCCCAGGTCGACGCCGCGGTACCGCCCGTGCTCGCGGTGACCTGCGACAGCAGCCGGTCGAACAGCTCCTCCACGTGACCGAGTACCTCATCCGGCCCCAGCGCGATGTCGGTCGGTTCCTCGAGCTGGGTGAGAATCTGCCCGGCGAGGTCGGCCACACCGACGGTCACGCTGGTCGCGCCCAGTTCGGCGGCGAGGACCACCCCTGCGTGTGCGCGGAAGCGCAGCTCGCGTGGCGCCCTGCCGCCGCTGGACGGGCCCAGCGGCCCTTCCTCGAGCAGGCCGCACTCGGTGAGCTGGTTGACCCGCTGGGTCACGACCGTGCGGCCGAGACCCGATTTCCGGCCGATCTCCGGGCGCGTCGTAGCGGTCCCAGAGCGGACGAGGTCGAGCACCGCGGCGAGGCTGTCGACATGGTCGGGGGTCGGAGCTGCTGAGGCTGGTGCTGTCTGGGGCGGGTGCACCAGGACATCTTCCACCATCACCAGGCACTTGTTACCAGCGTGACACGCCCGCCCGGACGGGTTATGCACGAGTTGCCCCGATGTTGGTTCGAGAAAAGCCCACGCCAGGACGGCCCGCCGTGCCGACCCCGTCAGAGGTCGAGCGTGAGGCTGCCGCCGCTGGCCCTGGACACGCAGATCAGCATGCTGTCCGCGCGTTCGGTGTCGGTGAGCGCCCTGTCGCGGTGCTCGACCTCCCCGTCGAGCACGCGTACCACACAGGTCCGGCAGAAACCCTGCCTGCAGGAGTAGGCGATGCCGGGCAACACCTCCCGCACGACCTCCAGGGCGGTGCGTTCGGCGGGTACGGCCAGTTCGCGACCGGAGCGGGCAAGGCGCAGCCGGAACGGCTTTCCACCGACAACCGGCGCGGCGGAGAACCGTTCGAAGTGCACGGGCCGCGCGGCGCCCCGCGCGAGATCCATCCGGACACCGGCGATCATGGCTGGCGGCCCGCAGCAGTACACCGCGGCATCCGAGGGTGCGTGCTCCAGCAGTTCGGCTCCCGAAGCGGGCACGCCGTACTCGGTGTCCGGCCGCAGCCACACCCGGTCACCGAACTCGGCGAGTTCGGCGCTGAACGGCATGGAGCCGGGGGAGCGGCCGGTGTAGACGAGCCGCCAGTCCGCACCGGCGGCCTGCGCCGCGCGCACCATGGGCAGAATCGGGGTGATACCGATCCCGCCGGCGACGAACAGGTAGGACCGTGCCGGTACGAAGGGGAAGGCGTTGCGCGGGCCCCGTACCGTCACCGCATCGCCCGGTCGCAGTGCCTCGTGCACCTCACGGGAGCCACCGTCCCCGCCCTCGATCCGCCGTACGGCGATTCGGTAGACGCCGCGCTCGCCAGTGTCACCGCACAGCGAGTACTGCCGCACCCTGCCCGAGGGCAGCGCGACGTCGATATGGGCGCCGGGCCGCCACAACGGCAACGCCGACGCGTCCGGCCTCGCCAGCCGCAGGCTGACCACGTCCTCGGCCTCCGCGGCGACGTGGGTGACCAGCAGCCGCAGGTCCCTGTCCACAGCGGTGATCGGTGGTCTGCGCCGCCCGCTGATCCTGGAGAGTTGCTCGTAAACTCGCACGACCAGCGGCAGGGGCGCGAGTGCGCGGTCCCCTCTGCCCCGGCCGCGCAGATCCGGTGGCAGCGGTATGCGGCGTCCGATCATCGTGGATCTTCGGCCGCCCGCGCGGCAGGCGAGGTCGCGAGGTAGGCCACCGCCTGTTCGGTGGAACCGGTCTGGCTGGGGTGGTAGTTCCTGGCGAAGTAGGGGCGGATCTCCCCGATCGCTCCACGCGGTGTGGGGAGTACGCCGCGCCTGCCTGCCGCGAACGCGGTCCGCCAGTTGGCGGTAGTCCGTCCACCGAGGACGGGATCGTTCGACATCAGGAACCGCGTTCCGCGTACGAGCAGCCACAGCAGCACCGGTGTCACCACCGCCATCGCCCTGGTACGACGCAGGTAACGGCCGTCGAGATGCTGGAAAAGGTCGAATGCGACGGAGCGGTGCTCGACCTCCTCCGCGCCGTGCCAGCGCAGCAGGTCGAGCATGACCGGGTCCGCGCCGACGCGATCGAATGCGCGGGCGTCCAGCATCCACTGGCCGAGAAACGCCGTGTAATGCTCGATCGCGGCGATCAGGGACAACCGCTCGATCAGCCATTCCTCCTTGGCCCGTCCGGTGAGGTCCCGATCGCCGAGCAGCGTGCGGAAAATCCACTCCGTCTGCCGGGTGTACGGTCCCGGATCGAGCCCGTGGGCCTTGTAGTGGTCGAGCACGCCCGCGTGTGCCTCCGCGTGCACTGCCTCCTGGCCGATGAAGCCGAGCACGTCCTCGCGCAATCGGTCGTCCCTGATCAGTGGCAGGGCCTGCTTGAAAACCTGGACGAACCAGCGCTCGCCCTCGGGCAGCAGCAGTTGCAGGGCGTTCACCGTGTGCGTGGCCTGCGGCTCACCGGGAATCCAGTGCATCGGTAGCGCCGACCAGTCGAACCTGACCTCGCGCGCCCGCAGGACGAGCTGCTCGCCGGTGCTGCCCCGCGCACTCATCCGACCGGCTCCCTCGATTGCCGCTGGACCTGCCCGGTGAGTTCGTAGTCGCCCGGGTTCACCGTGCGGGTCTGCAGCCAGTAACGCCAGGTGAAGCCCGGCCAGATCGTTCGGTTCACACCCTTCGCGTCGAGGTACCAACTCGTGCAGCCGCCCTGTGTCCAGACCCCCTTCACCAGGCGGTCCTGGATCCCGCGCTGGAAGCGGTGCTGTACCCGCGGGCGTACGTCCAGCGCCGTGGCCCGGTGGCGGTCGGCGAGTTCGATCGCCTCCACGACGTAGCGGGACTGGGCCTCGATCATGAACACCACGGAGTTGTGTCCGAGCGCGGTGTTCGGCCCGAGCAGGAAGAACAGGTTCGGATAGCCCGAAACGGTGATGCCGAGGTGGGTCTGCATCCCGTCGGTGGCCCATTCCTTGGCCAGGTTCCGGCCGTCGGTCCCGATGATGTCCAGGTACTCCAGTGCGTCGGTGACGCGGAAGCCGGTGCCGTAGATGATGGCATCCACCTCGTGCTCGGTACCCGAGTTGTCCACAATGGAATTATCTCGCACCTCGGCGATGCCTTCGGTACGCACCTCGACGTTGTCCCGGTTGAGCGCCGGGTAGTAGTCGTTGGAGATCAGCACCCGCTTGCAACCCATGGTGTAGTCCGGGGTCACGGTGTCGCGTAGTGCCGGGTCCTTGACTTGCTTGGCGATATGCCGCCGGGCGATGACTTCGCCCGCCTTCATCAGTCCTGGATGGCCGTTGAAGCCGATCGCCCGCGACTCGAGGAACCAGTACAGGAGGTTGCGGTATCCGCGCTGGATCGCAGGCACCCTGGCGAACAACGTCTTCGCCCAGCCGGGCATCGCATGATCGGGCTTCGGCATGATCCACGGTGGAGTTCGCTGGAACAGGTGCAGCTGTTCGACCTGTGGGGCGATCCGGGGGACGAACTGGATGGCACTGGCCCCCGTGCCCACGACGGCGACTCGCTTGCCGGTCAGGTCGTACTCGTGGTTCCACTGTGCCGAGTGCCAGGTCTGGCCACGGAAGTTCTCGATGCCGGGCAGGTGCGGGACCTGTGGGATGTGCAGGCCGCCGACCCCGGAGACGAGGAACCGGCCACTGTATTCCTCGCCGCCCGCGGTGCTGATCGACCAGCGCGACTCGTCTGGGTCCCACCGGGCGCCGGTGATCTCCACGCCGAAGCGGATCCTCTCCCGCAGCCGGTACTTGTCCGCGACGCCCTTGAGGTAGTCGAAGATCTCCGGCTGGGCGGAGAAAGACCGGGACCAGTGCGGGTTCTGCTCATAGGAGAACGAGTACATATGCGACTGAATGTCACACGCGCAGCCGGGGTAGGAGTTGTCGCGCCAGGTGCCACCCACCTCATCGGCCTTCTCCAGGATGACGTAATCCCGGATACCGGCCTTCTCGAGCTGGATCGCCTGTCCCAGCCCGGCGAATCCAGTACCCACGATCACGACCTTGAACGCTCTGGTCTTGGACGCTGTGGTCATCCTGCTCCTCCGCGCTGAGTGCACCCGATTCGCTCCATTGCCTGTTACCGTCGGTAACAGCTACTCGAGAGTAAGAATGCGGGAGGCGCGCCCACGCTGTCAAGCGGTGGGGCGCTCGCGGTATTCGGGTCGCCGGAGGTGCGGCGGATACGGTTCGAAGTCCCGATGCGATCAGATCGAACAGAAAGAACCCTGCTCCCCATGATGAGGAGCAGGGTTCTGCCAAGAAAGAATGGTGCGCGATACTGGGATTGAACCAGTGACCCCTACCGTGTCAAGGTAGTGCTCTCCCGCTGAGCTAATCGCGCGAGGCGGAGGCGGGAATCGAACCCGCGTACAGGGCTTTGCAGGCCCTTGCCTGAACCACTCGGCCACTCCGCCGTGTTCCAGGGAATCCAGCCCTCGGGGGTTTCCCTCCGACCATGATCCCACTGCGGGGTGCCGCCGCAGTCGAGCGGACGACGGGACTCGAACCCGCGACCCTCACCTTGGCAAGGTGATGCGCTACCAGCTGCGCTACGTCCGCATTCCATGGCTCCGTGTCCGCTGACCCGTCGCCGTGGTGTTGAAAAGAACTGTATCGGACCCAGAACACGGTCCTGACAGGGGGGTCCCGCCAATGGGCCGCACCATGGTTGATCAGGTCCGATCATTCGGAATGAGATGGGTCAGCGCGTCGTCGACGTCGACCCAGAGGTGCTCATTGCCCGGCAGCACCACGTCATAGGTGCGGTCGAGGAAGTCGGCCAGTTCCTGCGCCGATGCCTCGAACATCGCGTGCCCCGACGGGGAGTTGAGTTCGATGAGCACGGATTCGGGGTCCTCGACCGAGGGGCGGATCCGCACGTCGCCGTCGCCCGCGTCGGCCAGCAGGCCGTCGGCGAGCAGGTCACGTGCGTACACCCACTCCACCCATCCTGCGCGGCCGGTACGGAACGCGGCGACCACCGCGTAGGGGTCGCGGGTGTCGTAGCGCAGTTCCACCTTCACCGGCACCGCGGGCGTCCGCGGCGCCAGCAGGTCGAAGACCGCCGTCGAGCGGAGCGTCACGTGATCGTTTCGCATCGTCCTACCCTTCTGCTCCCTTCCCGGCCAGTCTGACCGAGTTCCGGTGGTGAGACGTTCAGGGGGGCCGACTCGCTCGCCGTTTTGCCCGAGATCACCCGTACGGGGTCATCCCGGGCACCCTTTTCGTGTCACCGCCGCTCTCGGCCGCACCGGCCTCGCGCGCGATCAGTGGTGATCGTCCACGCGTACATACTGCTCGGTTTGACGCTGTGGCGATAGCGCCGTCCCGCGAATGCCGGACGTGAGCTAGGTCCCTCCGGGGGCCGAACGCCGCGTTCTGCGCCGTCAAGGGCCCCGACTAGCACGCGGTTGTTCGCAGCGTGCTCAGTGATGTGCGGACCGTGTCCGGGCAATGAACCACCCGTTTGCAGGCCGCCGAAGGTCGTCCGGTAGAGTCTCTTTCGCACCAGCAAGGGGCGATTAGCTCAGCGGGAGAGCACTTCGTTCACACCGAAGGGGTCACTGGTTCGATCCCAGTATCGCCCACCCACAAGTGCAGTTGTTCGCGGAGAGGCCCGGCACAGCCGGGCCTTTTTCTGTTGTCCGCTCCCAGTCTCAACCCACGGGCGACCGGATTCGTTACCCGATGTGCCGCTGATCACGACGGCGCGCCAGTTCGTCCACTTAGGAACTGACCAGCGCCGGCCTGCTCCGTCCCCGCGCTGTTCGCCAGCTTGTCGGAACGGGCCGCGAACCGGGCATGACCGCCATCCGGCAACCAACTACCTTCCGTAGTGGGTTGCCGAGTTTCGTTATCACCCGTTGTCACCATCTTGTTATCTACGTGGTGCCCCTTCCTCCGTAGTGGTGAGGGGAAATATGCAGTTGACGCTGTAACGCGGGTTCTTGAGTGACCGATACCACGGCGTGTGTCACTCGAACGGCTAGCACTGGGTTGGATACACACCGTAATCAAGCGAGAACACAGTCCGTAACTAGGGGTGCGGCTCTGGAATCGCGACCGATGAGCGGGAGGATCCTCCATGGACGAGTCGGCACAGTCGCTCTTCGCCGCGAACGGTGACATGCGGGGGAGTGGTCTCCGGCAGTCGTCCCGGACGCGGCGATCCGATGTGCTCTCGCCGCGAGCCCGTTTTCGGCTCGTCCCGGATCTCGTGGGCGACAACAACGCACCACTCATGGAGTGGGAACGCCGCTATCTCGCCTGCGTGATCGCCTGTGACGTACTGGTGACCCTGCTGGTGGTCGCGCTGGCGGTCGTCGCGATCGACGAACTCGGCGGGCCGGTGGCGATCCACCAGATGATCGCGTTCGGCACGGCCGTTGCCGTGCTCTCCGCGCTGCCTGCGAACAGGGCCTGGAGTCTGCGGGTACTCGGCGCGGGTTCCGAGGAGTTCAGCAGACTCGGCAGGGGACTGTTTCTCGCCGCCGTCCTCATCGCGCTCGTGGGGCTCATCTCCGGGTCGCTCGCCGTGCAGCCGTGGGTCTTCGTCGTCGTGCCCGTGATCGCGGTCGTCGCTTTCCCGCTGCGCTATGTCCTGCGCAGGCTCCTGCACGGGGCGCGCCGTCGTGGTGAGTGCCTGTTGCCGGTGATGGCGGCAGGTGCCCCGGACACCCTTCGCGAACTGATCGAGCGCACCCGGACCGAGTCCCATGTGGGCTGGCGGGTGGCGGCGGTGTGCACCCCCGGAACGTCGATCGCGAATGAACAGGCCGCCGGTGCGAACGGGTCCCGCAGTCCGGGGGAGATCGCCGGTGTTCCTGTCGTCGGGGAGCTGAACGACCTCGCGGCGCACATCCGCCGCGGCGGATACCGCGTGGTGGCGATCACCGCTGACCCGTACTGGACTCCGCGCAGGCTGCAGCAACTGGCTTGGGATCTGGAAGGCACCTCGGCCGAGATGGTGGTGGCGCCGGTGCTGATGGAGGTCGCGGGCCCGCGGCTCAACGTCTCCGGGGTACTCGGCATGCCACTGCTGCGAGTCTCGGCGCCGCAGTTCACCGGCGGCAAAAGGTTGATCAAGGAACTGGTGGACCGGCTGGGCGCGCTGGTCCTGCTTACCCTGTGCACGCCGCTGTTACTCCTGATCGCGGCCGGGATCGCCCTTTCCGAGCGGGGGCCGGTGATCTACCGGCAGCAGCGGGTTGGCAGGGGCGGGCGCGAGTTCACGATGTACAAGTTCCGCACGATGATCGTCGACGCCGACCGGGTCCGGCACGGCCTGATGGAGAACAACGAGGCATCGGGGCCGTTGTTCAAGCTGCGCAAGGATCCCAGGGTGACCAGGATCGGTGTGCTCCTGCGCCGCTACTCACTCGACGAGCTGCCACAGTTGTTCAACGTCCTGTCCGGCCGGATGTCGCTGGTCGGTCCGCGCCCGCCACTTCCGGAGGAAACCGCGGGATACGCACCGGACGTGCGCAGGCGGTTGCTGGTCAAGCCCGGACTCACCGGGCTGTGGCAGGTCAGCGGGCGCAGCGACCTTACGTGGGCGGAAAGCGTCCGGCTGGATCTGCGCTACGTCGAGGACTGGTCGCTCGCGCTGGACATGGTGATCCTCTGGAAGACGATGCGGGCGGTCGTCGGCGGGTACGGCGCGTACTGACGGTGCCGGTCGCGCGGGTGTACCCGCTGACCGAACGTGCCCATGGGCGGCGGCTAGCATCGGACACGTCGTCCATGCACCGCACCGCCCGAAGGAGCCCACCGTGTCCCAGCCGTCCGCAGTCGTGTCCGAACCCGCGCCCCGTGTGGTGGTGCCGGCCGGGACCACGGCGGGCACCGCTGTTCGCGAGGCAGGTCTGCCGGGCAAGGGTCCCGACGCGGTCGTCGTCGTGCGTGACGCGGAGGGGCAACTGCGGGACCTGGCCTGGGTCCCCGAGTCCGACACCGAGGTCGAGACCATCGCGGCGAACACCGAGGACGGGCGCAGCGTCATCCGGCATTCCGCGGCGCACGTACTGGCCCAGGCCGTGCAGCAGCAGTTCCCCGAAGCGAAACTCGGGATCGGCCCGCCGGTGCGCGATGGCTTCTACTACGACTTCGCCGTCGACACCCCGTTCACTCCGGAGGACCTGCAGGCCCTGGAGAAGCGGATGAAGCAGATCATCAAGGGATCGCAGCGGTTCTCCCGCAGGGTCCTGGACTCCGTGGACGCGGCCAGGGAGGAACTCGCAGGCGAGCCCTTCAAGCTCGAACTCGTCGATCTCAAGTCGGAGGTGGACACCTCCGAGGTGATGGAGGTCGGCGGTGGTGAGCTGACGGTCTACGACAATGTCGATCCGCGCAGCGGGGACCGGGTGTGGGGCGATCTCTGCCGGGGGCCGCACGTGCCGACCACAAAGCACATTCCCGCGTTCAAGCTCATGCGGGTGGCCGCGGCGTACTGGCGCGGCGACGAGAAGAACCCGCAACTGCAGCGCATCTACGGCACCGCATGGGAATCCGGGGAGGCGCAGGACGCGCACCTGGAGATGCTGGCCGAGGCCGAGCGCCGTGACCACCGCAGGCTCGGCGCGGAGCTGGATCTCTTCTCCTTCCCCGAGGAACTGGGCTCCGGGCTGCCGGTGTTCCACCCGAGGGGCGGCATCATCCGGCGGGAACTCGAGACCTACTCCAGGCAAAAGCACGAGCAGGCCGGGTACGAGTTCGTCAACACCCCGCACATCAGCAAGGGCGCGCTGTTCGAGACCTCCGGACATCTGCCGCACTACGCCGAGGGCATGTTCCCGCCGATGAGTCTGGAGGGGACGGACTACTACATCAAGGCGATGAACTGCCCGATGCACAACCTGATCTTCCGCTCGCGTGGACGGTCCTACCGCGAACTGCCGCTGCGGTTGTTCGAGTTCGGCTCTGTCTACCGGTACGAGAAGTCGGGTGTGGTGCACGGGCTGACCCGCGTACGCGGCATGACCCAGGACGACTCGCACATCTACTGCACGAAGGAGCAGATGCAGGGCGAGTTGCGGTCCCTGCTCGACTTCGTGCTGGACCTGTTGCGCGACTACGGGCTCAACGACTTCTACCTCGAACTGTCCACTCGGGACGATTCGCCGAAGTTCATCGGCGAGCCGGAGGAGTGGGAGGAGGCCACCGCGGCCCTGCGGGAGGCGGCGGGGGCCTCGGGGCTGGATCTGGTGCCCGATCCCGGCGGCGCGGCCTACTACGGGCCGAAGATCTCGGTACAGGCGAAGGACGCGATCGGCCGTACCTGGCAGATGTCGACCATTCAGGTGGACTTCCAGCAGCCGAAGCGGTTCGGCCTGGAGTACCAGTCCGCCGACGGTTCGCGGCAGCAGCCGGTGATGATCCACCGCGCGCTGTTCGGCTCGATCGAGCGGTTCTTCGGCGTGCTCACCGAGCACTACGCGGGCGCCTTCCCGGCTTGGCTCGCGCCCGTGCAGGTGGTGGGTATCCCGATCGCGGATGAGCACGTGGAACATCTGCGCGGCGTGGAGAAGTCGTTGCGGGCGAAGGGGATCCGGGTCGAGATCGACGAGAGCGACGACCGGATGCAGAAGAAGATCCGTACCCACACCACGCAGAAGGTGCCGTTCCTGCTGCTGGCGGGCGGCAAGGACGTGGAGGCGGGAGCCGTGTCGTTCCGCTTCCGTGACGGCGGGCAGATCAACGGGGTGCCGGTCGGGACCGCGGTCGAGGTCATCGCCGACTGGGTGCACCGGAGGGAGAACGCCTCTCCCGCGGCCGACGCGCTGGAGGCACTCGTTGGGCGGGTCTGAGGGCCGGTTGGTGAACTGGAGTTACGTGGCGATGGTGCCTTCAGAGAACGCGCGTGGCGACGCCCACGAGCGGCGAGGCGGGGCGCATGTCTCGAGGTGGTGAGTATCGTGGGTAAGTCCGAGCCCCGCCGAGTCGATCGTGACGCGCGTTTGTCAACAGACACTGACATCGAACAGCAGGACGGCGTCGGGATACCGGACGCGCTGCAACGGTTGTGGACGCCACACCGGCTGGCGTACGTCCAGGGGGAGAACAAGCCCGATGGCGACCAGCCGCAGGGCTGTCCGTTCTGCAGGCTGGTGGAGATGGCCGATGAGGAGGCGTTGATCCTCGCCAGAGGGCGGTCGGTGTACGCCGTGCTGAACCTGTACCCGTACAACCCCGGGCATCTGATGGTGGTTCCGTACCGGCACGTCGCGGACTACACCGAACTGACCGTGGAGGAGACGACGGAGCTGGCGCGGTTCACCCAGCGGGCGATGTCGGTGGTGCGGTCGGTGTCCGGGGCGCACGGCTTCAACATCGGCATGAACCAGGGCGTCATCGCCGGTGCCGGCATCGCCGCCCACCTGCACCAGCACGTGGTGCCGAGGTGGGGCGGCGACGCCAACTTCATGCCGGTCGTGGGGCACACGAAGGTGCTGCCACAACTGCTTGGGCAGACTCGCTCCCTGCTCGCGCAGGCCTGGCAGGCGGACTGAGCGCGTGCTCGCCCGGCCAGGGAGGTGACTTCGACGGCGGGAACTCGTCGGCGAGTTCCCGCCGGGAGTGTCACTGCTGGAGGCCGGCCTCGATGTTCAGCTCGATCTTGATCTTGTCGCTGACCACGGCGGTCGGGATGCCCGCGCCGACGGCGAAGTCGGAACGGCTGATCTCGGTGCTCGCCTCGACGCCGACGACCTTGCTGTCCGGGGTCATACCGTCGCCGAAGCCGCCCAGTTCTGCCTGCAGGGTGACCGGCTTGGTGACGCCGTGCAGGGTCAGCTCGCCGTCGATCAGGTAGTCGCCGTCATCCACGCGGATGCCGGTCGAGCGGAACGACAGAGTCGGGAACTGCTCGACGTCGAGGAAGTCGGCGCCACGGACATGCTCGTCCCGCTGCGCGCTGTTGGTGTCCACAGCGGTGGCCTGGATGGTCGCCGTCACCGATGAGTCCGTCACCGCGTCCCCGGTGACGATCTCGCCCTCGAACGTGCTGAACCGGCCGCGCACCTTGGAGACGCCCAGGTGGCGAACGGTGAACGTGACGTCGGAGTGCGACGGGTCGATCGCCCAGGTGCCTGCGATGTAGCCGGGGATCTCGGTGGTGGGTGCGCTCATGGGAATTTCTCCTTGGCTGTCGTGTGGAATGCTGTGACCCTAGTGGTTGAGCCCTCAATCAGACCGTACCTCATGTTGGTTGAGCGCTCAACCAGGGGTAGGATGCTGGTATGTCCGAAACTCGATGGCTCTCCGATGAGGAGCAGCACGTGTGGCGTTCGTTCAACGCCGCGGTCAGCATGCTCAGGGCGCACCTCGAGAGTCAGCTGCAGCACGACTCGGGCATGCCCCAGACCTACTACGAAGTCCTGGTCGCGCTGTCGGAGGCGCCGGAGCAGACACTGCGGATGAGTGAGCTCGCGGAGGCGTGCCAGTCCTCGCGCAGCAGGCTGTCGCACGCCGTGTCCAGGCTCGAGGCCAACGGCTGGGTGCACCGCAAGTCCTGCCCCACCGACAAACGTGGTGCGCTGGCCTCGCTCACGCCACGCGGGTTCACCGCACTGCGGGAGGCGGCGCCAGGGCACGTGGAGGCCGTGCGCTCGAGTCTGTTCGATGTACTGACCCCGGACCAGGTCGCCGTCCTCGGGGAGATCAGCGCCGCCATCCGCAACGGCCTCGCGCCGGAATGCGAGTTGGCCAGGCAGGCCGAGTGCGAGGCCGAGCAGGACTGATCGTCCCGGTCGCGCGCGTGCTGCAGGCGACGGCGCGTGGCGGCCGCATCGAGGTGGGTAGATAGGCTGCTGTTCGCCCATCCATCCGCCGTAGCCAGGAGCGCCGGACAGAACTGATGCTCAACATCTTCGCGCGCACCTCCGTCTCCCGGGTCACTGATCCGATCGGCCGGGCGCTGCTTCGCGCCGGGCTGACGCCGAACGTGATGACGGTGATCGGCACGGTCGGGGCGATGATCGGCGCCCTTGTGTTCTTTCCCACCGGCATGCTGCTCACCGGCACGTTGGTCGTGTCGGGCTTCACGATGCTCGACCTGCTGGACGGCGCGATGGCCAGGGCCAGGGGATACGGCACCCCGCTCGGGGCCGTGCTCGACGCGACCTGCGACCGGCTCGTGGACGGCGCGGTGTTCGCGGGTATCGCCTGGTGGTGCTTCGTCGTCGCGGACAACGAGCGGGCGGCGGCGGCCGCGCTGGTCTGTCTGGTGCTGGCCCAGGTCATCTCCTACGTCAAGGCGCGGGCGGAGGCATCCGGCCTCGAAGCGGACGGTGGGCTGATCGAGCGGGCGGAGCGGTTGATCATCGCGCTCACCGGTACCGGCCTGCAGAGCTTCGGGGTGCCCTTCGCCGTTGAGGCCACGCTCTGGCTGCTCGCCGTGCTCTCCGCCGTCACGCTGCTGCAGCGCGCCGTCACGGTCACCAGGTCGGCCAGGAAGGTGGGCACGTGAGCGGGCTGGGTCACCGCATCGGCGACGCGGGCTACGCGGCGGGCTGGCGGCTGGTCCGGATGCTGCCCGCACCGGTGGCGACGGCTGCGTTTTCCCTCGGGGCCGATCTGGCGGCCCGGCGGGACGGGGCGGGTGTGCGCCAGCTGCGGCGCAACCTGGCGCGGGTGGTGCCGCAGGCGGACCGGGCCGAACTGGACGAGCTCACGCGCAGGGCGCTGCGCTCCTACGCCAGGTACTGGCAGGAGGCGTTCCGGCTGCCCGCGATGGATCCCGCCGGGATCGTGGCCGGCGTACAACAGGGCATCAGTGGCGTGGAGAACCTCGACGCGGCACTCGCGGAGGGAAACGGGGCGGTGGTCGCACTGCCCCACTCCGGGAACTGGGACGCGGCGGGAATGTGGCTGGTCGATCACTCGGGGACCTTCACCACGGTCGTCGAGCGGCTCGAACCGGAATCGCTGTATCAGCGGTTCGTGGCATTCCGAGAGTCACTGGGGTTCGAGATACTGCCCGCCAGCGGGGGAGCGGCGTCGTTTCGCACGCTGTTGCGCAGGCTGCGGGAGAACCGGGTCGTCTGCCTGGTCAGTGACCGGGACCTTTCGGGCGCAGGTCTGCCGGTGACGTTCTTCGGTGAGCCAACCAGGATGCCCGCCGGACCCGCCAGGCTCGCGGCGAGTACCGGGGCGGCCCTGCTTCCGGTGGGTAGCTGGTTCACCGACGACGGCTGGGGTATCCGCATCCATCCACGCATCCGGGTGAACGCCCGGGAGGAGGTGCCCGCGGCCACACAGGCCCTCGCCGACGTCCTCGCCGGCGATATCGCCGCGCACCCGGCCGACTGGCATATGGTCCAACGACTCTGGCTGGCCGACCTGCCTGCCGAGCAGTGCGCGACCCTCGGCGAATCGGGGTAATGGTGCCGGATCAGGAACTGCCGGTTTCCGCGCCCGTATCGGACGAATCGATACGAGCGCAGCGGCCGGAACGAGCCCTGCGCATCGGCATCGTCTGTCCGTACTCGTTCGACGTTCCGGGTGGCGTGCAGGGGCATGTGGTCGACCTCGCCAAGGCGTTGCTGGCCAGGGGACACATAGTCTCCGTGCTGGCCCCCGCCGACGACGAGTCCGGGCTGCCGGATTTCGTGCATCCGGCGGGGCGGGCGCTGGGCATCCCCTACAACGGCTCGGTGGCCCGCCTGCAGTTCGGTCCGCTGTCCTATGCGCGCGTCCGGCGCTGGCTGCGCGACAACGCCTTCGACGTGCTGCATCTGCACGAGCCCGCGGCCCCGAGCCTGTCACTGCTCGCGCTGAAGATCGCCGACGGGCCGATAGTCGCGACCTTCCACACCTCGACGCCGCGTTCGCGCACGCTGTCGGCGTTCCAGCCGGTCCTGCGCCCCCTGCTGGAGAAGGTGACCGCTCGGATCGCGGTGTCCGTCCTCGCGAGGCGGGTCCAGGTCGAGCATCTCGGCGGCGATGCAGTGGAGATCCCGAACGGGGTGAACACGGAGTTCTTCGCGCGTGCCGAACCCCTCGAGGGCTACCCCCGCACCGGGGGCACCGTCGGATTCATCGGCCGGTTCACCGAGCCACGCAAGGGAATGCCGATCCTGCTCGACGCGATGCGCAGACTGCTGCCCGAGCGCCCTGAAGTGCGCCTGCTGGTGGTCGGCGGGGGTGAGACCGAGTCCCTGCTGCGGCAGGCGGGACCGGAACTGGCGGGGCGGATCGACCTGCTCGGGCAGGTCGACGACGAGACCAAGGCCAGGGCGCTGCGCAGTGTGGACGTGTACTGCGCGCCCAACACCGGTGGCGAGAGCTTCGGGATGATCCTGACCGAGGCCATGGCGGCGCAGGCTCCGGTCGTGGCCAGTGACCTCGACTCCTTCCGCCGGGTGCTCGACGACGGCAGGGCGGGTGTGCTGTTCCCGACCGGGGACGCCGAGGGGCTGGCGGACCGGCTCGGTGCTGTCCTGGACGATGCCGAGCGGCGCACCGCGCTGTCGGCTGCCGGTCGCGAGCGCGTGGCGATGTTCGACTGGGGCGGGTTGGTCGTGCAGGTGCTGCGCGTCTACGAGACCGCGATAGCCGCCGACCCCCGCAGGGTCGTCGCGTTGCCCGCCGACCAGCCGGTGACCGGCCGATGAGCACCGTGCTGCTGATTGTCGCCATCGCGGCGGCGCTGGTGGTTGTCGGCGGGTTGTGGCTGGTGGCCACCGCCAACCGGCTCGACCGGTTACATGTGCGCACCGACGCGGCCTGGGCCGCGCTGGACGCGGCGCTGGCCCGCAGGGCGGTGGTGGCGCGAGCCGTCGCCGCCGCGGCGCTGCCCGGGCCGGAGGCGGACGAGTTGCGAGCCGCGGCGGGCGGCGCCGAGTCCGCACCTCGGCCCGAGCGCGAGGTGGAAGAGAACCGGTTGACGGCTTTGTTGGCGCGGGTGAACAGACGCGCGCTGCCCACGGCGCTGGCCGAAGAGCTGGTCGACGCCGAACAGCGCGTGGTCATCGCGCGGCGGGTGCACAACGACGCCATCAGGGACACCCTCGCGCTGCGTCGCAGGCGCAAGGTGCGCTACTTCAAGCTGGCGGGCACCGCGGCCCAACCGGACTACTTCGAAATCGCCGAGCCCGAGTTCGACGGCCCCGAACCCCCCGGCTGACCACCCAAGCTCTCGCACTTTCCCGGGAAAGTGCGGGCCCAGAACTGCCGATCGCAGGTCGGTGGCTCGAGCTCTCGCACTTTCCCGGGAAAGTGCGCGGCCGGAAACTCCCGATCCCAGGTCGGTGGCTTGGGCTCTCGCGCTTTCCCGGGAAAGTGCGAGTTGGGGGCGTGGAGGGCGGGGGGTCAGCCGGCGTGCGCGTTCTGCGGCGCCGGGTCGTAGCGGGCGTGCCGCCTGGTGAACGTCGCCGTACCGGACGTGAGCGAACGCAGATCGACGGCGTAGCGCAGGAGTTCGGTACTGGGCACCTCTGCCCGCACCACAGACCGGCCACCTTCGTCGGCCTCGGTGCCGAGCACCCTGCCCCTGCGGGCCGAGAGGTCACCGAGCACGGAGCCGAGGTACTCGTCGGGAAGCCACACCGACACCTCGTCCACGGGCTCCAGCACCTGGACGGCGCCATCCGCGGCCGCGTCCTTCAGCGCGAGCGAGGCCGCGGTCTGGAACGCGGCGTCGGAGGAGTCGACGCTGTGTGCCTTGCCGTCCAGCAGAGTCACCCGGACGTCGATCACCGGATGCCCTTCCTCGTCCAACCCCTTCGCGAGCTGGGCCCGGACTCCCTTCTCGACGCTCGGGATGAACTGGTGCGGTACCGCGCCTCCCACCACACGGTCGGCGAACTCTATCCCCGTTCCGCGTGGCAGCGGCTCGACCTCGATGTCGCACACCGCGTACTGGCCGTGTCCGCCGGACTGCTTGACGTGCCTGCCATGCCCGTGGGCGCCGCGGGCGAACGTCGTGCGCAGGCTCGTCCGGACGGGTTCGGTCTCCACCTCGGCCCCGCCCGCCCGCAGCCGGGAGAGCACCACGTCGGAATGTGCCTCACCCATGCACCACAACACGAGCTGATTCGTCTCGGCGTTGCGTTCCAGGCGCAGGGTGGGATCGCCTGCGACGAGGCGGGCCAGGTTGCGCGCGAGGGCGTCCTCGTCGCTGCGGGTCCGTGCCGCGACCGCCACCGGCAGCAGCGGCTCCGGCATCGGCCACGGGCGCATGAGTAGCGGCCGTTCCGGGGCGGACACGGTGTCCCCCGTCTCCGCCGAACCGATCTTGGTCAGCGCGCAGAGATCGCCTGCCACGCAATGCGGTACCTCGCGCAGGATCGCGCCGAGCGGGGAGTACAGATGCGCCACACGCTCGTCGGCGTCGTGGTCCTCGTGTCCGCGTTCGGCCAGCCCGTGCCCGGAGACGTGCACCGGCCGTTCCGGGCGCAGGGTTCCGGAGAACACCCTGACCAGCGAAACGCGCCCGACGTAGGAGTCCACCGCCGTGCGCACGACCTCGGCCGCGAGTGGGCCGTCCGGGTCGGGGCGCAGCGTGCCCTGTGGCTCACCATCGGGCGAGGTGACCTCGGGTAGCGCGTGCTCCAGCGGCGAGGGAAAGGCCCTGACGATCCCGTCGAGCACCTCCGCGAGCCCGACACCGGTCACCGCGCACACCGGGATCACCGGATGGAAAGATCCCCGCGCCACCGCGGTCTCCAGATCGGCGATGAGGGTGCTCTCGGAAATGTCCTCGCCCCCCAGGTAGCGCTCCATGAGGGTTTCGTCCTCGCTCTCGGCGATGATGCCCTCGATCAACTCGTCGCGGGCGCCGGTCAGCCGCTCCAGGTCCTCCGGCACGGGTTCCCGTACCTGCGGCGGGTGCCCGTCGGAGTAGTCGAAGAAGCGCTGCGTGATCAACCCGATCAGGCCAGTGCGGCCACCCCCCGCGGGCAGATACAGCGGGAGGACGCCGGTTCCGAAGGCCGACCGGCAGGCGGCGACCTCGGCCTCGGGGTCCGCCCTCGGATGATCGAGCCGGGATACGACAACGGCACGCGGCATCCTGACGGTGGCGCACTCCTGCCACAGCGCGACCGTCGCGGCGTCCACGCCCTCACCCGCGCTCACCACGAACAGTGCGGCGTCGGCGGCCCGCAGTCCGGCGCGCAGTTCACCGACGAAATCGGCGTATCCGGGGGTATCGATGAGGTTTATCTTGATGTCACCTCGGACGAGCGGGGCGACCGAAAGGCCCACCGAACGCTGCTGGCGCACCGCGGCGGGGTCGTGGTCGCAGACGGTCGTCCCGTCCACGACCGACCCCACTCTGTTCACCGCCCCCGATGCGGCGAGCAGGGCCTCGGTGAGGGTGGTCTTGCCCGCCCCGGAAGGCCCGACCAGCACGACATTGCGAACCTTGCCCGGCTCCGTCACGGCGATCGCGGCGGGAGTGCCGGCGTTCCTCGGTTGTCTGTCCGCCATCGCTGGCCTCCTCGCACCGTGTTGGATGCTGTGCCCTCGATCACACACCTCATCGGGGGCAGTGGGCAAGTGCGTCCACCCGGCGGCGCGACAGACGGTTGCGCACAACGCTAGGTTCCGCGGCCGGAAACGTCAGGTGGGGTGAGGGGCGATGCTCGAACTTCGGTTCTCGGCACAGGACGTCGCGCTTACCCGGTTCGCGCGACCGGCACCGAGACCAACTCGGGTACGGCAACGAGCGCGGTGCAGCATGCCGGCGAGTGAGGCGAGGATTCTGGGAGGTGGTGGCCAGCGTCCGTGTCCTCCTCGCACCCGGCGACCACGCGCTGCACCTGCCGTGGGTCAAACGCACCCGGTCCGCGCTCGCGGAGTCCGGGCTCGACATCGGACTGCTCGCCGAACTGGTGGGTGCGCCGGGCCGCGGCCTACCCCGCACACCCCGGTCGCGGAACTGGCCGACGAACTCGAACTCCTGCGTACGGCCGCACCGGAGTACGTCCGGGCCGAACTGGATTCGGTCGTGCCCGCTCCTCGTCGTTGGGCGGAGGCGGACTCGTTGCACCGGGATCCCGAGGGCGGGCTCGACCTGCTGGCTCACCTCGTGCGGGACTACTGGGAGCTGGCAATCGCGCCGCACTGGCCCCGTATTCGAGCGCTGTGGGAGACGGGCGGGCCGCGGGTGCCGGGGGCGCTGGCCGCTCTCGTCGGCCGGGGGGCCGGGGAGAGCGATCCTGCTCACTCAACTGGACGTCCCGGCCTCCACCACTGAACTCGCCGCCCGTACCGGCCTGACCCGGGAGGGGTCTCCCAGCACTTTGCGGTACTTCGGGCATCGGGCCTGGTCAGCGGCTATCGCCTTGGTCGCAGTGTGCTCTACTCGCGCACCGCGATCGCCGACGGACTGCTGGGGTCAGGTCCGGAGAACCACTGAGTGGCACCCCGAGTGGACTGCTGAGATTGCCGCTTACTGGCCTGGATGAGCGGTCCACGTGAGCCTACGCTGGTGGAGTAACCCGTTCACGTTGAAAGGTCCCTCAGTGTCTGACGCCCAGTTCACCAGTTCCGCCCCGGCCGAGACCGGTACCGCACGGGTCAAGCGCGGTATGGCCGAGATGCTCAAGGGTGGCGTGATCATGGACGTGGTCGACGCCGAGCAGGCGAAGATCGCCGAGGACGCCGGCGCGGTCGCGGTGATGGCGCTCGAGCGAGTGCCCGCCGACATTCGCGCCCAGGGCGGCGTGGCCCGGATGAGTGACCCCGACCTGATCGACGGGATCATCTCCTCGGTCTCCATCCCGGTGATGGCCAAGGCCCGGATCGGGCACTTCGTCGAGGCCCAGGTGCTGCAGTCCCTCGGGGTCGACTACGTAGACGAGTCCGAGGTGCTGACCCCAGCCGACTTCGCCAACCACATCGACAAGTGGGCTTTCACCGTGCCGTTCGTCTGCGGCGCGACAAACCTCGGCGAGGCGCTGCGGCGGATCAACGAAGGTGCCGCGATGATCCGGTCGAAGGGCGAGGCCGGCACTGGCGACGTCTCCAACGCGACCACGCATATGCGCAAGATCCGCGCGGAGCTGCGCAGGCTGTCCTCGCTGCCGGAGGACGAGCTCTACGTCGCCGCGAAGGAGCTGCAGGCGCCCTATGAGCTGGTCAAGGAGGTCGCCGCGAAGGGCAAGCTCCCGGTCGTGCTGTTCACCGCGGGTGGCATCGCCACCCCGGCCGACGCCGCGATGATGATGCAGCTCGGCGCCGAGGGCGTGTTCGTCGGCTCCGGCATCTTCAAGTCCGGCAACCCAGCCCAGCGTGCCGAGGCGATCGTGAAGGCCACGACCTTCCACGACGACCCGGACGTGCTCGCCAAGGTCTCCCGTGGTCTCGGTGAGGCCATGGTCGGCATCAACGTCGACGACGTGCCCGAGCCGCACCGGCTCGCCGAGCGCGGCTGGTAGTCACCGCGTCCGACCGGCCGGTGCGCCGAACTCCACGACGAGTTCGGCGCACCGGCCGGCGCCGTTCACACGTGTTCGGACACCAGCACCGCGACGGTGCCTGGTTCGAGCGCGTCGAATACGTGGGCCACGTCGCCCGGATAGGCGATGTAGTCGCCCGGTGCCAGCTCGACCGGATCGTCGGTCACGCCCACCCGTGCGCTACCACTGGTGAGGATGACGTGCTCGACGACCCCCGGCATATGCGGATCCGACTCCCGGGGCGAGCCGGGTTCGGCGGAGATCAGGTACAGGTCCCGTCGCGCGTTCGGCGGGCACGAGGCGAGCAGCGTCGCGATGTAGTCGGACCGTTCCGCGGCGAAGGTCGGCCCTTCGCCCCTGCGGATCACCTGTACGCGCGGGCGCGGCGGATCCACCAGCCGGGCGAACGGGACGTCCAGCGCCACGCTGAGCGCCCACAGGGTTTCCACACTGGGGTTGCCCGTCGCGGACTCCAGCTGCGAGAGCGTGGACTTCGCGATTCCCGCTCTGCGTGCCACCTCGGTGAGTGAGAGGTGCGCGCGGTTGCGCTCACGGCGCAGTGACTCCGCGATCACGGCCAGCGGAGCCCCGCCTCGCGCCGAATCGGTCATCGTTCGCTCCATAAGTCGTTCTGTTCGGCTTGACGAACACGGGTCAGATTGTTCATTATAGAAGTCGATGCGTTCGTTATGGAGAACCTTAGACCGCGAGCTGGCCCGCGACATAGGCCTGGTGTGTCTCGCCGACGGCCTCGTCGGCGTCTCGTTCGGTGCCATCGCGGTGAGCTCCGGCTTCCCGATGTGGCTGCCCATGCTCCTGTCGCTGCTCGTCTTCGCGGGGGCGTCCCAGTTCATGTTCGTCGGCATCGTGGCCTCCGGCGGCAATCCGATCGCCGCGGTACTGGCGGGCCTGCTGGTCAACGCACGGCACGTGCCGTTCGGCTTCGCGGTCGGTGACGTCCTCGGGCGTGGCTGGGCGCGGCGGATGGCCGGCTCACATCTGATGATCGACGAGACCGTCGCGTTCGCGCTCGCCCAGCAGGAGGCGGACCGTCGCAGGGCCGCGTACTGGGCGTGCGGAATCGGATTGTTCGTGTGCTGGAACATCGGCGTCGCGATCGGCGGCGTAGGCGGTGCCGCGGTGACCGATCCCGGTGTCTTCGGCCTGGACGCCGCCTTCCCCGCCGTGCTCCTGGCGTTGCTGCTGCCCTCGCTGCGTGACCCGGCCGCCCTGCGGGCCGCCCTGGCCGGAGTGGCGATCGCGCTGGCGACGGCGCCGTTTCTTCCCGCCGGCCTGCCGGTGCTGCTCGCTCTCGCCGGGATGCTGGCCGGTCTCGGCAGGAAGGACGCGGACACCGGCCCGAAACAGGAGGTCCCCGCATGATCACCGATCCGATCGTCCTGGTGGCCTCGACCCTGGTGCTCGCCGTGGGCACGTTCGCGTTCCGGGTCGCGGGCCCCGTGTTGCGCGCAAGGGTGCGGATCTCGGACAGGACTCAGCGACTGGTCGCGACGTCCGCGGTGGTGCTGCTGGCGGCCCTGGTGGCCACATCGGCGCTGATGGAGGGCGCCGAGTTCGCCGGTGTCGCCCGGCCGGCAGGCGTCGCCGTCGGTGGATTGCTGGCCTGGCGAAAGGCGCCGTTCGTGCTGATCGTGATCGCCGCGGCCGGGACGGCGGCCGGCCTGCGCCTGCTCGGCGTTCCCTGATCCGGCCGACGAGGTCCCGCTGTCGAGGCGGCAGGGCGTCAGGCGGGTCAGTGCTTTGCGGTGAACTCGGGAGTCGGTGGGACCTGCGCCTTCCTGCGATGCTCGAAGATCAGGTTCGTGTGCAACTGGGCGACCTCCGGCCTGCTGGTGAAGGCATCCAGCACGAGCCGCTGGAGGTGGGCCGCGTCGCTGACCGCGACGTGCACGAGGAAGTCGTCGGGACCGGCGACGTGGGATACCGAGACGGTCTCCGGCAGTTCGAGTACGTAGTCCATGAACGGCAGCACCATCGCCCTGGTGTGCGGCCGCACCCGTACCGCGATCACCGCCTGCAGCGGCCTGCCCAGCGCCCGCAGGTCCACCTCGGCCCGATAGCCGGTGATCACGCCTCGGTCCCGTAGCGCACGGTGGCGAACCAGGCAGGTCGAAGGGGCGACGTTCACCTGGGCGGCCAGGTCCTTGTTCGGCAGCCGAGCGTCATTCTGCAGGGCGGTCACAATCTCGACGTCCACCGCATCGAACATGGTTGTTTCCCCAATCTCCGAAGATAATGCGGCATCTATGGACCGCTGCCGTTTTCGGTGCAGGATTTTCTTGTTCCGGCGAACAAGGAGGATAGCGGTGAGCAGTCTCGACGGCATGCGGACGCGAGCGGTACACGGTGGCAGGCAGGACCTGGGGGACCTGGGTGTGCACGCCCCGCCGATCGATCTCTCCACCACGTACCCGATTCCGGACCACGCACTCGGCGGCGAGGCGCTCGGTGCATGGGCCGAGGGTGCCGCCGACGCCGCTTCCCCGGTGTACGCCAGGCTGCACAACCCGACGGTCGCCCGTTTCGAGCGTGCCCTGGCCGAACTCGAGGGCACCGACGACTCTGTCGCGTTCGCCAGCGGAATGGCCGCGGTCACCGCGGTCGTGCAGGCCGCCTGCCTGATGGCGGACAAGCGACATGTCGTCGCCGTCCGGCCGCTCTACGGCGGCACCGACCACCTGCTGGTCACCGGCCTGCTCGGCACCGAGACCAGTTACGTCCGCGCCGACGAGGTCGCCTCGGCCGTGCGCCCCGACACCGGCCTGGTCGTGCTGGAGACACCGGCGAACCCGAACCTGGACCTCGTCGACATCGCCGGCGTCGTCCGGCAGGCGGGTGATGTGCCGGTGCTGGTCGACAACACGTTCGCGACTCCGGTGCTGCAGAACCCGGCCGCGCACGGCGCCGCCTACGTGCTGCACTCCGGTACCAAGTACCTGGGCGGGCACGGGGACGTGCTCGGCGGCGTGGTGGCCTGCGCTGCCCGGCTCGCGGCCCCGTTGCGGCAGGTGCGCATCCTCACCGGTGCCGTTCTGCATCCGCTCGGCGGCTACCTGCTGCATCGTGGGCTCGCGACCCTGCCGCTGCGGGTCGAGGCGGCGCAGCGGACGGCGGCCGAGCTGGCCGCTCGCCTCGAAGCGCATCCCGCGGTCCTGCGGGTCCGCTATCCCGGCCTGAACCGCGAAGAGGACGTACGAGGTGTGCTCGGCGCCCAGCTGCGCGGAACCGGGGCGATGCTGGCCTTCGAGCCCGCGGGGGACCCGAACATCGTGGTGGGCAAGCTCGGGCTGATCACGCCGGCGGTCAGCCTGGGCTCGGTGGACACGCTGATCGAGCATCCCGCCGCGCTCACCCACCGGCTGGTCGGTCCCGAGGCCAGGCAGGCGAGCGGTGTCCCGGAGTCCCTGCTGCGGCTCTCGGCGGGTCTCGAGGACGTGGACGACCTGTGGAGTGACCTCGATCAGGCGTTGCGGGCCGCATGAGGGCACCGCCCCACGGCCGCGCCACACAGCACCTCGGTATGCTTGACCTGCGCAATCGTTGAGAAGGCAGGTGGCAGGGTGTCCCAGGCGCAGCCGTTGGTCGGCGTGCTCGCACTGCAGGGCGACGTGCGGGAGCACGCCGCCATGCTGGAGCACGCCGGAGCCAGGGTGCTTCCGGTCCGTCGCCCCGCGGAACTGTCCGAAGTGGACGGGCTGGTGCTGCCGGGCGGCGAGTCGACCACCATGTCGCGGCTGCTCGAGTCGTTCGAGCTGCTGGAGCCGCTGCGCGAGCGGATCGGCGAGGGGATGCCGACCTTCGGCTCCTGCGCCGGGATGATCCTGCTCGCCAAACAGGCCCTGGACGGTCGTCCGGACCAGCGCCAGCTCGACGGCCTGGACATCGTCGTGCGTCGCAACGCGTTCGGCAGGCAGGTGGACTCCTTCGAGGGTGACCTGCAGTTCGACGGTATCGACGGCGACCCGTTGCACGCGGTTTTCATCCGTGCTCCCTGGGTGGAGAAGACCGGTGACGGCGTCGAGGTGCTCGCCCGAGTGCCGGATACGGCGGACGCCGGGGACGCGGCCGCTAGGATCGTCGCGGTACGGCAGGCGGCGGTGCTCGCCACCGCCTTCCATCCGGAGATCACCGGCGACGAGCGGGTGCACCGGTTGTTCGTGCGCATGGTGCGGGACGCGTAACACTGTCGGGCCGGGGGCGATCATGTTCCGGCCGGACGCATCGACGAGATGGAGGAGAGATGAGCGGCCACTCCAAGTGGGCCACCACGAAGCACAAGAAGGCCGCCATCGACGCCAAGCGGGGCAAGCTGTTCGCGAGGCTGATCAAGAACATCGAGGTCGCCGCGCGAACCGGCGGTGGCGATCCGGAGGGCAATCCCACGCTCTTCGACGCGATCCAGAAGGCGAAGCGGAACTCGGTGCCGCAGGACAACATCGAGCGGGCGCGCAAGCGCGGCGCCGGTGAGGAAGCCGGCGGCGCCGACTGGCAGACGATCATGTACGAGGGCTACGGCCCGAACGGTGTGGCCGTGCTGATCGAGTGCCTGACCGACAACAAGAACCGTGCGGCAGGCGAGGTCAGGACCGCGTTGACACGGAACAACGGCACATTGGCCGATCCGGGTTCGGTGGCGTATCTGTTCAACCGCAAGGGCGTCGTCATCATGCCGAAGAACGATCTCGCCGAGGACGACGTGCTGCTGGCGGTGCTGGACGCGGGTGCGGAGGAGGTGAACGATCTCGGAGAGAGCTTCGAGATCGTCTCCGAGGCTACCGACCTCGTCGACGTCCGTAGCGCGCTGCAGGAGGCGGGGTACGACTACGAGTCGGCCGACGCCAGCTTCCTGCCCTCGGTCAACGTGCCGCTGGACGCCGATGGTGCCAAGAAGGTCTTCAAGCTGATCGACGCCCTCGAGGACTGCGACGACGTGCAGAACGTGTACGCGAATTTTGACGTTTCCGACGAGGTGCTGGCCGAGGTCGGCTGAGTACGAACTGGTGCGTGCGCCGGGAGATTTTCCTTGCAAGGGAGGATTTCCCGGCGCGTACCACCCTCGTTTCGAGTAGGGCTTCGTGCAGGGCACTGTGCGTGTGCGACCCGATACGGCACAATGTCCGCCGTGACGACGGAAGCCGCTCCTGCCATCAGTGAAGAAGAACTCCGCGAGTGGATCGTCGCCCAGGGCGAACAGCGGGGTAATGCCGTTATCTCGGTTCCCGCTGACGACGCCGGCTCGGGGTACAGCTTCACCGTGTGCGCCTGGGCGTTGCACGAAGTGCCTGAGGCGGTCGTGGTGGGCTTGCCCAGCGAGATCGCCTCGGTACTGCTCGACGCCTACGTCGATCGTGCGGCTGCGGGCGAGCGGTTCGAGTGCGGCAAACTCTACGAGAACTTTTTCGAGGGTGTGCCACTGACGTTCGAACGGGTCGCGAAGGGCCACTATCCCGAGTTCTTCGGCAGCGCCTTCCTCGTGTATCCCGACGGGGACTTTCCCGCGTTGCAGATCATCGTCGCCACCCCGGACGGGCAGTGGCCGTGGGCCGCCGACGCTCCCGACGGGTTCGCCGAATGGCAGCCCGTGCTCACCGTCAGTGGCAAGCCGGAGAGCTGGACTCCCGGGCACGACGGCCCCTGACTATCCACAACGGACTGTCTCGGCGTTCCGGCCGTCCCGGCCGTCCTCACCCGAGTCCTCGCGGGGCCTCACCCGAGTCCTCGCACTTTCCCGGGAAAGTGCGAGGCGGCGCCGCCCGCGTCCCAGGTCCTGGGCCCCACCCAGCGCACTTTCCCGGGAAAGCGCGCGTCCGGCGAGTCCTGAACGGCGTGACGGCCCGCCGCCGGTAGGCTCCCACCTCGAACTGGTGTTCGGGGTCGGTTCGATCCGGCGGTCGCGGCGATAGAGGTGGTCAGGTGCGAGTACTCGGCGTCGATCCGGGGCTCACGCGGTGCGGGCTCGGCGTTGTCGACGGCGGCACGGGACGTTCGGTCAGCTGCGTAGCCGTCGACGTCGTCCGCACCCCGGCGGACGCTGACCTGGCCGTCCGGCTGCTCCGGATCGCGGAGGGCGTCGAGGAATGGCTCGACACCTACAAGCCACAGGCCGTCGCGGTCGAGCGGGTGTTCAGTCAGCACAACGTGCGCACGGTGATGGGCACGGCGCAGACCGGGGGCGTCGTGGCGCTCGCCGCCGCACGTCGCGGTCTGCCGGTCGTCTTCCACACCCCAAGCGAGGTCAAGGCCGCCGTCACCGGCTCGGGGCGGGCGGACAAGGCCCAGGTCACCATCATGGTGACCCGCCTGCTCAAACTCGCGCAGGCGCCCACTCCCGCCGACGCTGCCGACGCGCTGGCACTGGCGATCTGTCACCTGTGGCGCGAGCCGATGCGCGCCCGCGTGGCCGACGCGGAGGCGAGGGCCGCCGAGCTGGCGCGTAAGCACAAGGCAAGACTGGCCGCGGCCGCGCGTGCCGCCGCGCCTCGCGGCACAGGCTCGGCCAGGGCGAATACCGCAACCAAGAGAACGGGAACGACGCGATGATCTCCTCGGTACGAGGCGAGGTGCTCTCCGTCGGCCTGGACCACGTGGTGGTCGAGGTCGGCGGGGTGGGAATGGCCGTGCAGGCCACCCCGGCGACGCTGGCGACCCTGCGCCGTGGTGAGCAGATCCGGCTGCACACCGCGCTCGTGGTCCGGGAGGACTCGCTGACGCTGTTCGGGTTCGCCGATGCCGAGGCCAGGGAGCTGTTCGGCCTGCTGCAGACCGTGTCCGGTATCGGTCCTCGCATCGCGCTCGCCGCGCTGGCGGTACTCGAGCCCGACAAGCTCCGTACCGCGCTCGCCGAGGGCAACATCACCGTGCTCACCCAGGTTCCGGGAATCGGCCGCAAGGGCGCCGAACGGCTCACCCTGGAGCTCAGGGACAAGGTCACCGCCGTGGGTGGTGGCGAACCGTCAGATACGGCCGCGGCTGGTATCGCTGGCGCGGCCACCGGCGTCGCCGCGATACGGGCCGAGGTGGTCGAGGCACTGCTCGGGCTCGGCTTTCCGGCTAAACAGGCGGAACAGGCGGTGGAGGCGGTACTCGCCGAACACGCCGACGGCACGACCTCCACGGTGCTTCGCGCCGCACTCACCACCCTCGGGCGCAAGCGATGAGGTCACGGCGTGCACGATGACCCGATGACCGAGTTCGACCACGCCGAGTTCGACGAAACGCCGTCCGAGGAGGCGCTCTCGGCGCTGCCGCAGACCGGTGAACGCGAGGTCGAGACCACCTTGCGGCCGCGCAAGCTGGGTGAGTTCGTCGGCCAGCCCCGGGTCCGTGAACAGCTCGAACTGGTGCTGGAAAGTGCCAGGATGCGCGGGGTACCGCCGGACCACGTACTGCTGTCCGGCCCACCCGGCCTCGGCAAGACCAGTCTCGCGATGATCATCGCAGCGGAACTCGACGCCGCCATCCGGATCACCTCGGGGCCGGCACTGGAACGCGCTGGTGATCTCGCGGCGATGCTGTCCAACCTCGTCGAGGGGGACGTGCTTTTCATCGACGAGATCCATCGCATCGCCCGGCCCGCCGAGGAGATGCTGTACCTGGCGATGGAGGATTTCCGCGTCGACGTCGTCGTCGGCAAGGGGCCGGGTGCCACCAGCATTCCGCTGGAGATCGCGCCGTTCACCCTGGTCGGCGCGACCACCCGGTCCGGCGCGCTGACCGGGCCCCTGCGCGACCGGTTCGGCTTCACCGGGCAGATGGAGTTCTACACGGCAGACGAACTGGAACTGGTGGTGCGCCGCGCGGCGGGTCTGCTCGACATTCGCATCGAGGACGAGGGTGCGGTGGAGATCGCCCGCAGGTCACGAGGGACCCCGCGGATCGCCAACCGTCTGCTGCGCCGGGTGCGCGACTACGCGCAGGTGCGGGCGGACGGAGTCGCGACCAGAACGGTCGTCCGTGCCGCGCTGGAGGTGTACGACGTCGACGAGCTCGGCCTCGACCGGCTGGACCGCGCGGTGCTCACCGCGCTGGTGCGCTCGTTCGGCGGTGGGCCCGTCGGCGTGTCCACTCTCGCCGTGGCCGTGGGGGAGGAGACCACCACGGTTGAGGAGGTGTGCGAGCCGTACCTGGTTCGCGCCGGTATGCTCGCCCGCACTCCCCGCGGCCGGGTCGCCACCGCGTCGGCGTGGGAGCATCTAGGGCTCGCGCCGCCTGCGGGCGGGGTGGCCGACCTGGGGCGGGCCGAACAACTCGGACCGAGCCTCTTCGACTGAGGGTCCGGCCAGGCGGTTTGGCCGGACGGCACGAGTACCACGTCGTGGGCCACACCGCGGCACCGGTGCTGGCTTTCTCAGTGGTACCTGGCACACTCGATAAAGCACATCCACACAAACCGGGCGTGAGGCGAGGCAACGCGGCGTCCGTCGAATGGAGAATCATGGAAGGCCTTTTCCTCCCGCTGCTGCTGATGCTGGTCGTCGCAGTACCGCTCATCATGGGTACTCGGAAGCAGAAGAGGGCGGCCCAGCAGCAGCAGGAGCTGCAGAGCAGCTTGGCCGATGGCGACCGGGTGATGACGACATCGGGTATGTACGCCACGGTCGCGGACGCCAGTGACGAGACCACGATCGACCTCGAGATCGCCGACGGCGTCATCACCACGTGGCTGCGCCAGGCGGTGCGCGAGAAGATCGAGCCGATCGTCGAGACCGACGGCGAGGACGGCGAGGACGCCGAACTGACCGCCGCCGAGGCGAGCGACTCGGACAGTGCCGACGGTGCCGAAAGCGATGACCGGGCCGAGGACGCGCGGTCCAAGGAAGGTGCACAGGTCGCGCCTCCGTTGGAGCACGGCAAGAAGTAACACCGCGGGCGTCCGTCCCAGGGCAGATCCTGGGCCCAACGCCGGGTTCACGCAGCACCGAGTACTGTCTCGGTGCTGCGTGTGTGTCGGCGGTCTCATGAGGGCGCGACGGGCACCAGCGGCACCGCCCTATCAGCTGAAGACCCAGTTCGAGGAGAACGACCGACCGTGGCACCTCCGGCCGGGCAGATCCGCCCGGGACGCTATCTCGCCTTCTTCGTCCTCATCGTCATCGTGCTTTACGCACTGGTGTTCTTCACCGGCGGTGGTAAGCCGACGCCCAAGCTGGGCATCGACCTGCAGGGCGGCACCAGGGTCATCCTGACCGCGCGTACCCCGGACGGCGCCGAGCCTTCCCGGGAATCGCTGAACCAGGCTCGTCAGATCATCGAGACCCGGGTCAACGGCATCGGCGTGAGCGGTGCGGAGGTCGTTCTCGACGGCAGCAACGTCGTCATCACCGTTCCCGGTGAAGAGGGCGAGCAGGCGAAGAACCTGGGCCGGACCGCGAAGCTGCATTTCCGCGAGGTGATCCAGGCCGTGCCCGCCGCGCCTCCGCAGGCGGTACCGCCCGGTGGTGAGAACGCGGGCGAGGGAGCAGGACAGGAGTCCGGTGCGCCGCCGAGCGGGGAGCAACAGCCCAGCGGTGAGCAGCAGCCGGAACAGTCCGGCGGTGGTGGTGCTCCGGGTGCCGCGCCGCAACAGGACCAGCCCGCTCCCGAGCCGGGGGGGGACGACGGCCCGGCAGTCGACCAGCAGACCGCCGACGAGATCAAGGCGGCCAAGGAGCTCCGGCAGAACCCGGCGCTGGTCGCGGAGAACCCCGACGACCCCGCCGCGGCGGCCGCCGCCCAGCAGGCTCAGCAGCAGGCGCTGGCCGCGCTGCAGTGTTCCAGCCAGGACCCGTTGCGCGGGAACGACGATCCGCAGTTGCCGCTGGTGGCGTGCAACGAGGACGGCACCGAGAAGTACGTACTCGCCCCCAGCTTCCTGCCTGGTGAACAGGTCGAGGACGCTTCGTCGGGGTACGACCAGCAGCGGGGCGGCTGGGTCGTCAACCTCTCGTTCAAGGACCAGGGCACCAAGACCTGGGCCGATTTCACCTCTCAGCACGTCGGCGACAGGGCCGCCTTCGTGCTGGACACCCAGGTGGTGTCCGCGCCGAACATCCAGGTCGCGATCCTGGACGGCAACACACAGATCAGCGGGCAGTTCACCCAGTCCGAGGCGAAGCAGCTCGCGGACGTGCTCAAGTACGGCTCGCTCCCGCTGTCGTTCGTGTCCTCCGACGCCACCACGGTGTCGGCGACACTGGGCCTGGCCTCGCTCGAGGCCGGGCTGATCGCGGGCGCCGTCGGTATCGCCCTCGTCTTCATCTACTGCCTCTTCTACTACCGCATCCTCGGCGTGCTGACGGTGCTCTCGCTGGCCCTGTCGGGGCTCATCGTGTACTCGGTGCTGGTCCTGCTGGGGCGCTGGATCGGGTTCACCCTCGACCTCGCGGGGGTCGCCGGATTCATCATCGCGATCGGTATCACCGCGGACTCGTTCGTCGTCTACTTCGAACGGCTCAAGGACGAGATGCGGGAGGGCAGGACCTTCCGGTCCGCGGTCTCGCGGGGCTGGATCCGCGCCAGACGGACCATCCTCGCCTCGGACGCGGTGCTGTTCCTTGCCGCGGCCGTGCTTTACGCCCTCGCGGTCGGCGAGGTCCAGGGATTCGCGTTCACCCTGGGCATGTCCACCGTGCTGGACCTGATCGTGGTCTTCCTGGTGACCCACCCGCTGGTGGTACTTGTGTCGAAGTCCAAGAAGCTGTCCAGCCCGAAGCTGTCCGGCCTCGGCGCGGTGCAGCGGATCGGCGCGGGCAAGCGGTCGACCCGCCGTGTCGGCGCGGCCGTGAAGGAGGCGTGACGTGGCTGACGTGAACGGCACCGGGAGTGACGTGAAGACCGGGCAGAAGACCAGCATTCGCCACCGCCTGTACACGGGCACGGGCGCCTTCGACATCGTCGGCGCGCGCAAGAAGTGGTACATCGTGTTCGCCCTGCTCATCGCGGTGTGCATCGGATCGATCGGGATCAAGGGCTTCAACCTCGGCATCGAGTTCGAGGGCGGGACCCAGATCCAGATGCCCGCGCAGGGCGCGGAGGGACCCATCTCCGAGGACGACGCGAAGGAAGTATTCGGCGACGCCCTGGGTGAACCGGCTTCGGAGGCGCAGCTCGTCGGCGTCGGTGCCGCCGCGGCGGTGCAGATCCGCTCGAACACCCTGGACGCGGCCCAGGTCGCGCAGGTCAAGCAGGCGTTGTTCGAGCAGTTCCAGCCGCTCGGAGCGAACGGTCAGCCGAGTGGCGATGTCATCTCCGACAGTGCGGTCAGCTCGTCCTGGGGTGAGGAGATCTCGGAGAAGGCGCTGATCGCGCTGCTGGTCTTCCTCGTTCTGGTGTCGATCTTCCTGGCGTTGTACTTCGAACGATGGATGGCCGTTGCGGCGCTCGTCGCACTCGTCCACGACATCGTGGTGACGGCCGGTGTGTACTCCCTGATCGGCTTCGAGGTGACTCCGGCGACGGTGATCGGCCTGCTGACGATTCTCGGGTTCTCCCTGTACGACACCGTGGTGGTCTTCGACAAGGTCAAGGAGAACACCAGGGGTCTGCTCGGCCTCACCCGCCGCACCTACGCCGAGGCCGCGAACCTCGCGCTGAACCAGACGTTGATGCGGTCCATCAACACCTCGATCATCGCGCTGTTGCCGGTGCTCGGGCTGATGGTCGTCGGTTACGTGCTGCTCGGGGTCGGCACCCTGCAGGACCTCGCGCTGGTGCAGATGACCGGCATGCTCGCCGGTGTGCTCTCCTCGCTGCTACTGGCCACGCCGCTGCTGGTGGATCTGAAGATGCGGGAACCGGCCTTCCAGCAGCAGGCGGCGAAGGTGCGCGACCGCCGCGCCAACGCGGCGCGCAGGACCGCGGAGCGGGGCGGCACGGATTCCGCCGAAGCCGACTCCGACGCCGATGACGACTTCGACGCGGGCGACGACGAGGCGCTCGCGAGCGAGCTGCGTAAGGAGAAGGCCTACGCCGCGGCGGCCAGTGTGCCAAATAGGACGCCCAAGGCCACCGAGCGCAGGAGCGGGGCCAAGCCGACCGGCAAGCGGAAGCGCTGACAGCGGCCCGTGGTGAAGCTGAACGACGCCGGGGTGGAGAAAACCATGCGGCTCGGCGATGCTCTCGACCTGATCGCCGCGGTCCCGGACTTTCCCGAGCCAGGGGTGCTGTTCCGGGACCTGTCGCCACTGTTCGGTTCCGCCCCTGCCTTCGCGGCGGTGGTCGACGCGCTCGGTGACACGCTCGATCCGGACGTGGATCTGCTGGCGGCTGTGGAGGCCCGCGGGTTCCTGCTGGCGGCCGCGCTCGGTTACGCGCGGGGGCTCGGTGTCGCGCTCGTGCGCAAACCGGGCAAACTGCCCTCCGTCGCCGGCCGGATCGACTACGAACTGGAGTACGGCACCGAGACACTCGAACTGCCCTCGGCGACGGTTCGTCAGGGACAACGGGTCGCTGTGATCGACGACGTGCTGGCCACCGGGGGTACGGCGGCCGCCGCCCGTGCGCTGCTGGACAAGGTGGGAGCGGTGGTCAGCGGAGTGTCGGTGGTGCTCGAACTCGACGGTCTCGGCGGCCGCGCCCGGCTGCCCGGCGTGCCGGTACACGCCCTGCGCACCCTCTGACGAGGTCTGACACGCCGTGCGGGGGTGGGCGCGGGGCTCCCTCGACGCCACCGTGAGCGGGTAGCCGACCCGCCGAACCGGTGCCTCGAGACGGGCTGTCGCGATCACCTGACCGCCCGTGCCGACGGCCCGACTCCACCGGGGTTAGGCTGGGTGTTTCAGACACCAGGTAACCAGCTGGAGGTGCGGGTGAGCCAAGAGCTCGATCCCGGGGCGCCTGCCCAGCCCGATTCGGACGGGCGCTCCGCCGTTCCAGCGCGTATCGCGCAGGTCGGCAGCGCCACCCGGGCACCATCGGCCACCCGGCGCGTACGTGCCCGCCTGGCTCGGCGGATCACCGCACAGCGTCCTGCGTCGGTGAAGCAGGTGCTGGAGCCGCTGGTCACCGTCCACCGCGAGCTGCACCCGAACGCCGACCTCGGCCTCCTGCAGCGGGCGTACGACGTGGCCGAGGAACTGCACCGCGAGCAGCGGCGCAAGTCCGGTGACCCGTACATCACCCACCCGCTCGCCGTCTCGACGATCCTGGCCGAACTCGGTATGGACACCACCACCCTGGTGGCGGCACTGCTGCACGACACCGTCGAGGACACCGGGTACTCGCTGGACAAGCTCAAGGCCGACTTCGGTGACAAGGTCGGCGAACTCGTCGACGGCGTCACCAAGCTGGACAAGGTCAAACTGGGCACCGCGGCCGAGGCGGAGACCATCCGCAAGATGGTGATCGCGATGGCCAGGGACCCCAGGGTGCTGGTGATCAAGCTCGCCGACCGGCTGCACAACATGCGCACCATGCGTTTCCTGCCGCCGGAGAAGCAGGCGCGCAAGGCGAAGGAGACCCTGGAGGTGCTCGCCCCGCTGGCGCACCGGCTGGGGATGGCCACGGTGAAGTGGGAGCTGGAGGATCTGGCCTTCGCGATCCTGCAGCCGAAGAAGTACGACGAGATCGTCCGGCTCGTCGCCGACCGGGCCCCGTCCCGCGACACCTACCTGCGCTGGGTCATCGGCGAACTGAACAGCCACCTCGGCGGCTCCCGGATCACCGCTAAGGTCGAAGGACGGCCCAAGCACTACTACTCGATCCACCAGAAGATGATCGTCCGCGGTCGCGACCTCGACGACATCCACGACCTGGTCGGCGTCCGCATCCTCGTCGAGGACCTGCGCGACTGCTACGCCGCCATGGGCGTCGTGCACGCCTTGTGGCAGCCGATGCCGGGCCGGTTCAAGGACTACATCGCCCAGCCGCGCTTCGGCGTCTACCAGTCGCTGCACACCACGGTCATCGGCCCGGACGGTAAGCCCCTCGAGGTGCAGATCCGCACCCACGAGATGCACCGCACGGCCGAGTACGGGATCGCCGCGCACTGGCGGTACAAGGAGAGCAGGGGCACCCACGGCAACAACCCGGCCAACGCCGTCGACGTCGACGAGATGGCCTGGATGCGCCAGCTGCTGGACTGGCAGCGAGAGGCGGCCGATCCGGGCGAGTTCCTCGAGTCGCTGCGCTACGAGCTGGCCAGCAGGGAGATCTTCGTCTTCACGCCGAAGGGCGACGTGATCACGCTTCCGGTGGACTCCACGCCCGTCGACTTCGCCTACGCCGTGCACACCGAGGTCGGTCACCGCTGCATCGGTGCGCGGGTCAACGGCAGACTGGTCGCGCTGGAGCGCAAGCTGGAGAACGGCGAGGTCGTCGAGGTCTTCACGTCGAAGGCCGAGGGCGCGGGCCCGTCCAGGGACTGGCTGTCCTTCGCCGGCTCGCCCAAGGCGCGGGCGAAGATCCGTCAGTGGTTCGCCAAGGAGCGCAGGGACGAGGCGATCGAGGCCGGCAAGGAGGCCATCACCAAGGAGGTCCGTAAGGTCGGGCTGCCCCTGCAGCGCCTGGTGTCGGCGAACTCGATGGGCGCGCTCGCCGCGGAACTGCGCTACACCGACATCAGCTCGCTCTACGCTGCGGTCGGGGAGGGCCACACCAGCGCGAAGCACGTGGTGCAGCGCCTTGTCGCCCTGATCGGTGGGGTCGAGGAGGCCGAGGAGGAGCTGGCCGAACGTTCCACCCCGTCCACCGTGAGCCGCCGCCGAGGCTCCGGCGACGTCGGTGTCGTCGTCAAGGGTGCCGGCGATGTGTGGGCCAAGCTGGCGCGGTGTTGCACACCGGTGCCTGGGGACGACATCCTGGGGTTCGTCACCAGGGGCGGTGGCGTCAGCGTGCACCGAGTCGACTGCACCAACGCGGGCGACCTGCAGACCCAGCCGGAGCGGCTGGTCGAGGTGGAGTGGGCCCCGTCGGAGTCCTCGGTGTTCCTGGTGGCGATCCAGGTGGAGGCGCTCGACCGGCACCGGCTGCTGTCCGATGTCACGAAGGTCCTCGCCGACGAGAAGGTGAACATCCTGTCCGCCTCGGTCACCACCTCGCGGGACCGCGTGGCCGTGAGCCGCTTCTCCTTCGAGATGGGCGATCCGAAGCATCTCGGGCACGTCCTCAAGGTCGTGCGCAACGTCGAGGGCGTGTACGACGTGTACCGGGTCACGTCCGCGTCCTGACGGCGCCACGGTGGCCGTACTGTGCCACCCATGACCGATGGGCTCGAATTCGTCCGGGACGGCGAGATCGCCAGGCTGACCTTCTCCCGTCCGGAGAAGATGAACGCGATCACACACGGCATGTGGTCGGCGATCGAGGAGATCGTCACTGAGGTAGAGGCCGACAGCGGCCTCACCGCGCTGATCATCACCGGTGCCGGAGCGAATTTCTCGGCAGGCGCGGACATCAGCGAGTTCCGGGACCTGCGTTCCTCCGCGGAGGGCGCCGCGACCTACGACAAGGCCGTGCATGCCGCCGTCGCCGCGCTCAGCGGGATGCGCAAGCCCAGCATCGCGATGATCCAGGGCAACTGCATCGGGGGCGGCTGCCAGGTCGCGGTGGCGTGCGACTTCCGGTTCGCCGAGGAGGGGTCCCGTTTCGGCATCACCCCGGCGAAGCTGGGGATCGTCTATGACTTCATCTCCACCCGGCAGCTGGTCTCGCTCGTCGGTCCTGCCCACGCGCGGTACTTCCTGCTGTCCGGGCAGCTGGTCGACTCGGCGAGGGCCAGGGAGATCGGCCTGGTCAACGACGTGGTCGCCAGCGGGACGCTGGAGGAGTCGACGATGAACTTCGCGGCCACCCTGAACTCGCGCTCGCAGGCCTCCATCCGCGGCATGAACCGGATCATCGAGAAGATCCAGGCCGGCCAGTCCGACAGCGACGAGGAGATCGAGCAGATCCGGCTGGACGCCATCCACGGTGAGGACTACGCGGAGGGGGTCGCCGCGTTCCTGGAGCGGCGCGCCCCGCGGTTCACCTATCGCTGAGCTCGGAGGTCACCGTTCCCAGCCGTCCGCTCAGATCACGTCCAACGGGTTCGTCTCGTAGGCCTGCACCAGTAGCCCGGTGAGGCCGGGGTCCACCGTCAGAACGGTGTCGTCGATCCCGGCGATCGGCCTGCCGGGGGTGCCCGAGTTGCAGAGAAACGCCGAGCGCTGATCGAGTGCGTCGGCCAGCGGGACCGGATGGGTCCGCGAGGGCACTCCGAGCCGGTCCAGCCCGCGGCGCAGCAGTTGCTGGGTGATGCCGTCCAGCATCGGTGCCTGTGGCCAGAGCACCCCGCTGCCGTCGAAGAAGCCCACGTTCCAGATCGAGGCTTCCGAGACGAGCCCCTCGTGGCTGACGAACAGGGCGTCGTCGAAACCGGCTAGCTTGGCGGCCCGGGCGTGGTGGATCAGCCCGAATGTGCCGACGTGCTTGACCTCGGGTGAGTCCCGCTCGTACCGGGCCGAGCGCAGCCGCAGGGCGTTGCCGCCGTACTCGCTCGGGGCCCGCAGTGTGATCAGGATGTCCGGCTCGACAGGCACGGTGGGATCGGGCCACGGGGCGGGCGAGACGACACTGACCCTGGCCGTCACCGCAGCCTCGCCCGCTACCGCGTGGCGCAGATACTCCCGTACCAGCGTGGTGTCGAGTTCGGTGCCGAACAGCTTCGGTGTGCTGTCCGCGAGCCGCTGCAGGTGCTCGGCCAGTCCGCGTACCGCCCCATCGCGTACCTGCATCGAGGTGAAGTGGCCGTAGTTCACCACGGCCGGGATCGCGAGCTGTTCCGCATTCGCGGGACGGCCGTTGACCTCGGTGCGATACATGGGCTACCTGCTGCCGCCGCCAGGCTCGGTCAGGAACCGATGGTCACGTCGGTGAACTCCACGGGGGTCTTCGGCGGGCCCGTACCGTCGCCGAGCGCCGACCCCTGGGAGTCGTCGATTCCGTCCCTGGCGACCTTGTCGAGTACTTCGAGACCGGCGTCGGAGATGCTGCCGAACACAGTGTAGTCCGGCGGCAGGCCGGCCGCGTCACCGTAGACCATGAAGAACTGGCTGCCGCCGCTGTTCGGTGTCTGCTTCTTGGCCATGGCGAGCACTCCCCGGCCGTAGCTCAGCTCAGGGAAGGCCTCGTCGGGGATGGTGTAGCCGGGACCGCCGGAGCCGTCGCCGTTGGGGTCGCCGCACTGCAGCATCTGCAGGCCCTGCGTCCCGAGCCGGTGGCACGAGGTGCCCGCGTAGTAGTCCTGCTCGGCCAGGCTGACGAAGCTGTGCACGGTGCACGGCGCGAGCGCGCGGTCCAGGGTCAGCGGGATGTCGCCCGCGGTCGTCTTGATCGTGGCCTCGACCTTGCCGCTGGCGGAGACGTCCTCGCCGGAGGGCACCTTCGCGTCCTTGGCGGCGGGCTGGGAGTCCTTGGGGAAGTCACAGGTCACCGGGTCGGCGAGCGGCTTCGGCCGCTCCGGCATCGGCGCCCGCTCTGTCGGGATCTCGACAGCCGGTTCCTCGTTGGCGGAGCTTTCGGGTGGCTGTGCGGCGGCGTCGTCGCTGTTCCTGGTCGCCAGGTAGAAGACGAGCCCGGCGACGATCACCACGGCGCCGACGGTGACGCCGACACCGACGATCTTGCGTCGCTTCGCTCGCTCCGCGCGCCGAGCCAGCTGTCGGTCGAGCTTGCGCTTCGCAGCCTCACGGCGCTGCTGGTTGGTCGCCACCGTGCCCTCCCGGATTCCCTCGATGTCCTCGTCCTCGGCGTCCTCGACGCCATGGCCTCACTCGCCGACGGGCCGCACCGCATCGGTCCGTCGTCGCACGTGGCCACTGGGCCGGCGAGCCGATCGCGGTGTCACCCGGCTGGGGTGCGGGCAGTCTATTGGCACCCCCTGTTAGGACTCGGTACAGGGGCGGTGTCGTCCTGCTCACCGGCGTCCGACGGGTGCGCATGGTGCGCCAGGATGCCCGCTAGGGTGAAGCGGCCGACGCTGGGCGACTACTCGAGGAGGCTTGCTGGTGCTCGTCATCGGATTCCCGTCCGGTGCCTTCCAGGCCAATTGCTACCTGGTCGCCCTCGGCGCGGGTGGGCAGTGCGTGATCGTGGATCCGGGCGAGGGGGCCGTTCCGGCGATCCAGGAGGCCTTGCGGGAGCACAGTTTGACGCCGGCCGGAGTTCTGGCCACACACGGGCACCTCGATCACGTCTGGTCCGCGGCGGAGGTGGCTGACGCCCATGAAGTCGCGGTCTGGATTCACCCCGCAGACCGGGGGCTGCTCGCCGACCCGCTCGCCGGGATAGGTCCGGAACTGGCCCAGGTTTTCGGTGACTCCGTGCCGTCGGCCGAGCCCGAGCGGGTCGCCGAACTCGGTGCCGCGCAGGTGGAACTCGCCGGCCTGCACATCGATGTCGACCACTGCCCGGGGCACACGCGGGGATCAGTCCTGTTCCGGCTGGTGACACCGGAGGGCGGCAAGCTGGCGTTCACGGGGGACACCCTGTTCGCGAGTGGTGTCGGGCGGACGGATCTGCCCGGCGGGGACCAGACCGCGCTTGAGGCCTCGCTGCGCAACCGGATTCTCCAGCTGGACGACGAGACCGTCGTCCTGCCGGGACACGGTCCGAGCACCACGATCGGCCGGGAACGGGCAGGCAACCCGTTTCTCACCGGAACGCGGGCGGGGTGACCGAACGCGAGGAATCCCGTTGTTCCCGCGACAGGTGAAGGTCGACTCACCCGGACTTCCGGGCGAAGTGAGGCAGGTCCAGCAACAGATGAACGAATCCACGAGCGAGCCGTCGGGGCCGACGCCCCCCGCGGAACCCGAGCGGCTCCCGCTGCACGGCGACAACGCGCAGGCACGGCGCCGCCGCGGCTACTCGGGGCTGGTCGGCGTGGTGATCTTCGCCGCGGCTTCGGGCGGCATCGTGGGACTGATCGGTGGCCAGGTGGCGGGGCTCGTCGCCGCGACCGTGATCGCGCTCCCGCTGCTGTACGTCGTGCTGTTCAACCTTCGCAGGCAGGTCTGGCTGGAGGGCAAATCCGTGCTCGTCCGGACCTGGCGTGTCCGGCGGATCGATCTCGTCGCGGCACAGCGGCTCGACCTGCTGGTCACCGACGTCCGAGGCACCCGGACGGTGGCGCTGCTGGTCAACGCGGGGCAGCGGGGCAAGGTCGTGAAGATCGATCTCGCGGTGTACTCCGGCACGGGTGGCCGGGAACTCGGTGTGCTCGTGCTGCGCAGGCTGGCCGACGCGCTGGCCAACAACGTGGAGGCCAACGGGATGGTGTTCGCCGAACTGCTGATCGCGCAACTGCGTTCGGAGGCGCGCGGGGACGGCGCCCCCGATCGGCCCCTCTACCGGCTGGCTTCGGCAGCTCCCTCGGGCAAACTCGCGCAACGCTTCACCATGGAGGCCGTCAGCCGGTTCGTGGCCAGTCTGTAGGCCGGGTCGAGGCCGCCGGTTCGCCGCCTAGTTCGGCGCGGGCATCTTCTCCCTGGTCGCGATCAGCGCGGCCAGCATCGTGGTGATCGGTACCGCGGCGATGATGCCGATGCTGCCGGCGAGGGTACGAACGATCTCCTGGGCGATGTCCTGTGCGCCAAGCACCGGTGCCAGGCCGACACCGGACAGTGCGGACACAAGCAGCACCGGCAGTGCGGCCCCCGCGTATGCCATCACCAGCGTGTTGACCGCGGAACCCACGTGGTCCCGCCCGATTCGCAGCCCCGCGCCGTAGAGTTCGCGCGCGGTCAGTGCCGGGTTGGCCCTGCGCAGTTCCCATACGGCGCTGGTCTGCGTGACGGTGACGTCGTCCAGTACACCGAGCGCACCGATGACGACCCCGGCCAGCAACAGGCCGCGCGCGTCGATTCCGTGCCCGAGCGAGGCGATCAGCACGGAGGTGTCCTCGTCGAGGCCGGTGAGTTTCGCGGCCGCGGAGAAGATGGCCGAGATCGCGCCGATGAGCGCGAGGCTGACCATCGTGCCCAGTACGGCCACCGACGTGCGCGCCGAGAGCCCGTGGGTCAGGTAGAGCGCGACGAACATGATCAGGCCGGCGCCGGCGATCGCGACAAGCAGGGGATTCTCGCCCGCGAGCACGGCGGGCAGGATGAAGAAGACGATCACCAGGAAGCTGAGGCCGAGGGCGACGAGCGCGGCGAGGCCACGCCACCGGCCGAGTGCGATCACCGCGGCGGCGAACAGCGCTGCCAGCAGCGCGAGCGGAAGCCCGCGCTGGAAGTCGCGTAGCTGATAGGACTCGGGGTCGGTGGGGTCCTCGCCGAAGAAGGACAACACCACCTCGTCGCCCACCGCGAACTGCGGCGTGCTCGGCTCGATCGGCATGACCTTGCGGATGACCTGCCCGGCGGCGGCCCCCTCGGTCATCCGGACGTCGACGGTGAGGCATTGGTCGGCCTCTCCGGCGGGCGGCTCGCCGACCTGCACCTGACCGGGCGCGAGACAACCGCCGCCCGCGGTGGCGGTGACCTCGCCAGAGACCGGCACACCGGAGGTCACCGCGCTTTCCGGCTCCGGAGCGCCCCATGGGTAGAGCAGGGCCACGCCCGCGACGGTCGCGATCGCGACCGGGACGAGCAGTGCGATCAGCAGGTTCCGCACGCGCCGGGAGACGGGATGGGCGGGCCCGTGCCCGTGTCCGTGCCCGTGGCCGTGGCCCGTCTCGGGGG
>NZ_PQHZ01000031.1 GCF_003385185.1 Amycolatopsis palatopharyngis | reverse complement strand
GCGGGTACGGGCGGGCACCCCGCCGGGGTGCCCGCCCGTACCCGCCACCGGACCAGCGGCGGACGCAGCAGGTCCGCAGGGACTACCCCCCGCCGCCCCCGCCGGGTGAGCACGACCGATACGAGCGGTACGACACGGGCGGCTATGCCCCAGGCCAGCCCAGGGACCAGGGGCAGGATCGGGAGACGGAGAACGGCTTCGAGGGCCCGCCGCCGCGAAGCAACGGGCCGCGGCTGCCGAAGAAGATCACCGTCACGAGGGTCGCGGCGTTGCGCGGACGGCAGCTGACCGGCCAGGCCGTCGACGCGTTCCACCGCGCGACCAAGGCGGACGGGGCCGAGAAGTCGGGGCTGACCTCGCTGAGCTACTCGGTGATGCTGAACTACGCCAGTGACGCCGCGATGGCCATCGCGCTGGCGAACACCCTGTTCTTCGCGGCCAGCAGCGGCGAGAGCCGGGGCAGGGTCGCGTTGTACCTGCTGATCACGATCGCGCCTTTCGCACTCGTGGCTCCGGTGATCGGCCCCGCGCTCGACCGCATCCAGCGCGGGCGACGCCTGGCGATGTCCGTCGCCGCGGGTGGGCAGGCACTGATGTGCGTGATCATGGCGCTGCATTTCAACGACTGGGGGCTGTATCCGGCCGCACTCGGGAAGATGGTGCTGTCCCGGTCGTTCATGGTGCTGAAGGCCGCGGTGACACCACGAGTGCTGCCGCCGGAGATCACCCTGTCCAAAACCAACGCCCGGCTGACCGTGTTCGGCCTCGCGGCTGGTGGCGTGTTCGGCGCCATCGCCGCCGGGGTGAACTGGGCCCTGGGCTCCTCGGGCGCATTGTGGTTCGCGGGCGCGATCGCGGTGGCAGGCTCGATGCAGGCGATGCGGATTCCGTCCTGGGTCGAGGTGACCGAGGGCGAGGTCCCGGCATCGCTGTCTTCGCGTACCGAACACAAGAAACGTCAGCCGATGGGCCGGCATGTCGTGGTCGCGTTGTGGGCCAACGGGAGTACCCGGCTGCTGACCGGCTTCCTGATGATGTTCGCCGCGTTCGCCGTGAAGGCGCAGACGGAGGACGGCGGGCAGAGTCCGTTCATCCAGTTGCTTCTGCTCGGGATCATCGGCGCGGCGGCGGGAGTTGGTGGCTTCCTGGGCAACGCCATCGGATCCCGGCTGCACCTCGGCAGACCCGATCAGGTGGTGATCGGCTGCGTGGGGGCCGCTCTCGGTTCCACCGTGCTGGCCGCGTTGCTGTCCGGGCTCGCCACGGCCGCTGTGGTTGGGCTGGTCGGGGCGTCCGCCAGTGCGCTGGCCAAGATCAGCCTGGACGCGGTGATCCAGCAGGACCTGCCCGAGGAGTCGCGCGCGTCGGCGTTCGGCCGCTCGGAGACGGTGCTGCAGATGTCCTGGTGCTTCGGCGGGGCGGTCGGCTTGCTGCTGCCGCCCACCTACTGGATCGGCTTCTTGGTGGTCTCGGTGCTGCTCGCCACGGGCCTCGCGCAGACCTGGCTGGTACGCAAGGGCAGCTCGCTGATTCCCGGTTTCGGCGGGGACCGTCCACTGCGTCCTGATCCGGTGGGCACCGGACCGCGTCCGTCGCGGGGTCAGCGGAGTCAGCGGGACCCGCGGGACCAGCGGAGTCAGCGGTGGGACGCGGGGGGACCGCCTCCATCCCGGTCGAGGCAGGGCTCGTAGGCTCTGGCACATGCGACTGCGTCTGGCCGCCCTGCTCCCCTGTGCCGCACTGGTCCTGGCGGGCTGCTCGGCGTCCGGCAGCGAACCGCAGGTCACCTTCTACACCGACGGTGAGGCGGCCGAGACGGAGCCGTTCAAGTACTGCAACGTGCAGGTCAGCGAGTGCGAGGAAATCGGCGCCGTGGCCGAACTGGCCTCGCGGCCGGGCAGGCCGGTGCAGATCTCGGTGCCGAGCGAGGTCAGCGAGACACCATGGGTGGCGCGCATCGAATACCTGACCGGGGACGGCGAGCTACGCGAGAAGGCAGAGTTCTTCTCCTCCGGCACGCAGCACGCCTACACCGCCACCGGCGAGGGGCCGGGCTACCAGATCCTCGTGGTCGAGGTGCAGCAGCCCGGCGCGGCCTACGTCGTCGACGAGGCCGGAAACCCGGAACTCCTCATGCGCGCCGTGTGGTCCCTCCACGTCACCGCCTGACAGCGCCTCTGGGCATCGCGGGTCGCGTGAACACCGGCCGGATCAGGGGTCGAGGTCGCGCGCCACGGCCCGCATCACCTCGGCGATGCGCTTGATGTTCTTGCGGTCCGGGTAGCGGCCGCGGCGCAGATCGGGCTGGACCCGCATCTCGAGCAGCTTGATCATGTCCTCGATGAGCCCGTGCAGTTCCTCGGCGGGACGCCTGCGCGCCTCGGCGACCGAGGGCGGCGGATCCAGCAGCCGGACGGACAGTGCCTGCGGCCCCCGACGACCGTCGGCTACACCGAACTCCAGGCGTTGGCCTGCCTTGAGGGCTTCCACGCCCTGCGGTAGTGCCGCCTTACGGATGTAGACGTCCTCCCCACCCTCCTGGGTGACGAAGCCGAACCCCTTCTCCGCGTCGTACCACTTGACCTTGCCGGTCGGCACTGCCCTCACCGTTCCTTTGCTCTGCAACCGAGTCCGCACGACCACCCGGCCATGCACGACGAACGCGCCCCAGGGCGTACCCAGGACGCGCGTCGGCCAAGCCTATCCCGGGACCTGTCGTCATGAGAAGCAGATACCGTCCGATTACCATGTCGGTATGGAGCAAGCAGCGCGCGACGCCTCTTCGAAGGACCCGAACAGGACCACACGGATGTCGCCGTTGATGAGAACGGGAGTGGTGCTGTTCGCGATCGGCATGGTCGCTGTCGTCGCGGTGTTCGTGATGTTCGCCGCGGGACTACAGGATCTGCCGGTGTGGTTGAGCGCCGCCGCAGGTGTCATCACCCCGCTCGGCCTCGCGCTGGGGCTCATCGCGCTGGTCCGGGAGGGTCGCCGACCGGGTTCCGGTAGCCCGGCCGCGAAGGCGTAGCGGACGCGCGACCCACCAGCCAGGCCGGGAACTGCTCGAGCGAGTCGAGCACGACCTCCGCTCCCGCGTCGAGCAACTCCTCCCTCGGGCAGGGGCCGGTGGTGACTCCGACCGGCAGCACCCCGGCTGCGAGTGCACCGAGGACGTCACCCCGGTGGTCACCGACGTAGACCGTCGCAGCGTGGTCGCGCAGCGCCCTCGCCTTGCCGGCGGCCCACAGTTCGCCGACCAGGTGGTCGACCCGCAGGCCAAGTGCATCCAGGTGCAGCGCCGCGTTCGGCCCGTACTTCCCGGTCACCACCAGCACCTCGTGCCCGGCCTCCCGGACAGCCTTGATCGCGTTTTCCGCACCGGGCAGCGCCACCGTGCGAGGGATCACGATCGCGGGATAGGTCTGCCTGAACCGGGCCACCAGTGCTGGCAGTTCGGCCTCGGGCGCCCCGAATTCCCGCAGGACGTGGTCCAGCGGCGGACCAAGGTGCGCGGCGAAGTACTCACCGTCCAGCGGCAGGCCGGTTTCGGCCGCGAGTGCGTTCATCGCCGCGACCATCCCCGGTCGCGGATCGATCAGCGTCATGTCCAGGTCGAAACCGATAGTCGTCCCCACTCGGTCCACGGTAACCGCAAGGCCGGCCGCGCCCCCTGGGCAAGGATGGCGTAGTTCCCCAATGTGGCATTCGGGAACTTCAACGTCCCCAATGTGGCATTGGGGACATCTAACGTCCCGAATGCCACATTGGGGAACTAACCCGTTGTGCCCGCGGGCTGTACAGCGGACGGCTGAGCGTACAGCTACTTGACATAAAGGGGGTGCGTGTCAAACTGGCTGTGTGTCCGAGATCACCACCTACTCCCAGCGGGTCAGGGCGTCCCTGCGCGAGGAACTGCTCGACGCCGCCACCGAACTGCTCGCCGACCACGGCTACGGCCGCCTGCGCATGGTCGACGTCGCGGGCAGAGTGGGCGTAAGCAGGCAGACCGTCTACAACGAGTTCGGCAGCAAAACCGCCCTTGCCCAGGCTGTCGCCCTGCGCACGGCTTCGGAGTTTCTCGACGGCATCAAACAACGCCTGGCCAGCACCGACGACCTGATCGAGGGCATCCGCCTCGCCGTGATCTACACGGTCGAGCACGCGAGGGAGAACCGGCTGGCCGCCGCGGCCCTCGGCACCGGCGAGGGCGAGGACCTGCTGCCGCTGCTCACCACTCGCGGTGAGCCCGTACTGCGCGCGGCCACCGAGGTCGCCGCGACGCACTACCTCGAGCGGGTGCCCGAACTCGACGCCGCCTCGGCCGGTCTGCTCGCCGAAACCGTCGTCCGATTGTCGCTGAGCCACCTGGTGCTGCCCACCCACTCCGCCGTCGAAGCCGCGGAATCCGTCTGCGCGGTGATCGCTCCGGCCATCCGTCAGTATTCGTCCACTCCGGACAGCGAGGTCCGGGGTGCGAGGACAACAGGAAGGGCGCTTCCATGACTGTCACGTCCACACCGCAGCGCACCGGCTTCCAGTCACTGCAACGCGGCGGGCTCAACTGGGACTCGTTCCCGCTGCGGCTGTTCGTCAAGGGAAACAAGAAGTTCTGGAATCCCGCTGACATCGACTTCAGCCGCGACGCCGAGGACTGGAGCACCCTGACCGACGAACAGAAGCGATCGGCGACTTACCTGTGCGCACAGTTCATCGCGGGTGAGGAGGCGGTGACCGAGGACATCCAGCCGTTCATGAAGGCGATGGCCAGCGAGGGCAGGCTGGGCGACGAGATGTACTTGACGCAGTTCTGCTTCGAGGAAGCCAAGCACACGGAGGTCTTCCGGCGCTGGATGGACGCGGTCGGGCTGACCGATGACCTGCATCCATTCGTGTCCGAGAATCCGCACTACCGCAAGCTCTTCTACGAGGAGCTGCCGGAATCACTCGGCGTGCTCGAGTCCGATCCCAGCCCGGTCAACCAGATCAGGGCGAGCGTCACCTACAACCACGTCATCGAGGGGTCTCTGGCACTCACCGGCTACTACGCCTGGCAGAAGGTCTGCACCTCCAGGAACATCCTGCCCGGCATGCAGGAACTGATCCGGCGGATCGGTGACGACGAGCGCAGGCATATGGCATGGGGCACCTTCACCTGTCGCAGGCACATCGCAGCGGACGACTCGCTGTGGGAGGTGGTGCAACAGCGGATGGGCGTACTCCTGCCGCACGCGCTCAACATGATCCAGTGGGTGAACGACCAGTTCGACGAGTTCCCGTTCGGTATCGACCCGAACGAGTTCACGCAGTACGCGGCCGACCGCGCTCAGCGCAGGCTGGGAGCGATCGAGTCGGCCCGCGGCGCCGCCGTGGAGAAGATCGACCTGGACTACTCACCGGAGCAGCTCGAGGAGACATTCGGCGAGGAGGACGCAAAGGACTTCGCCGAGGCCGCCGCTGAATGATCCGGCGGCAGGTCCTCGGCCACCATTAGGGTGGGAGCGACCGCGTTTTCTGTCCATCCGGGAGTGATCAGGTGCCGTTCTTTCTCGCGAGGCTGCTCACTCGCCTGGCGTTCCTGCGCAGCTGGGTCACGCCGATCGCGGTGATCGTGGTTCTGTTCGTGACCAGTTGGCCGTTGATGGCGCTGGCCGAGGGCGCGGACAGCGGCATCGTCGACCCGGCCAACTACTGGTGGTTCTTCGTCGTCACGGCGGCGACCGTCGGTTACGGGGACTTCTTCCCAGAGACCGGGGCAGGCCATGTCGTCGGTGCGTACGTGATCATCGGCGGCATCGTCACACTGACCACCATCTTCACCAACCTCGCCGCAGTGCTGGAGAAAGCGAAGGGACGCCGTATGCAGGGCGGGATCACCGTGGACAGCTCCAACCATCTCGTCCTGATCGGCTACACCGCGGGGCGCACGGAACGCATAGCCGACGAACTGCTGGCCGAGGGAAACAGGCGGGTGGTGGTCTGCGCATGGGACGAGGTCATCACCCATCCCATGCCCGACAGGGACATCGAGTTCGTACGCGGCGAACCGACCGACTCCGATGTGTTACGCCGCGCAGGGGTCCAGCGGGCGGCCACCGTGCTGGTCGACGCACGCGACGACAACGAGGCGCTCGCGATCGCGGTGACCGTGGACCACGTCCATTCGGGCGCACACGTGGTGGTGACCCTGCGCGACATCGCTCGCGCGCGGCATCTCGCCTATGTCAACGCGGGAATCCGCGCCGTGCAGTGGCACACACCGCGAATGGTTACCGAGGAACTGCAGTCGCCGGGTATCGCCGAGGTGTACGCGGAACTGATGACCCACGGCGGGGCGAACACGTACTCGGCTCCGCTGCCGGTATCGCTCGGTCCCATCCGGGTCGGCGAATGCAAATCCCGGCTCGGCAAGGAGCACGACGCGACCCTGCTCGCCGCGCGTACGGACGAGGGGCTGTTGGTCAACCCGGCATGGGAGATCGAACTGCCCGCCGGGTCGGTGTTGTACTACGTCGCTCCCCGCCGCCTCGCCACCGAACAGATCGAGAGTTCGCTGCGCTCCTAGTTCATCCCTCCAGTCTGGACGGATCCGCATCTGTGAGCCGCAGCGCGGCCGCGACCTCGGTGGCCGTCCTGTGTTCGGTGCCGCCCGCGATCGCACGTTCGGCCTCGGCCTGCGGACCTACGGCGGCGCGTGGCGGAACTGATGGGCGTCCTCGGCGCGGAGTCCCGCTTCCAGGCCGGTGCCCGCGCCCGTGAACTCGGCCTGGTGTGGCCCGGCACTAGGTCCTCGGCTGCTCCGTCTCGTTCCTCGCTCCGTTCAGCCCCAGCAGATCGATCGATTTCTCCCGCATCTCCACCTTGCGCACCTTGCCGGTCACCGTCATGGGGAACTCGTCGACGACGTGCACATAGCGGGGAATCTTGTAGTGCGCGAGCTTGCCGTGGCAGAACTCGCGCAGGCTTTCGGCGGACAGCGCCTCCGCGCCCTCCCGCATGCGCACCCAGGCCATCAGCTCCTCGCCGTACTTCGCATCCGGTACACCGACGACCTGGGCGTCGAGGATGTCCGGATGGGTGTAGAGGAACTCCTCGATCTCCCGCGGATACAGGTTCTCCCCGCCCCGGATCACCATGTCCTTGATCCGGCCGGTGATGTTGACGTACCCCTCGTCGTCCATGACCGCGAGATCACCGGTATGCATCCAGCGCGCCCGGTCGATCGCCTCGGCGGTCTTGTCCGGCTGTTCCCAGTAGCCGAGCATCACCGAGTAGCCGCGCGTGCACAGCTCTCCCGGCTCGCCGCGCGGCACCGTGAGCCCGGTTTCCGGGTCCACCACCTTGACCTCGATATGTGGCCCGACCCGCCCGACTGTGGACACGCGCCGGTCGACGGAGTCGTCGGCACGGGTCTGGGTGGAGACCGGCGAGGTCTCGGTCATCCCGTAACAGATCGACACCTCCGCCATGCCCATCTGCTCGATGACCTGCTTCATCACCTCGACCGGGCAGGGCGAACCGGCCATGATCCCGGTGCGCAGGCTGCTCAGGTCGTAGTCGGCGAAGCCCGGTTCGGCGAGTTCGGCGATGAACATCGTCGGCACCCCGTACAGCGAGGTGCACTGCTCGGCGGCGACCGCGTCGAGGGTGGCCTTCGGATCGAACGACGGCGCCGGGATCACCATGCAGCTGCCGTGGCTGGTACAGGCGAGATTGCCCATCACCATGCCGAAGCAGTGGTAGAAGGGCACCGGGATGCAGACCCGGTCGGCTTCGGTGTACCCACAGAGTTCGCCGACGAAGAAGCCGTTGTTCAGGATGTTGTGGTGGCTCAGCGTGGCGCCCTTGGGAAAGCCGGTGGTGCCCGAGGTGTACTGGATGTTGATCGGGTCGTCGGCACTCAGCGCGGCCTGTGCCAGGGCGAGCCGCTCAGCGTCCGCCGTCCTGCCCTGTTCCAGCACCTGCTGCCACTCGTCGCCGCCGAGCAGCAACACCCGCTCCAGCCCAGCGCACCGAGGCCGTACGTCCTCGATCATCGCGGCGTAGTCCGACGTCTTGAAGGACGGCGCGGCCACCAGCACCCTGATGCCTGCCTGGTTCAGCACGAACTCCAGCTCATGGGAACGGTAGGCGGGGTTGATGTTGACCAGGATGGCGCCGATCTTGGCCGTCGCGTACTGGGTGAACGTCCACTCCGCACAGTTGGGTGCCCAGATGCCCACCCGGTCACCTTTGTCCACACCGGACTCCAGGAGACCCAGAGCCAGCGCGTCGACCTCAGCGGCCAGTTCCCGGTAGCTCCATCGCCTGCCCGTTTCCCGATCGACCAGCGCGTCCCGGTCCGCGAAGGCGGCCACCGTCCGATCGAAGTTGTCGCCGATCGTGTCGCCAAGCAGCGGCACGTCGGAGATTCCCGATGCGTAGCTGGGAACCGCGGGCGCCTGTGGCATGTCGCCTCCGAGTAGCGTCGAGAAAGGGCGTGACGGCGGTCACGCGACTACGTCCGCGAGTGTAGGAACCAGGCGGAAAATCGGCCATCTGCAGATGGAGGGTTCGCTAGGGTCGGGACATGCGCCTCTACTTGGTCGATGCCTTCACCAATGATGCCTTCGCGGGCAACACGGCTGGAGTGGTCCTGCTGGACGAACCGGCCGATCCGGCCTGGATGCAGTCGGTCGCCACTGAGCTGAAGCACTCGGAAACGGCGTTCGTGCAGGTCGCCGTCGACGAGGACGCGCCGAAACCGCTGCGCTGGTTCACCCCTACCGCAGAGGTCGACCTGTGCGGGCACGCCACCCTCGCCACCGCTCACGTGCTCGGCGGGCAGCAGGTCTTCACCACCCGCAGTGGCCTGCTTCGCTGCACTCCGGCCGAGGGCGGGGTGCGAATGGACTTCCCGGCCGATCCACCGAAGGCCGACCCCGCGCTACTCGCGGAGGTCTCCCCCGCGCTGCCCGGGTTCACCGCCGAGGACCTCGAGTACACCGGGCGGGGCGTTTCCGACGTACTCGTCCAGGTCGCCGATGCCGCGCAGGTGCGGAACCTGCGCCCCGACATCGAGGCTGTTTCCCGAATCGCCGCGAGGGCCCTGATCGTCACGGCCCCCGGCGACCGGGACGGCATCGACTTCGTCAGCCGCGTCTTCGGGCCTCGTGTCGGCATCGACGAGGACCCGGTGACCGGTTCGGCGCACTGCACACTCGCCCCGTTCTGGGCGGAACGCTTGGCGAAGCCGGAACTGGTGGGCGAGCAGGCGTCGCAGCGAGGCGGGATCGTGCGGGCCGTACCGGACGGCGACCGGGTGCGGCTGATCGGCGCCTCGGTCACGGTGTTCGAGGGCAACCTGCTGGTCTGATCCGGTTCCGCCCCATTCGCCTATCGGCGGGCCAGGGCGGGCGCGCCCTCGGCGAACACGCCGGCGAAGGACTCGGCGCTGCGCAGACTCCGGCCGAAGTTCGACTCGACCTCGGCGATCTCGGCGGCATTCGGGTTGGGGTTCTTGCAGCTCGTGCCGGCGCTTGCGCCGGACATCAGGTCCTGGCACAACCCGGTGCGGCGGTCGGGCAGGCCCAGGATGTGCCCGAGTTCGTGGGCGGCGATCCGGATGACGTCGTGGCCTTCGCGTACGGCCTGCCTGCCCATATAGATGGTGCCCTGCCCGAGCCGCTGCACGTAGGCCCTCGGCCAGCCGTCGTCGGCGCGGATGGTGATGGTCGCGGGCTGCCCCTTGACGAGGCGGACGTTGCTGACGCTCTCGTTCCATACCCGGGCGCCCGCGTCCACGGCACTGACGAACTCCGCGGCACCACTGGAGTCGTAGTACAGCGTCCGGACCTGTTCGGTGCCCGGTTCGGCCGCGACCGCGACCGGACCGCCGACCAGCTGAGCGAGCGCAAGAGAGAACAGCAGCGCAAGGGCTGCGAACAACTTTCGGGACACGTCGAACTCCTCACGTGGGGACTTTCGTGTGCGGCGAAGCTAGCCAGCAGCACATGAGGGGCTCAATGGTGGAGATTTCACAGATAACCGTGTGGAATGGCGAATCCGCAGCTCAACCGTGCCGGTGGGTGTTAACGGCCCCCGACGAAAGTCGCGGGGCAACCCCCGCGAGGCTCAGTCGGTCGGGGACCAGGGCAGGCGGATCACCAGGCAGGGGCCGCCGACGAACAGCCCGCCGTCGATGCCCAGCACCTGGCCGCCCGCATAGAGGTACGGCTCCTCGATCTGGGTCGGGTGGATGCCGAGCTGATCGGCGATGACGCTGTGCCCGTGCACGACCCGGGTGCCGCCGAAGCGCTTGAGCAGCGCCGAGGCCACCGCGGGCCCGTTCGGGCCGCGGAACGCGTACCGCGTGGTCATCCGCCGCCAGACCTCCCACCACTGGATGAGGTCGTCACTGGCGAGGATCTCGCGGACGGTCTCGTTGATCTCCTCAGGGTCACCGCCCCAGTCGAGGTATTCGAGGGTGTCCGAGTGCATCAGCAGGTGGTCGGCGGCTTGCGCGATCAGTGGCCGGTTGGAGAGCCACTCCACGTGATCGTCGTTGAGCCGGTCCAGGTCGGACAACTGCCCGCCGTTGATCTCCCAGCTACGGGCGAAACTGCGCGGACCGAAGTCGGAGGGCACATCGGTGTCCCCGAAGTGGTACATCCCGAGTAGCAGGATCTCGTGGTTACCGAGCAGTGTCTGTACGAATCCGCCCGCCTCCTCGGCCTGCTGCTGTAGCCGCATCACCAGGTCGATGGCGCCGATACCGTCCGGCCCGCGATCCACGAAGTCGCCGAGGAACCACAGGTGCGACTCGCCGCCTGCCCAGTTGTCGTCCTCGTCCAGCAGGCGGTGCTCACGCAGGGCGTCGGCGAGCTCGTCCCGGTGCCCGTGCACGTCACCGACCACGAAGGTGGACACCGCACCGTCGCCTGGCTGCTGCTCCTCGCTCACCCCCCGACGATAAGCCCCGGCTCAGCAACGCCCCGGGTCAGGCCGTCTGGAACGGGTCGCCGCTACGCCCGAGCAGGTCGGCGACCGAGTCGATCACCAGCGTCGGCCGGTAAGGGTAGCGCTCGGCGGACTCCCTGGTGGAGATCCCGGTCAGGACGAGAATCGTCTGCAGGCCCGCCTCGATTCCCGAATGGATGTCGGTGTCCATCCGATCGCCGATCATCAGGGTGTGCTCCGAGTGCGCACCGAGCGAGCGCAATGCCGAGCGCATCATCAACGGGTTCGGCTTTCCGACGTAGTAGGGCTGGCGGCCGGTCGCCCTTTCGATCAACGCGGCGATAGAGCCGGTGGCAGGCAGCGAGCCCTCCAGGCTGGGTCCGGTTGCGTCGGGATTCGTCGCGATGAACTTCGCGCCCGCCTCGATCAGCCGGATCGCCTTGGTGATCGCGGTGAAACTGTACGTCCTGGTCTCACCGAGTACGACGTAGTCCGGATCGCGGTCGGTGAGCACGTAGCCCGCCTCGTGCAGCGCCGTCGTCAGCCCGGCCTCACCGATGACGAACGCCGACCCGTTCGGCCGCTGCGTGTCGAGGAACTTCGCAGTGGCCAGCGCGGAGGTCCAGATCGCCTCCTCCGGCACGTCCAGGCCGGTCCGCTGCAGCCTGGCCCGCAGATCTCGCGGGGTGTAGATGGAGTTGTTCGTCAGAACCAGAAACTTGATTCCGTTCGACCTCAACTCGGCGAGGAACTCATCCGCCCTCGGCACCAGGTGTTCCTCGTGCACCAGCACGCCGTCCATGTCGGTCAGGTAGTTCCACTGCGGCTCGCTCATGGCCCCGAGCGTAGCTGTTTCGGCGATCACCGAACCGCTCTCAACGGCCTCCGCGCTTACCGCACGGACCTGGCCGGATGCACCCGCACCATCGTGGTCTTGACCACCAGCCGGACTTCGTTGCCCGGTTCGAGTGCCAGCTCGGCGACGGCCGCCCTGGTCAGATCGGCGGTCAGCCCGGCGGCCCACTGTCCGTCCCCGGCCGTGTGCAGCCGGACCAGGTCACCGTGCGGCTGGAGGGTCGCGACGGTAGTCGTCACCGTGTTGCGCGGACTGCCCCCGGTCGCCGCCCACGGTGGGTAGACGGCCACCGCGGCGGGGGCGAACACGGCGACCGCAGGATCGCCTGCGGCGACGTCGTCCGCGAGCAGGCCGCTGATCAGCTCCCCGGTCCGCGTTCGCAGTCCGCCTGCCACGGCCGTGCCGCCGACGAGGTTGACTCCCGCGATTCGCGCGGTGAACGGTGTACGCGGCTCGGCGAGCACGTCGCGAGTGGCGCCCTGCTCGACGATCCGGCCTTCGGCGAGCACCACCACCTGGTCGGCGAGTGACAGCGCGTCCAGCGGATCGTGGGTCACCAGCACGGCGGCGGGCGCGTCGCCGGGTGAACGCAGCACCCTGCGCAACAGGCCACGGATCGCGGGCGCCGCGTCAACGTCGAGTGCGGCAAGCGGCTCGTCCAGCAGTAACAATCCCGGTTCACCCGCCAGCGCCCTTGCGACCGCCACCCGTTGTGCTTGGCCGCCGGAGAGCTGTGCGGGCCTGCGACCGGCGAGATCCGTCGCGTCCACCTCTGAAAGCCAGTGCAGTGCGCGTTCCCGAGCGGCTCTCCTGCCCACCCCGAGGGAGCGGGGCGCGAAGGCGACGTTGTCGAGCACGGACAGATGCGGGAAGAGCAGCGGATCCTGCGCCAGCAGGCCGACGTGCCTTGACTCGGGCGGCACCAGCACACGCTGCCGCACGTCGGTCAACACTCGCCCATTCACGGTGACGGAGCCGCGTTCCGGGGTCAACAACCCGGCCAGGCAACCGAGCACAGTGGACTTGCCGGAGCCGTTTGGTCCGAGGATCGCCAGCACCGAACCTGCCGGGACCTCGAGTGTGACCTCCAACTGGAAGCCGCCCTGGCGTAGCGACAGCTCCGCGTACACGGCGCTCACCCGCGGCCTCCCCCGCCCGAGTGCACACCCTCCAGTGCCCTCGGCCGTGCGACGGCGATCACCAGGACAGCCACCACGATCAGCAACAACGACAGGGCGATCGCACTGTCCACGTCGGCCTGTGACTGGGTGTAGACCTCAAGGGGAAGAGTCCGGGTGACGCCCTCGAGGCTGCCGGCGAAGGTGATCGTCGCACCGAACTCGCCGAGCGCCCTGGCGAAGCTGAGCACGACACCCGAGCCGAGCGCGGGAAGCAGCAGCGGCAGGGTCACCCGGCGGAAAACCGTCCACGGCCGGGCTCCGAGGGTCGCCGCGACCCGCTCATAGGCGTCGCCACCGCCGCGTAATGCACCTTCCAGACTCACCACGAGAAAGGGCATCGCGACAAAGGTCTGTGCGATCACGACCGCCGCGGTGGTGAACGGCAGGCGTACCCCTGCGGTCACATCCAGTAGGTAGCCGAGAAAACCGTTGCGGCCCAATAGGTACAGCAGCGCGAGCCCACCCACCACGGGTGGCAGCACCAATGGCAGCAGCACCACCGCACGCAGCACCCTGACCCCGCGCGCCCGCGTTCGCGCCAGCACAACGGCCAGTGGCACGCCGAGCAACACGCAGAGCACGGTGGACATCGCGGCGGTGGTCAGCGAAAGGTCCAGTGCTCGAAGCGCCGCCGGAGCGGTGATCAGTTCCGGCAGCCGGGTCAGGTCGGTGCGGACGACAAGGCCCGCCACCGGCAGCAACACCAGCGCGAGCGCGACCACGGCCGGCACCCAGAGCGCGCGGGGAACACCGGTCCGCATCCGAGGGTCAGGGCGCGCCAAAGCCCACCCTGCCCAGTTCCTCGCGGCCTGCCGCTCCGAGCACGAACTGGGTGAAGCGCCTGGCCACCTCCGCCTGAGACGAGGACCGCACGGTGGCGATCGAGTAGGTGTTGACCGCCGTTGCCGCTTCCTCGACGGCGACGGACTCGACCTGGGCCCCCGCGGCGAAGGCATCGCTGACATAGACGATCCCCGCGTCGGCCTCACCCGCGACGACCTTGTTCAGTACCGCCTTGACATCCTGCTCCTCGCTGGCCGGTGTCAATTCGACGTCCGCGGCGCGCTCCATCTCCTGTGTCGCCGCACCGCAGGGGACCTCCGGCGCGCACACCACAACGACGCGGCCTGGCCGCGCCAGGTCGTCGAGCGTACGCACCCCGGCCGGATTTCCAGGGGGAACCACGATGGTGAGGGCGTTCGTCGCGAAGCTTTCGGGCTGTCCGCCGGTGCGTCCCGAGTCCACAACGGTGTTCATCGTGGCGACATCGGCCGCCGCGAAGACGTCGGCGGGCGCGCCCTCGACGATCTGCTGTGCGAGCGTGGCCGAGCCCGCGAGGTTCAACCGGACATCGACGTCGGGGTTGTCCTGTTCGAACCGGCGCTCCAGCGCGCCGAACGACTCGGTCAGCGACGCGGCCGCGAATACGTTCAGCGGGACACCGCGGTCACCCTCCGCAAGAGCGCCGCACCCGGTGGCGAACAGCGCTGGGACGAGCAGAACGACCAACCCCCGCTTCATCGGGTGCCCCCCGGCGTCTCCACCACCACATGCGTCGCCTTGACCACGGCGACGGCGAGCACCCCCGGCTTGAGTCCCAGTTCGTCGACGGCGTCCGAGCTCATCAGCGAGGTCAGCCGGTGCGTTCCGCACTGCAACTCGACCTTCGCCATGACCTTGTCCGCCACCACCTCGGTCACCAGACCGACGAAACGATTACGGGCAGACCTGCCGATGCCGGACGGATCATGTGGATCCTCCGCGTTGCTCCTGGCGAACGCGGCCAGTTCCGCGCCGTCGACGACCCCGCGCCCTGCCTGATCCGTCAGGGCGGACAGCTGTCCAGCGCGAACCCATCTGCGCACGGTGTCATCGCTGACGCCGAGCAGGCGGGCGGCCTCGGAGAAACGGAACTGCGGCATAAAACAGAGATTATCTCCGCAGATGCGGAATTTCTACCGTAGCCTCGGTCGAATCTGCTATAGCAGCGCTTCGGCAGCCGAAGATCTCGGCGCGGATACGTTCCCAACCCGTGGTCGGCAGACCTGCCGTCATGTTGAATCCGGCATTACGCTGGCAAAGATGACAGCGGTTGATCTCGGTGTGCCCCGGATTCCAGGCAAAGGACCGGCCAGCAACACTCCCCGGCCAGACAATCCCGCCCTCGTGGACACCTACGGCCGAGTGGCGACCGACCTGCGCGTCTCACTGACCGACAAATGCAATCTGCGGTGTACATACTGTATGCCGGAGGACGGCCTCGAGTGGATGCCGAGTGACGAGGTGTTGTCCGACGACGAGCTGATCCGGCTGCTGCGCGTGGCCGTCGAACGGCTCGGGGTCACCGACATCCGCCTGACCGGTGGCGAGCCACTCCTGCGCGCCGGCCTGGAACGCCTGGTCGGTGCGGTCTCGGCACTGCGGCCCCGGCCCCGGCTTTCGATGACCACGAACGCCATCGGCCTCGCCAAGCGTGCGGCCGGACTCGCCGAGGCCGGTCTGGACCGGATCAACGTCTCGCTCGACTCCATCGACCCCAGCACGTTCGAGCGGATCACGCGGCGCGACCGCCTGCCGCACGTGCTGAGCGGCCTCGCCGCGGCCAAGGAGGCGGGACTGGATCCCGTGAAGATCAACGCCGTGCTGATTCGCGGACTGAACGAGCACGAGGCCGTTCCACTGCTCGGCTACTGCCTCGACAACGGCTACCAGCTGCGGTTCATCGAGCAGATGCCGCTGGACGCCCAGCACGGCTGGAACCGCGGCGAGATGATCACCGCCGAGGAGATCCTCGGACTCCTGCGGACCGAATACACCCTGGAGCCGAGCAAGAAGGAGCGCGGAGGCGCGCCCGCCGAGCGCTGGCTGGTCAACGGTGGCCCTGCCGAGGTGGGAGTGATCGCATCGGTCACCCGGCCGTTCTGCGCGGCCTGCGAGCGCACCCGGCTCACCGCGGACGGCGCCATCCGTTCCTGCCTGTTCAGTTCCGAGGAAACCGACCTGCGGCGACTGCTGCGTACGGGCGCCAGCGACGAGGACATCGCCAAGGCCTGGCGGGACACCATGTGGGCCAAACTGCCGGGACACGAGATCAACGAATCCGGTTTCGCCCAGCCCATCCGGCCGATGAGCGCGATCGGAGGCTGAGCATGAGCGGCTCTGCCGGCCCGGGGCGGGCTTTCGCTCCCCCGGTCGTCGAACACGGCACCACCACCCTGCTCGTCCGTTTCTTCGCTTCGGCGCGCGCGGCGGCCGGGGTGGAGGAGGAGACCCTGCACCTGCACTCGGCAGCGACCGTGGCAGACGCGGTGGCCGCACTGCGCGAACGCCACCCCGAAGGCCTGCCCCGCATCCTGGAGGCGGCCGGCTTCCTGCTGGACGGCGTAGCGGTCCGCGACACCGCGAGGCCGCTGCCGGACGGCGGGGAGCTCGATGTGCTGCCTCCGTTCGCGGGAGGCTGAAAAATCGGGACGAGAGCCGCCGGAGCGCCCGGCCGAATCGCGGCGTGAACCGGGGTTCGCGGAGTCGTGAGCCCGTATAGATACGGTGTTTACCCTGCGGTTGCTCGCATGGTCGATGATGCCCGAAGTGGATCATGTCCGTGCCCTTCGCGCGTCCGCTCACGCACCTTCTCCGGCCTGGAACACACGGTCTGAATGTAGTGCGCGAACGGCCCAGTCGCAGCAAAACGACGTGACCCAGACCTCACTATGGGTGAAATATCTCGACTAGGAAACGGCTAGATAACGGAGCTCTGACCTGCGAAAAGTGCAGGATCGTTATAGGTTGCGTGCCGTTACTGTGACGTAGGACACGTCCAGAATAATTTCCGATCACGCTCGTCGTTACGTACCGTCGCTTCTCGGTTGGCCCCGACCGACCAGAGCAAGACCAGGATTCCGTGGCGCCGTGCCCTGTCCGACGGGATCCTGGACCCAAACCCCGAGCGAAAGAAAACTTCCGGACAGGGGCACGAGGGGGCGGAGCCGGTGCGTGCACCGGAGCCGTCGGCCGGCCAGACGAACGGCCCGGCCAGGTCCACGTGGCCTGACCTCTGCACGATCCGCAGGCGCGGAAGATGAGATCGAGTCGCAATGACTTACCGTGGCAAACACCGCAAGACCTCCGCTGCCTCCCGTCACATCGCTCGCGTGGCTGTTGCGGGCCTGGCGGTAGGTGCCCCGCTGGCGATCGCTGCGACCCCCGCGCAGGCATCCGACGTCAACTGGGACGCCGTCGCCCAGTGCGAGAGCGGCGGCAACTGGAGCATCAACACCGGTAACGGTTACTCCGGCGGGCTCCAGTTCAAGGACAGCACCTGGAAGGCCTACGGCGGCACTGGCAGCGCGCACAACGCGTCGCGCGCCGAGCAGATCCGCGTTGCCGAGAACGTGCTGCAGGGCCAGGGCATCGGCGCATGGCCGGTGTGCGGTCAGAAGGCCGGTGCCTCTGGCAGCTACCAGGGCACGAACACCCAGGGATCACAGAAGGCGGAGGAGCCCCGCAGCGCTCCCACCGTGAAGGAGCAGAGCGCTCCCGCCCCGAAGCAGGTTGCTCCGGCGCTGAGCGGTACGGCGAAGTCCAACCCCGATGGTGACTACACCGTCGAGTCCGGCGACACGCTGACCAAGATCGCCAACGAGCTGGACGTCAAGGGCGGCTACCAGCAGCTGCACGAGCTGAACTCCGAGTTCATCTCGAACCCGGACTACATCGTGGTCGGCCAGAAGATCGCCACCAAGTGATCTTCGGCTAGCCGAGGCGAGTGGGCCCCACCGCATATCCCCCGGGCGGTGGGGCCTTCCGCTTCACACCACGATCAGCTACGCGAAGCCACAATCAGGGGGAATTGACCCATTCGTCGGTGCCATCGGTGAAGTGCTGGTGCTTCCACACCGGTAGCCGCGCCTTGACCTCGTCGACGAGTTCGGCGCAGGCCTCGAACGCCGCTGCCCGATGCTCGGCTGCCACCGCGCAGGCGAGTGCGACATCACCGATGTCCAAGGCGCCCAGCCGATGGCTGACGGCCACGGCACGTACGCCCGGTCGCCTGCCCGCGACCTCGTTGACGACCCCGGCAAGCACCTCGCCCGCACTCGGATGGCCCTCGTAGTACAGCGAGGTCACCGACTTGCCGCCGTCGTGATCGCGGACCACGCCGCCGAAGGTCACCACGGCACCCGCGGCCCGATCGTCGACCATCGACGCATGCTCCTCGACGGACAGCGGGGACTCGGTCACCTGGGCGAGTTCGACCCGGACAGCGACGTTGCCTGCCTGTTCGGCCAGTTCATGCTGTGCACCGGTGCCCGAGTGAACGTGGTCGCCACCGGCGAGCTGGTCCACGGCGTGGTCCAGAATCTCGTCCAGTACCTGCAGACCGTCCCGCACTCCCCCCTTGGAGCCAGGCAGGTTCACAACGAGGGTCCGGCCTGCCACCCCGGCCAGGCCCCGCGACAGCACCGCCGTCGGCACCTTGTCACGGCCCGCGTCCCGCACGGCGTCCGCCACGCCCGGCAGCTGGTAGTCCAGCAGCGGCGCGGTCGCCTCCGGCGTCCGGTCGGTCGGCGAGATCCCGGTGCCCCCGGTGGTGATGATGACCTGCGGGCCGGCCTCGAGGCACTCCCGCAACGCCAGGCCCACGGGATCGCCGTCCCCGACGACGAGCGGTTCGGCCACCTCGAAGGAGCGTTGCGCGAGCCACTCGGCGATGACGGGTCCCGTCCGGTCCGGGTAGACGCCACCCGCCGCGCGGTTGGACGCGACGATGACCCTCGCGGTACGGCTCACGACGATTCCTCCCGGTCCTCCGGGCGGCGCCAGTCGCCCGCCTTGCCGCCCTTCTTGGTTTCCAGCCGCACCCCGTCCAGCGTGGCCGCGGGGTCGACCGCCTTGATCATGTCGTGCACGGTGAGCCCGGCGACCGCGACGGCCGTGAGGGCTTCCATCTCCACGCCGGTCCGATCGGTGGTCTTCGCGGTCGCGGCTATCCGGACCTCACGCTCACCCAGCTCAAAGGTCACGTCGACACCGGAAAGCGCGATCTGGTGACACAGCGGGATGAGGTCGGGAGTGCGCTTCGCGCCCATGATGCCCGCGATCCTGGCTGTCGCGAGTGCGTCGCCCTTGGGCAGTCCGTTCGCTGACAGCAGCCCGATCACCTCGGTGGTCGTGCGCACGAGGCCGGTGGCCATCGCGCTCCGGCTGCTCGCCGTCTTACTGGAAACGTCGACCATGCGAGCGGCACCCGCTTCGTCGAGGTGGCTGAGTTCACTCACGGACTCACAGTAGTCCTGGCCGATTCGTCCGCTGCCCCCACTCCGTTCGCCCTCGGCCGCCGCGCGCCAAGAACGATCAGTGTCGCCGGTACGAGCAGCAACAAGAACGGCGTTGGCTCCAGGACCGCCGCGCTCACCAGGCCCCATACGCCGATCCCCCAGCCGACGGAAGCCGGAACCGTCTGCCTTCGACGAGCGCAGGCGATGATCAACGCACCGAGCGCCAGCAGAGGCACGGCGAAACTGCCGAGGCTCATCCAGAACCAACCGGTGCTCTCGTTCATACTCGGTCCGCCTTGCGCGAACCGGAGATCACCGCGGACCCATCCCGGCACCTGCTCCCAGCTCAGGACCATCGCAACGGCCATGTGCAGCACTCCGAGAACCAGCAGAAGCCTTCCGGCCAGCAGAGTCATGAGACCTCCCAATATACGGAACCAACCGTTCCGGAACTTGTCGTTCCGTATAGTGGCAGCATGAGGTCGGAGAAGCAACGGCTCGGTCGCAAGCGAGACAGCCGGGTGGACCACGCGATCGTGACCGCCACCCGCGAGTTACTGGTGGAGCATGGCTACGCCCGGCTCACCGTGGACGCCGTGGCCGCACGGGCCGGGATCGGTAAGGCCGCCATCTACCGCCGCTACGCGAGCAGACAGGAGATGGTCTTCGCCTCCGTCGTGCACGACGAAGACATCGTGGCCCCGCCGGACAGCGGCTCGTTACGCGGCGATCTGTCGGCGCTGCTCGACGAGATCGTGGCCCAACTCGCCAATCCTGCCGCCGCGGCGGCCGTTCCTGCCCTGCTCGCCGACGTCACCGCGGATCCAGGCCTCGCGGCACGGTTTCGGCAGAGGTTCATCGCACGCCAGCAGGAGTGCCTGGCCGAGCTACTGGATCGTGCGGTCGCCAGGGGCGAGCTGCCCACTCGTCCCACCGTCGACATCGTGCACGCGCAGCTGCTCGGCCCGGTGTTCGCCTGGCATTTCCTGCTTCGGAACGAGCCCTCCGGCGATTTCACCGTCGGGCACGTCGACGGCCTGGTGGCTTCGCTGACGGAGTAGACGGCCGGCTGACTACTCGGATTCGCCGCGCTGCTCGCGTACCGCGTCGCGGACCGCCTCGGCGACCGCGGGAGCGACGGCGGTGTCGAACACGCTCGGCACGATGTAGGAGGCGTTGAGCCGGTCGGAATCCACTACATCGGCGATGGCATTGGCGGCGGCCAGCAGCATCTCGTCGTCGATGTGGTGGGCGTGCGCGTCGAGCAGCCCACGGAAGACGCCGGGGAACGCGAGGACGTTGTTGATCTGGTTCGGGTAGTCACTGCGGCCGGTGGCCACGACCGCCGCGTGGCGCTGCGCCTCCAGCGGGTCGATCTCCGGATCCGGGTTCGCCAGCGCGAAGACCACGGCGTCGTCGGCCATCGTGGCGACCTCGTCCGCACCGAACAGGTTGGGGGCCGACACCCCGATGAACACGTCCGCACCGACAAGCGCGTCGTTCAGAGTCCCGGACATCCCGTCACGGTTCGTGGCCGCCGCGATCTGCCGGAGGTTGTCGTCGAGGTTCGGCCTGCCGGTGTGCACGATGCCGTCGATGTCGGCGGCGACGATGTCGGCCGGGTTCTTGCGCAGCAGCAGGCGGATGATGGCGGAGCCGGCCGCACCGACACCGCTGACGACGATCTTGCACTCCTCGATCGGCTTGCCGACCACCCGGAGCGCGTTGCGCAGCGCGGCGACGACGACGATCGCCGTGCCGTGCTGGTCGTCGTGGAACACGGGGATGTCGAGCTGTTCGCGCAGCCTGGCTTCGATCTCGAAGCAGCGCGGTGCGGCGATGTCCTCGAGGTTGATCCCGGCGTACACCGGCGCCAGTGCGCGGACGATCCGGATGATCTCCTCGGTGTCCTGGGTGTCCAGGCACACCGGCCAGGCGTCGACGTCGGCGAACTTCTTGAACAGTGCCGCCTTGCCCTCCATCACGGGCAGTGCGGCGGCCGGTCCTATGTTGCCGAGGCCCAGAACGGCGGTGCCGTCGGTGACCACGGCGACGGTGTTGCGCTTGATGGTCAGCCTGCGGGCGTCCTCGGGATTCGCGGCGATCGCGCGGCAGACCCTGGCGACACCGGGGGTGTAGGCGCGGGAGAGGTCGTCACGGTTGCGCAGCGCGACCTTGGGCGTGACCTCGATCTTGCCACCGAGGTGGATCAGGAACGTCCGGTCGGAGACCTTGCGCACCCGGACGCCGGGCAGGGCGTCCAGCGCGGCGGTGATGTCGTCGGCGTGCTCAGCTGAGAGCACGTTCGCGCTGATGTCGACGACGATCGCATCGGGGTGGGAGTCCACCACGTCGAACGCGGTGAGCACGCCGCCCACCTGTCCGACGGCGGTGGTGAGGTCACCCGCGGCGTTGGACGACGACGGTGCTTCCACCCGGACAGTGATCGAGTAACCGGGACCGGGAACCGGCATGCGAATACCCCCGCAGAGACGCGTGTGTGGACTGGGGGAACCCTAACGCTGTGCCGCCGGTCACCTGGCACCTACTCCGGTGACTGACCAGTAACAACGTCCCTGGTCATCAGCGGTTGATCTCGGTCTCGGGGTGCACGTAGGGGACCGATTCCAGCGGGAAGGCCATGTCACCGAAAGGCGAGAGCGCGCCCTGCCGGTCGGCTGCCAGCTCCGACACCGGGTGCTCCCCCTCCGGAACTTTCGGCCAGGTGGGATCGATGCGCTCCTGCTTACCGTTGTCGGCCTTGGCCACGTCGTCCTCCAGAACACGTTCCTGCTGTCCGCAACAGTGTGCCTGACCAGCGCTCGGGGGCGAGCACCCAGGTAGGCTGGAACCCGATGCCCGCGACCTCTCTTGCGGACTGGCTGCGCTCGGCCTCCGACGAGTCGCTGGCCACGCTGCTGCGCTCCCGGCGTGATCTGGCCACGCCGCCGCCAGCCGACTCCACCGTGCTCGCCACCCGGGCCGCCACCCCTGGGTCGGTCGCCCGTGCCTGCGAGAGCCTCGACACGTTCACCCTGGCGACCCTGGAAGCCCTGCTGGTCGCCGAGGCCGACACCGAGCCGATCACCGAGGCCCGGCTCGCCGAACTGCTCGGCACCGGCGTGCACGACTCGCTGGAGCTGCTGCGCTCGCGCGCTCTCGCCTGGGGCGGGCACGATTCGGTCAGGGTCGCCCCAGGGGCCAGGGAGGTCTTCGGCCCCTATCCCGCAGGCCTCGGCGGCTCGCTGCCCACGCTCGCCTGCACCGACCTTTCAGCCGCGATCGCGGAGGTCGGCAACGACGAGCGCGCGCTGCTGGAGGCCCTCGCCGCGGGTCCGCCGATCGGACAGACCAAGGACGCGGCCGTCGAGGTGCCGCTGGAACACGCCGACACCCCCGTGCAGCGGTTGCTGGCCCGTGGCCTGCTGATCCGGCGCGACGACCGGACGGTGGAGCTGCCACGGGAGCTCGGCATGGCACTGCGCGGTGGCGTTTTCCGGCCGGGCTCCCTGGACGAACCTGCGCTGCCGACCAATCCGCACCGGCAGTCCGGCGTGGACGCCGCCGCGGCTGGCGAGGCGATGGAGTTCCTGCGGCAGATGGAAACCCTGCTGCACGCGTGGTCGGCTCAGCCCCCGCCGGTGCTGAAGGCGGGCGGTCTCGGCGTCCGCGAGATCCGCAGGCTGGCGAAGGACTTCGAGGTCGAGGAGTCGCGGGCGGTACTGCTGGCCGAACTCGCCGTGGGGGCGGGCCTGGTGGCTGACAGCCAGGAAAGCAACCCGGAATGGGTACCGACGACGCTGACCGACTCCTGGCTCGCCTCCGCCCCGGCACAGCGCTGGGTGACGCTGGCGCAGGCGTGGCTGGACCTGCCCCGGCTGCCTGGCCTCGCGGGCCGCAAGGACTCGCGGGACAAGGCGATGGCACCCCTTTCTGAGGACCTGCGCAGACCCCTTGCCCCATCCGGCCGCAGGCGGGTGCTCGACGCGCTCGCCGCACTCGGGCCCGGCACGGGGGTGAAGAGCACCGAGGAGTTCGTCTCACTGCTGGCCTGGCGCGCGCCCCGCCACGGCGGCAGGCTGCGCGACGAGATCGTCCGCTGGACCATGGCCGAGGCAGCAGCGATGGGGGCCATCGCGCTCGGGGCGCTGAGCAGCGCCGCGAGTGCGCTGCTGGACGGGGACCGGCCGGGCGCCGTCGGCGCGATGGTCGACGCTCTGCCCGATCCGGTCGATCACGTCCTCGTGCAGGCGGACCTGACCGTGGTCGCACCAGGACCGCTCGAGCAGGACCTGGCCACCGAACTCGCCGCCGTGGCCGACGTCGAGTCATCCGGGCATGCCACGGTCTACCGCGTCACCGAGGTCTCCGTGCGCCGGGCGCTGGACACCGGTCGCACCGCGGCCGAGTTGCACGAGCTGTTCCGTAAGCGATCGGCCACCCCGGTCCCGCAATCGCTTTCCTACCTGATCGACGACGTGGCACGCAGGCACGGACGATTGCGCGGTGGAGCGGCCGGCTCGTTCCTGCGCTGTGACGACGAGGTGCTCATCGCGGAGGTCCTCGGGCATTCGGCGGCTACGGATCTGGACCTGCGCAAGATCGCGCCGACCGTGCTCATCAGCTCTCACCCGCTGGCCGAGGTGATGGACGCACTGCGGGCGGCGGGGTTCGCGCCGGCCGCCGAAGGCCCGGACGGGCGCGTACTCGACCTGCGGCCCAGCGGAAGAAGGGTCGCGGCGCGCACGCGGGGCCGGGCCAGGCCGGTGGTGGCCGAACCGACCACGATCAGCTCGGAACAGCTGTCCGCCGTGCTGACCCACCTTCGCGCGGGCGACCGTGCCGCGTCGAGCCGCCGCGGTGACGTGGTGCGACTGCCGAGGGGCGGAGGTTCGGACACCTCGGCCACGCTCGCGTTGCTGAGCCGGGCGACCAGGGAACAGCGCGAGGTGTGGATCGGGTTCGTCGACTCACACGGCACCGCGAGCCAGCGAGTGGTCACCCCGGTGCGGGTGGGTGGTGGCGTGCTCGAGAGTGCCGAGAACGAGCGCTACCCACTGCATCGAATCACCTCCGCAGCCCTGGTAGAGCCCGAGTAGCCCACCACGCCCCCCCCCGCCCCAACATCGCACTTTCCCGGGAAAGCGCGGTACTTGCACACGCCTGCCATCGCACTTTCCCGGGAAAGCGCGGTACTTGCACACGCCGCTTACCGCGCTTTCCCGGGAAAGTGCGGTTGGGGGGCGGGGTCAGAGGGCGCGGAGGCCGTCGAGGACGCGCTCCATGAACTCCAGCGACGTGCGGTCGCCGAAGAGCAGGCTCGGTTCCTGGATCCGCACGAGGCCTGCCTCCGCGAGGTCGCCGACGAGCACCTTCACCACGCCGAGCGGCAGGCCGAGGTGCGCGGCAACCTCGGCGACCGACCTGGTCTCCACGCAAAGGTCGCAGATGCCTTTGTGCTCGACGGAGCGGGCTTCACCACAGCGACCACTCTCACTGGTTGAGACCAATGCCTCCATCGCGAGGTCGCGGCCGGGCCGCGTGCGTCCTCCTGTTCGGGTGTACGGCCGCACCATGGAGCGGTACCGATCCCGTCGCGGTGATCTCATCCGGCTACCGCACACCGCCCTGGAGTTGTGCACGCAACTCCGGCGTCATCTGCTCGCCGACTCGTTCCACCAGCAATGTCATCTCGTAGGCGACCGTGCCGATGTCACTGGTCGGGGCGGCGAGCACGGAAAGACAGGAGCCATCACTGATGGACATCAGGAACAGGTAGCCACGGTCCATCTCCACGACGGTCTGGTTCACCTGCCCCGCCTCGAAGCACCGTGCGGCACCCTGCGTGAGGCTGATCAGCCCGGATGCCACGGCTGACAGTTGCTCGGCCCGGTCCTGCGGCAACCCGTCGGATCCGGCCAGCAGCAGTCCGTCGGCCGACACGACCACCGCGTGGGCGGCACCGGGAACCCGGCGCACGAAGTCGGTGATGAGCCAGCCGAAACTGCCCGATTGCTGGGCGAAAGCCGTCACTGTCCCTCCTGCTACCCGGTTTGGGATTCCAGGCGCAAGACTATTCGCCCTGTCGAGCCTGTCGAGCCTGCTCACCTGGCCGCGTCCACCACCCTCGGTACACGGCCCAGCGCGGTCCGCGTCCCTCGTTGGTGTCCGAATACTGGGACAGGTAGAGCGCCCAAAGCACCCCGGAAGACGAATCAGCAGGTCACCAATACCGGATGGGTCCGACCACCGGGCATCGCCGTACGTGTGGTCACCCGACCGGGATGACCGAAAAGACGGACCGGAGCCACCTCCACCACGAATATGTGATCTTGGCGGAGTTCACCCCAACGGCGGCACCCGAAAGGAGATCTAGACCACTTTCCGCTCAGCCTGCCTGCAGCGCGGAGTCGTGAGCGATCGCGTGCTGCACCACCGAGATCAGCACCTGCTTCGCCGAATCCCGGTCCCGCGCGTCACAGGCCATGATCGGCACCGAGTTGGAAATCGTCAACGCATGTCGTACGTCCTCGATCTGATGGTGCAGCAGACGATCGAAGCAGTTGATGGCCACGACATAGGGCAACTTCCGGTTCTCGAAGAAGTCGATCGAGGGGAAGGCGTCCGAAAGGCGCCGGGTGTCCACCAGCACGACCGCGCCGATGGCGCCGAGTGTCAGGTCGTCCCACATGAACCAGAACCGGTGCTGGCCCGGCGTACCGAACACGTACAGGACCAGGTCGGAGTCCAGCGAGATCCGGCCGAAGTCCATGGCGACGGTGGTCGTCGTCTTGTTCGGGGTGGCCGACACGTCGTCGACCGAGACGCTGGCCTCGGTCATCGAGGCCTCCGTGGTCAGCGGGTCGATCTCGGAGACCGCACCGACGAGCGTGGTCTTGCCGACGCCAAACCCGCCCGCCACCACGATCTTGGCCGATGAGGTCGGTCCCGCCGCCGCCGACGTGTTCGCGTCGGAGTCAAATTCTCCGAAGCCCACTGAGCACCCTCTCCATGAACTCGATACTCGGCCGGTCGCCCACCGCGGTGTTCGCGGAATGCACGAGAACCAGCCCGAGACCAGCAACATCACCAACCAGGACCCGCACCACGCCGAGCGGCAATCGCAGCAGCGCGGCTACCTCGGCGACCGAGCGAGTGTCCAGGCACAGATCGCAGATGGAGCGGTGTTCCGGTACCCGGACCCGCTCGAGCACCCTGCCCCGCTCACTCGTCTGCACGAGCGCCTCGATCGCGAGGTCGTAACTCGGCCTTGTCCGGCCGCGGGTGCGGAAGTACGGCCGCACCAGCCCGGAGGAGGTCTCCTCCTGGTACTCCCCGTCAGCCTGCCTCGGCAACGAGGGAAACGAGGGCATCGACGGGTACGACAGCTCCGCCGAGGACTCGGCGGGGCGTTCGTCGAACGCGGTGAACTCACCGGTTTCCGCACCGTAGGCGTCCCTGCCGCTGGAGACACCGTAAAGCTCCGAGTTCGGCCCGCTGAGCAGGCGATCCCGGAAGTCCGTCACGTCGAACTCCGCCGGATCACGGCCCGTTCCGTGATCCGGATGGTGTAGCCAGTCCTCGTTCACCATGACCTGAGCTCGCTCCGCCTCGACGTCTGCCACCCGGGCAGCCCTGCGACGGGCACGCCTGCCACCGGCCCGCTCGTTGTCGGCCTCTCCAGGCCACGGGCCGGTCTGGTCATCGAGCCATCGCCCGCTCCGCGAACGCCCTGAGTCCACATTCCTCTCCTCAGTGCCCGACGCCGCCTGGCGTCACCGTCGAACCGCGCCCTGTAGTTGCGCACGCAGCTCAGGTGTCATCTGCTGACCGACCCGGTCGACCAGCAGCGTCATCTCGTACACCACCAAGCCGATATCGCTGTCCGGCGAACCGAGCACCGCGAGGCACGAACCGTCCGATACCGACATCAGGAACAGGAAACCGTTGGCCATCTCGACCACGGTCTGCGCCACCGTGCCACCCTCGAAGACCTGAGCCGCGCCCCGCGCGAGGCTGGTCAGGCCCGAGGCGACCGCGGCCAGCTGGTCGGCTCTGTCCTTCGGCAGCCCCTTCGAAGCGGCGAGCAGCAGGCCGTCGGCCGAGACGACGACGGCGTGCGCCGCACCGGGAACCCGATGCACGAAATCGGTGATGAGCCAAGCGAAATTGCCCTGTGAACCGGAACCGCCTTGTGGTTTCGATCCGTTCGGCTGTGCGGAACCCGCCCTGGTCACTGTGTCCTTCCCCAACCGTGTGCCGTTTCCCGATACCGCGATGGATTCCCGTTCACGATCACTCCTCCACCCCGTACTCGGCCGATCGATCACTCGCACCGTTGACACCGACGGCGTCACGTTCGTGAGCCTCGGCCGGCGACTCCCTCAGTGCATGGCGCCCGCTCTGGTAGCCACGCTGGAAACTCACCATACGGCTCCGAGCCGCCGCGGCGGACCGGGCGATCGCTCCCTGCCCTGGCTTGCCCGAGGTGGTGTCGGTGAACGCGCTGCCCGCACTCTGCCCGACCGAGCCGGGAACAAGATAGGCATTGGGAACGCGCTTTGGCAGACCGGCCGGGGTGATCTCCTCGTCCTTGGATTCCAGCAGCGCCTGCGCGGCCTGCCAGCCGTTGCCGGTCGCCGCCCCCCAGCCTTCGGCCACTTCGGTCTCTTCGGCCCGATGGGCCTGTTCCGGTTGCTCCACGGCCACCTCCTCGGCCTCGGCTTGCGGACCGGCTTCCTCCGGTTGCGGCTGATCGCCACCCTCGCTGAACCATCTGGAGAGCACCGATTGATAGATCGGCAGGCGCCGCGTCGGAACGTCGTCGTCCAATGCGCTGCCGCCGTTGTGCTCGCTCTCCGGTTCAGGCCGTTCCGGCGCGACGGGCACGTACCGGGGCTCGTGCTTGGGCAGTGCGAGCAGGTAAGAGGTCTCGGCCTCGCTCGGCCTCGGCTCGGCGGGCACGTCCTCGGGATACTCGGCCTCGGCCGGTGGCTCGGCAACGGGCCATCCGGTCTCCCCGCCCGGGTAACCGGGCTCCGGTTCCGGAGCGGGCTCCGCTCGTGGTGCGGGCTCGGGGCCGGAGCTGAGGAACGGCCCTGCGGCGCTTGCCGATCCGCCCACCAGGTCGTCCAGGCTGATCGGCTGTTCCAGCGCCACGAGGCCGCCGCTCTGCGTGGCCGGCTCGGGCTCTGGCTCTGGCCAGGAGGGAGGCTGGCCGGTGTTTTCGACCGGCGGAAGCGTGCGCAGGTCCTCGTCCTCCTGAGGGCGGGCTGCCTCCGCTGCCTGGATCCGGCGTACCTGTTCGGTACTCGGCGCATCGGCGAGCAGTTCGGCAGGCACCACGACGCGGGCGATAACGCCGCCGTCGATGTCCTCGTTCTCCCTGAGCCGGACCTCGATCCCGTGCCGCTGGGCCAGCCGCGCCACCACGTAAAGGCCCATCCTGCGGGTCACCGAAACGTCCAGGTCCGGCGGGTCGGCGAGCCTGCGGTTCGCCTCGGCGACCTGCTGCTCGTTCATCCCGACACCGCGGTCGGTGATCTGGATGGCCAGTGCCTTGCGCCTGGTCACCACGGCCCGCACGCTGACCTTCGTCTCGGGCTCGGAGAAGTAGGTCGCGTTGTCCAGCAACTCGGCCAGCACATGCACGAGGTCGTGAATCGTCAGCCCCTGCACGGTCACGTCCGGGACGACGCCGATCTCGACCCTGGCGTACTGCTCGATCTCCGACACCGCGGCACCGATGACGTCCGCCGCGGGAACCGGGCGGGGCACCGACTTGGCGAGTCCTGCGCCGGAGAGCACGAGCAGGCTCTCCCCGTTTCGGCGTAGCCGGGTGGCGAGGTGGTCGAGCTCGAACAGGCTCGCCAGCTGGTCCGGATCCTGCTCGTCGGCCTCCAGCCGGTCGATCACGCCTAGCTGCCGCTCGACGAGCCGCTGGCTGCGGCGGGACAGGTTCACGAAAATGCCGTTGACGTTCTCCCGCAGCAGCGCCTGCTCGGCCGCCAGGCGCACGGCCTGCCCGTGCACGACGTCGAACGCCCTGGCGACCTGGCCGATCTCCTCCGTGGTCCGCACCGGGACCGGGTCGATGGCCCGCTCCGCCGCTGCCGTCGGATCGGATTCACGCATGATCCGGTCCACCGCTTCCGGCAGGTGCTTCTCGGCCACCTGCAATGCGTTCGTCCGCAGGATCCGCAGCGGGCGCAGCAGGGAACGAGCGACGATGAACATGAGCGCGAGGGCCAGCAGCAGGCCTGCGACCAGCAACGCGGAGGTGATGATCACGTCACGCTGTACCGAGGAGAGCAGACCGCCGGTATAGCCACCCGCGTCGGAGAGCATCGCGATCTCGACGTCGCGGACGAGGTCCAGCGTCACGACGGAGGTGCGGGCGACCGCGCCGGGATCGATGTCCAGCGGCAGTCCGGCCGCGGCGCGCTGCAGCGACAGCTCCTGCAGCTGGAACCGCTGCGCGACCTCGTCGCCCGCCACCGTGTTGGAGTACAGCTGCCGGTGCTCCGGGGTGGCCGCTTCGGTGAAACTGTCGATCGCCGAGACCAGGTTCGACTCGGCGGAGACGATGCCTTCCAGCTCGGCGGGCTCGTACTCACCGCGGATCGCGGCGTTGTGCAGGTAGGCGTTCTGCTGCGCGGAGTACTCCTTGGCGTGCGCCAGCGCACTCAGTGCCTCGTGCCGATCCTGCAGGCCCTTGTCCGTGACGTCGGCTCCGAACTGGTCGGACACACCGAGCAAGGCGTCGATCACGCCGGTGTAGGAGATGACCACGGCGGACGCGGGGAACTCGGCGTCCCTCGCCGACACCCGCAGTTCGCCCAGGCCGTCGAGCCGGGCGATCGCCTGCTGGTACAGCTCGGTCGTGCTCTGGTCGCCCAGGTCCTCGACGGCGTCCGACGCCGATCGGAGAGCATTCGCCTCGGCGTCTGACCGCGAGATCTGGGCGTCCAGCCCCACGCGGTCACCAGGCCTGCCGGAGACGATCCAGGCCGACATGGTCTCTCGCTCGACCTGCATCTTGTCGACTACCGCGGCGACCTTCTCCGCGATCTCGATGCGCTGCTCCGCGCGCTCGTAGACGCCGGTGTCCTCGAAGCCGTCGTAGACACGCAGCCCAGCGAGAAAGATCGCCGCGATGGTCGGCAGGAGGAAGGCGGCGACGAGTTTCGCCCGCAACGGCCAGTTGGCCAGCGAACCTAGCCCGTTCGGCCTATCGGAAGTAGCCGTCTCCTTACTCTCCGCGACTTCAGGTTCCATCGAGGACGTCGCGTTGCGACGCTCCCCGCCCGCGAGGTCGGGCACGAACCTATTCCTTCCGATCCGAGGTCAGCAGCCTGTGGCACCCGGCTTCCCACACCCGAGAGTTCTCGGCGGACCAGGCCCACCAGTGGTTGAGACCAATCACCGAATGCTGGCCGAGTCGACACCGAACGCGATTAATACACATGGGTCACCCGATTGGACGTTGAGGCTATCGACTGGCTGCCCGAAAGGGAAGTCCGAGGATATTCCCTCCATCGAACGGACCACCCACGCGGGGGACCACCCCTCTACGGATTGTAGACGACAGGCGAAAAATCCCGCGCGGACGGAAAGCTGAATCACTGCATCTCCAGCTCAATGTTCCCAGATATTGGGACGACGGACGGCGCCTTCGGCCACCGAGGAGGGGCAACCACTCACCGGACAGCTTGCCGGTTACCGCTTGACGATCATGGTCGTCTGGACCATTCTTCGCCTCACAACTTCTGCGCGTCTCACCCGAAAGGGCAAGTGCCGGTGTGGTCGGACTACTACCCCGAGTAGCTATCCCGGAACGACGTACGAGGTGCCCGACACAGGCGAAAGGACGGCTCCGATGACTTTGGCGTTCTCGACACGGCGGCTGATCACAGCGATCGGCGCTGCCGGTCTCCTGGGAGCGGCGAGCGCGTGCTCCGGCGGTGGTGCCGCCGTACCCGGCGGCGACTCGGGCGAGCAGTCGGCCGCGCAGAGCGTGCTCGACAAGGCTCCGGTCGCCGGGGAGGCGGAGATCGCCGCGAGCCCCACCGCCGCCGCGATCAAGCAGCGGGGCGAGATGCTGATCGGCGGCTCGCTCGACGCACCACTGCTTTCCCAGCAGAACCCGACCACGGGCGAGACCGAAGGCTTCGACGCCACCCTGGGCAAACTGCTCGCCAAGTACATCATCGGCGAGCCGAATGCCAAGATCGTGAACTCCGGTTCCGAGACCCGGGAGGCGCTGCTGCAGAACAGCACGGTCGACGTGGTGTTCCAGACCTACACGATCACCCCCGAACGCGCCGAGAAGGTGGCCTTCGCCGGCCCGTACCTGATCTCCGGTCAGTCGATCGCAACGGTCAAGGACAACAACGACATCAACTCACCTGCCGACCTCAACGGCAAGAAGGTGATCGCGGGGGCCAATACGCCGGCCATCGAGGCGATCAAGGAGGTCGCCCCGGACGCCGAGATCGTCACGTTCGGTACCGACCCGGAGTGCATGCAGGCACTGGAGCAGAACCGCGGCGAGGCCTACGTGCAGGACCTCACCCTGCTCGCGGCCAACGCCCAGCTCAACGACAAGATCAAGATCGTCGGTGAGCCGTTCACCAGTGATCCGTACGGGATCGGCCTCAAGCGCGGCGACGAGCAGTTCAAGCAGTTCGTCAACGACTGGCTGAAGAAGCTGCAGGACGAGGGCATCTGGCAGCAGGTGTGGCAGGACTCCCTCGGCACGGTCGTCGCGGGTGAGCCGCCGAAGCCGCCGGAGATCGGCTCGGTCCCCGGCTCCTGACCCGCACTTTCCCGGGAAAGTGCGATCGTGGTGAGCCCCAAGCCCAGCTCACGGACTTACCATCGCGCGCTTTCCCGGGAAAGCGCGATCGTGAGGAACGCATGAACGTCGTGTTCGACCACGCCGATGAGTTCGGCGAGGGGATCCTGCGCACGCTCCAGCTGGCGGGCTCGTCGTTCGCCGGGGCGGCACTGGTCGCGATCGTCATCGTGTCCTGCCGAGTCGCCCCGGTACGGCCGTTGCGGATGTTCGGCACGGCCTACGTCGAGCTGTTCCAGAACATCCCGCTGCTGGTCTGGATCATCCTGTTCGTCTTCGGGCTCCCGGAGATCGGCATCCAGTTCGACCTGATCACCACGGCCGTCATCGCGATCGGGCTGTACCAGGGCGCGTACTACGCCGAGGCACTGCGCACCGGGATCAACACCGTGGCCAGGGGGCAGGCCGAGGCAGCCCGCGCGCTCGGCCTCGGCTTCCGGCAGTCGCTGGCGCAGGTGATCCTGCCGCAGGCGCTGCGCAGCGTCATCCAGCCGCTCGGCAACCTCACGATCATGCTGCTGATGAACACGGCACTGGCCGCCGCGGCGGGAGTGGTGGAGCTGACCGCGGCGGCGAACCGGATCAACCTGCAGGTCGCCGACCCGATCCTGATCTTCGTCAGCGCCGGTGTCGCCTACGGCCTGCTCGCGCTGTGCATCTCAGGTGTGACCGGGTACCTCGAACGCAGGCTGGTGATCCACCGATGAGTGCCACGGACCTGCTCTTCGACGAACCGGGGCCGAGGGCTCGCCGCCGGATCCGCATCGCGACGGTCGCGGCGGTCGTGCTCGGTGCCCTCGCCCTCGCGCTGGCGCTGCGCCAGTTCGCGGTGAACGGGCAGCTCGAAGCCGAGAAGTGGGCGCCCTACGGCACCTGGCCGATGTGGCGCTACCTCCTCGACGGGCTCGCCTCCACCGCTCTCGCCGCGGTGCTGACGCTGGTGATCGCCGCGAGCGCCGGTCTGCTGCTCGCGTTCGCCCGCGTGTCCCGGTTCGCCGTCGTGCGGGGACCCGCCCGCGCGTACGTCGAGGTCGTGCGGGTCATCCCGGCGCTGCTGCTGGTCTTCGTCGTCCTGTTCGCCCTTCCCCGCTACGGCATGGACATGCCGCTGTTGTGGAAACTGGTGGCGCCGCTGGCGTTGTCGCACTCGGCCCAGTTCGCGGAGATCTTCCGCGCCGGGATCCTCTCGCTGGAACGCGGTCAGGGAGAGGCGGCGGCGGCGCTGGGCCTGCGTCCGGCGCAGGCGATGTGGCACGTGATCCTGCCGCAGGCGATCCGCAGGGTGGTGCCCTCGCTGGTCAGCCAGACCGTGGGCCTGCTGAAGGACACCTCTCTCGGGTACATCGTGAGCTATACGGAACTGCTGTTCAGCGCACGCATCCTGGCCAACTACAACCACCTGCTGATCCAGACCTACCTGGTCGTCGCGCTGGTCTATTTCGTCGTCAACTACTCGCTGTCCCGCTTCGCCCGCTGGCTGGAGGCCAGGCAGACGCGGTGAGGGCGGGTTCGTGCACCAGCGCGGACCAGCGCCGGACCGCTTCGACGTCCACAGTGGACTCCCAGCCCGCCGGGCGGGCCGCGCTGCCGACGTGGAAGGCGCGCACGCCCGCGGCGCGCAACGGCGCGACCAGCTTCTCCCGCAGGCCACCGCCCACGAGCAGCGTCGGCGGTTCGGGCCGCGCGGCGATCTCGCCGAGGACGTCGAAGCCGTCCTCGACCCCGGCGGGGTGGCCTGCGGCCAGCACGGTGTCGCAGCCGAGACCGGCCAGTTGCGCGTGCGCGGCCAGGACGTCGGCGGCGTGGTCGATCGCGCGGTGGAACGTCCACGCGCAGCCCGGCAGCACGGCGGTCAGCGCGGCACAGGCCGCGATGTCGACCCGCCCTTCGCCGGTCAGGAAGCCGAGGACGAACTCCCGCGCGCCCGCGTCGGTCAGCTCCTCCGCGGCGGCGCGCAGCCCGTCCAGGTCGCCTGGCACGAAGGACGCCGAATCGCGCAGCATCACTCGCACCGGGAGATCGGTCGCGGCGAGGACCTCGCGGACCACTCGTACCGACGGCGTCAGCCCGTCCGCGGCCATGTCGGCGACCAGTTCGAGGCGATCGGCCCCGCCTTCCTGCGCGCATTCGGCGTCGCGCGGTCCGAGCGCGATCACCTCCAGCAGGCCGTTGCGCTCGCTCACTCCCAGTTCCCTTCCAGCGCGGCGTCGGACACCGTGCCCAATTCACTCCACGGTGCCGGTCGCTCGTGCCGTCCCCGCCGGACCCCGCTCTGCAGGCTCGCCATCCGCAACCGGACGGCGTCGGGAGCCCGGGAGACGATCGGCCCGTCGTCCATCAACGGAGTGTCGACCACGCTCGGAACGAGGTCGACTCGCGGCATCCGCTTCGGCAGCACCGACGGCTCGTCACCGTTCTCCTCGGGGCCGGGCCAGACCGGCTCCACCCGCTCCAGCTCCACGGTGTCGGGCTCGCTGTCTCGTTTGTGAGTTCCGGTGCCGAACCACTCGGAGAGCACCTTCTGGTAAGCGGGCATCCGCTCGGTCGGGCCGTCGAAATCGAACTCGCCGTCTGGATCGTCGTCCTCGCTCGGCCAGGCGGGAGGTGCGTCCCAGTCCTCGACCGGTGCCCTGCGGGGCGGGCCGTGCTCGGCGAGCGACCGGTCCAGCGAAGGGCGCTCGGCGACCTGCGGCTGCGAAGCCGGTTCCGCCGTCTCGGATGTCTCCAGCTGTGGCTGGAGGAGCCGCAGCGGCACGTACAGCGGCCCCGGCAGTTCCGGCTCCCCCTGTTCGAGGTGGCCCACGTGGTCGACGACGGGTTCGGCCACGGGCTCCGGCTCGGGAGGCGGCGCGGCAGGTAGCTCCCGCGGTGACTCCTGAGCTTCGGGAACGTCAGTGACCAGCACGGCCGGAACGATGATCGTCGCCGTGATGCCGCCCTCGATGGCCGCACCGAGCCGCACCCCGATCTGGTGCCTGCGAGCCAGCCGGGCGACGACGTAGAGACCCATCCGCCGGGACACCTCGACGTCGACGTCGGGCGGTTGGGCAAGGCGGGCGTTCACCCGCGCGACCTCTGCGGGGGGCATCCCGGCGCCCCTGTCGGTGATCTCGATGCGCCAGTCACCGGCCACCGTCGCCGAGCTGACCAGGGTGACCGGCTCGGCTCCGGAGTACTCGGTGGCGTTCTCCAGCAGTTCGGAGATGACGTGCACGAGGTCGCTGACGGCATCACCACGCACCGCGAGCTCCGGGGTGGCGACGACGTCGATCCGCTGATAGTGCTCGACCTCGGAGAGCGCGGCGCCGATGATCTCCTCGGCGGAGATCGCACCGTCCACCCCCTGTTCGAGGTCCTGGCCGGAGAGGACCAGCAGGTTCTCGCTGTTGCGCCGCATGCGCGTGGCGAGGTGGTCCAGCTCGAACAGCCCGCCGAGGGTGTCCGGATCCTGCTCGTCGGCCTCCATCCGGTCGAGTACCGACAGCTGCCGTTCGACCAGCTGCTGGCTGCGCCTCGACAGATTGACGAACATCGAGTTGACGTTCTCCCGCAGCAGCGCCTGCTCACCGGCCAGCCGTACGGCCTGCCCGTGCACGACGTCAAAGGCCCTGGCGACCTCGCCGAGCTCCTCCCGGCTGTACACCGGCACGGGTGCGACGCCCCGCAGTTGGCGCACCCCTTCGGGCCGGGGGTCGGGGTCGGCGAGGATCTCCTCGACCGCGGCGGGCAGCCGGTGCTGGGCCACGTCCAGCGCGGTCCGGCGCAACGTCCGCAGCGGCCGCAGCAGCGAGCGCGCGACGATCGCGGCCAGTGCGCCGCCCACCAGCAGGACCCCGAGCACGATCGCGGCATCCCAGGACGCGGCCTCCCGCGCCTGGCCTGCCAACGCGTCGGTGCGCTGCCGCAACTGGACGAGCACCGCGTCCTGCACCTGGTCCACCAGGTTGACCGTGTACGTGGCCGCGACGTCCCACTGCCCTGCGTCGAGGCCGTCCAGCGGCTCACCGTCCTCGGCGCGGTTCAGCACCGACTCGACCATGCCGTTGCCGATGTCGACGACGAGGCCGATCACCGTGTCGTCGTACATGCGCTGCTGCTCGGCCGTGGCGAACTTGTTGTAGTCACTGCGAGCCGCCGCGAGTTCGGCCTCGGCGCCGAGCAGGGCTCGCTGCTGATCGGCAGGCAGCTCTCCGGTCGCGAGCGCTGCGGCAACGAGCGCACGTTTGACCGACATCTGGTCCTTCACCCTGGCGAGCGCGTTGACCGCGAGACGCATCCGGGTCAGATCGCGGTCAGTCGGCTCGGAGGCCGCCTCGTCCCCGATGTCGAGCAGTCCGGAGACCAGCCCGCTGTACGACCGCAGTACGGCCCCGGCCGGATACGTCGAGTGCTCGCCGGCGTAGCGCAGCCCGGTGAGCAGGCCGAGCCGGTCCTCGCTGCGCTGGAAAGCCGCGGACGCCGAACCGGACAGCCGAGGCTGGGCGTCAGCGAACTCCCGGTCGAACTCACCGATCGCGGTGTCCACCCGCCCCCGCTGATCACGCAGGCCAGCCAGATCTCCCTGCCTGCCCGCGGCCACGTAGCGAACGGTCAGGTCGCGCTCCCGTTGCAGCTGGTGGACCACCTCGGCGAGCCGGTCGTCCACCCGGACCCGCGTGGCGGCCTCGGCGAACTGCTCAGCCCGGTCCAGGTCCGCGCCGATCCGCAGGCCGACCAGGGTGACCAGGGTGAGGGTCGGGATGAGCAGCACGGCGAGCAGCTTCGTCCGCAGTCGCCAGTTCCGTAGCCGCCAACGGCCACCCGTGCCGGCGTCGGCGTCCAGTTGAGGATCCGCCGCGCCACCATCACGGGGACGACTACTGCGACGGGTCACCTGGCTTCCTTCTTCAACCGCTGCGCCTTGCGCGCTACACGACGCTCCGGGGACACCGCGTAAGAAACTACTGGAGGGTAGCGACCGTCGTGCGGTTCCGGAACCCGGTCCATCCCCGCGCGGCCCGCCGGCGATGCTATTGCCTCGCACCGCCTAAGCTCCACCACGAAACCAGATTCTCTCGGTCCATGGGAGCCACCGAATGAGGGCCTGTGCAAGAACAGCGCTCGCGTTCCTCAGCGCGGCCCTGCTACTGAGCGGTTGCTCACTGCTCGGGGGTGGCCAGGAACCGGAACCGCTCGTTCCCGAGCAGCGCACCCTCAGCGTCGGAGTCGGCAGCGCCATCGACACCGCGCCCCTGCGCATCGCGGTCGCCGATGGCCGGTTCCAGCGCGCCGGGCTGCGGGTCGAACTCGTCGAGCAGACCGGGGACGCCGACGCGCTGGCGAAGCTGGCGGCCGGCGATCTCGACGTCGCGTTCGCCAGTGACGTGGCACTGTTCAAGGCGGCCGCGGACGGGAGTCCGCTGCTGCTGCAGGGTGAGGCCTACACCGCGGGCCGCAACACGATGGCGCTGGTGACCCTGCCGGAGTCGGCGCTGCAGGCACCCAACGACCTGCGGTTCCCGGAGATCGCGGTGGACACGCTGGACGATCTCGGCACGCTCACGACCCGCTCGGCGCTCGCCGGAGCCGGGGTCGATCCGGAGCGGATCACTTTCGTCCAGCGCGCCCCGGAAACGATGGTGGAGGCCGTGCGCTCCGGCGACGTGGACGGCGCCTGGATGGTGGAGCCACACATCACCAGGGCGGAGAAGGACTTCGGGGCCAGGGTGGTGCTCGACACCGCGCGCGGCGCCACCCTCGACTTTCCCGTGTCCAGCTACGCCGCGAATGCCGCCTTCGCCGATTCCCGGCCCAACACGCTCGCCCTGTTCCGCCAGGTTCTCGGCAAGGCGCAGCAGCACGCCGCCGATCCGATGGTGATCAGGGAGGCTCTGCCCGATCTCGCGGATATCGACGAGACCACCGCCGCGCTCATCTCGCTCGGCGACTACCCCATCTCCATCAGCGGAGTTCGCCTGCAACGCGTCGCCGACCTGATGCACAGTTCGGGGCTGATCGGCGCCAGGCTCGACGTGCAGTCGCTGCTGCCGAAAACCGGACTCGGCTGACCGGCGCGGGAGAAGCGCCTGACCGGCACGTATAAAGGAAGACGTGAGCAATGGCCCGCTGATCGTCCAGTCCGACAAGACCGTGCTGCTCGAGGTCGACCACGAGCAGGCCGACGACGCTCGAATGGCGATCGCTCCGTTCGCCGAACTGGAGCGAGCACCGGAGCATATGCACACCTACCGGGTCACCCCGCTCGCGCTGTGGAACGCACGGGCGGCCGGACACGACGCCGAGCAGGTCGTCGACGCGCTGACCAGCTATTCCCGGTTCCCAGTGCCGCAGCCGCTGCTGATCGACGTGGTGGACACCATGGGCAGGTTCGGCAGGCTGCAGATCACCAACCACCCCGCACACGGGCTGGTGATGGTGTCCACCGATCGCGCCGTGCTGGAAGAGGTGCTGCGCAGCAAGAAGATCAGCCCGATGCTCGGTGCGCGCGTCGAGGACGACACGGTGCTCGTGCATCCGTCCGAGCGCGGCAGGCTCAAGCAGGCGCTGCTGAAGGTCGGCTGGCCCGCCGAGGACCTGGCCGGATACGTCGACGGCGAGGCGCATCCCATCGACCTGGACGAGCGGGACTGGAAGCTGCGGGAGTACCAGCGCCAGGCGGTGCAGGCGTTCTGGGCAGGCGGTTCCGGCGTGGTGGTGCTGCCGTGCGGCGCGGGCAAGACACTGGTCGGCGCGGCGGCGATGGCGCAGGCGGGGGCAACCACCCTGATCCTGGTGACCAACACCGTGGCGGGCAGGCAGTGGAAGCGTGAACTGGTGGCGCGCACCTCGCTCACCGAGGAGGAGATCGGCGAGTACTCCGGGGAACGCAAGGAGATCCGCCCGGTCACCATCGCGACTTATCAGGTGGTCACCCGCAAGACGAAGGGCGAGTACCGGCACCTGGAGCTGTTCGACTCCCGCGACTGGGGCCTGGTGGTCTACGACGAGGTGCACCTGCTGCCCGCGCCGGTGTTCCGGATGACCGCAGACCTGCAGTCCCGGCGCAGGCTCGGACTGACCGCGACACTCGTGCGCGAGGACGGCCGGGAGGGCGACGTGTTCTCCCTGATCGGCCCGAAGCGCTACGACGTGCCGTGGCGCGATATCGAGGCGCAGGGGTGGATCGCGCCCGCGGAGTGCATCGAGGTGCGGGTGACCCTCACCGAGGCGGAACGGCTGGCCTACGCCACGGCCGAGGCGGAGGAACGCTACCGGCTCGCCGCGACCGCCCGCACCAAGACAGCGGTAATCAAATCCATTGTGGACAAACATGCCGGGGAGCAGGTGCTGGTGATCGGGGCCTACCTCGACCAGCTGGAGGAACTCGGCGACGAACTCGACGCGCCGGTGATCCAGGGCTCCACCCGCAACAAGGAGCGGGAGTCGCTGTTCGAGGCGTTCCGCCAGGGCGAGATCAACACCCTGGTGGTCTCGAAGGTCGCGAACTTCTCCATCGACCTGCCCGAGGCATCGGTGGCCATCCAGATCTCCGGCACCTTCGGCTCCCGGCAGGAGGAGGCGCAACGCCTCGGCAGGCTGCTGCGCCCCAAGGCCGACGGCAGGCAGGCGCACTTCTACTCAGTCGTCTCCCGCGACACGGTGGACACCGAGTACGCCGCACACCGCCAGCGCTTCCTGGCCGAGCAGGGCTACGCCTACACCATCCACGACGCCGACGCCTACCTCTAACCCGACTTGGCAGTTCCCGGGCCCGAGTTTGCAGATCCCGGGGCCGAGTTTGCAGATCCCGGCACGCGAGTCCGAAAACTGTCAGACTCTCGAACTAGTGTTCGATCCGTTGTCGCAGACATCGCCGAACATCGATCCGAGGGGACTCGCCATGACCGTGGTCCAGCTGCATCCGCACACCCCTGCCGCCGAGCTCGCGCTTCCGCCCGGTCGCTGGCACGGCAGGCTGTGGGTGTCGGACTCCGCACTCACGAACCCGGACAGGTACCTCGCGTGCGTGGCCGCCCATTCGCGCACGGGCCTGTGGCCGGTGCTGATTCCACCGGACCTGCGCTTCGAACTCAGCGGCGAGGACTGGACCGTCGACAGGGGCAGGCTCGCCTCCGCGGGCGACCGGATCGCCGATGTCGACGTCGCAGCCACACTGGCCGAGTGGTGGCGCGAACCGTGCTGCGACGGCTCCTGCCTGCACCCCTTCGGGGCCGAGTTCCCTGGGCTCACGAAGCACTCGACACGCAGGGCCGACCCACTCGCCGAGGCTGGTAACACCGGCTCGATCCTCGCCGCGCGAGCCGACTGCCGCCTCGGCCTGGTCGAGACCGAACGGCCCGCCGACGTTCCCGCCCTGCTCGGCTGGGCCGGGATGATCAACACGACCGACGACGTCGCCGCGGTGTCGGCCGTGCTGCGCAGCTGGGAGGAACGGTTCGGCGCGGTCCTGATCTCACTCGGGTTCGACTCGCTGGAACTGTCGGTCGCGGCCCCACCGAAGTCCAGGGACCGCGCACTGGCACTGGCGGCCGAACACCGTGCTTTCTGTGTGCAGAACTTCACCGGCCAACCCGGTGACATGCGGGATTTCGGGACGAATCTCGCAGGCCGCAGGCTATGGCGCTTCTGGTGGGACTGAAGCCGGGCCGGGCTGCCTATCCCTGCCGGATGGCACGTTTGCCGGGTCCGCGATGAGTAGGAGCACCCGCTCCCGCGGCGGAGCCGGCGGTGGCTTCATCCGGGACGTGCGACTGAGCGCGCGGTCGGTCACCGGCCGGTATCCCTTCACCCTGCCCGTGGTGCGGCATCTGGTCGGCGTGGAGCGCCTGCCGCTCGATCCAGCTGTGACGTTCCTGGTCGGCGAGAACGGCACCGGCAAATCCACCCTGGTCGAAGGGCTCGCGGTTGCCGCCGGTTTCAACGCGGAGGGCGGATCGCAGTCCTTCCGGTTCGCCACCCGGGCCACCGAGTCCAGCCTGGGTGATTACCTGGTGCTGCGCTGGGGCATCCGCAAGCCGCGTACCGGCTACTTCCTTCGGGCAGAGTCGTACTACAACGTCGCCACCGAGATCGAGTACCTCGACAAGCAGAGCTCGTACCCGCTACTACCCGCTTACGGCGGTATCTCGCCGCACGAGCGCTCCCACGGCGAGTCCTTTTTGGACTTGGTGATCCACCGGTTCGGACCGGACGGGCTCTACGTGCTCGACGAACCCGAGTCGGCACTGTCGGTACGTGGCTGCCTTGCCCTGATCACCCGCATTTCGGACCTGGTGTCCCAGGGCAGTCAGTTCGTCATCGCGACGCACTCGCCGATACTGCTCGCCGTACCCGGCGCGCGGATCCTGCAGATCGATGACGACGGAGCGATCGAGCAGGTCCACTACGACCACGCCCTCCCGGTGGCCCTGACCCGAAGGTTCCTCAACGACCCCGGGGCCGTCCTGCGACAGCTGTTCGACGATTCCGGCGACTAGCAACGGTTCGCCGCCGGCTCGGATTCGATCCTGCCTCGACCGGGTAAACCGCTCGCCGACGCGGGGAGCGAGGAGATGATGGCCCAGATCCGGATCGGCACCTCCGGGTGGTTGTACCCGCCGTGGCGGGGTGTCTTCTATCCGAAGGGCCTGCCGCAGCGCCGGGAACTGGAGTACCTGTCGCACCGGCTGAACACGGTCGAGATCAACGGCTCCTTCTACTCACTGCAACGGCCCGAGCGGTATCGGACGTGGTTCGAGCAGACACCGGACGACTTCGTGTTCGCGGTCAAGGGCGGCCGGTTCATCACGCACCTGAAGCAACTGCGAGACGTGGAAACGCCGCTGGCCAACTTCTTCGCCTCCGGGCCGCTCGCGCTCGGGCACAAACTGGGCCCGCTGCTCTGGCAACTACCTGCTCGGCTGCCGTTCGACATCGATCGGCTGACGACGTTCTTCCGGCTACTGCCCCGCAGCACACCTGAAGCGGCGGCACTCGCCGAACGGCACGACGACAGGCTCAAGGGTGCGGCTTGGACCGAGCCCGGACAGGAACGGCCACTGCGGCACGCACTCGAGGTCCGCCACCGGAGTTTCGCGACCGGCGAGCTGGTGGATCTGCTACGCGCACACGACATCGCGCTCGTGGTCGCCGACTCAGCAGGCACCTGGCCTTATCTGGAGGACGTGACCTCCGACCTGGTGTACGTGCGACTGCACGGCGACGAGGAGCTGTACACCAGCGGCTACAGCACCGAGGCGCTCGACAGCTGGGCAGGCCGGATCCGCGAGTGGGCCAAGGGCGGCAGCCCTCGAACCGAACACACGGTGGGGACGTCGCCACCTCGCGGACACCGGGACGTCTTCGTCTACTTCGACAACGACGCCAAGGTGCACGCGCCGACCGACGCGATCGCCCTCGCCGAACGCCTCGGTGTCAGTCCCGTTCGGGAAACGGACAAATGAGTACGGTATCCGGCTAACGACCCTTCTGCTCAGGCGCGGGAGTTGCCATACTGCCGCCGTGACCAATGCCGATCGCGATGCCGGCCCCACGACCGCCACTCCGGATCAGCTGGGCCGATGGAGTTCCGTACACGGCCACGAGTACCGCGGCGTCCCGTACCGGCCGCAACGGTTGCCCGCCGAGACTTCACTGCGCACGTCCGCCGAGCTTCGCGAACGGATGAACACCAGGCGGACCGTGCGGATGTTCTCCACAGATCCAGTACCCGAGCAGGTCGTGCTCGATGCGATCGCCGTCGCCTCCACCGCTCCGAGTGGTGCGCACCAGCAACCGTGGACGTTCGTACTGGTGGAGGATGCCGAGTTACGCAGGAGAATCCGCGAGGAGGCCGAACGGGAGGAGCGGATCTCCTACGACGGCAGACTCGGCGAGCAGTGGCTGGACGCGCTGCGGCCGCTGGGCACCGACGGCGTCAAGCCCCACCTCACCGACGCTCCCTTCCTGATCGTCGTCTTTCAGCAGCGGTTCACCCTGCTGGAAGACGGGAGCGTGCGCAAGCACTACTACGTCGACGAGTCCGTCGGTATCGCCGTCGGCATGCTGCTCACCGCGCTGCACCTGGCCGGCCTCGCCGCGCTCACACACACCCCGTCGCCGATGAAGTTCCTCAGCGAGCTACTTCAGCGGCCCCGCAACGAAAAGGCGTTCGCGGTGATCCCCGTCGGGTACCCCGCAGCGGACTGCGAGGTACCCGACCTGCGCCGGAAGTCCCTGGATCAGGTACTCGTCCGGAAGTGACCCGAAACGGTTTCAGCGCCAGGCAGGCCCCGGCGCCCGGTGACGTGGTCAGGCACTACTGCGCGACTGGGCGCGGTGCACACCCTCGCCGATCTCCTCGACCATTTTGTCGCAGAAGGCAGGAAGGTCGCCGGGCTTGCGGCTGGTGACGAAGCCCGAGTCGACGACAACCTCCTCGTCCACCCATTCCGCACCCGCGTTTCGCAGGTCGGTCTGCAGGCTCGGCCACGACGTCATCCGACGTCCCCGGACCACGTCGGCCTCGATCAGCGTCCACGGAGCGTGACAGATCGCCGCGACGGGCTTGCCCTTCGCGAAGAACTCACCGACGAAACGCACCACGTTCTGGTCCGTGCGCAGCAGGTCCGGGTTGGCCACGCCACCCGGCAGCACCAACGCGTCGTAATCGTCCGAGGAGACCTCGGTCACCACCTTGTCCACGGGAAAGGTGTCACCCTTGTCCAGGTGGTTGAACCCCTGGATGGTTCCCGGCTTGATGGACACCAGTTCGGGCTGGCCACCCGCTTCCTGCACGGCCTTCCACGGCTCGGTCAGTTCCACCTGTTCGGTACCTTCCGGCGCCGCGACGAAGGCCACCCGGCGTCCACTGAGTGTGTCCGACACGTTTCGTCACTCCTCCCTGTCTGTGGATGTGCCGATCGACTACCCGTGTGCCTGTTCAGCAAACCGGCCACGGCCGCACTGGCATGATCGGGTGATGGACTTCGCCACCGCCCGGGTGTACGCCATCGGCCTCCGAAACCGCTTCCGTGGAATCACCGTGCGCGAAGGCGTGCTGTTGCGTGGACAGGCGGGCTGGGGAGAGTTCTGCCCGTTCGACGACTACTCCGATGACGAGTGCGTCCCCTGGCTCCGTTCGGCGTTGGAAGCCGCGGATCAGGGCTGGCCCTCGCCCGTCCGCGACCGGGTGCAGGTCAACACCACCATCCCCGTGGTCAGCCCGCAGCAGGCCCACGATCTCGCGGTGCGATCGGGCTGCCGGACCGCCAAGATCAAGGTCGCGGACAGCCGCTCCACCCATGCCGAGGACTGCGAGCGGGTCGCCGCGGTTCGCGACGCGCTCGGTGCGGGCGGCGCGATCCGGGTGGACGCGAACGGCGCGTGGGACGTCGACGCGGCCGTGTCCGCGATCAATGACCTCGATCGCGCGGCTGCCGGTCTCGAGTACGTCGAACAACCCTGCCCTTCCATCGACGAACTCGCCGCCGTGCGCCGGAGGACGCACGTCCGGATCGCTGCGGACGAGTCGATCCGCAGGGCGGAGGACCCGCTGAAGGTGGCGGTGTCCGGCGCCGCCGACGTGGCCGTGCTCAAGGTCGCCCCGCTTGGTGGGGTGCGGCGTGCGCTGCGGGTCGCGGAGTCCTGCGGATTGCCGTGCGTGGTGTCCTCCGCGGTGGAGAGCAGTGTCGGGCTGGCCGCGGAGCTCGCGCTCGCCGCGGCCCTCCCGAAGCTGGACTTCGCCTGCGGCCTTGGCACGATCTCCTTGCTGTCCGCGGATGTCACCGGTAACTCTTTGTCGCCTGTGGACGGTGAACTGACGGCGGTGCCACACGCTCCCGAACCGGAATTGTTCAGCTATGTCGCCGCCGACAGGGAAACGCGGGATCGGTGGCTCTCCCGGCTTCATCGCGTCGCCGCTCTCCTGACGGACGCGGAGCGGAATCGTTAGCCGTGTTCGACGGCCTGCCGGGCGGCTGCCCCGCGCTTGCCCTTCGGCCACCAGTACGCACTTCGGGTGCGGCGAAGCATGCGCAACGAGACCACCGTCGAGCGGCAGACCTGCTCCTTCACCCACGCTCCCGCCCAGCCCCGCAGGATCCAATCCTTCGGGGAATCGTCGGCCCGCACGGTCTGGATCAGTCCGTTCCTCCTGCCGAGGCTGACGCACTGGACGAAGTACCTGAACCTCAGCGGTTCGGCCTCCCGGCTCGCCGCCCGTGCGCTGATCACATCGGCCGCGTGCGCGGCGGCCGGCATACCCGAAGCGCAGGACATGCGCAGTTCGCCTGTCCCGGGAACTCGCACGACCGCGGCGTCGCCTACCGCGTAGACCTCTGGGTGGGATACCGACCGTAGCGTGTCGTCGACTCGGATCCGCCCCCGGTCGTCGACGTCCAGCCCCGCGTCGCCCGCGAGCGCCGGTACGACGAAGGACGCGGTCCAGACGATCACGTCAGCGCGGATGTCGCCCATATCGGTCCGCAGTACACCAGCCTCCACATGCGACACACGTACCCCGGAACGCAGGGTCACCCCAAGGCGCTCCAGTACCGCGCCCACGTAGGCCTTGCCTTTGACCGAAAGCCGGGCGCCTGGCTCATCTGCGCTGACCAACTCGACACGACGGCCTGGATACGCCTCAGCCAGCTCGGCCGCCATCTCGATTCCGGTCAGCCCGCCCCCGACGACCGCGACCGATCCGGTTTCCCCGCGCAGGCGCTCACGCAGTTCACGCGCTTGTTCCACTGTGTACGCGTACTCGGTCACCCCCCGGACCGTGGTGTCGGTCCGGCTGCCGAGCGCGTAGACGAGCGTGTCGTAGCCGATCTCCCTGCCGCTTCGGGTACGCACGATGCGGTCTTCGGGCTCGACTGCGATCACCGTGTCGCGCACCGTGCTGATCTCCCGCCCCCGCGTCAGCTCACCCAGCGGGATCGACACGCTGGGCCTGCCTGCGACGAACTCGTGCAGCCGGATGCGCTCGGTGAAATGCGCTTCCGAGTCCACGATCGTGACTCTGTGGCCAGGGCCGAGCCGCAGCGCAGTGGTCAGCCCGGCGTATCCGGCCCCCAGAACGACGATGTGTGCCATAACTGCCTCCCTCGTATGCGACCGCGAGTAGCCGTCCGCTCTTTCAGTGGAGACGACACAGCCGTCCGGAATGTGAGCATGAGCTGGATCACGCCGAGAGATGGCTGAGCTTGTCGGGATTGAGCAGTACGTCCACCTCGGTGATCAGCCCCTCGGCGACGGAGAACGCGAGCACGGCGTTCACCGCCCCTGACGGCTCGAGGATCACCAGCCCCGGCTCCGTGTTGACCAGTTCAGATCGTGCGTACAACCCGGTTCCGGCGTAGAACTTCTCGACCAGTCCGGTCAGCAGCCTGCTGACCTTGTCCCTGCCGAGCACGGGCACCCTGGCCGCGTTGACCACACCGCCGCCATCGGCACGCCAGACGACCTCGGGATCCAGCACCGCCACCAGCCCCGGCAGATCCCCGTTCTCCACGGCGGCGAGGAACGCGGCCACGGCCTTCCGATGGGCGGACAGGTCCACCGACCGCCTCGGCCCGTGTGCCTGCACCTGCCTGCGTGCCCGGGAGGCGGCCTGTCGCACCGCGGCGGCGTTACTCCCGACTATGCCGGCGATCTCGTCGAACGGGACGGCGAAGACATCGTGCAGCACAAGGGCGATCCGCTCGGCGGGGCTCAGTCGTTCCAGCACGGCGAGCATGGCCACACTCACCGATTCGTCCATGGTGATCCGAGCCTCCGGCCCGGGATCACGGGCCAGCAGCGGCTCCGGCAACCACTGGCCCACATAGGACTCCCGGCGCGCACGGGCAGAGGTCAGTGTGTCGTAGCAGATCCGGCTCACAACGGTGGTGAGGAAGGCGCGCGAATCCACGACCGCACCACGGTCGGCTCCCTGCCAGCGCAACCAGGCTTCCTGGACCGCGTCGTCGGCGTCGCCGACCGTGCCGGTGATCCGGTAGGCCACCGCCCAGAGGTGTTGCCGATGCTCCTGGAACTCGTCGCTCATCCTTGACACTCAAGCACACCCGGGGTGACTCAGGGTCGATGGTTCCGGGTGCGCTCCGGGTCCTTCCCCGATGTGTCCGGGCTCCGCACAGGGCAACCTGGGGTCATGACCAACGACACCACGTACGCCACGCAGACCGACCAGCCTGTCAAGAAGCTGCGCCGGAGTTCGTCCGACAAGATGATCGCCGGAGTCTGTGGCGGCTGGGCCAGACTGCTCGGCGTCGACGCCGCGATTCTGCGGATCCTGCTCGTCGCGACCACGATCCTCGGCCTCGGTACGCCGGTGCTGATCTATGCGGCCTCCTGGATCCTGATGCCACAGGACGAGGACTGAGCACGAACTTCAGCCGAGCCAGGGTTTCGCGATTCGGTCGTAGGTACCGTCGTTACGTACGAGATGCAGCCACTGGTCGATCCACTCCTGTAGTACGACGTCACCTCGCGGTATCAGGTATGCCTTCTCGGAGAACGTGAACGGCTCGTCCGGATGCACAGCGCACAACTCGGGGTGCTGCTCCGACTGCCACCGCGTCTCGGTGGCGTCGGTGATCATGAGGTCCGCGTTCCCGGCGATGATCTCCGTGAAGATCGTGTTGTTGTCCGGGTGCCGGACGATCGTGGCCTGGCTCAGGTTGTCCTCGGCGAACCGCTCGTTCGTGCCGCCCGGATTGACGATCACCCGGACCCCTGGCCGATCGATCTGGTCAAGGGTCTGGAACCGCTCGGCGTTCTCGCAACGAGTGATCGGTGTCTTGCCGTCACGCAGGTAGGGCTCGCTGTAGAAGGCCTGCCGGGCGCGATCCAGTGTCACCGAGATCCCGCCGACCGAGAGGTCGCAACGACGGCCCAGATCCTCGAGCAGGTTTCCCCAGGTCGTCGGCACGATGGTCAGCCGCACGCCGAGGCGGTCGGCCAGGTCTCGCGCCAGGTCGATGTCGATACCGCTCCACTCGCCGGTGGCCGGGTCGCGGTAGGTGAACGGCCGGTAGTCACCGGTACTGCACACCCGCACCTCGCCCCGCTGCAGAATCGCGTCGAGCCCGCTGTGCCCCGGCCGGAGCTCGGCCGACGAGCCGGAGCCCGAGACGTAGTTCGCGCTCGCGGTGCCGATTCCGAGTACGGCGAGCACCGCCAGGGTGATCGCCGCCGCCTTCCACCTCATTGCTTCACCTTTCGCGCACACTGTGAAAGGTCCACGGCCTCGGTCTCACCGCGTGCCACCGACACCTGGATCTCCTGCAGCACCTTGCCGTTGGGCTTGGCGCAGCGCAAGGTCCAGCTTTCCTCGATCGCGTGCCCGGTCCTGTCAGGACGGACGGAGGGGTTGACGTCCCAGGCGAAGTCACCGGATGCCGGGAGCGAGGAGGTCAGAGTGGTGGGCACTGGCAGTCGCGGCCCGGTCGAGCCGTCGGGCTGCCGCACGGGCGCGGTGTACTGGGTGAACGTCTTCTCCAGTGTCAGCAGCGCCTTCTTCGGTGCGGTACCGGTGATCACCGCGTGGTAATCGTCGTCGGCCGCGATCTCGAACTGGCGCAGCAGCCCCTCCCGCACGCCGCCGTCGGCGCCCTCCGCCGAGCCGGTGCCGAAGTACTGGTCGATCACGCCCTGCTGGTAAGGGATGTGGAAGTTGTCGCCGCCGAGCTCGAACTCGAAACCGAAGCCGCCGGTGGTGAAGTACGACCACTCTCCGGTGCTGCCACTGGTGTCGTAGAGCTGGTAGGACGGAATGCTGCGGTATCCGGTCGCGTCCCCGAGCCGGTCACCGATCGCCGCGTAGGTCTCCTCGTCCACGGTCAGCGGCGTGGTGGACTGCTGCGGCGGCCGGAGTACGAGCGCGCCGTAGTTGTGCAGGCTCTGTAGCGACGTGACCTGACGAGACGTCACCAGCTCGACGACGTTGCGTACCTCCGGCTCGGAGAACGGGGCCGCTCCCCGGTACGTGCCGCTGGCCGGGTTGGTGCTCGCACCACGGCCGCCCCAGTTCCCGCCGTAATTGCGGTTGAGGTCCACCCCGAGCCGGGAGTTGTCCTCGTCCGCGCATTGCGCGGGAGTGGGCACCGCACCGTCGGCGACCCGGCAGTTCTTACGCTTGTACTCGTTGATGTAGCTCCTGGAGATGTCGTAGCCGTCGGCGTTGATGACAGGCACGACGATGATCCGCGCCCGGTCGAGCAGACCGGTGATGCGGGAGTCCTTGCCGTCGTTATGCACGAGATCGGTGGCGAACTCCATCGCGATCTCGGCTGTCGGCCATTCGCGGGCGTGGTGGGTGCCCACGAGCAGGAATGTCGGTCTGCCATCCGGTACCGCGACATCGTGGGCGATCTCGACCCCGGAGATCGTCTTGCCCAGCAACGACTTGTGCGGCAGATCGATGGGCCGGACCAGGTCGGGCCGCTGTGCCACCAGCGCGTCCATCTCGGTGCCGAAGTCGGCGTAGGTGCGGTAGGTGTTGCGCCCGGTCGGCAGCGGCGACGCAGCCGTCGTACTGGCCCGCGCCTCGTCCTCGGCGAGCACCGCCTTGGTGTGCGCCACCAGGTCCGCGATCACCACGTCGTAGTCGAAGCCCGCGCTGCGCAACTGTTCGACGTCTTCGCTGCCGTGCGCGAAGACGTCCACCGAGTCGGCGCCCCGATGCTCGCTGATGTCCAGGCCGGTGGCGACCAGGCGGTTCACCTCGGCGTCCGTCGTCGCCGCGACCCGCAGCAGCGAGACCACGTCCGGCTCCTGCGGTTGCGCGGCCGCTCCGGCACCGCCGGTCAGCGTCGCTGCTGTCAGTATCGCCGCGACCACCGTGGCGAAGCCCGATCTCTTCCACCGAAGCGACATCGTCTGCCTCCCGCCCAGATTCCCACCAGTCCATCGAACGTAAAGTGGTTAGTTACCGGTGCGAAAGGTCCATCCGGGTAAATCAGCCGCACACGCACAGGGGCCCGGTCCCGCCGAAGCGGAACCGGGCCCCTGTGTGGCTACTCGACTGAACTCGAGATCGGTGGAAAACCGATCAGAAGTCCATGCCGCCCATGCCGCCGGTCGGGTCACCGGCCGGAGCGGCACCAGCCTTCTCCGGCTTGTCGGCGATGACCGCCTCCGTGGTGAGGAACAGCGCAGCGATGGACGCGGCGTTCTGCAGCGCGGAGCGAGTGACCTTGGTCGGGTCCGGCACGCCGGCCGCGAGCAGGTCCTCGTACTCGCCGGTGGCGGCGTTCAGGCCGTGCCCCTGGGGCAGACCCTTGACCTTCTCCACCACGACTCCGCCTTCGAGGCCGGAGTTCACCGCGATCTGCTTGAGCGGAGCCTCGACCGCAACCTTCACGATGTTGGCACCGGTGGCCTCGTCGCCCTCGAGCTTGAGGCCGGCGAAGGCAGCCTCGGCAGCCTGCAGCAGAGCCACGCCACCACCGGCGACGATGCCCTCCTCGACGGCGGCCTTGGCGTTACGCACCGCGTCCTCGATGCGGTGCTTGCGCTCCTTGAGCTCCACCTCGGTGGCGGCGCCGGCCTTGATGACGGCAACGCCGCCGGCCAGCTTCGCCAGGCGCTCCTGGAGCTTCTCCCGGTCGTAGTCGGAGTCCGAGTTCTCGATCTCCGCGCGGATCTGGTTGACCCGACCCTGAATCTGGTCGGCGTCGCCCGAACCCTCGACGATGGTGGTCTCGTCCTTGGTGATGACGGCCTTGCGGGCCTTACCAAGCAGCGAGAGGTCGGCGTTCTCCAGCTTGAGACCGACGTCCTCGGTGATCACCTGGCCACCGGTCAGGATCGCGATGTCCTGCAGGATGGCCTTGCGGCGGTCGCCGAAGCCCGGCGCCTTGACGGCGACGGACTTGAACGTGCCGCGGATCTTGTTCACGACGAGGGTGGCCAGGGCTTCGCCCTCGACGTCCTCGGCGATGATCAGCAGCGGCTTGCCGGACTGGATGACCTTCTCCAGCAGCGGCAGGACGTCCTTGACGTTGGAGATCTTGGAACCGAAGAGCAGGACGTAGGGGTCCTCCAGCTCGGCTTCCTGACGCTCCGGGTCGGTCACGAAGTAACCGGAGATGTAGCCCTTGTCGAAGCGCATACCCTCGGTGAGCTCGAGCTCGAGGCCGAAGGTGTTGCTCTCCTCAACAGTGACGACGCCTTCCTTGCCGACCTTGTCCAGCGCCTCGGCGATGAGCTCACCGATGGTGCGGTCAGCAGCGGAGATCGAGGCGGTAGCAGCGATCTGCTCCTTGGTCTCGATCTGCACGGCGGCCTTGTGCAGCTGCTCGGTGACGGCCTCGACGGCCTGCTCGATCCCACGCTTGAGGGCGATGGGGTCGGCACCGGCGGCGACGTTGCGCAGTCCCTCACGGACGAGAGCCTGGGCGAGCACGGTGGCGGTGGTGGTGCCGTCACCCGCGACGTCGTCGGTCTTCTTGGCAACTTCCTTGACGAGCTCTGCCCCGATCTTCTCCCACGGGTCCTCGAGCTCGATCTCCTTGGCGATGGAGACACCGTCATTGGTGATTGTCGGCGCGCCCCACTTCTTCTCGAGCACGACGTTGCGGCCACGGGGGCCGAGCGTCACCTTGACGGCTTCGGCGAGGGTGTTGAGGCCGCGCTCAAGACCGCGGCGGGCGTCCTCGTCGAACGCGATCAGTTTGGCCATTGCGGTGTGGTCCTCCGATATTGGGCGCTACCAGCGGAACAGCCGTGTTCCGGCTGCCCGCTGTAGCAGGACACGTCCTCGGCCAGGCTCGGTGCCCGCGACGGACGACTGAGTTCCCGCGGAGATTCCCGCCAGAACACTGCCTCACCGTCCCGACCTTCAGGCGAGCGGTCGGCGACCACCCGCCTAGCACTCGACGGCGTCGAGTGCCAATCTCGGTTTTAGCACTCTCCGGGTGAGAGTGCAAGCAGCGGGGTCAGTTACCCGGCACCACGGGGATGGATGTGGGCGGCGGACTGCCGCGCTCGGCAGGGGCGTTGCCCTGGCTCGGCGAGGAGTCGCCGGGACCGACGGGGATCGGCGGAGCGGTGGCGTCCGGCTCGGGCACGGGTGTGTCACCGCTGCCCTGCTCGTCGTCACCGCCGAGCAGGAGCACCAATGTGAGGACAACGCCCGCCACCACCAACGCGGCGACGCCCACCCAGATCATCCACTTCTTGCCACCGCTCTCGGGCTGCGTGAAGGGCGAACTACCGGCCGCGGCCTGCGGCCGCATCCGCATCGGGTCACCCTGCGGCGGCCCGTACCCATGCGGCGGCTGTTGCTGCGCCATCGGCACCTGCTGGTAGGGCCCCGGCCCCTGTGGCTGACCGTAGCCGGGAGCGAAACCCTGCGGCGGAGTGCCGAGCCCCTGCTGTCCGCCTTGGGCGTATCCGGGATGCGGACCCTGCTGCTGCGGCTGCCCCTGCGGGCTCTGCTGTCCGTAACCGGGCGGCGGAGCGCCGTACGGCTGCTGTCCGTTCGGCCTGCCCTGTCCGTGCTGGTTTCCCTGCCCGTGCTGGTTTCCCTGACCGTGTTGCCCGTACGGCTGCACCGGCGTCCCCTCTCCCGTTCGGGCCGCGGTGCCCACCGGCGCGGGGTTGCGCGCGAGGGCGGCCCCGGCCGCGGAGATCAGCTCCCCGCAACTGCCGTAGCGATCGTCCGGAGTCCTGGCCATGCCCCGCCGGATCACCTCGTCGATGGACGCGGGCAGCGCGGCCGCCCTCGCCGCCGAAGGAGGCTCGCCCCCGAGGTGCCCCTTGATCACGGCAGGTACATCACCCTGGTAGGGCGGCTTGCCGGTCAGGCAGGCAAAGAGCACGCAGGCCAGCGCGTACTGATCGGTGCGCCCGTCGAGGGGCTCACCTCGCAGATGTTCGGGGGCCGCATAGGTGGGCGATCCGAGGAAGTCCCCGCCACGGGTGCGATGGCCGGTGGCCCCGCGCCTGGTCAGCCCGAAATCGGCGACATAGACGTGTTCCCGTGCGGACTCCCTGCTGGTGACCAGCACGTTGGCCGGCTTGACGTCGAGATGCACCAGCCCCCTGCCGTGCAGCGTGTCCAGCGCGTCGGCCACCTGTTCCAGGAGGCTCACCGCGCGTTCGGGAGCCATCGGTCCCGCGCTGATCAGGCTCGCGAGGTCGGACCCGTCGACGAGCCGCATGGCGATGTAGAGCATGCCGTCGAGCTCGCCGAAGTCGTACAGCGGCACGATGTTCGCGTGATCGATGGCCGAGGTGTTGCGCGCCTCGTCGACGAACCGCTCACGGAACTCGGCATCGGCACCGAGGTGCTCCCCGATGACCTTGAGCGCCACCTTGCGACCCAGCCGCACGTCGGTGGCCTTGTACATCACGCTCATGCCGCCCTTGCCGAGCACACCGTCAATGCGGTAATTGCCCAACCGGCGACCGGTGAGGTCCCCCGACACATCGCCTGTCACGCCGCGCAGCCTAACGCGCCGTGGGGCCGATGACGCGGAGCGTCTCCGTTAGCCAGGAGGACGCTGCCCGCGAACCGGGAGGATGCTTCAGGAGACCTTGCGGACGCCCGCGGCTTGACTCCGGCCGTCCCGGCCCGCCTGCACCTCGAACTCCACACGATCGCCCTCATCGAGAGTGCGGAATCCGTCGGCCTGAATGGCCGAGTAATGTACGAACACATCGGGGCCTTCCGGGGACTCGATGAATCCGTAGCCCTTTTCCGAGTTGAACCACTTGACCGTGCCAACAGCCACGGTGTCCTCCTTGGATACAGCCGAAAAACGACGGCAGCTGCACCCCGCCGTCGCGTGAAGCTTCGATCACGCTACCGGAATAACGGCGTCGGGCAATGGGCAATTCGTTCGGAATTCAGTCGACCCGCAAGTGGTCGCGCATCACCCCGCGCTCGCACTTTCCCGGGAAAGTGCGAGCCGTGTCGGGGGCTCAGGAATGCCGGCGGGCCTGGAGCAGCACGGTGCCGGGGCCGGCGAAGTCGAGTTCGAGCCCCTCGCCCGTGCGCACCGACTGCGGACCCGCCGGGTCGACCGCGCGCAGGCGGCACTGCAGCGAGTCCGGATAGGCGAGCAGGAAGCCGGGGGTCACCGTGATGACCTCGCCCCGGTCCAGCGTGAGTGCGTCCACCGGGCCCGCCGCGGCCAGCACCAGCTGGCCGTGCCCGCTGTAGTGCTCGAGGAAGCCCGAGTCCGAGCCGAACAAGGACTGCAGTGGCGGCCACGATTCGTCGGGCCGGATCGTCGGCGGGCGCGCGAGTACGACGTTCCTGGCGATCGACCACCCGGTCCGCCCGTCGAAGCCCAGCGCGTAGACATCGCCAGGATGGCGCGGCGCCAGATCGACCCAGCCGCCGTCCCCGGGCGCGGTGAAGATCGTCGGCCCGCGCCCACGTGCACCACGAGCTTGCCGCGACTCACCCATCCCGAAGCTGCTCGCGACCTTCGCCTCGGCGTCGGCCTGCACGGCCTCACCCGCAGCCAGCACGACACGGGCCACGCCAAACGCCGGCGTGTGCCTGGTCTGGACCTCCATGCTCCCTCTCCCCGCCCGTTCCCAGCCGCCGCGACGCCCGCCTCAGCGGCTGGGTACCTGCGCGACGATCCAGCTCGACAGCGCGCTCGGGTTCCGGGTCTGGGTCAGCACCTGCCCCGGCCCCGCGAAGTCGAACACGAGCCCCTCGCCGCTCTTCATCGACTGGATCATGCCCGAAGCCACCTTGCGGGTCTGCGACTGGACCGTGTCGGCATAGGCCACGACATGCCCGGAGTCGATGGTGATCATCTCCCCCTGCTGCAGGTTCACCGTCTCCAGCGCGCCGTAACAGGCGACCACGAGCGGCCCCTGTCCCGTGGCGTGGGTGAGGAATCCGCCCTCCCCGCCGAACAACTTGCCGAAGCCACCCCAGCGGGTCTCGGTGTGCACGCCGTGTGCGGACGCCAGCCAGGATCCCTTGGTGACACACCAGCCGGTCCGGCCATCCATGTTGATCAACTGGATGTCGCCGGGCAGGTTCGGCGCCACGTCCACCCAACCGCCGTTCTGCGGCGCCGTGTAGGTGGAGATGAAGAACGATTCGCCGGAGAGGAACGCCCTGCCGAGCCCCTTCATCACGCCGCCCTGTGAACTCGACTGGACGTGCACCCCGTAACTGGTCGCAAGCATCGCCCCCGCCTCGACCTGCGCGGGCTCTCCCGGCGCGAGCAGCAGTCTGGCCACGGCGAACGACGGTTGGTGACGGACCTGTACCTGCATCGGCTCTTTCCTCTCCCCACAGACGCCCGGCGAGCACGAACGCGGGGAGAGTCTTGCATGCCGGAGGCCCCGGGGGAGGATGGTCGGCGTGATCTCCGTCGAAGACCATCTCGCGAAGGTGACAGCACTGCTGTCGCGTCCCCCAGGTGTGGAACTGCCATTGGCCGACTGCGCCGGAAAGGTGCTCGTCGCCGACGTCCATGCCGGTGTGTCGCTGCCACCGTTCGACAATTCGGCGATGGACGGTTTCGCCGTGCGCTCGGTCGACGTCGTCGGCGCGAGCTCGGACGAACCCGTCGAACTCCCCGTGGTGGCGGACATTCCCGCCGGTCGCACGGACGTCCCCGCGCTGCTGCCCGGTACCGCGCATCGGATCATGACCGGTGCCGCCATGCCCTCCGGCGCGGACAGCGTGGTCCCGGTCGAACGCACCGAGGGCAGTGGCTGGCCGGGCAGCGATCCGGGCACGGAACCGGTCGTGCGTGTGCTCGCCGGAGCCGACCCCGGCGCACACGTGCGCCGGACAGGCGAGGACGTCGCGAGCGGCAGCCTCGCACTGGCGGGGGGAACCCTTCTGGGGGCCGCGCACCTCGGCCTTGCCGCGGCGGTCGGTCTCGACCGGCTCACCGTCCACGCCGCGCCGCGGGTGCTCGTGGTCTCCACCGGATCGGAACTGGTGCTACCGCCCGAACCACTGCGGCACGGGCAGATCTACGAGTCGAACAGCGTGATGCTCACGGCCGCGCTGCGGGGCCTCGGCTGCGAGGTGGAAACCGTGCGCAGTGTCGCCGACGACGTCGAGACGTTCCGGGGCGCGATCGAACCGAGGCTGGCGACCACCGATCTCGTCGTCACCTCCGGCGGGGTCAGCGCGGGCGCGTACGAGGTGGTCAAGGACGCGCTCACCGGGGTCGGCGTGGAGTTCGCGAAGGTCGGGATGCAGCCGGGCGGACCGCAGGGCTGTGGCCGCTGGAACGGGGTCCCGGTGGTGACCCTGCCGGGAAACCCGGTCGCCGTTCTCGTCTCCTTCGAGGTCTTCCTGCGTCCAGCGTTGCGCGCCGTACTCGGCCACGAGCAGGTGCAGCGCACGAAGGTCGCCGCCCGGCTCACCGAGACCCTCACCTCGCCCTCGGGCAAGCGCCAGTACCGGCGGGGGTACTACACCCCACCCGGCAACGCCGAGTCCGGTCCCGCCGCACAGGTCACCGGCGTCGTCGGCCCGAGGGGCGGGCCCGGTTCGCACCTGCTGGCCGCGTTCACACAGGCGAACTGCCTGATCGTGCTGCCAGAAGATGTCACAGAGGCGGCCGCGGGCACCGAGGCGGAAGTGCTGCTGCTCGGCTGATCGCAGTAGCGTGGGGAGATGGGCTTCTTCTCCTGGATCGTCTTCGGCGCATTGGCCGGTTGGGCCGCGAACCTCGTGATCGGTGGTCGCGACCGGCGCAAGCAGGGCTGCCTCGTCAGCGTGCTGGTCGGCGTCGTCGGCGCGACCCTCGGCGGGTTGATCTACCAGCTGATCACCGGGAACGAGAAGACATTCGAATTCGACCTCGCCAGTTTCGGGGTCGCCGTGCTCGGCTCGGTCGTGCTGCTCGGCGTGGTCCGGCTCGTGCTGGGCGGCGCCCGCCGACGCTGACCGGCCGTAACTTCTCGTAACGTTTTCCGTACTTGGGGTTATCCGATGCTGGTCACCCGCGCTACGATCATCAATTCACCCGAACGGATCGACGGCCGGGCGCATGCGCCGTCGGGGGGTGGATGCGCCCGGCCGACCTGGGGTTTTCCACCAAGGAGCCCGAAGGAGTCCGAAGGAGTCCCAAGGAGCGTTTCGGCAGGTCAGGCCACGAATTCGGCCCAACCTGAAGGAGTCCGAAGGAGCGCCGAGTAAGGGCAGGTCGTCCCACGTCCCGTCCCACGCCGTCCCACGCCACACCACGCTCACGAGCTGGCGATGGACGTGGCTACTCATGTTCCCGCTCACCGCGCTCGCGGTCGGCGTGGTGCACCTCGCAAGCACGCTGTCGCCGCGAGACCTCGGCATCAGCGCGTCCGAAGGCGCGACGATTGCGATCTTGCTCCTGCTCGGGGCGTACCTGGTTGCGCTCGTGACCATCGCCCACGTTCGCACCGTGCAGTACTCCCGGGTCGGGCGGCGATGACCGGCCGACCCGGAAGGCTGCCGGAGGCGCCAGACCGGCCTCCGGTCGACGAGTACGAGCTCGTCCGCCAGGCCGACGCCGCGATCCGAAGGCTGCGCGATCGGCTCACCGAGGTCACCTCCAGCCGGCCGCGAAAGCTGCGGCGGCGGTGAGCCGCGGCCTCGGGCACGGCGTCATCCTTCTCGCCCTGGCCGTAGCCCTCATCTGCACCATCGTCGCGCTGTTTGGAGACGACCGCGGCACCCGACGCTGACACCCAGCAACTCCATCCACCCCGAATCCATCACGTCCCGAAAGGACGACTCTCGTGACCGACCCCAACCCGAACCCGTACCACCAGCCCAACCCGAACCCATTCCACCCACCAGCGGTGGCCGAGACGTCCCAGGCAGCGAAGACCCGGAAGTGGCCGTGGATCCTCGCCGTCGCCGCCGCCTTCGTCGTCGGGACTGGTGCGGGTGCGGCAACAAGCTCGAGCCCTCGTACCGCGTCCCCGTCGTCGGAAGCCGCGCCCTCGCCGGTCACCGAGACCGTCACCGCTCCCCCGGAGACCGTCACCGTGGCTCCGCCCGAGCCCGTACAGACCGGCCCGCTGACCGAGTTCAGTGACGGCGTGTACGAGGTCGGCACCGACATCGAGGCCGGCAAGTACAAGACGCAGGGCGCGAGCGACGGCATCCCCTGCTACTGGGCTCGGCTCAATGCCGACAGCCAGGACATCATCGACAACAGCCTCAGCGCCGGGCCGATGGTCCTCACGGCGCACGATGGTGAGGTGCAGGGCTGCGACTGGACGAAGTCGTAAGCCCTAGAGCGCAACGGCGGCCCCCTACTCGTACGAGTGGGGGGCCGCTGCGTTTGGTTGGCCCGCGCTTACTGCTCGCGAAGGCGCACGTTGTCGAGGAAGGCGTTCCAGCCGGCCGCCGGCACTGTGAGCATGCCGCTGTTTCGGCTCTTGGTGTCGCGCACGAGCGCTACCGCGTGGTTGTTCGCGACCTCGACGCAATCGGTGTTGGTGCTGCTGGCCCTGGACTTACGCCAGTTGGTCGGTAAACGTTGTACGGTCACTTCGTCGACTCCAATCCGTCGATGATCTCCTCGATGCGCCCCGCGGACTCGGCGGGGCGCATCGCTACTTCGAGGACGGCCTCCACTGCCTCGGTATAGGCAGCGACGTCCTCGGACTCGTGGAAGAACAGCGCGCTGCGCCGGTTCTCCGCGTGAACAACTGGGTCTCCGGCTTCAGGTTGGACCAGGACGAAGGGACCTTCCAGGCCCGGATGCCAGCCGGTGTGGTTGGGAACGATGCGCAAGTCGACGTTGGGCATCTTCGCCGCATCGAGCAGGCTACGGAGCTGACCGAGCATCACCTCGCGGCCGCCGATGTTCTGCGTCAGCACCATCTCGCCGATCAGGGCGGTGAGGTGGGCTGGCTTCGATCGGGTGATCGCGTCGCGTCGTCCAATCCGCACGGCGACTCGGGTATGCAACTCGCGTTCGGGCACCTTCCCCTTCCGCATGATCGCTCGGGCGTACTCGCCGGTCTGCAGGAGTCCTGGCACGAGCAATGGGGAGACTGCGGTGATGGACGTCGCGGTAGCTTCGACCTTCAGCAAGGCGTCGAGCTGGCGCCGCTGCCCTGGCAGCCCGACGGCGAGCCAGGGTGACGTGTCGTCAGCCTCGGCCAGCTCGACGAGTTCGGCAACCATGTGCTCTGGTGCCTTCACGAACAGCAAGTAGCGCTTGACGTCCTCGGGCTGCTGTTTGCGTTCGCCCTTCTCCCATCGGGTGATGGTTGAGGGCTGTACGCCGAGGGCCTCCGCGACGTCGGTACCGGTGAAGCCAGCCTCAACGCGGAGCTTCCTGAGCTCAGCTCCAATCTGCCGCGCTTTTGCCAGGTTGCCAGACATGTACCGAAGCATAGCCACTGTCCACCCATCCGATCACATCGATTGGAGCTAGGGTCTTCCAATTTGCCAGGTTGGTGCTACGTTGGCAAAACCGGCAATTCCTGAGGGGAACCGGCAAAGGTAGCTTTCGACGAGCGGGAGGCTCCGATGACGAGAGCGCGCATCGAGTCCGCACCGGGGACAGACAGGCGCAGTCAGCGCCCTTCGAGCAGTGGTCAACGCCACCGGTGCCTGGAACTGACAGCCGTTGACCGCACGAACCACCTCGTGGTCGACGAGAACTACACGAAGGGCCTCAAGAGCGGGTGCTTCATCGCGCTGTGCGGCGGCGACGTCGAACCAGCGGCGATGATCACGGGCCCGGCGCGGCAGTGCCGCATCTGCTGGAGCTTCGGTCGACCTGTCGACTGCAGCCAGCTCCGCACGCCGGGATTCCTTGAACAGCTGCTCCATCGCCACGAACCACCGGCCGCGACGTCGCCGCAGTCCTCGCGCCCGACAGCGGTATCCCCGAGGCGTCGCGGCCGGACATCAGGCCGGGCAGGGGTGAGCGCGCTTATCTCCCTCGCGCGACGCCCTGCCCGGCCGGGGAAGGACTCGCGATGATGGAGGAGGACCAGCTCCTGTTGCAGCAGCTGGCGAGACTCAACGGGTCGATCGGGAAGATCACGATCGACATGCTGCACAACATGGTCGATGGACAGCTGCCCGCGTCCGCGCTTAAAGCTCTCGGGCGGGACCTCCTCAACGTTGGAGGGCAGCTGTGCCACCGCGCCGCGAAGCTGGAGGGACGTCTGATCGAGGGCTCGGTCGTGGTCGAGGTCCGCGGATCCACCACGACCTTCCGCCCGGACGAGCAGCGGCCAACCGTGGAGCAGCAGCTATGAGCTGGATGGCGGAGATCCCCACCAGGGACACGAGCACCCCCGTCCACTGGGTGCCCAAACACTCCGAGTGGCAAGTCGGCGTGCGCGCATGGCGAGCCGCGTGCGGCGCCCGCGTCTCCCCCGTGAACTTCGCTCCTGGGGAACGAGAGAAACGGGGAACATGCGCCGAGTGCGCACCCGTCGCGCGCGACGACAGCGCTGCACCAGGTGCATCGCTCTGATGTGACAGCCAAGTCTTGGGATGGCGTCAAACATGAGCCTCGCGCGGTTTTTGGGGAAATCACCCGTGAGGCAGTGAAGGAGCAGCCAGGATTCGCATGCGTAGACGCGATAGCTACTGCCTGCGCCGTCCCATCGATCCCCCCGTTCGACTCGGGCGGACGAGACCAGCTCCATGCCTGGTGTCGCTCCCCGACGCTCGAGACGAACGGGGGGATCACCCTTCCCCACTGACTGGAGAGGAGCCGTACCGATGAAGCTCATGGGCCACCACCACCCTGGTGAGCGCACCGACAGCGCGGAGCCCGCCGACGGAGGCACGCGAGACGACCTCAGCGAACGGCTGCGTGATCTCTACGCACGCGCCGGCCAGCTACGCCAGGGCGCACTTTCAGCGAACTACTCGACGGACGATGGCGTGGCCGCCGACCACCATTGATCTACACCAGCCGCTGCAGACGGCTGGCGAGCAGTCCACCGGGCGGGGCCCGGCGCGTTCCCAGGGAAGCGCACCGGCCCGCCCGGATCCAACCCGAATCCGAGAGGAACCTGGTGTCCGAACCACCACCCACCAACCCGCCAGCCGCCGGCCGACGGCGCCGAAAGCCGCCAGGTGGCGGGCGCCACTCGCCTGGCGGGTTGGATGCCCCCATGGCGACGCGAACCAACCCGGCCACCCCGCCCGTGATCTGGCTGAGCATGGGGCTGGTGGCGGTATCCGCCGCGGCGCTGTCGTTCGCCAGCCTGCAGCACCTGGCGGTCGCCTGCGGGGTGTCGGTCGCGCTCGCCTGGCTGGTGCCCGTGGCAATCGACGCCGCGGCCGCGGTCGCCAGCTGGGTGTGGCTCGCCCCCAGCTCGCCACAAGCCGCGCGGCGGTTCGCCAGGACCCTGGCGATCGGCACCCTGGCGCTGTCAGTGGCTGGCAACGCCCTCGACCATTGGCTGCAGATCTTCGGAGGGCAGCCAGCGTGGTGGCTGGTGGTGGCCCTGGCGGCCGTGCCGCCCATCGTGCTGGGCGCGGTGGTGCACCTGGTGGCGCTGCTGATCACCGACCACCAGGCGACACCAGCCGCCACCGATCAGGAGGAAGTCGTCACCCACCAGGTCACCACCCACCAGGGTGGCGACAACCAGCAGCCTGGACTTGGCGCCCACCAGGACCTGGCGGACACCATCGCGCCCGGCACTCGCCAGCCTGGCGAGCAAGCCACCGAACCCGCCGCCAGCCACCAGGCGCACAACAACGAGCTGGCCTCCGCCCGGCGCAACGCGCCCGCCAGGCGCCAGGCGCCGAAGTCACCAGGTGGCGACGAGCGCTTGGTGGCCCAAGTGGTGGACATGCTGGTGGCTGGCGAACGCGACGGTCGCCAGGTGGGCCGCGGCACGGTCCGCCGCCAGCTCGAGCTGACGAGCGACCACCAGGCTCGCACGCTGTTGGAAGCCGCCAAGGCCCGACGCGGGCGACCATCGCTGCGAGCCGTGGGAGATGACGGATGACGGACCACAACGCGCCACTCCCTAATCAACTGACTGAGCGGGTTGGCGCCAAGCTGCGACATGCGCGCGAACTCCGACGGTGGAAACGCGCGGACGTCGTCGCCAAGCTGGTGGGCACGCCCGCCACGAACACCCTGGCCACGTGGGAATACGGAACCCGGCTGATCTCCCTACCGCGCCTGCTCGAACTCTGCGAGTTGTACAACCTCGACGCCGGACCGCTCATTCAGCAGCGGAGTACCGAGAACCAGCAGGGCAATCGATACACCGTCGAGGAGATCGGCGAGCGTGACGACTGGATCTGCGGGCTGTGCGAGACCCCGGTCGACCCGATATGGCGATATCCTGACCCGCGAGCGCCGAGCATCGACCACATCCAGCCACTCTCAGACCACGGCACAGACACCCGGGACAACGTGCGCATGACTCACTGGGGCTGCAATCACGAGCGCAACGCCAGCATGGAGCTGACCACCCTCGATGACGCTCGCCGAAGTAAGCAAAAGGTTGCCAACGTCTTCGAACGGCAGTTTCCGGAGTTCGCCGAGCAGTTGGTGGCCAGGCTGGATCCCGAATCGATGCTGCGGGCGAGCCGTGAGCGACACAGTCCACAGCGCTATCGCGATCGGCTGGCGCGCCGGATCGAACGGTTCGAGCGCGAGGGACGGTAACTGTCGCGCGGCCGGGCAACAGTGGGTCACTGATGTGTACCTGCCTGGCCGATGCTCGTCACCCGAGCCTGGTCCTAGCGTCAAGGAGCCGTCATCATCAGGAGGAGGACATTATGCCCAACCCGACCGACGACGAACTGCAGAAGGCCGAGGACAAGGAAGCGGCCGAGGAGATCGAGCGTCGAGCGAAACGCGAGGGGAAGAACACGTAGTGCGGAATCTTCCGGAGCCTGCCCAGTACGGCCGATGGGACGACTTGCCCGAGCTACCGGACGTCTCGACGCTCGACTCCACCGATCCGGTCGTCGCTGATCTGCTGGAGCGTCGCGAAGGCCTCGCTGAGGAGTGGCGGGGGTACCTCGACTACCCGAACGGCGAGGGGTGGCGCAACTGGTTGTTGCGGCGAGCGTACGAGGGCGTGCAGATGCTCGATGGGCAACTCCGGAGGCTGGCCGGGAACGCTGCGGGCGCGGGCCAGGAGCTAAGTGCGACACGGCACTAGCTTGCGTTGTTCGAACGTATGTTCTAGTTTCGTGATGGTCGGTCGGGTTGGGGAAGAACCCGACCGACCACCAGACTCAACGGGAGTGGAACGTGGGTATCCGCCTTACTCGCACGGACACCGGCGAGACCGTCGAGGTGCTCACCGTGCCGGACGCCGAGGACCACGAGGCAGCGCACCCCGGACCGTGGACACGCGACCGGACCCCCGTGCCGATAGAGAAGATCGCCGGATTCATCCCGCCGCAGCCGCCCAAGCGCACGCTGCAGGAGCGCGCCGACAGAGCGGATCCGGCATGACAAAAGAGCCCCCGCGCAGCACCGTCCGAGGACGGGCGCGCGGGGGCTCTCTCTGTCGGCCGATCTGGGGTCGGCCGGTCTACTGGGCAGGCGGCGGTGTTCGTCGCAGCGAGCGTGCCTGTTCGTCGGCGATGCGCCCGAGCTCGGCCGCCTGGTCCAGCGAGGCCAGCAGTTTGGCTCGCGTCTTGGCGAGCGGCTCGTCCGGACGGTTGGGCACCTTCCACACGCCGTAGATGGTGGCCACGGCGAGCACGAGCGTGGGCACCAAGCCGCCGGCCTCGTCGACGTCAAGCACCTCGTCGGCGAACACGGCCGACAGAGCGGTGGTTACCGTGCCGATCGCGGCCACGGTCGCCTTCCATGCCTTGCTGATCTGGATCATGCGGCACTTCCTTCCTTGGTCAGCGCGTCGGCGAGCGCGCGCCGGGTCGCTTCGGGGATCTGCTCGACCAGCTGGGCCATCTGGTCGTCGGGGATGCGGGGCAGCATCTCGGCCAGCGTGGGCGCGAGCTCGTCCGCGAGTTCGGCCTCGTCGATGAGGTCCTCGGCGTCGAGGGCTGCGCTGGCGCCACGCTCGGATGCGGCTTCGATCGCGTCGAGGTCGAGCTTGTGGCCGCCGGCGAACTGCTTGAGCGTCTCGGCCATGCCCGAGAGCAGCGCGCGCAGGGGAGCGATCTGCTGGCGCACGGTGCGGTCCTGAATCGCGCCGAGCGAGGTCTGCGCCCACTCTTTGCGCTTGAGCATGTGGTTGTAGATCATGTGCTTCCACGTGCGCCGCGGTACATCTGCGATCGCAGCGAGGATCCGCTTTTCCTGCTCGGGTGTCATGACGTCGTCCCTTCCGGGGGCAGCGCCGCCGCCACCCGTTCTGGTGAGGCCATCCGCGACCGCCTTAACACGGGCGTAGCTGGCGTTGATCTCGAAATGCATCTCGTCGGCTCTGCCGGTGTAGTCCCCGCCCCAGCGCACGGTCCCGTCGACCTCGGCGAGGATCTTGCGGATCTCGGCCACCTGCGCGGCCGTGAACGTTCCGCGCGCGCCAAGCGGGTGCCGGGTCGCGTTAAGATCCATCGCCGTCGCCGAAGCGTGGTTCGAGGTCTCGTTGCTGCCTCGGATAGGCCTATTCGCCCAGCCCCAGTCGTCAAACTCACCGCGCGTCGAGCGCCAGTCGATGTCCTCGACGCGCTGGTCGAACTCCCGGGCCACGTGCATGAGCACGTCTCCAGCCACACCGTCGGCGACTGTGATGTGCACGGTCGAGCCGGGCACCTGCCGGTACGTCCTCGACGGGTTCACCGGCCACCCGTTCTGTGATGTCGCCATAAGGTCAGCTCCTTAGGTGTTCGACGTGGGCCTCGACAGCGGCCAGGCGCTCACCGTGCTGCCCTTGTGTCTCGCGGACCTGCTCAAGGGTTTTGCCGATGGTGGTGACGGCGTCGTGCATCGAGCTGCCACTGTTCGGTGTCACCTGACCGACGAGGGTCTGCAAGGTCCGATCGGTGGCCTTCTGCGCGCGCTCGCGGCGGATCGTCTCCACGATCACCGCCGTGAGCAGCGCACCGAGCGCAGTAATCAGAGCGACGACAACGGCGTCACTCACGATGCGGCCCGATACGTCGCGGTGAGTGTGAGGTGGTCGTCCGCTGCCCACGTAAAGGGAGCATTCCCCGCGACCAGGCCGTTGGAGAAAACGCCGTTGATGCTGTCGCCGCTGGCATTCACCGTCGACGATATGGCCCAGTAGTTGAATGCGCTGACGTCACGGAGAACACCCGAGCCGACGAAAATTTGCCACGGGTCGTGTGGTGATAGTGCGGCCTGTGCTTCCGAAGGCAGAGAGAAAGCCCAGCTGTTCGTGCCGCCCGTGGTGGTCGATCCCCACAACAGGTAGACCGTCAAGTGCACGAGGTCGCTGATGCGGTTCCACTGGCCCTTTAGGTCCCCGTTGCCGACGCTCGGTTGAGTGCCAGATGTCGACCACGTCGGCGTGTACTCAACCCACGGTTCTGCCAGGTCCTGCGCTGTGACGAAACGGCCAGCGCGAAGTGCCATGGTCGCTCTCCTTACAGTGCGAGAACGGCGCGGTGCGTGAGCCGAACACGTTCACCGGCCGGGATGGTTTTGGTGACCCCGTTGACCGGGGTCTGTTCGACGGTGAACGTCTGCGGGCTGGTTTCGCCCGTAATCGCGGTCACCCGCAGCCGGACACCAGACACCTGAATGTCGAACGGAACCTGGCTCAATACCGGATCGGTTTCCCATTCCGCCCCGGCCAACAGCAGATCGTCGATCCACGCAGCATCCTGTCCGCCGTCGACGGACGTGTCTTTTGCGTAGCGGAAGGTGAGTGTCTGCCCCGGGGTCACCGCGTACGTGGTTTTCGTCCAGGCAACCTCACCCGACGCCGAAAACTGCTCGACACCGTCGATCAGGAATCGGAACGCATCGAACCCGGATTCCGAGGACACCTTGTACCAAAACGACGCGTGCGTTGTGCGGTCTGGAACCGTCACCACAGCGTCAGAGGTTTGGCTCGAGGTGATCGCACCGGAACGCAGCGACCAGCCGCCCGCGTGGGATTCCGTGTCGTCGCGGACCCACCCGAGATCGCCACCGTCGGTGTAGACCACGACCTGGTCGCCCGGTTCGAACCCTTCGAACCGCCCCCCGGCGACAGACAGCGCGGTGTCCGTGCCCGCGACAAACGAGGTCGTGGTTTCGCTGTACGCCGAGTCCAGGCGCGAGTGCTCGGGGTCCTCCAGCACCCATACGTTCCACGGCGACCCGGGCGTGCAGTTGAATGTGATCGTCCAGACGAAGACGCTCAGGACCTCCTGGTAGCCCTGCACGATGAGGTCGATCATTTCCGGCGGCAGCCACTTCGGGGGGTTGGTGATGGTTATTCGGTCTCCCACCTCCACCGCTTTTACCGACTCAATCAAGTGCGGGTTAGCGTGCAGATCCACCGTGACCGTGGGATATCTCGCCTCGTCGACGGTCCCCAGGTGTAGGCGCCATCCCGCCTGGTCGGGGAGTTGGCTGTCGTCTTCGACGTTGATGTCCACCGACGCGTCGTATCGGCCTACGCCGAGCGGTGGTGGCTGTATCGAGAGTGGCCCGGTTTCCTGCGTGGCTTGAGCCGAGCCGCCATCGACGCGGTTGACGGTGAGGTCGTTGCGCAGCGCCTCGTCATCCTCGACCGGTTCGAACGGCTCCGACACGTCACTGGCCGCGTAGTCCAGTGTGAGCGCCGGGGTCTGGCTGTACAGCGACTCCCGCGGCCGGTAGTGCAGCGCCAGAGTGTCCCGCCGGTCCGTGAGGATACCCAGGTCAGCCTCGGCTGCTTCGTCCGTCAAGTCGAGGAACGTCAGGGGGCGTTGAGGGCCCACTGTGGTGGTGTCGCCAGCGCCGACCGTGAGGGGCACGTTTTCTTCCGCGGCCAGCCGGGTGATGCGCTTCTTGGCGGTGTCCCCGTCCCACGCCTTCGCGAAGTTGAGGATCTCCCAGAACTCGTCAGTGTGGAGTACGTGAACATGCCCGACAGTGACGTCGTTCAGGTTGAAGTCCTGCCCGACAATCACCTGGTGTGCCCGCCCGAACGAATGCCCCGCCAGGGTGCCGGAGGCTATTCCGGCCCCCTCGGCGCCGACTGCGCCGAAACCCATTTGCCAGTCGATGTCGGCGCCGTTCTGGACAAGGTAAATCCAGATCAGTCCCGATGCGCCGTTGAGGTTGAAGACAACCGTCTGGTCCACCAGGGTCGCACCACCGTGCGCGAAACACACCAGCCGCAGATCTCCGGCAGCATTAATGAGAAGGTTCCACGCCTCGGTTGTCCCGCCAGTGGTGCGCAGCCGCATCTGGTTCTGTTCGCTCGACACGCCCTCGTCGGGGATCTTGACCAGTTGCATCGAGCGCAGGAAATTCGATTCCGGATAGGCCGGAATGTCCCCCTGAAACCGACCGCCCGTGCTGACCGTAGGGACCGGTAGCGACGCGGCGAAGTCACCGAACGCGGCGGGTTTCACCTTGGTGCCACCGAAGATGCGCATCGGTCCATGCCCGAGCGCTGACCCGAACTCGGTGGCGTTCTTACCGTCCTCGCACGGCCAGTACGCCACCGGCGTGGTGATGTTGCCGCCGGTGATCCCCCGGTACAGGGCACTACTGAGGGGGCTCGCGCCTTGCGATAGCCGTCGCCGGATACCGGACGCGACGATCGGCACGGTCACGTCGCTGCCCGACAAGTCCCAGCGGGCTGGCCACTCCGACACTTCACCGGACATGCGCACCGACAGGTCTTCGATGTAGGCGGGCCCGTTGACGCTCCACACCAGGCCGGCGCTGTCGGTGAAGCTACGGTCCCCCGCCTCGACGGTGGTGAAGTCCGGTCCCGCGACGAGGGTGCCGTCGATGCCGTTGCGCACCTGGAAGCCATAGACCGAACCTTTGAGGGGGAACACGTCGAAAAACCCGTCGGGGCCCATGCGCCCGATCTCCACCGGCTGGTCGGACGCGAACAGTGAGGTTACGGCCGCACCGGTGACCGTGTCCCCGAGTTGTGTCCAGGGGCCGTCGAGGGTGGTGGCGGTGTAGAACCGCGCTTCCCACACTCCGGCGCCGTTATCCACGTCGAGCGTGACGCGCACCGACTGGCGGCCGCCTTCTGGGACCGGCACCGTCGAGTTGGCGCGGATCCTGGAGGCGTCGCTTCCGTCCGGGGACCACCACAGCCGTACGGTGCCGTCCGGCTGCAGGAACCACGACCACGAGAGCTCGTCGGTGGAAAACTTGAACTTCCTAGCGAACGCTTTCGCTTCCGGGTTCCGCCACGCGGCGGGTTCCACGTCAATACGCAGATCCAGATCGCCAGTGATGTCGAGAGCCGCGGCGTCCGGGGTAGACGCGTACGCGCTCTCCACTTCGGGAAGGACCAGCCGCGACGCGCGCGCTCCTACGCGGGTCCTGATCGGTGTGTTACGCCCGATCTTCCCGAACAACGGGGAGCGAGGATTGCGGGGCGAGTAACGGCCGTGCCGGTTGTTCAGCTGCAGGCTGAATGTCGACGGGCTCGCGTTGGATGCCTCATCCTGCCTTCCCTGCCTGATGGCGACGTCCTTACGGACACGGACATCACCGGTGATGTCATTCCACACCCCGTCGTAGTGAAGCTCGAAGTAGAGATCCTGAGGCACCCGGTCACCTCCCGAATGTCTTCTGGACGTCGCCGCCGTCGACCCGCACCATTTTGCGGATGAGGCGCTTCATGTCCTCGTCTGCACCGTCCACATCGAACGTCACCTTCGTGCCGCCATCGTTTACGCGGTTGGCAGTGTTAGAGGAGACAACCCCTTGCAGCCACTTCCGTGGGTCGGACTCCTTGCTCGGGTCCCACTGGTCAGCAAATTTGTCGTTGAATCGGTCGAGGTTGTCCGACATGCCCTTGAAGCTGAAGTCCTCGAACACCTTCTTCCCTGCGGAGAGCGCGTCCAGAACTTCCTGCGCAGCCATGCCCATCGGGTTGAGCTGGGTCTTGCCCATCTCATCCGCGATCGCCGGGGCCATCCGACGCACGAAGCGCATCACGCCGCCGAACCCGTCAACCAGGCCGCCCTCCAAGCCGTCCATGATCGCCAGACCGGCGGGAATCAGCAGCGTCCGGTCGTAGGGCAGCGGCCCCTTGAGTGAGGCGATCTTCGACCCGATCCCGGACACGAAGTCCCACACCTTCCGCGCGGCGTTCTTGATGCCGTCGAGCAGGCCAGTGATGATCGACGAACCGGCTTCCCAGAGCAGTTGGCCGAGATCTCCGAGGGCACCGAGGACCTTCCCCGGGATGCCCCGCACCCAGTCGACGGCCTGCTGGAACTTCCGGACGATGGCATCCTTCACGGACCCGAACCACGCGCCGACCTTCCCTGGGAGGGTGCCGAGCCACTCGAAGAACCCGATCACGTCATTGATGCGGCCCTCGACCCAGTTGGCGATGTCGGTGACTCTGTCGGACACCCACTTCCACACCGCGTTCCAGACCTGGGTCGTGACCCGCTTGATGGTGTCCCAGTTCGCGATGATCAATGCAACGATCGCGATCACTGCGGCGATCACCCAGCCGATCGGGCCCATCGCGATCAGCCAGGCCGCTGCCACGCGAGCAGCCTGGATCAGCGACTGGACGCCGAGGAATACCCACTTCGCGACCATCGCCACGACCGTCGCCGAGTGCAGCGCCGCAGTGCTGATCGCGCCGGCCTTCATCACCAACCACGCGATGCTGACCTTCGCCGCGTTCACTGTCGCCGCCACTCCCAGCGCGATGAGGTGCGGGATGAACACCGCGGCGATCAGCCCAGCGACGATCATGAGCGGCGTCTCGTTGTCAGCGATGAATGATCCGAACGACTTCAGGGCTGGCAGCACATTGGAGTCGATGACATCGCCGATCGTGGCGAGGGCTGGGCCGAACGTCGACGCGAGCGTGCTCGCGGTCGCGTTGACGATCGGCAGGACCTTCCCGCCGACGAGGTCGACGAACGCGGTCTTTGCCTGACGCCAGAACGAGGTGAGATTGGTCTGAGCGTTGTCGTTGAGGGTGTCGCCCATCTTGCTGGCGGCACCTTCCACGTCCCCGAGGGCATTCACTGCGGCGGCAGGGTCGAGGGCGAACAGTGCCTCTCCTAGGTCCTCCGCCTGGGTGCCGAACAGAGCCACCGCGGCGGCGTCGCGGGCGACCGGGTCTTCCATTGCGCGAAGGCTGTCCAGGACCGCGGTGAGCGCCTCGGTGGCCTTGGGGCCACCTGCCGCGATCTGTCCGGCCATCTCCTCGGCGGACATGCCGATCGCCGTGAACCCCTCGGCGGTGGCCTTGCTGCCGTCGATCGCGCGGATAGAGAATTCCTTGATCGCGTCGGCGACGACGTCTGCGTCCCGAGCACCGGCCTGCAGGCCCTGTGACAGCAGACCGGTCGCCGTGGCTCCGTCGAGGCCGAGCTTGCGGAACTGGGTTCCGTACTCGTTGATGGTGTCAAGGAAGTCTTCGGACTTGTCCACGCCCTGCTGGAACCCGATGGTGATGATGTCGAGCGCTTCCTCGGCGCTGGACGCCATTCCCGTCTTCATCATCTGCCCGACGGCCTTGGTGACACCACCGAGGTCCTGCTCGAACGCGGTGGCGACGTCGAGGACGCTCGCGGTGACGCCCTCGAGTTGCTCGCTCGATGCCGAGGCCATCCCGCCGACGTTCTGCACCACACCTCGTAGGGCCTGGTTCACGGTCTCCAGCGAGTCCCCGTACGCGCCGGCGTACAGGCGCCCCGCCGAGTCACCGATACGGGCGGACTCAGACTCCGTCAGCCCTAACTGCGCAGCGAGCTTGTCGTTGGCCGCATCCACTGAGATGGCCTCTGTCAGGCCAACGGCCACCGCACCGCCGGCCGCGAGCCCAGCGGCCTTGCCCGCCGTGGCCATCGTCGACCCCAGGCCGTCGAACGCACTGCCGGTCTGCTCGACCTGGTCCTCCAGGTTTGCGAAGTCCGACGTCGCGGACTGCACACCGGAGGAGGCTTCGTTCTTGAGCCCGAGCGACACCATGAGCGAGGCGAGGGTCGACATGAATCACCCCCCGATCTGCCCGCCTAGGGCTGCGTTGATCTGCCGGGCCTTCTCGTACAGCTCGATCGGGGACAGCGGCTGTGCGGGCTCCCAATGTGGGAGGAACTTGTCAACCTTGTAAGCCGCGCGCTGGCCGCGGTTCGAGTTCGCCACGGTGGCGGCGACCACCGCTGCGAGGATGTCGTCCCTACGGCCGCCGAGGGGGCCGGATATGCGCTCGTAGGCCATCCACTCCGACAACTCCCGCGAGGAGATCCGCTCGAGCAGCTCGGTGACGGTATAGCCGAGGTGGCCAGCTAGGCGGAAGTAGAACTGGCGCTCACCCCGGCTTCGGAGTTTCCCGCCAGCTCCTCCGCGTCGTCATCGGTCAGTCCGGACAGTCGCTGCGCGGTCTTGAACACCTTCTGCAGCGCCGCGGCGGACTTCTTGCCTAGTTCCCGCACGTCGGACTCGCTGAAGAGACGCTGACCGTCCTCGTTGACGATCGACGCGGCGGCCATCTTGGCGCGGACGTTGTCCATCGTCACTGTGCGGTTCTTGCCCTTGCCGGCGACCATCGCCGCTTCGAACTTGTCGCGCTCCCACCCGGAGAGCGCCATGACGCGGACCGTGCCGCCCCATTCAGGTACGTCGACGTCCTCGGAGGTGATGTCCTTCGCTTCGAGGATCTGATCGCGCGAGAGGAGACTCATCGCGTTCCTTTCTGTGTGTGTGATGTGGATGGCGGCCAGGGCAACCAGCCAGCCGAGGCCGTAGTGCTGGGCTACGAACCAGGTGACGACTAGCAGCGGCCAGAGGTCGTCAGAGCTCCTACGCGGAGGCACCGATGATGACGACGTCGTAGGTGACGGTGGATCCAGCGCCGGAGTTGACCATGTTGATGAGGTCCGCGGTACCGGCGGTGACTGCGGCCGCGGTCGCGTCAGGAGCCACCCACAGGAACATGCCACCAGGGCGGACGGGCACGCCGTCACCGGCTGCGAGGAACAATGGGGCGCCGGCGGTGGCGTCCTGGACCACGTTGACGTTGTTCGTGTTCGCCGCGGCGGCGGACACGAACAACGCCTTGACCCGGGCAAAAGTGATGCTCGCGCCGAACGCGTCGGTGAGCACGCCCGCGAGGTCGAGCACGTCGGTGCCGCTGGCCGCGATGGTGCGGCGGTCGCTGAAGATCTGGTCGGCCTGGTTCGCGCCGGTGCCGTTGGCCAGGTCGACGACGTCCCGAACCTTCAACGGGAGGCTGCCAGTGGCCAGATCCAGGGCGTTGGTCTGATCGGCGGACAGGGACAGGGTGAGCTTGCTGGTGAGCGCCACGGCTATCTCCTTGTCAGGTCAGGACCGGCTTGCCGCTGACCTTCAGCGTCAGCTCCGCGGTGAGCTTGTCGTCCGTCGGCGCGGACGGGTTGAAGGCCGTGAGAATTGCTGCGAAGTCCCACTGCCCCAGTGCCTGGGGCCACACGACGCGCCAGTTCCGCGGATCGGTGTCACTGAAGTCGGCGACCAGCACATCGTGCACGTCGGGCTTGTAGTTGATCTCGATCGAGACCTCGCCACCGTCCTTCAGGCCACCGATGAACTCGCGCCACCCGTCCGGGCTGTCGTGCGCTGTGACGTCGTACGTCTCGCGGGACAGCTCTGGGCCGCCAAGGTTGGTCAACCTGGCGATTGCGGTGAATGCCTCGGTGGGCGCTCCGTCACCGCGGAGCAGGTCAACGCCGAAGGCGTCGATACCAGACATGATCAGTTCTCCTTCGTGAGCCAGATCCGGAACCGGACCGGGATGTGCCGTATCTGCGGGTCGGGATCCCGCAAGGTCTCGTGGAATTCGCGCGCGACAGACACGTCCGTGAATCCCGCAACCGCGAGGGGCTGGCGGTCGAGGAGCCGATCGACGTGACCGAGGATGGCGAGCGCTTCGGCGAAGCCCTTGTACTTCGACCAGACGTGGATGGTCACCGTCACCGCGAGGCCCTGGGCGTCGTGGGCGTCGTCGGGGACCTCGGTGGCCTGCCCCACCGTGAGGTAGGGGAATGTGGCAGTGCCATCGACGTAGTCGAAGACACCAGACACGACCTCGAGCAACTGCGGGTCGCTGAGTAGCTTCGCCCGCATGGCCACCTGGACGGGCCAGGCCGCGGTGGCCATCAGAGGTACCGTTCCAGCGCCGTCTGGATGTACGGCTTGATGTCGCGGTGTCGTTCGAACGCGGGCAGCAGGAACGGTTGGGCCTCTATGGACGAGGTCCCGTGTTCGATGAATGTGCCGTAGTAAGCGTCGTCCTCGAACACGCCGACTTCGGCCTTCAACCGGCTGGCGTCGACCTTGGATTCAATGGCGGATCCGAGGTTGCCGCTGTCGATCACAACGTCCCGCTTGGCTTCGGACTCGACGTCCGAACTCCACTCCTTCAGTGCCTCCACGCCGACCGTGTCAACGGCGTCCTGCAGGTTCTTCAGCGCGGCGGCGAGTTCCTTCCCGCCGTTGAGGTGCGCACCTTTGGCCACTACTCACCTCCGTTGGGCTGGCGTTCCTCGCACTCGCATCGCAGGTACGCGGGCGCCGAGGGGACGAGGGTGGCCATCACCCGCAACGTGAGGGTGGGGTCGCGGAGTTCGTCACCACGCTGGATATCTGTGGCGGGTTCTGCATAGGCGACGTGGGTGAGGACGCCGAGGAGCTGCTGCGCGGCGACCCGTTCTTGCACTGTGGGTTGCGAGATCCTCACCGCGACGTCACCGATCTCAGCCCAGGTGGTGACCTGGCCGCCGCCGTCGTCCTCGGTAAGGAGCCGCCGCCACACCGTCATCGTCCGGTTGCACAAATGCGCGATCACGTCTCGCCCCCCTACCGGTTGGCCGAGTAACGGGCGAGCGTCTTTCTGTCCGTAGTGGACAGCGACATGCCCTCCCGGACCCAGGACGCGGAGTAGTCGCCGATCTTCTCGCTCTTCTTCGCGCCGACGTTGCCCCACGATCCGGATGCGACCTCGAGCACGAGGCCTTTCACGCTCGCCGGGATCGGATCCCAGCCCGCGGTGTAGACGACGGTGACCTTCTCGTCCCAGCAGCCGCTGACACGGATGAGCAGACCGGCGGTCTCCCACGTGTAGTCGGTGCCTTCCACGAGGGTTTCGCCGGACACGACCACGCTGGTGATCGCAGTGACCGGCCATCGCGGCAGGACGAGAGTGCGGGTGTAGGTCGGGGTGAGCTCCACCGTGTCGGTGGAGCTCACCAGCGACTGTCCGATGTCGTCCTCGACTAGGCCTGTCGCCGCGTCGAGTTTCAGGTCGGCTCGGGTTTCGTCGACGGAGGGCAGGCCCATCCACGACGCGAGCTCGGCCGCCGTGGCGTAGGCCATGGATCAGCCCTCGTCGCTGCGGCGCGCGCGGCGGCCGCGGCGGGCCGGTGCGTCGTCGTCGCTCGCCGGGTCCTCGTCGGCCGGCACGGCGAACCTGCCCTTGATCAAGGCTTCCGCCTCGTCCCGTGGCAGGTCTACGTTCTGGCCAGGCTGCAGTGTGCGTTTCGGTGTGACCGACAGGGTCTTCATGGTGACCCGCATGGATCAACCTCCTCGTTGGGGAGTGGCGCCCCGGGCCGCGTGGCCCGGGGCGCCGGAACGGATTACTTCGGCAGCTTCCGCGGCTTGCCGCGGACCACGGTGGCTGAGCACACCAGCGTCGGCGAAGTGCCGGACGCGGCGGTGATCGCCACCCGGACGTACCGCTTGATGCCGCGGTAGCCGACCTCCGACACGCTGTCTCCTGCTGTGACGGCCGCCGGCTGCCCCGAGTCCAGATCCGCCGCGGCGACCGCGGCGAAGGTGGAGTTGTCGTCCGACTCCTGCACCTCGAACGTGAACGACGGCGTAGTGCCGCCAATCGCGCCGAGATCCAGCACGACAGCCGCGGCGTCGTACCCGGCGAGGTCCACACCGAGGCCGTCCACGGCGGCGGTGCGAGACGCGGGACGCAGCGACTGGGCAACGCTCACGTTGCTCTTCAGATCGGTCCTGCTCATGACTCTCTGTCCCTTCTTGGGCGAGTGTTTTGCTTATCCGGGGGATCAGCGCGTGCCGCTGCGGACCTGCAGGCGGACGAACGCCTCCTCGAGGACCGGCATGCCGTCGGTCTCCATGCGCCCGATAAAGCCCACCTGATTGGTTTCGGCGTACAGCTCGACGAGCCGCTGGATCTCCATGTCGAGGGCGTCGACGATCCAGTAGTGCGAGAAGTCGCCGATCATGCCGACGTAGTTGTCCGCGGCCACCGTGTTCGGCGCGAACTCAGACATGACGTAAGGAACTTCGAGGATCGTGTCCGGGCGGTCGCCCTGCAGACCTGGCTGCCACAGGTACTGGTTGTTGGCGTCCTTCAGCTTGCGCACCACGCGCAGGATGTCGCGATGGAACAGCCACCGTGCCCGGTTCCAGTACGCGGCCTTGAGGGTGTGCTTGGCGTCGATCAGCTCGTCTCCGGTGAGGGCGTCGAGGCTGAGCGCGCCAGATGCGCCGATCGATACGTCACGGCCCGTGGAGATGCCGTCGGTGGAGGCGGCGAACAAGCCCAGCGGCTTTTTGTTGCCGTCGCCGGTCATGAACCCCTTCTCCTGGGTGACGCCGAACTTGTAGTCCAGGCGCTCCCGGACCAGGGTTTCCGGGTCCCGGCTGGCCTTGCGCAGCAGGGTGCGGGAGATCTTGACGCGCTTCGCGACCGGATTCGGCCGGAACTCCCGCTTCCCGAGCCGGAGGCCGTCGTCCTGCGAGCCGGTACCCAGCTCCGACGTCCACTCGGCGTCGCCGAGGTCGGTATCGAGACTCGGCACACCGAGCGACTCCCCATCGCTGAGGGTCATCGTGGTGGCCAGGCCGCGGAGCGGCACAGCGTCGTCGATGGCCTGGATGAGCTGGTTCACCCACTGCTGCGGGGCAACCAGGTACCCGCCCTCGGGGTCGGAGCTCGCGTTGAGCGCACGTGCCTCGTCAGGGGTGAGGTTCTGGCGGCCGCCGAGCACGTAGGAGCGGAACGCCCGCGTCCGTGCCTCGTCCGCGTTCTTCGGTGCCCCCGGCGGCGGGTCGTTGGGGGCACCGTCGGCGATCTTCCGCTCGAGCTCGCGGGCCTTCTCCTCCCGCTGGATCCGGGCCTCGATGCCGTCGGCGTCCTTCATCAGGGCGTCGAACTTGCGCTCGTCGTCGGGGCTGAGGTCGCGCTTGCCTTCCTGCGCCTCGGTCAGGAGGTCGCGGGCCTGCTTCGCCAGGCCGGCGCGCTCCTGCTTCAAGGCGTTGATGTCCACTCCGGACATGGTGTTTCTCCTTGATCGGGATTTGGGCAGCCGTCAGCGCAGGACCAGCCAGGGCCCCGTCGTATCGGCAGTGAATGGGTGTTGCGAATCCGCCCAGCCAGGGGCGGAGGATCAGAAGCGCTCAGCGAGCGCCAGGCGCCGCTGCGCTGCCGCCAGGCGGGCAGGCGTGGTTGGCGCGCCGCGGCCGTCGTCTTCGTCGTCTGCCTTCGCCGCGGACTCCATGAGCGCGGTCAGTGCTGTGATCGCGTCCTCGACGAGGGTGATGTTCTTCGTCGACAGCACCTTCCCCGCGCGCACGTTGCTCAGCGCGCGGGCCAGGGCCAGGGAGCGGCCGTCGTCGGCAGTGGCGTCCGGGTCCATCGGTAGCGGCACCACCGACGTCTCGAACAGCTCCCAGCGAGCCGGTACGCCGGCATCGTCGATGTCATGGGCGTCGAACCCGACCGAGACCGCGTTGAGGAACCGATTCCGGATCTTGTGCTCGACTTTCACCGCGAAATCGTCGTTGCGATCGAACACCAGGCCGCCGAGCAGGCGCCCGCCGTCGGTCTTGGGATCGTCGACACGACCGATGGGGAGAGCTTCGCGCCCGAAGTAGTCGTGGCCGTACATCAGGACCGGGTTGGACCGGAACCGTTCGAGGTCGAGGGTGTCCATCCGTAGGTCCAGCCCGTCCGCCTTGCGGCCCTCGGTGGCCAGGACGAACGGCACGGGCCCGTCGGTGTCCTCGGTGTCGCGGACTGCGTAGCCACGCAGGTAGACGCGGGTCATCGGTCGCTCCTCGGTCGTGCCTGCCGGTTGCGGGGGGAGCGCTGTTCGCGCTCGGCCGGCTCATCGGCGGGCTTGTCTGTCGTCCGGTCGTTTGGCTTGCTCTCAGGCACGGGAACCTCCTCCTTGCCGTCGAATTCGTCGGCCACGGCACGTAGCAGCGCGGCGACCTCGCTCTTGCCGTGCTGCATCGAGCGGCCGGCGATGACGACCTGGCCGACTTCGCCCGGTGGCTTGTCGTTGATCCGCAGGAGTACGGAGACTGTCGTCGACAGCCTCGTTGTCTGAACCACAGCGGGCTCCTTCCTCAGTCCGGGGTCACGCTGCAGTCGCAACCCGGGTGTAGCGGCGGGTGGAACGTCTTGCGGTCGACCTTCAACGTCTCGGCCAAACCCACCTCGGTGCCCGCGGCCACGAACGGCTCTTCGATCCCGACGACGCGGCCGTCCATCGCCTTGCAGAACGGGCAGTTGTCGCCATTGGTGACCCACCGCAGCCGCCGCACGCCCGCGGAGCGGTACGTTTCCCGCGCGGCGGCGTTCGGGAGCTGGTTCGTCTCCCACTTCGCGGTCCGTTCGGGGCGCTTCTCGACCCACTCATCGAGCTTCGCGAGAATCGCGGCGGCTGGATCGTCGGAATCGGCGGCCGCGCGGAGTTGTCCGAAGGCTGAGTTGACCCGGTAGTCCGCATGCGTGCGGACATACGCGCCGACCCACCGCTCCAGGTTGACGTCGCCGTCGTAGCCGACGTCGGCGATCGAATCGGCTACGACCTCCACGACGAGCGCCTGCATGAGCGGCGTCCACCGGTCCACGGTCTTCTGCCGCACCACGGCGTCGTACAGCTCCCACAGCACAGCAAGGAACGTCGAGATCGACCCATCTCGCGCGCCGCGATCACCCTCCAGATGGCGACGTACCAGGGATTTCACCTCGGCACGTTCGAGCTTCGCCAGGCGCTCGTCCGCGTCCATGATGAGCGGCGCGAACGATGCGGCGATCCGCCGGCGAGCTTCCAGCCCGCGGCCGCGCAGCTCCCGGGCGGCGGGCAGAGCCTTCTGGTTCTCCACGACCTCGCCGTCGATGACGTCGTCGTCAGGGCTCGGCGCGGGCACCATGTTCAGTGGCACCAAGTAGACCTCGCCCTTGCCATCCGGCAGTGGATTGAGGTTTTCCTTCTCGCGGATGTCGTCGGCATTCATCCAGCCCCAGTTACGGGCGATGGCGTACGCCTCGTACCGGGACTTGATGTCGCCGCGCAGCAGCCCGTCGACCAGGTGCTCGGCGAAGTAGCGGGACCGCTCGCGCGCGGTGAGCAGCCGCAGCGAAATCGCCTGCTCCCACCGCACCAGCCAGGACCGCAGCGCGCTCTTGAGGTAGTCCAGGTCCTGCTGCTCGATGTTGGAGAACGTCGAACGTTCGAGGTCGCCGAGTTTGTGCGGCGGGACTCGCATCCAGCGGGCCATGTCGGTGACCTGGAACTTGCGGGTCTCCAAGAACTGGGCATCCTCGGGTGGGATGCCGATGGACTGCCAGTCCACGCCCTCCTCGAGGATCGCGACCCGGTGGGATCGGTCCACACCACGGTGCAGGTTCTCCCAGTCCGCTTTCATCCGCAGCCGGGCAGGCTCGGACACCTGCTTATCGCTCTTCAGCACCCCGCCCGGGCGAGAGCCGTTGCCGAAGAACGCGGCACCGTACTGCTCGGTGGCCAGGCCCAAGCCGATGGACTGGCGGGCGTGGTGAACGATGCTGTAGCCGCGGACCCCGTCGTAGCCGAGACCCGCGATGTGCAGCACCTCGTCGGGCAGCAGGATGACCGGCGTCCCCCCGCCCGACCGGTACTTGTAGGCGACGCTGAACTTGCCCTTGTCGAGTTCGATCATCTTGATCTCGAGCCGATCCGGGCGCAGCGGCCACAGCGAGTCCACCTCGCCCGCGCCGTTACGTTCGATGTAAGCGACGCCGTTGCCCCACGTCATCGCGTGGCCCTGCAGCGTCTCTCGCAGCTGCATCGACGTCATGTACGGGTTGGCCACGTCGTGCAGCACCGGGTACAGCGAGTGTTCCGTCGCTCGGCGCTTCCCCTTCGACAACCGCTCATACAGCGGCAGCGGGAGGCCGGCGACGTCTTCGGAGACCACGCGGACTGCGGCGAAGAACGCCGAGTAGTGCATGGCGGTCTCTTCGGAGACGTGCATTCCGGCCGCGGTGGGCTCGCCCCCGAAGTAGCCGGTCAGCCACTTCTCGGGTTTGGACAGACTGGAGCTGCGCAGGGAGCGGATCAGCGCCACGATCAGCCTCCGCTCTCTTCGTCGTCATCGCCTGAATTCAGCCCACCGAGCACGGCGACCACTAGGACCAGCGCTCCCCCGACGGTCAACGCTGGGCCGATGCCGAACCACAGGTAGACCCCGGCTACCAGCAGCGCGAGACCGAGCAAACCGAGCACGTCCCAGACGTCGACACTGGCCTTCAGGGCTGCGAGCACCGGCCACCTCCTACAGCGACGACAAGCCGCGGGTCTCGTAGATGCTCTCTGCCGGTTCGCCGCGCATGGCGGCGTCCTGGGCGAAGAAGAGCGCCGGCATACCGTCAATGCGTTTGCCCTCGCGGTCCCGGTTCGGTTTCACCGGCCGGATACGGTCCGGGTCGCCCGTCGGGCGCTTTGCTTCCAGGTTGTCAGCCATCCATCTGGCCACCGGGTTGCCGTGGTGGGCGTACTCGTGGGCTTTCAGCCTCCGCATGAACTCGGTCATCGGTGGGGTCATGCGTTCGAACGTGGTGTTCGACTCCACCATCGTCAGGCCGGTGCGCTTCTCGATCTCCTGCCGTACCGGCTCACCCGACCACTTGTCGTAGGTGATGTCGGAGATCACGTACAGGTCGTTGTCGTATTCGATGTCGGTGTAGATCCGGTCATAGTCGATCGTGTCGCCGTCGGTGAGGGTGATCCATCCGTCCTGACACCACCCGGAGAACTTTCCGCCGGTCGCTTCATCCAGGTCCGGTACCACCGACTCAGGCGCCCAGAAACGCCACACGATCGACCCGTTCTCGAACAACAGGCACCACGCGGTCAGGTCCAGCTTGGACGACAGGTCCAGGCCTGCGTTACACAGCCGACCTTCGAACTGCGCTTCCAGCCAGCCAGGCCGCAGGGCGATCTCGCCGCAGTTCTCGTCCCACAGGTCCAGCGAGATGTACCGGGTGGCTTGAGATACCCGTTGGTTCATCCGGAACTGGATGAACCCGTTCTCCTTGGTGCGGTCGTTCTTCGCCTCGAGCGCTTCCTCGCGCAGCGCCTGCCGTGACAGGAAGTCGTCCAGGCCGGGATTGGGCCACTTCCAGTTCCGCTCGTCCCACTTGTCCGTCGACACCGGCAGATCCGGGTGCCCGGGGAACAGCCGGTTCAGCCGGTCCAGCTCGTCGGCGTTCTTCGGGAGCTTCCGAACGTAAGCGAACTGGTGCGGTGCTCGCGCCGGGTCCTCCATGACCCGGTCGGCCTCGTCGATGAACGTCGCACCGAACGAGAATGGCTCGTTGGTCTCGGTGGTAATACACAGCAGCAGCGGCTGTGTCCTCGCACCGGCCGCTGTACGCATCGCCGTCCACAGCGAGTCGTCCGGCTGCGACAGCACCTCATCGAGCACAAAACCATGCGGATTGTGGCCCAATTCGCCCATCGCATCCGCGGTGATGACCTCGTAGTACGACGCCGTCTTCTCATCGATCAGTCGGCGGGCGTTCTTGTTGTGCGTCAGCCGGCGCTTCAGTACCGGCGACAGTTGCACCATCCTCGACGCGGGCTCGAACACCTTCCCGGCCTGCTTCGTGTCCTTCGCCGCGCCGTACACCTCGGCGGACTCCTCGTCGTCCCCGACGAGCAGGTACAGCACCGCACCGGACAGCAAACCGGACTTGCCGTTCTTCCGGCCCATACAGATCGTGGCCACCCGGTACCGGCGAACGTAGCGCGACCATTCGGTGGACCAGACGACCTCGCCGAACAACGGCCGGACGATGTCGTGCTCTTGCCAGTCCGCCAACGTAAACCGCTGCCGGGCATGCGCACCCTTCGTGTGCACCAACAGCTCGGTGTAGAACGCCACCACCTTGTCGGCGCGCGGTTCGCAGTAGTGCGCTCGCCGCTTCGAACACACCTTCCCACGGAACGAGTACCCGCAGGTTCCACCCTTGCGACCTCGTGGGCGCCAGCGGTCATCCAGAGAGGAGGTCTTCGCCCGGTTCATGGCCAGCCTCCCCGATGTGCAGGTCGGCCCGGTCTGACGGAGTCAGGCCGAACCGTGCGCCGTAGCGCTGCACCTGGGCATCGGCCTCATTCAGCACCAGCGTCCAGGGGTTCTTGCCCATCCGGAATCCGGTCTCGTCGCCGTTCTTGTTGAACACCGGCATCTCGATGACCTCGCCTTGCCGCTGCAGGTTCGCCGCGGCCGTGCGGCGGCGCACCACTGCGTCGCACCAGCAGGCGAACGCCTCGACGTCCCACGCGGTCAGCACTGACTTGCGCATCAGGTCCGGAGCGAGGGCGTCCCAGACCTCCATCGCGTCCGCGCTCAACCATTCGGGTGCGGCCACCGACGGCGCCGATGGCTTCGGCTCGGAGTTGTTGATCCGGTCCTTGCGGGCGCCTCGCACCACAGCGAGGTTGGTCGGCGTCTTCGCGGGTCCACGTTTACCCATGGCTGGCGCTCACCGCCTCACTCCACTATGGACAGTCACCCTCGGTTACGGAAACGCCCTGGGTACGGCGGACCTGAAAACCTGTCAACCCGAAAGCCGCCTCCCCCCCCCACTTTCCTCCCCCCCCCCCCCCCCTCCCTCTTTTACCCTTCTCCCACCCCCCAAACCCCTACCCTA
>NZ_PQHZ01000030.1 GCF_003385185.1 Amycolatopsis palatopharyngis | reverse complement strand
GAGTTTTCGCTGCACCTGCTGGGGGGCGGGAGGTATTCGCAATGTCTGACAAGACTCACCAAGACGCGCCCGTCGAACGCACCGCGGGTTCGGGCGTCGGCGGCTACGATGCGGACGACGGTGTCGGCCCGGTCGATCCTGTTGACCTCGAGGACGAGTTCGACGACGGTTTCGACGACGACTTGGACGACCTGGACGAACTCGACAGCGTCGACGAGGACCTCGCGGACGAGGAGCCGATGACACCGGAGGAGCGCGCCCAGGGTCGCCGCATCGGTGTGCCCTCGGCCGGCGCCCGACCCGGTGCCCGGTACCGGCCCGGACGGGGCGGCTTCGATCCGGAGGCCGCGGAGATCGCCGCCAAGGCCAAGTACGCGTACCGGCAACGCGTGGTGCTGTCGCTGATCGCTGCCGTGATCATCACGGCTGTCGCTGCCGTGTTCCTGTGGTCGCCGATGTGGTGGGCCAATGGCGCCGCAGGCCTCGCTCTCGTGGGATACCTGGCGTACCTGCGCAGGCAGGTACGCATCGAGGAGGAGATCCGGCAGCGCAGGCTGGCCCGGATGCACGCCATCGCCCGCGAACGCCGGGACCTGGACGAGTTCGAGCCGCGTGAGGAGATCGAGGTCGCCGAGTACCGCCGCGAGATCGTGGGCGCCGAGCGTAAGCCGGTGCCGAGCTCGCGGATCCGGCGTCAGGCCGTCGTACTCGACCTGGACGACGAGGATCCGGCCTTCCACGAGCTGAACGACCCGGGCCAACTGCCGTTCCGCAGGGCGGTGGGCGAGTAGCCACCCCGCCTGAAAGGTGGGTCGCGGCTGGCTGTTATGCTCGTCGCGCTTCACCAAGGGGCTGTAGCGCAGTTGGTAGCGCGTCTCGTTCGCATCGAGAAGGTCAGGGGTTCGATTCCCCTCAGCTCCACAAACGTACGACAGATGCCCTTTCTCGGCTATTGAGGAAGGGCATTTTTTCTGCGACAGCAACAGCGCCTATCGAGCATCACCATCGCATCCGGTTCACACGTGGTGCCATTCGACGATGTCCAGCGCACCGCGTCCGCCGTGAGTGAGACGCGCGAGGAACTCCCAGTCAGCGGTTGATGTCGCTGTGGAGAGCAGGGTAGAACCTGGCTGGCTTCTGGAAGGCGCCGTAGAAGCCGCAGGCCCAGCATCGAGCTGGCCGAACCTGCCTACTGCCGCATCACACACTTCTTCGATGCCGGCTTCGCCGTAATCGCAAGCAGACTGATTCGTCAGTTGAATACTTGCGATTGGCGCAAGTTCACCCTATGGTGACCCGCCATGGACGGGAACGGCGAGGTGCACGAGCGGGTACGGCAGGTGCTCACGGCGCTGTCACAGCCGCAGCGTGAGTTCGCGGCAGCGATCGGCATCGACGAGACGAAACTGTCCAAGTCCCTTGCGGGCAAGCGCCGTTTCTCCCCTCAGGAGCTGGTGCGGATCGCCGAACACAGCGGCGTGATGGTGAACTGGCTGCTCAACGGCAGCGACGACGCCACCACTGTCACGGCCCTTCCGGTCCCGGCAACGCGGTCAACGGGCATGCCGATCGACAGCAAGCATTCCGAACCACGCAAGCGGATCCTGGAAACCGCGTGGGAGCTCATCGCCGAGCGCGGATTCCACAAGGTACGAATCTCTGACATCGCGACGGCGTGCCACACCAGTAACGCGAAGATTCACTACTACTTCCCCACGAAAGAGGACGTGCTGCACGAGGCGTTGCGGCGCAACGTGAAGCTCGCCTTCGACCGGCAGGTCGCCGAACTGCACACGATCGACGATGCGTACCAGCGGTTGCTGCGGCTCGTCGAGCTACAGCTGCCCACCGACGGCCTGTTGCGTGCGGAGTGGTCCGTGTGGCTGCAGGTGTGGAACGAGAGCGCGCTCAATCCCGACCTGCGCGCACTGTATTGGGACTCCTACAACCGTTGGTACCGCACGATCGCGATGACCATCCGCACCGGGCAGGAGCAGGACGTGTTCCGGCCCTGGGATCCCGACCGGGCCACCGCGGCGCTGACCGCGCTGATCGACGGCCTCGGCATCCAGGTGCTCACCGGAAAGCCGGGCAGTTCGGTGGACGCCATGCGCGAACACCTGCACGAGTTCATCGCACACAACATTGCCAAGGAGCAGCAAACCGATGGCTGAAACGATCGTCACCTGCGCACTCACCGGCGCGGGCGACACGGTGGGCAAAAGCCCGTACGTCCCGGTGACGCCAGAGCAGATCGCTTCGGCGGCGATCGAGGCGGCGAACGCGGGAGCGGCCGTGGTGCACATCCACGTGCGCGACCCGGAGACCGGCCAGGGCTCCCGCGAGGTCGCGCTGTACCGGGAAGCCGTCCGGAGGATCAAGGACAGCGGCGTTGACGTCGTTGTCAACCTCACCGCGGGAATGGGCGGCGACCTGTTCCTCGACCAGGACGACCCGCTCAAGCCGGTGGACGGCACCGACCTGGTGAACGGCCTCGACCGCCTGCCGCACGTCGAGGAGCTGTTGCCCGATATCTGCACGATGGACTGTGGCTCACTGAACTTCGGTGAAGGTAGCCAGCTCTACGTCTCCACGCCCGACATGCTCCGTGTGGGAGCGAAGCGGATCCAGGAGCTCGGTGTGAAGCCGGAGCTGGAGATCTTCGACACCGGGCAGCTGTGGTTCGCCACCAAGCTGATCGAGGAAGGTTTGCTCGATCCGCCTCCCCTGTTCCAGCTGTGCATGGGGATTCCCTACGGCGCCCCGGCCAACCCGGAGCTGCTGGCGACCATGGTCAACATGTTGCCCAGTGACGCGCAGTGGGCTTCGTTCTCCATCGGCCGCAACCAGATGCCATGGGTCGCGCAGTCGGTGCTGCTGGGCGGGCACGTCCGGGTGGGCCTCGAGGACAACCTCTACCTGTCCAAGGGAGTCAAGGCGAGCAACGGGCAGCTGGTGGAGCGCGCGGTGCGCATCGTCGAGGACCTCGGCGGCACGGTGGCGACGCCCGACCAGGCACGTGCCCAGCTGCGGCTGAAGGAGCGTGCACATGCCTGAGTACCGGACGATCGCGTGTGTCGGCGCCGGGGTGATCGGCGGTGGCTGGGTCGCACATTTCCTCGCCAGGGGCTACCGCGTCCGTGCGTGGGACCCCGCGACCGACGCGGAGGCCAAGCTGCGCACGCTGGTCGAGCGTGCTTGGCCCGCTCTGACGGAGCTCGGTCTTGCCGAGGGCGCGAGCATCGACAACCTGACCGTCACCGCGACACTCGCCGACGCTGTGGGTAACGCCGACTTCGTGCAGGAGAGCGCCCCGGAACAGTTGGAGCTCAAGCGCCAGCTGCTCGCCGACATCGACGCCGCGACACCCGACGATGTGGTCATCGCGTCCTCCACCTCCGGTTACAGCATGACGGAGATGCAGGGCGCCGCTGCACGCAGGCCGCAACGACTGGTCGTGGGTCACCCGTTCAATCCGCCCTATCTCATTCCCCTGGTTGAGGTGGTCGGCGGCGAGCTCACCGAGCGGTGTGCCGTGGACGAGGCCGCCGCCTTCTACCGCGCCGTGGGTAAGTCGGTGATCACCATGGACCGCGAGGTCCCCGGGTTCATCGCCAACCGCCTGCAGGAGGCGCTCTGGCGGGAGGCACTGCACATGGTGGCGAACGGTGAGGCGACAGTCGAGCAGATCGACGTCGCGATCACCGAAGGCCCCGGCCTGCGCTGGCCCGCACACGGCCCTTGTCTCACGTTCCATCTCGCGGGCGGTGACGGGGGAATGGCGCACATGCTGGACCACTTCGGACCGTCGTTGAAATCGCCCTGGACCCGTCTCGACGCGCCCGAATTGACCACCGCACTGCGGGACGCGATGGTCGCGGGCTGCGCTGACGAGGCGGGTGAGCGTTCCGTCGCCGACCTGGTCGCCGAGCGGGATCGGGCGATCATCGCCGTCCAGCGCGCCGTCGACGCCGCACGTGGTGATGCCCGTGCCTGAACCACTGGAGTACCGAGACACGGTCCGCGATGAGTGGATCGACTACAACGGCCACCTCAGCGAGCCCTACTACGTGTTGGTCTTCGGTGACGCCACCACGAACCTGATGGAGCAAATCGGGCTCGGCGCCGAGTACCGGCAGCGGACTGGATCGTCGCTCTACACGGTCGAGGCCCACGTTCGCTACCTGCGCGAGGTGCGGCGTGGCGCCGACCTCCTCGTGCACACCCACGTCGTCTCCACGGGGACCAAGAAGGCCCGCATCTGCCACGAGATGTACACCGGCGACACGCTCGTGGCCACCGAGGAGCTGCTCGCCGTGCACGTCACGGACGGACGCGGCAGCCCGTTTCCCGGCGAGGTACAGGACAACCTCCAACACCTCGTCGTATCCGCACCGGACTACGCCGGTCGCGCCATTTACGGTTAGCGCCTCATTTCGCATCGAGGGGGATCTCCACGCCATTCCCGTAAGCGATCACCTAACCGGAAACCATTTCCCATGAATGTGGACAACAGCTTGACCCAGCGCGCGCTGAACAGGCGCAGCTTTCTCGTCGCCGCATCGGGCGGACTCGCACTACTCGGCGCGGGAACGCTGTCGGCCTGCGGACCACGCTCGGCGGTGTCCGAGCCGTCCGGGCCACCGCGGCGCGGCGGGACACTCCGCGTCGGAGTCACCGGCGGCGGTGCGGCCGACACCCTGGACCCGCACATCCCCGCCACCAACCCGGACATCGCCCGCGTCATCAACCTCTATGAGCCGTTGCTCGGTCGCGACCACGACTACAACCTCGAGCTGCTGGTCGCCGAGGCACTCGAGTCCTCTCCGGACGCTCGCGTGTGGACGGCCACGCTGCGCAAGGACATCCGGTTCCACGACGGCAGGCCGGTCACACCGGAGGATGTCGTGGCCACGTTCGCCCGGATCACTGACCCCGACGACCCCAAGAACGGAGCGGCGAGCCTCCAGGACATCCTGGACGAAGTGGTGCCGACCGGCGAACGCACTGTCGAGTTCCGGCTCACCGAACCGGTGAGCGTGTTCGACGACTTCCTCGCCCAGTACTCGCTCGGTATTGTGCCCGCCGACTTCGACCTGAAGCACCCGATGGGCACCGGACCGTTCCGCGCGAGCACTTTCACCGAGGGGTTGCAGAGCACCTTCGTGCGCAACGAGTACTACTGGCGTCCGGGCCAGCCCTACGTCGACGAGCTGGTCCTCACCAACTTCGCCGAGGACGACGCCCGGATCAACGCTCTGCTGTCCACCCAGGTCGATGCCATCGACCAGGTGCCCGTAGCGCTGATCGAGGTGTTGCGCAGCGATCCACGCATCCGAGTCTTCACCTCGGAGACCGGTACCTGGCTGCCGTTCACCATGCGAGTGGATCGCCCTCCGTTCGACGACGTGCGGGTGCGCCAGGCGCTGCGGCTCGTCGTGGACCGCGAGCAGATGATCAATCAGGTGGTCAGCGGGAAGGCGCGGCTCGGCAATGACCTCTATTCCCCCTTCGATCCCGCATACGCGGACACGATCCCGCAGCGCAGGGCCGATATCGCGAAGGCGCGGCAGCTGCTTGCCGATGCGGGCAAGGAGAACTTGCGCGTCGAGCTGGTCACCGCGCCCATCCAGGCCGGCGTCGTCGAGGCGGCTCAGGTGTTCCAGCAGCAGGCCAAGCAGGCCGGAGTCACCGTCGACATCCGCAGGCTGGACACCACGACCTTCTTCGGTGACAACTACACGAAGTGGGACTTCGCGCAGTCCTTCTACTACACCCGCAACTACCTGCCACAAGTGGCGGCCAGTTCGCTGCCGGACTCGCCCTACAACGAGACCCATTTCGACGATCCGGAGTTCATCGGTCTGATCAAGCGGGCCAGGGGGACCGTCGACAAGCAGGAGCGCGACGAGCTGCTCGAGCAAGCCCAGGGGATCGAGCACGAGCGCGGCGGAAACATCATCTGGGGTTTCGTGGACACAGTGGACGCCCACCAGGTGTACGTGGCTGGCTTCGAGCCAGACCGCACGGGGATCTCGCTGTCGAAGTACCAGTTCCGTCAGGTGTGGCTCGCCGAAGGAGGTGACAGATGACCCGGCTGATCGTGCGCAGGCTACTGGTCAGCTTGCTGGTGCTGTGGGTGGTGACGTTGCTGGTGTTCATCGCGACACTGCTACTGCCCGGTGATCCCGCCCGCGCGATTCTCGGGCAGCAGGCCACCCCGGAGCGGATCGCAGTCCTGCAGCAGCAGCTGAACCTGGACGCGCCGGTGTACGAACGGTATCTGGAATGGCTAGGTGGTGTGCTCACCGGCGACCTCGGCACCTCCACCGCCACCCAGGAGTCGGTGAACGCGCTCCTCGGCGAGCGGTTGCTTGGTTCGCTGGTGCTGCTGGTCGCCGCGGCAGTGATCAGCGCGCCGCTCGGTCTAGCGCTGGGCACCTGGAGCGCGATGCGCCGGGAACGCGCCGCGGACCACGCCATCTCCGGCTTCAGCATCGTGGTGGCGGCGCTGCCGGAGTTCGTGATCGGCGTGGCGCTGACCGTGCTGCTGTCCACCACGGTGTTCAAGGTCTTTCCCTCGGTCACGCTGGCCGCGCCGGGACAGCCACCGTGGGACGAGCCGAGCCAGCTGGTGCTCCCGGTACTCACGCTGGTGCTGGTCGTGACGCCCTACATCGTGCGCATGATGCGCGCCACGATGATCGACGTGCTGGACAGCGGCTACGTCGAGATGGCGCGGCTGAAGGGTGTCGGCGAGCGCACGGTGATCCTGCGGCACGCCCTGCCGCAGGCGATCGGCCCGGTCGCACAGGTGATCGCGCTGCAGCTGGCTTGGCTGGCGGGCGGGGTGGTCGTGGTCGAGTTCCTGTTCCGGTATCCGGGTATCGGGGCCCTGTTGATCGACTCGGTGAACAACCGCGATGTCGAGGTGGTACAGGCCATCACCCTGATCATCGCGGGTGTCTACATCGTGGTGAACCTCCTCGCCGACCTCGTCGGCATCGTGACCAATCCGAAGCTACGTACGGAGGTCATGGCGTGAGCCGGATCATGCTCGAACACGCGGAGCGGGAGCAGACGCTGCCGGCCCGGCAGCTCGGCTTGTTCGCCAGGGCGTGGCGGCTGCGCAAGGCCAAGATCGGCGCGGCGCTGACAGCGCTCATCGTGGCGATCGCCATGCTCGGGCCCGTGCTCGGCCCGCTACTCACGGGTTACGAACCGACCGACTTCGCCGGGCGCCCGTTCACCGACGCGGGGGTTTTCGGCACCGACAGCATCGGCCGGGACGTGCTGGCCAGATTCCTGGACGGCGGAACGAGCCTGCTCGGCTATGCCCTGCTGGCAACCGCGCTCGGAGTGGTACTCGGCACCACGTTCGGCATGCTGGCCGGCTACAGCGGCGGTTGGCTGGACAGCGCGATCATGCGCGGGTCCGACGTGTTGCTCTCATTCCCGCAGCTGGTGTTCGCCCTGTTGGCCATCGCCATGCTCGGACCACAGGGGTGGCTGCTGGTCCTGGTCATCGGGATCACGCACGCACCGCGGATCGCCCGGGTCACGCGGCAGGCGACGGTCGCGGTCACCGGCAGTGACTACATCCGGGTCGCCGAGATGTACGCGGTGCCCCGGCGGCAGCTGCTGCTACGCGAGGTGCTGCCGAACATCACCGGGCCCCTCATGGTGGAGGTCGGGTTGCGGCTGACCTACTCGATCGGCTACATCGCCTCGCTGTCGTTCCTTGGGCTGGGTATCCAGCCGCCTTCGGCCGACTGGGGCTTGATGATCAACGAGAACCGCATCGCCCTGATCGTGCAGCCGTGGGGCGTAGTACTGCCGATGCTGGCGATCGCCGTGCTGGCGGTCGGCACGAACCTGCTCACGGACTCGCTCGCCTCCGCTGCGGCGGGCCGTGGCGAGACACAGGAGAAGGCATGACTTCGACGGCGTTGACGGTATCCGGACTCGAAGTGGCCACCCACTCCGGAGCACCGATCCTGCACGGGGTGTCCTACGAGATCGCGCCGGGCGAGGTGGTCGCGCTGGTCGGCGAGTCGGGTTCCGGTAAGACGACCGCTGGCCTGGCCGCGCTCGGACATTTCCGCGCAGGCCTGCATTCGACCGGTGGGACGGTAACCGTGCACCCCCGCGCGGGCGAGCCGGCCGAGATGCTCGCGCTCACCGAGCGGCAACGCCGTGCGCTTCGTGGCAGCACGGTGGCCTACATCCCGCAGGATCCGGCCCAGTCGCTGAACCCCGGGTTGCGGATCGGCACGCAAATCGCCGAAGTCCTCGAGATGCACGGCGACTACGCAACTGAGGACAAGCGGGCCGCCCGGGTGCGCGAGGTGCTCGACGAGGTCGGTCTTCCGTCCGCAGAGGAGTACCGGCGGCGCTACCCGCATCAGCTCTCCGGCGGGCAGCAGCAGCGGGTGGGCATCGCGATGGCCTTCGCTTGCCTGCCGAGTGTGGTGGTGCTGGACGAGCCGACCACCGGGTTGGACGTGACCACCCAGGCACTGATCCTCGACACCGTGCGCAGGCTGACCGCCGACCATGCCACGGCCGCGCTCTACATCACCCACGATCTCGCCGTGGTCGCGACGATCGCCGATCGGGTCGCGGTGATGCTGCGTGGTTGCGTGGTGGAGACCGGCGAGGTCGGCCAGGTGCTCGGCGAACCGCGACACGACTACACCCGCACCCTGATCGAGGCGGTCCCCGACCTCGCGGGCAAGCGCAGCAAGTTGACAGTGACCCGGCCTGCCGACAACGAGGCACAGGATCCGGGACCCGCCTTGCTCACCGTGCGAGACGTCGAGCTGTCCTATGCGGACAAGAACGTGCTCAACGGGGTAAGCGTTTCCGTGGCGGCGGGCGAGTCGCTCATGCTGCTGGGCGAGTCCGGTTCCGGCAAGACCACGTTGTCCCGCTGTGTGTGCGGGCTGGTTGAGCACTACTCCGGTTCCGTGCGCTTCGACGGCGAGGCGCTTTCCCCGTCCACTCGCCACCGCACGAACGAACAGCGGCGCGGCGTGCAGTACGTGTTCCAGAGCCCGTTCTCCTCACTGAACCCGCGCAAGACGATCGCCCAGTCGCTCGAGGTCCCGCTGGCACGACTGACCGGCCTCTCCCGTACGCAGCGGCGAGCACGCATCGCGGAGGTACTCGACGCGGTCCGGTTCAGCTCGGCCATCGCGAATCGGTTCCCGGAACAGCTCAGCGGTGGCGAGCGACAGCGGGCCGCTATCGCGCGGGCACTGGTCACCACCCCGAAGGTACTGGTGTGCGACGAGGTGACCTCGGCGCTGGACGTTTCAGTGCAGCGGACGATCACCGACCTCCTCGCCGAGCTAAGGACCGAACTCGGCATGGCGATGCTCTTCGTCACACACAACATCGCACTGGCCCGGCACGTCGCCGACCGTGTCGCGGTGCTACGCGGCGGGACGATCGTCGAGGAAGGCACCGTCGACGACGTGCTGGACCGCCCGCAGCATGACTACACCCGGGAACTACTCGCGAATACTCCGGAGCTGTGATGCCCCTCGCCGAAGGTACGGCCGCCCCTGGATTCGAGCCGGTACGCGAAGCCTTCGCCGGCGTGCTCGCGGAGTCGATCGGTGGCGCCTCGTTCAGCGTCGTGCGGGACGGCGAGCCGCTGGTCGATCTGTGGGGCGGGTACGCCGACCCGGAGGCGGGCGTGCCCTGGACATCCGACACGGTCGTCGTGCTGTTCTCCGGCACGAAGGGCCTCACCGCGACCGTGCTGGCCTCCCTCGCAGACCGGGGAATTCTCGAGCCGGAGCATCGCGTCGCCGAGTATTGGCCGGAGTTCGCGGCTGGGAACAAGCAGGACGTGCGAGTCCATCACCTGCTGTCGCACACGGTCGGCTTGCCTTACGTGGACCCGGCGCCGGATGGGCCGTACGGCACGCTCGACAACAGAGCGAACGCCGAGGCGCTCGCAGCCCAGACCCCACTGTGGACGCCGGGTACCCGCGTCGCGTATCACGCGATGACGTTCGGCTATCTGCTCACCGAGTTGGTGCGGCGCGCTACAGGAAAGGGCATCGGCCAGCTGCTCACCGAGCTCCTCACGCGGCCACACGGGCTCGATCTGCACCTGGGAACGTCGGACGGGACGGAATCGCGGGTGGCCAGACTCGTCCGGGAGCCCGGTTATCGGATCAGCACGTTCCTGCGGGACGACCCCGAGCGCCGCGCGATCGTAGACCGAATGTACGGCACCCTGCTGACGTCGACCGACCTGGTCAATGACGTGCGCTACCGCAAGGCGGAGCTGTCCGCGGGTGGCGCGGTCGGCAACGCGCGGTCCATGGCGCGCTGCTACGACCTGCTCGGCGGCGGTGAGCTCGTCGGTGCCGAAGCCCTCGCGGCCGCGACTCGCACCTGGTCACGGGAACAGGACGTGATCAACGACCGGCCCGTGCACTTCGGCCTCGGCTACGAGCTCGCCGACGCGATCGGCACCTACGGCCCCGCCGAGGTCGCGTTCGGCCACTCCGGCGCGGGCGGCGGCAGGCACGGATACTGGCCGGAGCACCGGCTGGGGTTTTCCTTCACCACCAACGAGATGCGGTCCGAGGACACGGACACCCGGGCGACGCGGCTGCTTGACGCCGTCGTCGACTCGCTACCTGCCACGTGAGCCGGGCGGAGTCGTTCGCCGCGGGGATCGAACCTTATCGATGACCTCTTCCATGGTCGTCGGCAACGCCGATCCCGCTGTTCGGTGCCGGTTTCCAGGTCAACCGGTTCACCCTCGCCGGCACCACCACCTTCGACAGCGGAGTCATGCTGCCGCACTACCTCCGCTAGCGTCTGGTCACCCGACGGCCGCCGCTGCGGCCGCGGGCTGGTCGAACTGGGTCCGGTACAGCTCCTGATACCGACCGTCCAGTTCGATCAGCTCGCTGTGGGTGCCACGTTCCACCACCTGACCTTCCTCGATGACGAGGATCAGGTCGGCCGCGCGGACCGTGGAGAGCCGGTGCGCGATCACCACCGCGGTCCGCCCCGCGAGCGCCTCGGTCAGTGCCTCCTGCACCGCGGCTTCCGATGAGGAGTCCAGGTGCGCCGTCGCCTCGTCCAGAATCACCACGCGCTGACCGGCCAGTAGCAGCCTGGCGATCGTCAGCCGCTGCCGCTCGCCCCCGGACAACCGGTAGCCGCGCTCGCCGACCACGGTGTCCAGACCGTCAGCGAGGGACTCGATGAGATCGGCCAGACGTGCCCTGCGCAGCGCGTCCCACACCTCGGTCTCCGAGGCGTCCGGCTTGGCCAGCACCAGGTTCGCCCTGATCGTGTCGTGGAAGAGATGACCGTCCTGCGTCACCATCCCGATGGTTTGCCGCAGCGAATCCGCCGAAGCGTCCCGGACGTCCACTCCGGACAAACGGATGGCACCGCTGTCGACGTCGTAGAGCCGGGGCAGCAGCTGCGCGATCGTCGACTTACCCGCTCCGGACGAGCCGACCAGTGCCACCACCTGTCCAGGCTCGGCACGGAAGGACACCTCGTGCAGGACCTCGACCCCACCGCGCTTGTCGAGCGTGGCGACCTCCTCGAGGGAAGCGAGCGAAACCTTTTCCGCCGAGGGGTAGCTGAACCGGACCCGATCGAACTCCACCGCGACCGGCCCCTCCGGCACTCGCTCGGCGTCGGGCTTCTCGGTGATCAGCGGCGGCAGATCCAGCACCTCGAACACTCGCTCGAAGCTCACCAGCGCGCTCATCACCTCGACCCGCGCGCTGGCGAGCGCGGTCAACGGCGAGTACAGCCGGGTGAGCAGCAGCGCCAGCGCCACGACCGCGCCCGAGTCCAGCTGGCCGCGCAGGGCATAGAACCCGCCGAGGCCGTAGACCAGCGCCAGCGCCAGGGCGGACACCAGCGTGAGCGCGGTGATGAAGACGTACTGCACCATCGCCGTGCGCACGCCGATATCGCGCACCCGCCGCGCCCGTGACGCGAACTCCGCCGACTCCTCCGCGGGCCTGCCGAAGAGCTTGACCAGTGTCGCGCCGGGTGCGGAGAACCGTTCGGTCATCTGCGTGCTCATCGCCGAGTTGTGGTCGGCCGCCTCCCGCTCGAGCCGCGCGAGGCGGTTTCCCATCCTGCGCGCCGGCAGTACGAACACTGGCAGCAACAGCAGGGCGAGCAGGGTGATCTGCCAGGAGATCCCGAGCATCACCACGAGGGTGAGCGCCAGGGTCACCAGGTTGCTGACGACCCCGGACAGCGTATTGCTGAACGCCCGCTGCGCACCGATCACGTCGTTGTTCAGCCGGCTTACCAGCGCGCCGGTCCTGGTGCGGGTGAAGAACGCTACCGGCATCCGCTGGACGTGGTCGAATACGGCCGTCCTGAGGTCGAGGATCAGCCCCTCACCGATACGCGAGGACAGCCATCTGGTCAGCAGCCCGAGCGCCGCGTCGAGGATCGCGATCCCCGCGATGAGTACGGCGAGGAAGATGAGGGTGCTGGTCGCGCCACCGTCGACGATCGTGTTGACCACGCGGCCCGCGAGGACGGGAGTGGCGACCGCGAGTGCGGCCCCGGCGACGCTGAGCACCAGGAACATCCCCAGCCTGCGCCGGTGGGGCGCGGCGAAGCGGCCGATCCTGCGGAACGTCGCCATCGAGAACGACCTGCGTTCCTCCTGCGCGTGCATCGTGCTGTACAGCGAGTGCCACGCGGTGACTTCCATGCTCATCAGGGCCCCCAGTGGTGGTGTCCGGCGGAGCCGGGCGGTGCGTCTGGCGGTCACGGTAACCGCGCCCACCGACAATCCCGGTGCCGACGAGGCTAAGACCTAAAGTAATGTCGAGGTCAAGGAGCTGGCGACCACGTGGTTACGCTCACCCCCATGTCGGGATCGGAAGAGGCAGACGGGCTCCGCGCGGGACATATGACTCCCGAGGAGTTCCGCGAACACGGCAAGCGGGTGGTCGACTGGATCGCCGACTATCTCGCCGATGTCGAGAACTATCCGGTGCGCTCCCGGGCGCGGCCTGGCGAGGTGCGCGCCGCGCTGCCCGCGCACCCGCCCGAACGGGGCACCGGATTCGACTCCGTGCTCGCCGATCTGGAGCGGGTCGTGCTCCCCGGCATCACGCACTGGCAGCATCCGGACTTCTTCGCGTACTTCCCGGCCAACGCCAGCGGACCGGCCATCCTCGGTGATCTGCTCTCGGCCGGTCTCGGCGTGCAGGGGATGGTGTGGGCGACGAGCCCGGCGTGCACCGAACTCGAGACCGTCGTCGTGGACTGGCTGGTGGAACTACTCGGCCTTCCTGCCCATTTCCGTACCGACTCCGGCAGCGGCGGCGGGGTCATCCAGGACTCCGCGTCGAGCGCCGTGCTGGTCGCGGTGATCGCCGCATTGCGCAGGTCCCAGCAGCGCCGGGGGGTGACCGCGGAACCGGTGCGGCGCACGATCTACGTCTCCGGCCAGACCCACTCTTCCGTGGAGCGGGCGGGCCGGATCAGCGGTGTCGGGGCGGACAACGTGCGGGTCGTCGACGTGGACCCGCGGACACTCGCGATGGATCCGTGGCACCTTGATCGGCTGATCACCGAGGACGTGGCGGCGGGAGCGGTGCCGGTGCTCGTTTGCGCGACCGTCGGGACCACCTCGACCACGGCGATCGATCCGGTACGCGCGATCGGCGAGATCTGCCGCGCACACGACATCTGGCTGCACGTCGACGCCGCATACGCAGGAGTGGCAGCGGTGTGTCCCGAGCTGCGCTGGATCAACGACGGCGTCGCAGAGTACGCCGACTCCTACGCCTGCAACGCCCACAAATGGCTGCTGACGAACTTCGACTGCGCACTCCTGTGGCTGGCGGATCGGCGGCCGCTGATCGCCGCACTGTCGAGCCTTCCCGAATACCTCCGTAACTCCGCGACCGAATCGGGCGAGGTGATCGACTACCGCGACTGGCAGATCCCGTTGGGGCGACGATTCCGGTCGCTCAAGCTGTGGTCGGTCATCCGGTGGTACGGCGCGGAGGGGTTGCGGGCCCATATCAGAACGGGGATCGCGCTCGCCGCCGAATTCGCCGAACTCGCCGGTGCCGATCCTGGGTTCGAGGTGCACGAGCCACATCATTTCGGACTGGTCTGCTTCCGGCCGCTGTGGACGGACGCCACCGGGGAGCGCGGTGATGAACTCACGATGCGGCTGATGGAGTCGCTCAACGACTCGGGGGACCTGTACCTGAGCCACACCAAGGTGCGAGACCGGGTCATGTTGCGGATGGCCATCGGCGCACCCGCGACCGGCAGCGGGCACGTGCGTGCGGCTTGGTCGCGTATCAAGGCCGCTCGCGAGCGACTCGGATAGCGAGCTTTGCGTAGAGGAGCCACCCGAGTGCCGGAATCTCCGCAAAACGGCTGATGCCGCCGGACGCGTCGGCTGGCTAGCGTCAATGCCGCATCGCGATCGATTGCCGGTAACGAAGGGCGCCGCAGGTGACGAGCTTTCGTGTCATTCAACGTTTTTTCCGCACCACGGTCACATTGGCCTGCGCTGTGGCGCTGGCAGTCGCACCGGCGCAGACCGCGAGTGCGCAGGACGCGGATGGTGCCGGCGTGCGGTGGTCGGCGACGCACGGCACCGCCGAAGCCTCGGGAACTCGCTGGGTCGAGGGAAGTTCCATTTTCGACCAGGAACTGATCGTGCGGGGCGAGTTGCGCGGCACGGGTAGCGGTTGCTACTCGGTCTGGGTCCGCTGGGTCTTCGATCTCGCTCCCGGCCCGGAACGCCGGCACGTCACAGTGTGTGGCGGCGAAAGCGCTCCGGTCGATGTGCGCGGTCCGTACACCACCCCGACCACCACCGCTTATCTGCGAATCTGTCGTGGACAGACGGAGAACCACGATTGCGGGGCGACGGAGAATCTGACCAGCTGGCCGATCGAAGGGTGACCTCGCCATCGCGGGAATACGTGGACACGCGGTTGTCCAACGGATTGCGCGTCGTCCTGGTGCCGGAACGGTCGGTACCAGCGGTGTGTGTCGCGGTGGCCTACGACATCGGCACCCGATCGGAACCGCGGCACTGGGCCGGGTTCGCCCATCTTTTCGAGCATTTGATGTTCCAGGGGTCGGCGAACGTGGACAAGCTGGCGCACGCGCGGCTGATCGAGGAAACGGGCGGCAGCTTCAATGCGTCGACCCGCGCCGACAGCACCGTGTACCACCAGACCCTGCCGAAGGGCGGGCTGGAGCGTGCCCTCTTCCTGGAGGCCGACCGAATGCGCGGACCGCGGATCACCGAGGAGAACCTGCGCAACCAGGTCGACGTCGTATCTGAGGAGATCCGGGTCAACGTGCTGAACGTGCCCTACGGCGGATTTCCCCGCGGGCATCTGCGCCCGGTGCTGTTCGACAGCTTTGCCAACGCCCACGACGGGTACGGTTCGTTCGCCGATCTCCGTGGTGCGACCGTGACCGACGCGGACGAGTTCTTCCGGCGCTATTACGGGCCCGCCAACGCGGTACTCGTCGTATCGGGAGATCTTGACGTCGGGCACACGCTGCGCCTTGTCGAACGACACTTCGCCGACATCGCCTACCGCGAGGCACCGAGGCGGCAGGACTTCGCCGAACCCGACCTGCCGGACGCCCGTCACCGCGAGCACCATGACCCACTCGCCCCGCTGCCTGCCTTCGCGTGCGGCTGGCGGGTCCCCGATCCATCGACCGACTTCGAGGACTTCCTGGCGTTCGTGGTTCTCGCCGATTTGCTGGGGGACGGCGAACAGTCCCGGCTGGCCCGCAGGCTGGTGCACGCAGACCGGTCCGCGGTCAGGGTCGGCGCAGCGGTGAACCTGGTCGACGACCCTTTCGTCGTGCGGAACCCGACGGCGTTGCGCGTCTGCGCGTACCTTCCGGAAGACAGCCGGGCCGGACCGGTGCTGGATGTCGTGGACGAGGAGTGCGCCCGCATCGCCGACGGCTGTCTCGAACGAGACGAGCTGTTCCGTGTGCAGACCCGGATGACCGCACGTATCGCCCGTAACCTCGACGACCTGCTGGCCGGTGCGGTGTGGACGGCGAAGTTCGCACAGCAGCGCGATCGGCCGGATTTCGGTCGCGCGTTGCCCGGGCTCGTCGCGGCGGTGCGGCCCGAGCAGGTGATCGCGGCGGCCGCGACGCTTACGCGGAACCGGCGTGCCACGGTCGAGATCGTCGCGGGATCACCAACGTGATCGCACGTCGTCCCATACCCGAGGTCGCACCCGGTGGGCGGCTCACCCTGCCCGAGTACGGCCAGGAGACGTTGCCGACCGGTTTGCGCCTGATCGCGGCGGAGCGGAGGACGACACTGTTCGAGGTCCGGTTGCGGGTGCCGTTCATCGGCGCCCCAGGAGCACAGGCGGTGATCCTCGCGGAAACCGTACTGGCCGGCACTACGTCGCGAGGACAGGGCGATCCGCACCGCGACCTGCACGAGATCGGCGGGCATCTGCAGGCATCCGTCGATGCCGACAACCTGATCGTACGGGGAAGCGCGCTCGCGGAACACGCCGAACGGCTGCTGGAGATCCTCGCCGACGCCCTAGCCTGCCCAGCCTTTCCGGCAGGTCCGGTGGACGTCGCCCGCGGCAGGATCGCCCGTGCCATGCGGGTGTCGAGTAACCAGCCGGGCCTCATCGTCCACGACGAGCTCAACCGCAGGCTCTACCCCGGCCACCCATACGGCGCGGCGATGCCGAAAGCAGCTCAGGTGCTCGCTGTCGATCGAGCCGACCTCGTCCACCTGCATCGGCAGCTGGTGTGCCCGTCCGGAGCGACACTGGTCATGATCGGCGGCGTCCCACCGGATACCGCCCTGCGGTCGGCGCGCGGGATCATGGCCCGGTGGGACCGCAAGTCCGCCGGCCTCGCGGTCCCACCCACACCGTCGTTCGTCGCTGGCGCCCTCGGGCTGGTGCACCGGCCGGGAGCAGTCCAGTCCTCGGTCCGTCTCGCCATGGCGGGCGTCGGCCTGCTGGATCCCCGCTTCGCCGCGCTGCAGCTCGCGAACCTCGTGCTGGGCGGGTACTTCTCTGCGCGCCTCGTGGACAATCTGCGCGAGCGCAACGGCTTCAGCTACACCCCTGGATCCACGCTGGTGCACCGGCGGTTGGTGACCACGGTGGTCGTCTCGTTCGACGTGTCCACCGCCGTCACGGCGGCGGCACTGGAGGAGACCTATCGTGAACTCGAGACCCTGGCCACAAAGCGGATCGACGGCTGGGAGCTGGAGCGAGCGCGACGTTACGTACTCGGCAGGCAACGACTCGCGATGACGTCCACGACGGCGACCGCGGACCTGCTGGCGGAATTGGCCGGTCACGGCGCCGATCTGGACTGGTTCGCCGAGCACGGCGATCAGCTCAACGATGCCGGGCCGGCCGAGGTGCACCAGGTCGCCGAGTACTTCCTCGCGCCGTCCAGGACCGCCGGTGTCGTACTCGGCGATGCGGAGAAAGTCCACAATGGCCGAATCGCCCTCGCGACATCCGGTGATGAACGGATGCGCAGGGTGCTGAAATCAGTCGATTGAAGGAGGCCTCCACTCGGGGCGGCACATAGCATCCAACAGCACCCAGCCCACCGGCCGCCGGAGCGCCATGAACCATCCGACCTCGCAGGCAGAACGAATGGCGGTGGCCGAATCCAGGGCGTGGACGGTGCTGGGTGCCCCGTTGTCCTGGCCGTGGATCGGCGACGGCAGGACGACGGTGAAGTTCCTCCGGCGAGACGGGGAGTGGACCCACTACCTGATGTCCCGAGCGGGCGCTTCCTGCGAGTTCTCGGTGCGAGTTCACCAACTCGGGGCCACGCTGCATATCGCCGAGCGGACCGCACCGGGCCTGTCTTGGGAGGTAGCGGGCGACAGTCAGTCCTGTGAGCTCACCTGGGAAGCAACGCACCCACTTCCCGAGCCGCTTGCCGCCCACTGGCAACAGGCATCCGGCTTCGGCAGCGCGGTCGAGGAATGGAGCCGTGCGGTGGACGCGGCCAGTGGTCACACCGAGCCGCTGGGAGCCGCCTCGGCGCTGATGCCTTTGCTGCACAAGCGTGCGCGCGACTGCGCAAGCGCGTTCACCCTTGATGCGGGCGTGGTCGCCGCGCTGCGGGAGTGTGGTCTGTTCCGGATCGGTGTTCCCCGAGCGTTGGGCGGGCTTGACCTGCACCCCGCAACGATCGTGAAGGTCATCGAGCAGCTGAGCCGGGCGGACGGCGCGACCGGTTGGTGCACGCTCATCGGCAATCAGTCGGCGTATGCCGGCTGGCTCCGGCCTTCGAGCCTGGGTGATCTCGTCGCTTCGGACGGACAGCTCGTTCTGGCCGGGTCCACCGCGGTCTCCGGCAGTGCCGAACGCGCCGGTCCCGGCACCTACCGCGTTGATGGTCGCTGGCGTTTCAACAGTGGTTGCCTGCACGCGGACTGGTTGATGGGCGGAGTCACAGTTCCGGATGACGATGGGAACCTGGCACCCATGCTTGCGTTCGTCCCCTGGACCGAGGCAACGGTGCTCGGCACCTGGGATGTCGCGGGCCTCGCGGGAACGGGCAGTCACGACCTGGTGCTGACCGATGTGACCGTTCCCGCGGAGAGGCTCGCTCCGCTGTTCTCCGGGCGGTCGAACTTCGCCGATCCGCTGCACCGGTTGAGCCCGTACAACATCCAGGGCGTGCTGCTGGCCGGGCATCCACTCGGTGTCGCTCGCCGCGCCCTCGACGAACTCACCGCTCTCGCGGCCGCGGGCGATGCCGCCCTACCGGTACGCGAGATCGAGATCGACCTGGCTCGGCTCGAGACGCGGCTCGACGCGATCCGTTGCCAGGTTCTGAACACTGTGGACGATTACTGGGAAGAGCTCGGGGACAAGGAATGCCTTACTGCTCGCTGCGAGGCGCGGCTCGCTCTGGTGCTCCGGCACCTGGTCGACACGGCGAAGAACATCGTCGAACGTGCGGTGAGACTGGCCGGTCCGGCTGTAACCGAGCCCGAACAGGACGTGCTTCGGCGTTGTCTGAGAGACATCTACGCGACCGGCCAGCACCTCGCGTTCAGTGACGACGTCTACGAGCGCAACGCCCGCAGATTCGTCGGTACGAACGCGGCAAGTGTGACCGAAGGAGGTGAGTGAATCGATGACCGTCGTCGCCGAAAGGGACGAGCGGGAGGGCGTGGCAGGCGATGTCGTCTCGGCGGCCCGAGCCGTTGCCCGCGATCTCGACAGCGGAACCGAACTCGTGCCAAGACTACGGGCGGCCGGCCTGCTCGGTATGTCCTCACCCGCCGGCCCGGCGGCCGATCCGGAAGCCGTGCTGCACGCGTGCGAGGCGCTCGCCGAGGCCAACGGATCCGCAGGCTGGCTGCTCGCCGCGGCGCAGTACTCGGGGGTGCTGCACTGGGCCGCGCCGGAGATCCGGAAAAAGATCCCATCGGATGCGTTCGTCACCGGAACCGCCGGTATCGCCGGAACACTGCGGCGGGAATCCTCCTGCTACCGGATCTCGGGCCACTGGCCCGCGGTTCCCGGAGCTGTGTCAGCCGACTGGTTCGCACTGTTCGTCCGATCACGAGAAGGCCCGGCAGTTGTGTTGCTACCGGCCGAAGAGGTGCGGACGTCGATCGATATCGAGCCACTCGGTTTCGATGCCGCTGAGTGCCGCGCGGTGCTGCTCGAAGGGGTACAGGTCGCCACGGCCAATGTGTTCGACCCGTTCGGTCCGTCCCGGGCGACCGGCTCGGCGACACTTCCGGTCGCGCTCGCGGCCCGGCAGGCCGCGGCGGCTGTGGCTCTCGGCCTCGCCCGTCGCGCACTGTACGAGTTCACCTCCACTGCGCGGCACCGCTCCAGATTGGGTTCGGTCGAACGGATGGCGGAGCAACCGCTGCTGCAACAAGAGCTCAACCGCACCGTGTCCGCCTTTCGGGCGGCACGGGAGCTGTTGCTGGCAGAGACACGGCGACTGCCAAGGCTGCCTGCCGCGCTGCCCACGATCTCGCGCGGCAGTCGCGTGATGCTGGCAGCCGCGCAGTTCCACGCGCAGGACAGCGCGCTGGCGGCCGTACGGTTCGCGTTCGCCAAAGCGGGCGGCACCGCGCTCTACACCGGCCATCCACTGGAGAGTCGCTGGCGCGACAGCGAGGCGCTGGCGCAGCAGCAGTTGTTCGGCGAGGCGAGTGAACGCGATATGGCGCGAGCGCAGTTCGGCAGCTATGTCTCACCCATGGTGCTCTGAGCTGTGCCGGACCCCCATCCAGTGTCCGGCGAAAGTCCAAACAAGACAGAAGAGGCATGAAGAATCAGGATGATGAGTCGATTTACCTCGCCATATCGTTAGTCTGGTGGATGAGCGCGCCCGCGTTCCGGCCTAGCTTTGGTCGGGCAAGGCAACCTCAGTATTAGGAGAAAACAATGAGCAATGTCGAGGCGTTCGCCAACCAGAACGTGGACGGTGTGCTGAACCCGCTGCAGGTCACCTCCGCCGTGGGTCCCGTCCTCGCCACGCCCGCCTACGCGGGCTACGCGGCGGGGGCCGGTGTCGTCTTCACCCTGGGGCTGATTTCCGACGCGGTGGAGGACCACCACGCCGACGAGGTGTCGCCCACCGGTCCGGTGCCCAGCTACGGCTCCGTGGACGAGCTGCTTGGGATGCGCGTCGCCAGCATCAGCTGATTGGTGAAACCCGTGGCGTCACGGAGAAATTCCGTGGCGCCACGGTTTCCCGAAACGCTCCCCAGTGCTCGGCGAAGTACTTGCGCGCCCGGGCGACTGGCAGCTTCGACACATCAATTCGGCCAGACACAGTTGCGTTCCCAGACGCCTTGTGAGACAGGAAATGGTGTCGCGTGTCCATTACTGAATTCCTGGAGAAGCGGTTCGCCTCGCCCGTGGATCGTGCTGAGCAGGACCGGGCACTGACCAGGGTGGAGCAACTGACCGGGCTGGGTGCGGCGGTGTCCTCACTGGAGTATCTGGCGTCATCCCGTGACTTCGACCGGGGCGAACTGCTCAGCTGGGACACGGCAAGGACCCGGTACCGCTGGATGACGGGAAAGCCGGAGAAGGCGCTGGGAGCGATCTTCGACAAGCCGGGAATTCAGGCCTTGTTCGGTATGCGCGTTCTCGCGGCCGGGACACTGATCAACCCGAACGCCAGTGCGCGGAGTAAGACGGCCGCCGTGACCTACCTCGCCGGGACCAACTTCGCTGTGCACGCGAGGAGTCCTTATGGCTCCGATGGTTCCGAGACCGTGCTGACGATTTCGCTGACCACCCTCGCGCTCGGCCGGATGTTCGGTTCGGACCCGCAGGCGAAGCAGGCATGCCTGTGGTTCATCGCGGCACAGTCGTGCCTCTCCTACGGAATCGCCGGTGCAGCCAAACTCATCTCACCGGTCTGGCGGGATGGCACCGCGGTGCGGGACATCTTCCGCACGAGAATGTTTGGCCACAAGCGAGTCTTCTCCTTCCTCCGGGACCGGCCGAAACTCGCCCGCGTGCTCGGGCAGGTCACCATCACGGGCGAGCTGCTCTTTCCACTGGTACTGGTGGCGCCGCGACCGGTCGCCCGCGCACTGCTCGGGGTCGGTGCCGGATTCCACGTCAGCAATGCGGCCGTCATGGGGCTCAACCGGTTCGTCTGGGCGTTTCTCGGCACCTACCCGGCCGTTATGTACTGCTCTCGCTCATTGGGTCGCGGGGAGGAACAGTGACCGTGCCCATCGCGCGGTCCTCCACGGCCGGTGAAAGCCGCGAAGCAGTTGCCCCCGCGGCATGGCCACGGAAGCTCGATGCCCAGGGGAACCCGGACTGGGTCGGCGCCATCGCGCGACGACATCTGGGAAAGATCGCCGGTGGGGTGTCGCTGGGCATGGTCGCCGCGGCAGCCGGCCTTGCTCAGCCCGCACTGATCGGGCAGCTGATCTCGGCCGTCGGTTCCGATGCCGATCTCATTCTGCCGATCATCCTCGTCCTGGTGTTGTTCGGCACCGAGGCGGTGTTCACCGCGGTGCAGGCCTACGCGATGGGCCGGACCGGTGAGCGCATCGTCTACGAGACCCGGACCGCACTGATCGACCGCGTACTCTTCGCCGACTTCAACAGGTTCAGCAAACTCCGGCTCGGGGACGTCTCCTCGCGGATCGTCGCCGATACATCGATGTTGAAGGTGGCTTTGTCGCAGAGTGTGGCGACAATTCTGGTGGACTCCGCGATGCTCATCGGCGGTGTCGTACTCATGTTCCTGATAGACCCGTTGCTGCTGGGGGTGACCGCTGTCTGCATGGTCGTCTCGAGCGTGGTCTCGTTACTGCTGGCCCGCAGACTGCGAATCGCGGCACAGCGGGTTCGCGGGATCATGGGTGACTTCGGAGCGGACCTGCATCGCGCGATCGGTGCGCTCGCCACGGTGAAGGCCTGCAGGGCCGAAGCACTCGAGAGCAACCGGATCGGCGGGCTGGCGCTCGCGGCCCGCCGGTCCGGAATCAGGGTCAGCGCACTGAGTTCCCTGCTCTCACCCGCGATGAGCATCGGACTGCAGGCTTCGCTCGCGGCGGTGATCGTCACCGGGATGGGCAGGGTGGCAACCGGTTCGATGAACCCGGCTGATCTCACGGCGTTCATCATGTACCTGTTCTACCTGGTGTCGCCGCTGGTGACGCTGTTCATGGGCATCGGCCAGTTCCAGCAGGGCCGGGGAGCTGTCGGGCGGATCAATGAACTTGCCTCGCTCGAGCAGGAGGAGCAGGTACGCGCGGGTGCGCCGGCATCGGCTGCGGTGGCGGCAGTGGCGGGCACCGAGCGGGTGCCCGAGCCCGCGGCGCTGCCGGCGATGCCCGCCGGAGCCCCAGGAGTGGAGTTCCAGCGTGTCCGATTCTGCTACGAGAACGAGCCCGCGTTGCGGGATGTGTCGTTCTCCGTACCGGCCCGTGGACTGACCGCTGTCGTCGGCCCGTCCGGGGCAGGCAAGACCACCCTGTTCCAGTTGCTGATGCGGTTCTATCCGTTGCAGGGCGGCCGGATTCTGCTCGGCGGGGAGAACATCGAGGCCATTCCGGTGCACGCGTTACGCGGACTGGTCGGCTACGTGCAGCAGGAGAGCATCACCTTGCGCGGCTCGATCGGGGAGAATCTCGTGTACGGGGAGGAACACGCCACCCCGGCCGAGATCGATCGCGCTCTTCACCTGAGTGGACTGGAAGATTTCGTGAGCAGGTTGCCGCGCGGGCTTGCCACGAGGATCGGTGACAGTGGAGTCGGGCTTTCCGGCGGGCAGCGTCAGCGACTTTCCATCGCCAGGATGCTGATCCGCCAGCCGTCCGTGCTGCTGCTCGACGAGGCGACCTCGAATCTCGACTCGGACTCGGAACTGGCACTGCGGCAAAGTATCCGAAACATCGCGGGGGAGTGCTGCGTAATCAGCGTGGCACACCGGATGTCGACGGTCGTCGACGCGGACAAGATCGTCGTGCTCGAGGACGGCGGGGTATTGGAGACCGGCACCCACCGGCAGTTGCTGCGGACCAGCCCCACGTATCAGCGGCTGACGTCCATCCAGTTCCAGGCACAGTCCGAACCGCACGCTCCAGCTGCCTGGGCTCGGGGCGACATCGGTTCACCGTCGCCGTCCGGCTCCGTCCCGGCGGTACAGGGGGGTAACTGACGATCATGAACACTGTCGCGCCGAACGAACCCGCGGGACGGCTAGTCGACATCGGAACCTGCAGGCTGCACGTGCGCGTGTGTGGTACTCGCACGGGAGCGCCCACGGTCGTACTGGAGAGCGGCCTGGCGTCACCGCTGCAGACCTGGGAGTGGGTGCAACGGGCGCTGTCGGATGTGACCAGGACCGTCGCCTACGAGCGTGCGGGGTGTGGATGGAGCAAGCCGGGGCCGGGACCACGTTCCGTACCACGCCTCGCCGGAGAACTTCGCGAACTGCTCGCCGCGCTCGACATCGACGGACCGGTCGTCCTCGTCGGACACTCCTTCGGCGGCCTGATCGCGAGGTGTTACGCGGAAAGGTGGCCGGAGTGCATAGCCGGAGTGGTGTTCGTCGACGCGTTGCACCCCGAGGAGCTACGACGTTCGGCGACACAGCGGCGCGGGATGGCCTGGCTGGAACAGTCACTGAAACTCTCCGCCGTTCGCGCGCTGGTCGGCCTCGGCCGTAAGCAGGCTCGGGAACAGTTCACGGATCTTCCGTTCGACGCCGCCGAGCAGGCACGCGCACGGCTGCACGTGAGCGCCACCTGGCGGGCCGCCGCGGCGGAACTGGTCTCGTGGAAGAACACCGATCCCCGCACCCTGCTGGGACGCGGTTTCGGCGACACCACCCCGATCGGTGTGGTGATCTCCGGTGAGTCGCTGCGCAACGACGTCGCGCACCGCAAGCTTCAGGACGACCTGCTCACGCTGTCGAACGGCGCGTTCGCGGTGCTCGCACAGGAAGCGAGCCACTTCGGACTCGTACTGCAACGCCGGTGGGCCGAGGTGGTGGCCGACACCGTCCGGAAGGTCATCGATGGCACGACCGTCGGTCTCATCGCCGATGGCAGTGCGACGAAGGAGGCACCATGACGGTCAAGGCGGCGCGCGGTGCGCTCTACGGTCTGTTCGCGACCTGGTTCGGGCTCACCGTCGCGGGCCAGAAGCTGTACCGGGACCAGAGCAGGCGCAGCCGGTGGGACAAGCTGTACCTCATCGTTCCGGACTGGCGGTTCTTCGCGCCGAATCCCGGAATCCATGATCACCATCTGTTGCTACGCGACCAGTTGGCCGATGGCCGTCTCACCGGCTGGAGCGAGATCAGCTCGCTCGAGGAACGGACATTGCTGCATTCGGTGTGGCATCCGCACCGGCGCGCGGAGAAGACCGTATTCGACACCTCCGCCGAACTTCTGCGGTTCATCGGCCAGCACGGCCAGCTCGACGGCAACGCCGATCCCACAGTCCAGCTTTCCGTGCCGTACCTGACCTTGCTCGCCCACGTGACGTCACGCGAACACCACCCCGACGCCGTCCGGACGCAGTTTCTGATCGCGGTGTCCGGTGGATACGAGGAGGAGGACGAGCCGACCATGGTTTTCCTGTCCGAGTTCCATGCACTGGGTGGCAGGCCCGCACAGGCGCGAGTCACGGTGACGCAGTCCTGATGCGTGGTCAGCGGCGAGCGGACGAGCCTGATGTGGCGGTGGTCGGCTGCGGGATCGCGGGCGCTGCCACGGCCGCGCTGATCGCCCTGCGGGGGCGGGCAGTCACACTGTTCGATCGTGCCGCAGAGCCGGGGCCCGACAGCGCGGAGGCGTTACCTCCTGGTGTCCATCCTGTACTCGCCGAACTAGGCTTACGCGAACGGCTCCTCGCAGCTCCTCGTAGCACTCGATCGCACGTGTCCGAACTGGACTGGGGCAACGGCGCGGCGCCCTGGCGCAGTTCACTGGCGGACGCGGGGGCCTACGGGTACGGGTTTCATGTCAGCTACCAGGAGCTGACGGAGCTGCTCATCCGCCGCGCGAGTGAACTCGGCGCCACCGTACGACGGGGATGTGTGGTTCTCGGCCCGGTTCTGGTGGACGACACCGTCCTCGGTGTGCGAATCCGGGCAGCCGACGGAGTCGACCGCGTTCACGAAGCCGCGGTCGTCGTCGATGCCAGTGGGCCGAGCCGCGTCGTCGCGGGCGCGGTTTCGCCGTCGCCAAGGCGCAACGGGCCGCGGTACACGATCGAACGCGATCTCCGGGTAGCAAGCATGCTGCCGCGGCGTCCGGAGCCACATACGTTCGTGACCGGAAGAGCGGCAGGTACCACCGGCTGGACCTGGCTGATACCACTTGGTGACGGCACCACCGAGCGGGCAACGCTCCGGCTCGCACGCACAGGGGCGGACACCCGTGGTCGGCAGGTGTGGTCCGGCTACCGGTCATCGGTGTTGGCCGGGTACGGCTGGTTGAGCGTCGGGGACGCCGCGGGTGTGGTGGATCCGCTGTTCCTCGCACCGGCGGCGCTCGCGCTACTGGCCGCGCAGCCGGCCGCGGGTGCGATCGAATCCCTGCTCGACGGCTCGACGCGGGTACCGCGGCACTATTCGGACGTCTACGGCGATGTGCTGGACAGGGTGGGCGAGTTCGCGGACTTCTGTCTCGATCCGCGACGGCGGTACGAGAACGAGGACACTCTCACGCGAAACCTGACCGGCCTGCTCGGATCCCGTGAGTCAGGTGCGACCCTCGCACGAGTGCGCGGTGCTCTCGACGGTTCCCATCCGTTGTTCGATGTGGACTGTCCCGAGGGGCCCCTCGTCGCATCGCTCGCCATGCCCGCACCAGAGCGGCCTTCCGCGCATGGTGCGTGAACTCGAGAATCGTTCACATGATGGATGCGATGTGTCGCAGCATAAGTAGCATTTTCATGCGGTCAATGAATATTGATCGGAATGGAGGTAGCAGAATGAACGGTATCGAGCGAGCTGCCCAGGCGGCGGTTCCGGAGAACGGTGGCGCGTTGCGTCCGCTGGAGCGGGCCAACGGTACGGCTCCGGTACTCGGCACGCCTGCGCTCGTGACGGCGGCTGGGGTGCTCTACGTTGCCGGAAACATGGTGACTGACCTCGTTGGTCAGGAAACCGCGGCGAACAGCAAGATGCGCGGGCTTTCCGGAAAGTCCGGTGCGGAACTGCTGAGTATCCGCACAGCTGGTCTGCGCGAGTGATTTTCGGGTAGGCGAAATGTCATGAAGGCGAAGCTCGCCAGGGCCTTGCTCCTGGCGAGCTTCGCCGGTTTGAGATAGCAGCGGTTTCGTGTCATCATCGAAGAGTGGCAACTCAATGATGCCAGCCGAAAAGGGGACGACATGAATTCGAAAGAAACTGGGGCCCGAAAGCATACGGTCGAGTATCTGACCAGTATCGGAGCGCTCGTCGGCTTCGTCACCGGCATGCTCTTCGATCAGATACTTGTCGGCCTCGTGGTCGGTATGGCGCTGGGGGCGTTGATCGGTTTCATCATGCAGAAGCGCGGCTGACGAGCGAGCCAGCTTCGCCTTTTTATCAGGCGCGCATGTATTTTCCGTTGATGGGCACGGCCGGGCTCGCCGGACGCGTGCGGTCCGGCGAGCCCGGCTGAGTGTTTCCCCTGGAGGACATCAGTCCGTACCGATAGGCAAACGCTGCCGCTTCCGTCCGGTTCGACGCGTCGAGTTTGCGCAGGATGGCCAGCACGTGGGAGCCGACCGTGGCCCGGCTGATGAAGAGCCGGTGAGCTATCTCGGAGTTGGATCCGCCCTCCGCCAGGCAGATCAGGACGTCGTGCTCTCGCCTGGTCAGAGCGTCGATTCGCGACGACGGTGGCGATGTGATCAGCTCGACCAGTTGGTGCCGGTACCGGCTCAACAGTCGTGGTGAGACGAAGAGCGCCCTCGCTGCCGCCGCGTGAATCGCCGATGCCGCCTGCCACGGTGAGTCGTCGGCCAGCACGATCGCCGAAACGCGATGCTCCAGCGCGCTGACCATATCGGCCTCGTCCGCACATACGACCACGATCGGCTGGGGCAGCAACTTGGGGATCGAATCCCCGCAAAGTCGATGCAGCGACTCCGCTCGCAACGTGGTGGGGTCGGGTAACACCCATACGTCGGTACCTGTGTCCCCGCCGTGCTCGATGGCCTGTTCGAAGGTTGCACAGACCTTGCTGACGACAATGCCGAGCTTGGCGAGGTCCACGGCCTGCAGCGAGGAGAAGAACTGTCGAAAAATTGGTCCGGCGGGTCTTTCGGTGATCAATCCCAGCGTGACCATGGCGCATCTCAGCTTTCCATCGGAAGTTATGGACTTACCCGCGGACAGGAATCTCCAGATCCCACCGAGGATTTGCGTCTCAGTGCCAGGTGTAGCACGGAGAAGCGAATTCCGCAGCCGCGCTCCGGTATTCGCCGACTTCTGTCGCGGTCCAACAGGCTCAGGCCAGTCCGACCTCAGCTATCTGAATGACCCGTTCGGTGCCAATGCCGTTGATTGGCGGACGAACAGTAGCGATGTCGGCGGTAGGTTCTTGACTCGATCCTGCGGTACCGCGCACCGGTACGCGGCGATGATGACCGCTGACAGGTGGGAGGAACAATGCGGTTGCGTTCGGATTCACGGCGCTGGAACAAAATGCCGAAGGACGAGGTCGATCACGCCTTCCGGCGCGTCGAACAACTCACCGCTGTCGGTGCGACGATCAGTGCGCTGGAACTGCTGTCCACGTCGAAGTCATTGGACGACAACGGCCTTCTCGGTTGGCCGATTTCGCGAACCAGGATGTTGTCGCTGAACCGAGGGGCCGGGCAGCACCTGGATAAGATCCTCAAGTACCCGCAGATCATCCGGGTGGTACAGGCGCGGGCTCTCAGTGGAATCGGCCTGCTTGCTCCCAGTACCAGCAGACGCGTTCGCGGGACCGCGCTCGCCGGTATGACGAGTACCGCTGCGGCGCTCAACCTGCGCAGCAACTACGGCCTGGACGGCTCGGATCACTTCGCCTTCATCAATTTCGCTGTTTCCCTGCTGGAGAAGGCGTTTCCGCATGATCGGCGGGCGCGAGAAGCGGCACTCGCGTTCATCGCGGCGCAGAGCTGTCTTTCCTACTTCACCTCCGGCGCGGTGAAGATGACCTCGCCGGTGTGGCGCAGCGGTGACGCGATCACCGGAATCTTCCGCACGCGGACGTACGGCGACAAGCTCTTCTACAAGATGACCAAGGACAGCAAGGTGGCCGCCCAGACCCTGGCGTGGCTCGTGATGCTGGCCGAGGTGCTGTTCCCGCTCGTACTGATCGCGCCGAAGCCGGTGGCGAGACTGATCCTGCTCAGCGGGATGGGCTTTCACATAGGTAATGCCCGCTTCATGGGACTCAACCGATTCTTCTGGTCGTTTGTGGCCACCTACCCCGCCGTGGCGCACTTCTCCCGCTCGCTGGGCCGGGCCGAGGGCGGCACCCGGAACGAGAGACGGACCGGAGGTGCTGCGTCATGAACCGTAACCTCCGCTACCTCGGTCTTTCCCTGGCGGCAGGTGCCGCGGCCGCCACCGCGATCGGTGGCCTCGCCGGTTCTCGCAGGCCGGAGGACTGGCCCGCGGCTCCTGGAGAGTTCGCCGAGGTGCACGGCGAGCAGATCCACCATCTGGTCGATCGTGATGGCAGCGGCCCGACGGTTGTCTTCGAGAGCGCGTTGTCCTGCCCGTGTACCGAGTGGGCCTGGCTGTTGCGAGCACTGGAGGCAACGGCCCCGTGCCTGGCTTACGACCGCCCAGGTAACGGGTGGAGCAGTCAGCACCGACCGCCTGCCACAGCGGCCGAACTCAACGATCTCACCCTGTCTCTGCTCCGAAAACTGGATCTTCCTGGACCGTACGTGCTCGTGGGGCATTCGGTCGGCGGGCTGCTGGCACGAGCGTTCGCCGGACGACATGCTGACGAGCTCGCCGGTGTCGTTCTCGTTGACTCCTCACATCCGGACCAGTTGGACCGCTCCGCGTTGCAACGGGAGGGGATGCCGCTGGTGAAGCAGGGGATCTCGACGATGTACTGGCGGACGCGGTTGCGGTTACTCGGTGACGATGACGGTTTCGGGGCCATCAGCGAGCTGCCCGGAGAGATCGTGGAATCCAGTGGCCGCGTGATGCGCAGGCCGGAGCCGTGGGCAGCGGCCCGTCGCGAGTTCGCCCTCTGGCACACGCAGTGGGCCACCGAGGCGCGCGAGGCCACTCTCGCCCCGACACTGCCCGTCGGCGTGGTCACCGCGGGTCAACAGGCGTCCATGGATCTGGCCCACGGTCGCATGCAGATGGAACTGGCCGGGCTCACACAAGTCGGCAGGCACGAGGTGGTGCGCATGGCCGAACACGATTCTCTTGTCATGCGGGAGGAACTGGCCGGACACGTCGCCGAGGTCATCGAATGGGTCCTTGAGCGGCACGCCGAGAGACTGCGGGCCCGGCGGTGAACGCAGGAAGTGCGGGGAGCGCGATGCCGGGATTCTCGCCGAAGCGGCCGTCGATGGCCACGGCGCGCAGATGGGGTTTGTACGGGGTGCTGGGGGGCTGGTTCGCACTGACCCTGTGTCAGCAGGCGAACCGCCCGCATCCGCTGGGCAAGCGGATCGACCCGACGTCGATGGCGATCCCCAACTGGCGGTTTTTCGCCCCGACCCCGGCCAGGCACGACTTCAACGTGCTGTACCGGGACAAGCTGGCGAACGGCGAGCTCACCCCATGGCGCGAGCAGGAGATCTCGAAGGATCGGACGCTGTTGCAGATGGTCTGGCATCCCGCGCGCAGGATGGAGAAGGCGCTGTTCGATGTCGCCTCGGAACTGTTGAAGGCCAGCGAGAAGGTCAAGGAGGTCGAGCGCGTCCAGCTCACGGTGTCCTATCTGGCGCTGCTGAACTTCGTCACCAACCAGGTGGAGCACCACCGGGAAGGTGTACAGGTGCAGTTCCTGATCGCCCAGTCGGCCGGGCACGACGAGAGTATCGAACCGCGAATGCTGTTCCTGTCCGACTTCCACGCACTGCCCGGTAACGGGGCAGCGAACTCGACGACGGAGGACCTGTGCGCTACCAGGTGAAGCCGGAAGCCTATGGTGAGGCACTGTCCGAAGTGTACGACCGAATGTACCCCTCAATGGAGACCCCGCAGACCGTCGACTTCATTGTCTCGCTACTCGATCCGGGCGCGCGGGTGGTCGAGTTCGGTGCGGGCACCGGCCGTATCGCGATCCCCCTGGCGGGTAAGGGATTCGACGTGCACGCGGTCGAGGTGTCGCAGCCGATGCTTGACAAGCTGCGCGAGCACGATCCCCTGGGCGCCGTCACGGCGGTACGGGCCGATTTCGCCGAGCACGTGATCGACGGCGACTTCGACCTTTGCTACATCGTCTGCAACACGCTGTTCATGCTGCCCGATCCGGAACAGCAGATCGAGGCGCTGCGCAGGGCGGGCGCCCATCTGCGGCCCGGCGGCACCCTGCTCGTGGAGGTGTACGACCCCACGTACTTCCACCAGCTGGCCAAACCGGAGTTCCAGGTCCGCAACCTGGCGAGTGACCAGGTGATGATCGACACGATCAGCGTCGATCCCGTCAATCAGGTGCTGGCGCAGGTGCACACAACGATCAAGGCCGGCTCGGTGTCCACGTTCACCGAGATCAGCCGATACGCCTGGCCCAGTGAACTGGACCTGATGGCGAGGATCGCCGGCTTTGAGATGGTCGAACGTCACGGCGACTGGGAGAGGTCGCCGTTCGTCTCCGGATCGCACCGGCACATCACCCTGTACCGCAAGTCCGCGGCCGGTCTCTGACCACGAATCAGCAACAAGGAGGGTTATGCGCGTCACTCTGGTGGCGATCGGTTCGCGGGGCGACGTGCAGCCGTTTCTCGCCCTCGGTGCCGGGCTGCGCGAACGAGGTCATCAAGTCCGGCTCGCCACGCACGCCGATTTCCGGGAACTCACCCGGGAGGCCGGCCTGGATTACTTTCCGGTTCCCGGTAGCCCGAAGCACTACTTCGAGTCACCGGAGTTGATCAAGGCCCTGCGCGGGAGACCGTCGATTTTCCGCCTTGCCCGGACCATGCCGAGGCAGACCGCGGCCGCGGCCGCGGAGGCAATGGCGCAGCTCGACGCCTGCGTCCGTCCCGCGTTCGCGGACGCGGACCTCGTGGTCAGTTCCGTGTTCAACCGCAACTCCTATCTCGCCGAACCGCCCGGCGTGCCGTGGGCACTGGTTTCCTGGTACCCCAACACATCCACGTCCGCCTTTCCGGCGATGGGAGCGCCGAAACTACCGCTCGGCGGTTGGTACAACCGGCTCAGCCACCACGTCTCGCAGGCAGCCGAGTGGCGGATGTGCAGGCCGATCGTCAACGCGTACCGGGAACGTCTCGGCAGAACGCCGCTCGGCGTGCGCCCACCGTTCTCCGCGCTGGAACAGAACCGGCCCACCTTCTGCCTGCAGAGTCCATCCGTGTTGCCCAAGCCTGCCGACTGGCCGGTGACTCATCAGATGGCGGGCTACTGGTTCTGGGACCGCGAGTGGCAGGCGCCGCCGGAGCTCGTCGAAGCCCTGGAGAACGGGCCCGCGCCGGTGATCCTCTCCTTCGGATCCCTGTGGCCCGCGTATCCGGAGAACAGCCTGGAGCTGGTGCTCGATGCCGTACGTGCCGCCGGACGCAGGCTCGTGGTGGTCGACGGACCTGGGCAGGACGACCTGCCCGACGGAGTGCTGCGGTTGCACGACGTCGACTACACCTGGTTGTTTCCCCGGGCCGCCGCGGTGATCCACCACGGTGGTTTTGGGACCGGAGCGGCGGTGTTGCGCGCCGGAGTACCGCAGGTAGTGCTCCCGATCTTCGTGGATCATCCGTTCTGGGCGGCGACCATGGCCCAACTCGGTGTGGCCCCCGAAGGAATTCCTGGTGCGAGTCTGACCAGGCGCCGTCTGCGCGGAGCCGTCGCCAAGGCACTCGGGGACCCGCGAATGCGCGAACGGGCCGCGGATCTGGGCCGCTACGTACGCAGCGACCGTGGTGTGGAGCGTGCGTGCGAGACCCTGGAGAACTGGGCCGGAACCGCTCGGGATTCGAGGATCCATACTGGACGGACGCGTTGAGCGCGCAACCACTCCCTGGCCCGGCTCAGATCCAGCCTTCCTCCCAAGCGCGCCGGGCGGCACCGTAGCGGGTTTCGGCGCCGAGCTTGCCCATGGCCGAGGACAGGTAGTTGCGCACGGTGCCCTGCGCCAGATGCGTCGTCTCGGCGATGGTCGTGATCGTGTCGCCGTTCAGGCTGTGCCGCAACAGCTCGAGCTCCCGCTCGCTCAGCGGGCAGGCGTTCGCTGTGAGGGCCGTCGCCGCGAGCTCGGGGTCGACATAACGACCGCCCGCATGCACATCGCGCAGGATCGCCGACAGTTTCGACGCTGGCGTCACCTTGGGGACGAACGCCCGGACGCCGAGCGTCAGCGCCCGCTTGAGCACCCCGTGCCGGGCGTGCCGGGTGACGATCACGACGGGCATGTCCAGTTCTCGCAGGATCACCTCGGCGGCGGCGAGCCCGTCCAGCACTCGCATCTCCAGATCGAGCAGCACGATATCGGGTTCGTGCAGCCGCGCCAGTTCGATGGCCTCCGCACCATCGCTGCCCTGCGCGACGACACTGATGTCGTCCTCGAGGTCCAGTAGCGTGGCCAGCGCCCCACGGACCAGGTCCTCGTCGTCGACCAGCAACACTCGGATCATCAGCGCTCGCTCCCCGGCTCCCGTGCCCGTCCCGTCAACTCGAACCAGTCCTCGCCGGTCCTTGTCGCGGTGACCTCACCGCCGATTGTGCCGAAACGCTCGCGCAGCCCGAGCACGCCACTGCCGTCGTTCACCGCGTCCGGCGCATGCCTAATGCCGTCGTTGCCCAGGCGGACGATCGAAGTCGCCCCGGATACCTCGATGCTCAGCTCGCAATGTGTCGCCCTGCTGTGCCGCAACACGTTGGTGGTTCCCTCGCGGACCAGGGCGCCGAACGGCTGCTGCAGTGGCGGGGCGATCGCCGCGACGTCGCCGCGTACGTCGACTTCGATTCCGGCGGCACGCATGAGCTCGACGGCGTTGGCCACCTCGGTACGCAGTCCGACCCTGCGATAGCTGTGCGCGACCTTGCGCGTGTCGGCCAGCGCAGAGCGGGCCAGTTCGGTGAGTTCGGCCGCGTGTGCGCGTGCCGCGTCGTCGTCCCTGCCAACCAACCGCTCCGTCAGCTGTCCCTTGAGGATGATCGCCTGCAGGGAGTGCCCCTGGATGTCGTGCAGATCGGCGGAGAACCGCAGCCGCTCCCGCGCGGCCGCGAGTTCGCCGGCCAGCGCGCGGGCGTGGTCGAGTTCGAGCACCAGATCCCAGAACCGCACGGTCAGCAGGTCGATCAGGACGAACACGGCTACCACGAGGACGCTGACGCCCACCGCGGGCAGCAGCTCGACGCCGGGCAGCCGTCGCCAGTACAACGCCAGCGCGACGGTTGCCGCGGTCGCCAGTACCAGGCCGTAGGCGAGCCGTGCACGGACCGCGCGAGGCGCACTGATGACGCCCGCGCCGCCGACGACGGCGGGCAGCAGGGCCCACACCTCTGGCCAGGTGCTGTAGCGCGCGGCATGGGCGGCCAGCACGACAGCGGCCGCCGAGGTGAGGATCTGCTCGGTGGGCCTTCGTTCCTCGAACGCGATCGCGTTGGCGGTGTAGCCCAGGAACCTGATCCGTTGCACGGTGGCCGCGATGAGTGCGACGGCCAGCAACACGGTGTTCGCCACACCAAAGTCCGTGCGGAATAGGTCGATGGCGACCAGGGCGAGTCCGGTGAGGCCACTGAACGACAGCGAGGCCCAGATGTAGCGCCGTAGCCAGCTCATTCCTCCGAGCTCGCGCACATCCTCCGCATCGGACATGGGTACAGCATGCCTGCCCGGCTCGTCAGGCGCTCGGACCGCGGTACGAACATGACATCTGTCATGCGAGTGCGGTGTGTTTCGCACCCGCATCGGTGATCCCCGGCCCTGGTGGCGAACACCCGCTGATTCCTACCGTTGTGGTGTGCAGAATCCATTGATCGAGGTGAACGGCCTCCGCTGCTCCTACGGCTCCTTCGAAGCCGTGCGCGGGGTGGACTTCGAGGTCAACGAAGGCGAGTTGTTCGCGTTACTCGGGACGAACGGTGCGGGCAAGACGACGACCATGGAAACCATCGAGGGCCACCGCAAGCCGTCGGCTGGCGTGGTCCGCGTGCTCGGGCTGGACCCGTTCCGGCAACGCAAGCAGCTGCGTAGCCGTACCGGGATCATGCTGCAGGAGAGCGGATTCGCGGGTGACCTCACCGTCGCCGAGACCGTTTCCCTGTGGCAGGCCATGAGCTCGCGGCGCTGCGCTGGCGACGCCGCACTGGAACGGCTGGATCTGGCGCACCGCAGGGATGTGCGGGTGAAGCAGCTATCCGGTGGTGAGCGCAGGCGGCTCGATCTGGTGCTGGCCACGCTCGGCAGGCCAGAGGTGCTGTTCCTGGACGAGCCGACAACGGGGCTGGACCCGGAGTCGCGCAAGTGTGCCTGGGAGTTCATCCGGGAACTGCTGGCCGACGGCGTCACCATGCTGCTGACCACGCACTATCTGGACGAGGCCGAGAGCCTCGCGCACCGGCTGGCGATCATGCACGAAGGCCGGATAGCGGTGGCAGGCAGCCTGGTCGATGTGCTCAGCCGGGAACGCGCCCAGATCAGCTTCGATCTGCCCGCTGAGTCGAGCGCGCTGGACCTGCCCGAGTTCGTCGGCCAGCTCGACACCGGGCAGTTGCTCCGGGGCCATGTGCACGTGCAGACGCCGGACTTGGAGAGCGACCTGCGGTCGGTGGTGCAGTGGCAGAGCGCGCACCAGGTTCCGTTGCTGCGATTCCGCGCTCAGCACGCCTCGCTGGACGACGTGTTCCACGGAGTGGTCGACAGCCACCGCGCCGAGGTGCTGTCGTCGCCCGGTGAACCGGCTTCCTCGACAGCCGCAAGCGGAAACGGTGATGTGCGATGAATCTGGCCGGTCGCCAACTCACGGCGCTTTTCCGGGCCGAGGTCAAGCTACTCGGACGAAACTCGGCGGTCGCGGCCACCGCCACGGTTTTCCCGATCGGTATGGCCGCCGCGCTGGTCTATTTCGGCAGGGCGAATCTCGGCGCACTCGGCTGGGCGTTTCCGGTGGCGATGCAACTGCTGCTGATGTTCGGGATGACCGTCTACATCACCACGACCCTGGCCCTGACCAGCAGGCGGGAGGACCTGTATCTGAAGCGATTGCGCAGTGGCGAGGCGGCCGACAGCACCATCCTCGTCGGCGTGAGTTCCCCGGTGATCGCGCTGGGAGTGCTGCAGTGCCTGCTGATCGTCGTGATCGTCGGAATCTTCGGCCCTGCCGTGCCGGCGAACCCACTCGTGCTGTTGCTGGCCGTCCTGCTCGGTGTCGCGATGAGCGCCACCTTCGGTTTCGCCACGACCGGTCTGGTCTCCAGCACACAACAGGCCGATATGGCGGCGATGCCGTTCTTCCTGTTCCTGCTCGCCACGGGAGTCTGGAGCGGAACGAACGGAGCGGCAGGGCCAGCGGTGGAACAACTGGTCACACCCGGTGGGGCACTGGTCGACCTCGCCCGGATCGCCTATGGCCCCGCCGGTTCGTTCGTCGGGCAACTCGTCGACGCCGTACCCGCGCTCGCGGTACTAACCGTCTGGACCGCGATCGGCGCGGTCGCGGCTCGTCGCTTCTTCCGCTGGGAGAAGCGAATCTGAACTTTCGTTCTGCGCGAAGCCCACCCCGGCGCGCCCTTCGCGAGCCGGGGTGGGCTACCTCCACGTACGCGGGAGTCCGGCCCTCAGAGGGCTATCTTGCTGCGTCCGGTCTTGATCAGGCCGATCGAGTGGGCGATCGCTGCGGCCTCAGTGCGGTTGGCCGCCGCGAGTTTGCGCAGGATGCGCAGCACGTGCGAGCCGACGGTGGCCCTGGTGATGTGCAGGTGCGCCGCGATCATCGGATTCGACATCCCTTGGGCGAGACAGACCAGCACGTCGTGCTCGCGTTCGGTCAGCGCATCAAGCCGCGTGGACGAGGGAGCGGAGAACAGGTCCATGATGTCGCTGCGGTAGTTGCTCAACGTGTGTGGCGATACGAACAGGTGCCGGGTCGACGCGGAGTGGATCGCGGCCGCGAGATGCCATGGCGAGTCGTCGGATCGGACGACGGAGGCGACACCACGGGCGAGCACGCCGCTGATCTCGGACGGTTCACCCGCACACACAGCGACGACCGGCTTCACCCGCGCTCTCTCGGCATCATCGGTGTCACCGAACAACCGGTGCCAGTTGGTGCAGGCCGTCACCGCGGCTGAACGCAGGATCCAGACGTCGGGGCGGGTTGGTCCCGCCGCGCCATGGATCGCTTCCTCGAACGTCGAGGTCGTTCGGGTGAGTTCAATGTGGAATCTTTTGAGATCCATAGCATGGATCCAGGACAACCGATGTTCGTCGCCCTCCAACTTACCTGAATCTTCGACTAATCCGATGTTTACCATTGAGTCCCCAGTGTCCTGTGTGGTCACGCAGCGTGTTGGCGACTAACGCATATCGCCCGTTGCGACCAAAGCATGCTCAAGGTTAATCGCTAACCGAATTTCGTCAAGTCGAGTGACATGGACCGCAGTTCTCTGCCCCTGGGTGATCATGACCAAGATCGCTTCGTGCGACCGGGTGAGTTCAATGCGCGCCGAATTTCGAGTCCCTGTTCTGCGAGAACCAACGAAAGACGGTAGCGTTTCGGCGCGGACTTTGCCGTCCGGTTGTTTCGTGAGCGCAACCGAATCGCATGTGTAAATTTTTCACTTCTACTCCATTTCCAGTTCGTGTTTCGCATATGTGCGGTAGTCCAGGGTCGGCCGTTGTCCTCAAGTTCCTATTACCGAGGGTCACCCCTGTGGGTGACATAGCGGCGTCCATCAGATGACGGAGGGCGGCGCCCGGGGGTGTCCGCCGTCCGGTGGATGACGGCCTCATTCGATTCAGTCATGCTCGCCGTGAGCACCGGATCAGGCTGTTCGGCAGGCCCCTGTTCGGAGAACCTCCAACTGGGCCGTCCGTTCCGAAAAGGTTCACGGGGGCTCAGCGCCTCACGGGAAAGCCATTCGGTGAACCAGGCCGATTCCGGTCGATTCGCCACCGGCTCGATCAGTCGCGCCGTCATCACCGACGCCATCCCTCCACAATGGCCCGCTGTGCGGGCCTCTGTGGTCAACGCCCTGCGGGCGGGCGTCGAAGGTCGGCTCAGGGCGACAGTTCGGTCGCCGCGAGAGGACTCAACTCGGGTCGCTTCGGCTGAAAGCCGTCGCCGGGGGAGCGGCCGACGAGCCGGTTGCGTAGCCGGCTGATCGCGACCGGGCGCACCTCACGCCACACCCACTGTGCGTGTCCCAGCATCCCTGGCCGGGCGGGGTCGCCAGGCAGAGGTTCCAGCCACTGGTCGTCGAAGGGCACAGCCAACCTGCGCAGTAGGTGGCCGGCCAGCCGACGATGACCGTGCTCGCTCAGGTGGAGCCGGTCAGGGCCGAAGTAACGCAGGTCCCGGACCGACGGGTCGTCGGCGAGATCGACCACGAGGGCGCCGTGTTCATCGGCCGCCCGATGAACGGCGGCGTTGAGCGCGGCGATGCGCGGGCGCAGTCCGCGGGTCAGGCGCATCCGCTGGGACAGGTCGCTGAGGGTGAACACCAGTACGGTCGGCGCGACCTCGGTCAGCCTGGCCACGGCTTCGGTCACCTTGCCTGCCACGACGTCGGGATCGAAACCGCCGGTGAGGACGTCGTTGCCGCCGCCGAAAAGGGCGACGAGGTCCGGCTGGAACGCGGTAGCGGCGGGGAACTGCTCGGTGATGATCTGATCGAGCCTGCGACCGCGAATCGCGAGGTTGGCGTAGCGCAGACCGGGATTGTCCGCCGCGAGCCGGGCCGCTACGAGATCCGCCCAGCCTCGGTAGCGGCTTCCATCGGGGTAGGGGTCATCCAGGCCTTCGGCGCAGCTGTCGCCCACCACGACGAAACGTTCGTAGCTCATCGGATTTCTCTCTCATCGCGTTCACTGGTCGTTCATACTTCGGCCATTGTTCGGCAACCGGGCTCGAAGTGTCCAGCCGGACCGGTGCACTTGGCGGGCACCGGTTACGTGCGCGGGTCGACGGCGTGCGGCGGCAGCCGGGGAGCCAGTGCGCGCAGGCCAACCGAGGCGGCGACCGCCGCTGCCGCGACCACGACCCATGGCAGCCAGATCGCCACCGAGAACAGCGCTACCACCGCGGGCGCGACGATCTGGGCCGAGGCGAACGCGTACTGGTAGGAGGCCAGGTACCGGCCCCTGGCCGCGCGGGGAGCCGCGGCTTCGGCGAGCGCATTGGACCGCGGCCCGAACACCAGGTTCGCCGCGGCCATCACCAGCGTCACGGTCAGCAGATAGGCGGGTAGCCACGGTGCGGGAACCGCCACGGCGGCCAGGCTGACGACGCACCACACCGCGTACAGCGCCGAGCCGAGGGACATCGCCCCGATCCGGGTCAGGTGCCGGGTGAGGCGCAAAGCGGCCGTGCTGCCAAAGCTGGTCACGGTGGTCAGCAGGGCCAGTATCGCCCCCGGCAGCCAGGACGGGCCGCCGAGCTGGTCGAGCACGAAGACCGGCATACCGACCAGGAAGAAGTCGAGGGACAGCCCGAACAGGCTGGAGACGACGATCAGCGCAAGGTAGGGCCGGTCACGTAGCAGGCCGGTAGGGCGTCGTATGCCGGATTCCGGGGCCGGGCTCGGCCTAGGCGTGCTGACGCCGATGCCGAGCAACAGTGCGGCGATGACCAGCGTTACCGCGTTCGTCACGAGCGCGACCTGGTAACCGGCCGGACCCCACGCTGTCAGCAAGGCCCCTGCCACGAGCGCACCGAGGCCGAAGGAACCCGCGCGCACCATGGTCACCACCGCGAACGGACGGTCCTTCAGTACCTCCGAAGAAACGTCGGCGACCAGGACGAACAGGGAACAGTAGAAGAGCTGTAGCCCGCCCGCGATCAACAGGGCCGCCGCGACGACCATGGGTACCCCGTCGGCCAGCAGGTAGCAGCAGGCGCCGATCGCCTGCACGAGCTGCGAGATGATCACCACGGCTCGCGGCCCGATCAGGTCGACCAGCCTGCCGGCCAGCGGTGGTGCCAGCAGCCCCGCGAGAGTCCCCGCGGTGACCGCCGATCCGGCGACGGCGAGTGGCAGCTGCACCACGTGGGTGAGATAGATGAGGGTGAGCGGTAGGAACAGGCCGGAGCCGAAGTTGTCTATCCCCAGCGCCGCGAGAAGGGTCAGCCGGCCTCTGGTCACTCCGTCACGGTGCCAGGCGCGCCTGGTGTGTGAGTGCCACGGACCTGCGCGGGTCCTCGGCGGGCAGTGCGGCGCACAGGGCCGCCACAACCTCCGGGTCGTCCACGCCGCACGAGGTGTCCCAGAAACCCCAGAGTGCCTCCGTGTCGGCACTCTCGACGACGACCCTCCGGATGAGCGCCTCGAGTGACTCCCGCTCCTCCCGGACCGCGGGGGACTCGGAGTCGGGGAGCAGCGGGCCGTCGAAGAACGCCACTGCCTGCCGCACCGCGCCCCTGCGCAGTGCGTCGCGCACGCGGAGGAAGTCGGCGTCGATGTCGGCGGCGAGCCGGTATGGCCGCGTCCGCACGACCGCGGAACCGAGTTGGGTACGCAGCCGGTGGATCTCGGCGCGCACGGTCACCGGATTGCCCGCGTCACCGTAGAGCTGGAAGGCCAGCCGGTCCGCGGTGAGTCCACCTGGATGCAGTGCCAGTAGCGTGAGGATCTCGGCGTGCCGCAGTGTCAGCGGGATCTCTCTTCCGTCCACCGTGGCCAGTGGCTCGCCTCCGGAGAGGAATGTCAGGTTCAGTCGTGGCGCCGGGGTGCTTCGCGGGAGCGCGGCCCGGTGCAATCGGAGCAGGAATCCCTCGCTCAGTGGTTCGAGCTCGCCGAGTCTGCCGTCGGGCAGTGCGACGGTTCCGCCCCTGGAGCGAACCTCCACAGTGGAGGGAAGCTGCCCGCAGGACTCTGCGGCGAGCACTCTGCCGGTCGCGGAAAGCAGCGCGCCCGGCTCACCGCGCAGGGCTTCCAGGTGTCGCATGTTCGTCCGGCGCAACCGCTCGTCACGCACCGCCAACTGTGCCCGCAACTGCCCTTCGGCGAGCCCGGCGGAGGCGGTCACCAACGCGAGCATCGCCGGATGCACGGTGCGCAGCGGGCCGCTGACGTCGATCGCGCCGAGCAGCGCGCCGGTCTCCGGGTCGTGTAACGGTGCCGCCGCGCAGGTCCAGGTGTGGTACGTGCGCACCAGGTGCTCGGCGGAGTAGATCTGCACCGGACCGCCGGTCGCCAGTGCTGTGCCCATCGCGTTCGTGCCGATCGCCTCCTCCGCCCAGCTGGTGCCCTCGGCCAGGCCCACCCGGTCCGCCCGGACGCACACGCCGGTCGAACCCTCCCGCCAGAGTATGTGCCCCTCCGCGTCGGTGACGATCATGATGTGCTGCGCGTCGTCGGCGATGCTCACCAGCGTTTCGCGCAGCAGCGGGAGCACGGGCGCGAGCGGGTGCGCCGCGCGGACGTCGTCAAGCTCCCCTCTGCCGTACACCTGCGGTGGCAGCTTGCTGTCCGGATCCACCCGTGCGGCGAGGGAGCGATCCCAGGACTGCGAGATCACCGGGCGCGGGGCGTGCGATGCCGGTTCGCCGGAGAGGACCTCGTCGTGGACGCGACTCAGCAGCCGCGCGTACGAGATCGGGTCGCGCAGCATCTCGGCTGTTGGCCGCAGCGCCATGCCGACGACACTAGTGACGCCGCTCACGAGACTGCAACGTCCGTGCAACGTTGCCCTCCTTACCTTCACCGCCATCAGCAGGACTCGTGCAACGCAGCAGGAGGGCAGTACAGCTCATGGCCAAGTACGCGGCACCCAACACCGAAGGCAGCGTCGTCGACTACGCGCCTCGTTACGACCACTTCATCGGCGGCGAGTACGTGCCGCCGATGAAGGGGCAGTACTTCGACAACCCGACCCCGATCACCGGTCAGGTCTTCACCGAGATCGCCCGCGGCACGGCCGAGGACATCGAACGGGCACTCGACGCCGCGGAGGGGGCGGCGCCGGCGTGGGGCCGGACTTCGGCCGACGAGCGGGCGAACGTTCTGCTCCGGATCGCCGACCGGATGGAGCAGAACCTCGAGCGGATCGCGGTGGCCGAGAGCTGGGAGAACGGTAAGCCGGTCCGGGAGACGCTCGCGGCGGACATCCCGCTCGCCATCGACCACTTCCGGTACTTCGCCGGGGCCCTGCGCGCGCAGGAGGGCGGTATCTCACAGATCGACGCGAACACCGTGGCTTACCACTTCCAGGAGCCGCTCGGTGTGGTCGGCCAGATCATCCCGTGGAACTTCCCGCTGCTCATGGCGACGTGGAAGCTGGCACCGGCGCTCGCGGCAGGCAACGCCGTCGTGCTCAAACCGGCAGAGCAGACACCGGCCTCGATCCACGTTCTGCTCTCGCTGATCGGCGATCTCATCCCGCCCGGCGTGCTGAACGTCGTCAACGGCTTCGGGGTGGAGGCAGGCAAGCCGCTGGCCTCCAGTTCGAGGGTGCGCAAGGTCGCCTTCACCGGCGAGACCACGACGGGCAGGCTGATCCTGCAGTACGCCAGCGAGAACATCATCCCGGTCACGGTGGAACTCGGCGGCAAGAGCCCGAACATCTTCTTCGACGACGTCGCGGCGGCCGACGACGCGTTCTACGACAAGGCGCAGGAGGGTTTCACCCTCTTCGCGCTGAACCAGGGCGAGGTCTGCACCTGCCCGTCCCGGGCGCTGGTGCAGTCCGGCATCTACGACCGGTTCCTCGGCGACGTCGTCGAGCGGACGAAGCGGATCAAGCAGGGACACCCGCTCGACACCGAGACGCAGATCGGCGCGCAGGCCTCCAACGACCAGCTGGAGAAGATCCTCTCCTACGTCGACATCGGCAGGCAGGAGGGCGCGAAGGTGCTCACCGGTGGCGAGCGGATGGATCTCGGTGGGGAGCTCTCCGGCGGCTACTACATGCAGCCGACGATCTTCGAGGGCGACAACAAGATGCGGATCTTCCAGGAGGAGATCTTCGGTCCCGTGGTGTCGGTGACCAGGTTCGACGACTACGACGACGCGCTGAAGATCGCGAACGACACCCTGTACGGGCTCGGTGCGGGCGTCTGGTCCAGGGACGGCAACGTGGCCTACCGGGCCGGTCGCGACATCCAGGCGGGCCGGGTGTGGGTGAACAACTATCACGCCTACCCCGCGCACGCGGCCTTCGGCGGTTACAAGGCCTCCGGGATCGGCAGGGAAAACCACAAGATGATGCTGGATCACTACCAGCAGACGAAGAACATGCTGGTCAGCTACTCCGACCAGGCATTGGGCTTCTTCTGATCGGCGACGCACCTTCGCCGCAAGGTGTCGTAGTTGCGCACGCGCGGTATCGCACTTTCCCGGGAAAGTGCGAGTCGAAAAACCTGCGACCTGGGCGTGCCCGCAAGCGGCCTCGCACTTTCCCGGGAAAGTGCGAGGAAGGGAGGGTGAACGCGATGCTGGCAAGGCGGGTCGATCTGACGGAGGCCGCGGCCGGGTTGCTGCGGCGGCTCGTGGAGCAGCACGGCCCGGTGATGTTCCACCAGTCCGGCGGTTGCTGTGACGGCAGCGCGCCGATGTGTTACCCGCAGGGCGAGTTCCGCACGGGCGCGGCCGACGTGCGGCTCGGCGACCTGGTGGTGCCCGGGATCGCCGATGTTCCGGTGTGGATGTCCGGTCCGCAGTTCGAGTACTGGCGGCACACCCACCTGACCATCGACGTGGTGCCGGGCAGGGGGAGCGGGTTCTCCCTGGAGGCGCCGGAGGGCGTGCGGTTCCTGATCCGTTCCCGCCTGCTCACCGACACCGAGGTGGCCGAGTTGGACGGTCCCACAGCCGGCTGACTGCCCCAGACCGGGAATTCATTCACGAATTCCCGGTCTGGGGACGGTGGTCACTGCCAGTCGACCTGCGGAGAGCGGTAGAAGTTGATGCCCTGCTGCTCCCAGCGTGGTGCCTGCGCGCCGAGCCGCTGGCGGAACGACTCCCAGTCGTGGCTTGCCTCGGTGGACCAGCCGAGTTCCGCGATCGCGGGCAGCCGCGGAAACGCCATGTACTCGATATGGTCGAGCGTGCGCAGCGTTTCCGACCACAGTGGAGCCTCGACACCGAGCACACCGGACTCCGGCACGTCCTGAACGTGGTTGCCCGGGTTCCAGTCGTACGCGTCGCGCACCTCGACGTAGCCGGCCCAGCTCAGGCCGATCGGGGTGCTCTCGTCGTACTTCATGTCCAGGTAGGCCTTGTTCGCCGGGGAGAGCACGATCTTGTTGCCCCTGGCGACCGCCTCCGCGACGTCGGCGTCCTGGCCGTCGGTGTCCCAGAACTGCCCGATGGCAGAGGTGGGCGGGTCCACCTGCATGATCTCGTCCCAGCCGTAGATGGTCTTGCCGTACTTGGCGACCATCGGCATGACCCGGTCCATGAACTTCCGGTAGTCCTCGTCGGTGGTGGCGTGTGCCTCGTCCCCGCCGATGTGCAGGTACGGGCCGGGGGTCATCTCGGCGAGTTCCCGGATGACGTCCTCGACGAAGGTGTACGTGATCTCCGAGTCGATGCACAGTGAGCTGTACCCGACCTCGATGTCGGTGCGCGGTGGCACCGCGACGCCGTCACAGTTCAGTTCCGCGTACGCGTGCTGGGCCGCGTTGGTGTGACCCGGCATATCGATCTCCGGGATGATCGTGATGTGCCTGGATGCCGCATAGGCGTTCAGCTCGGCGTACTCGGCCTTGGTCAGGAAGCCCGGCCCTTCGCCGTCCACGCCCGTTCCGGGGCCACCGCTCTTCTTCGTGAGCTCGGGCCAGCTGTCGATCTGGATCCGCCAGCCCTGGTCGTCGGTCAGGTGCAGATGCAGGTAGTTGATCTTGTAGGCGGCGATCTGGTCGATGTAGGCCTTGATCTCGTCCGGCTCGTGGAAATGCCGGGCCAGGTCCAGCATCGCCCCCCGGTAACCGAACCTCGGGTAGTCGAGGATGTTGCCGCCGGGCACCGTCCAGATTCTTGGCTGCGGAGAGTCCGCCGCGATCTGCGCGGGCAGCAACTGGCGCAGTGTCTGCACGCCGGAGAACAGGCCGTCGGCGGTGTTGGCCTTGATGGTCACGCCGCGCTTGGTGACGTCGAGCTGGTAGCCCTGGTCGCCGACACGGGGATCGGTCCTGCCCAGCTCCAGCGAGATACTCGGCAGGAACGAGTGCTTCGCCGAGGTGACCGGCAACGGATATCCCGTGGCCGGGCGCAGGGTGCTCGCCAGGTACTTGCCGACCTCCCTGGCTTCGGCCGAACCGCGCTCGGTCCGGATGTGGGTGAACGGACTGAGCCAGAAGTCGGCCTCTGGGTCGGCTTCGGCTTCGACGGGCGCCGGGATCACGTCCGACAGCCCCTGTTTGTCGTGTGCAGGCGCCGGCGGGGTCGCCGCGGCGGTGCCGGCTCCCGCCGCGAGGCCGAGAGTGGAAAGACCCAGCGTTACCGCGGCGAGCAGGCTGGTCACAGGTATGCGCTTACGCACAGAACACCTCCGATACGGGGTGAGGAGACCCGTAAAGGTATAGACCAATCCTGCGACGGGGAAATCCGCCAATCGGAGTACTCGCCAGATGCACGGCAGGTCTTCGGCGGGTCTTCGGCCACCCGGAGGCAAGTCATTCCACCGCGCACTTTCCCGGGAAAGTGCGCCGCGCCCCCGTCCCGTCCCAGGTCAGCGCTGCGCACCATCGCACTTTCCCGGGAAAGTGCGATGGGTGCGGACGCGGGGTATCGCACTTTCCCGGGAAAGTGCGACGGGTGTCGGTTCTTGCTCAACCCTCGTCGCGCAGGACCTCGCGGAGCGCGTCGAGAACCGCGGGGTCCTCGATCGTGGACGGCACCGGCTCCTCCCGGCCGTCGGCGATCCCGCGCATCGTCTTGCGCAGGATCTTGCCTGACCGCGTCTTCGGCAACGCGTCCACCACGGCGACGTGCCGGAAAGCCGCGACCGGCCCGATGTCCGCGCGTATCGCGGCGACCAGTTCGTTCCGCAGCGTCTCCTCGTCGATGTCCACACCGGACTTGAGGACGACGAAACCCCGTGGCAGCTGACCTTTGAGCTGATCGCGGACCCCGATCACCGCACATTCGGCCACCGCCGGATGCGCGGCGAGCACAGCCTCCATCGACCCGGTCGACAACCTGTGCCCCGCCACGTTGATCACGTCATCGGTCCGGCCCATGACGAACAGGTAACCGTCGGAGTCCCGGTATCCCGAGTCGCCGGTGAGGTAGTAACCGGGGTAACGCGAAAGGTAGGCCTCGACGAACCGATCGTCGTCGCCCCACAACGTCGGCAGCGCGCCGGGTGGCAGTGGCAGCCGGATCGCGATCGCGCCTTCCTGGCCCGCGGGAAGCTCCTCGCCACTCTGGTCCAGGATCCGCACGTCCCAGCCCGGCATCGGTACCGTCGACGATCCCGGCTTGACCGGCAGCGGCTCCAGACCACGCGGGTTCGCCGAGATCGGCCAGCCTGTTTCGGTCTGCCACCAGTGGTCGACGACAGGTACCGCGAGTTTGTCGTGCGCCCAGTGGTAGGTCTCGGGATCCAGTCGTTCTCCCGCGAGGAACAGTGTGCCGAAGCCGGAAAGGTCGTACTTGTCGAGCTCGGCGGCGTCCGGATCGACCTTCTTGACCGCCCGCAGTGCCGTAGGTGCGGTGAACAAGGCCTTCACCCCGTGCTCGGCGATGACCCGCCAGAACGCACCCGCGTCCGGCGTACCCACAGGTTTGCCCTCGTACAGCACGGTGGTCGCGCCGATCAGTAGCGGCGCGTAGACGATATAGGAGTGCCCGACGACCCAGCCGACGTCGGACGCCGTCCACCAGACGTCACCGGGACGGACGTCGTAGACGTAGCGCAGGGACCAGGCGAGTGCGACCGCGTGACCGCCGGTGTCGCGCACGACGCCCTTGGGTTTTCCGGTCGTGCCCGAGGTGTAGAGCACGTAGAGCGGGTCCGTTGCGGCCACCGGGACCGGGGCCACCGGCTCGGCCGAGGCCATCAGATCCGCCCAGTCGAGGTCCCGCTCGCCGAGGTCGGCGCGCGCGGCCTCCCGCTGCAAGACGACGACCCGGTCCGGCTGGTGCCGGGTGGTCTCCAGCGCGGCGTCGATGATCGGCTTGTACTCCACCACCCTGGTCGGCTCGATCCCACAGGAGGCGGCCACGATCACCTTCGGTTCGGCGTCCTCCACCCTGGCCGCCAGCTCCTTCGGTGCGAAGCCGCCGAACACCACGGAGTGCACCGCACCGATCCGGGCGCAGCCGAGCATGGCGATCACGGCCTCGGGCACCATCGGCAGGTAGATGATCACCCGGTCGCCCTTGCCCACTCCCAGCGAGGCGAGGGCCCCGGCGAATCTGGCGACCTCGTCCAGCAGTTCCGCGTAGCTGAACCGCTGTTTCGCGCCGGTCACGGGGGAGTCGTAGATGAGCGCTGCCCGATCGCCGTGACCGGCTTCGACATGCCGGTCGAGCGCGTTGTAGGCGGTGTTCAGCTCGCCGTCGGGAAACCAGCGGTAGAGCGGTGCCCCGCTGTCATCGAGTGCTCGCGTCGGGGGCCTGGTCCAGTCGATCGACTTCGCCGCCTCGAGCCAGAAGCCCTCCGGATCCTCCAGGCTGTGCCGGAAGGTCTCGGAATACGCACCCATCAGCTGTCTCCTTCTCGACGTCGAGCCATGTCGGTCCCGCCTCATCATGAACCGTTGGTGCCGGTGTCGCGAGGGTTGCGTCAACGTGTCGAACCCGACGGCCGGGCAACCCGCTCCCGGGGCCACGCGCCATACTGTGTGACCGTGTGACGCGGCACGCAGTAGATCGAACGATCCGGACCGGCGACAGCGAGGGAGCGAGGGGTGGATTCATTCGCGAGCTCGTTGCTGGCCTTGGCCTACGAGCTCTTCGCCCCGGGGTTCTGCCCGGGTGACTGGGTGTGGGCGACCAGCACCGCTGGTGCGCTGATCGCGCTCTTCCCGGTGCTCGGCGCGATGACCGTCGCGATCATCCGCAAGGGCACCGGAAACCGCTACAACACCGCGACGGTGTCGGTCTTCGGCGGAATCGCCGTGCTCACCGTGCTGCTGTTGCCCCTGCTGTTGATGACCGGCGTTTCCGGCACCTACCGCGCGGCCTTCTCCGGTGCCTCCACCGGCCTCGGGGCCAACGGCGGGTCGCTGAGCTCCGATTTCTGTTTCGTCGGAATGCAGTCGGAGTATCTCGGCGGCGGGCAGAACGTCTACGAGGTGCTGTTCTACCCCTCCAACGACGCGCTCGCCTACGGCTACTACCTGGGCGCACTGGTCGGCCTGCCCCTGCTGGCGCTGCTGTTCGTGGCGCTGCAGGCACGCTCCGCGTTCCGCCGGGGGCCCACCTGGCCGGGCCGCTTCTTCTGGGGTTCCTTCGTCGCCCTTTTCTTCCTCTCCGTGTCGGTCGAGGCCAATACGGCCGTGCATCTCTGGCTCGGCTTCCTCCCGGTCACGGTGCTCGGCATCATCCCGGTCGCGCTGATCGGCCCACCGAGCTGGGCCGCGCTGAAACGATCGGAACAGCAGCCGGAGCGGCCACCCGAACGCCCGTCACCGCCGCCGGAGCCCAAGCCCGAACCACCGCCACAGCCGCCGAAGCAGTACTCGCCGACCTCGGTGGCGCCTGCCGCGCTCGCGGCCGCGCCGGGGCCGGTGCCGCTGCCACCTGGCGCAGGCCAGTCGGGCAGCAGCCGTTACCGCCGGATTCGCCGGCTCGGCCACGGCGGGTTCGGCACGGTGTGGGAAGCCGTGGACAACCAGCTCGGCCGAACCGTCGCGCTGAAGATCGCGCACGCACCCGACCGGGACACAGAGGAACGCATGCAGCGCGAGGCGCGGGCACTCGCCGCGCTGAACCACCCGAACTGTGTGCGGGTGTACGACCTGGTCGAGGAGCCGGACGGGCTCGCACTGGTGATGGAGTATCTGCAGGGGCAGCCCTTGGCCACCGTCGTGGACACCGGCGGTGCGCTGGACGACATCGCGGCGGGCAGGCTGTGGGCGACGATGGCCGGAGCGCTCTCCGCGGCTCATGACAAGGGCGTGCTGCACCGCGACGTCAAACCGTCCAACGTGATCCTCGACCCGGCTGGGCTGGCGCATCTGATCGACTTCGGTATCGCCCGCAGCAAGGGCGACTCGACGATGACCGCGACCGGGATGATGATCGGCACCCCGGATTACGTCGCACCGGAGACGGCGGCCGGTGCCGCGGCCAGCCCGGCCTCCGACGCGTGGCAGCTGGCAGCGACGGTGAGCTACGCGCTGTCCGGCACTCCGCCGAGGGGGACGCGGGAGACGCCGATGGCGGCGCTGATGGCCGCCGCGCGGGCGGAACCACCGTCCCAGTTGCCGCGACGCAGCGTGCACGCACGACTGCTGATCGCCTCGCTGGATCCCGAGCCGCGTAACCGCCCCACGCTGAGATCGGTGCAGCAGGAGATCGAGGGCTGGTTGTCCCGGTCCGGGACGTCGGCCGACGGCCCGGTGACCACGTTCGTGCCTCGCATCCGCTGATCGCGGGAGCTGACCGGCGACGGTCGTGGACCCCGTGCGGGCGTCGATGTTCACAATCGCCGGTCAGCGACTCCCAGTGCGCTGTCAGAACGGGGTCAGGGTCACGGTGAACCTGGACGGGCTGGTGTCCTGGACGTAGGAGGCGAACTCCGCCACGTCGTCGTAGGCGAAGCCGTACGCCCTCCCGTCCACGGTGTTGCTGTGCAGGATTTTGGCGTAGTGGTTGGTGATCGGGTCGCGGTAGAAGGATCCCGCGTCCGTCGTCGGCTGGTCGGTGTGGCTGTGCACCGTCGACCTGTTCAGTCCCGCACCGAGAATCGCGCCGACGGGGCCGGTGATCCCGTCGTTCGGTGAGGTGAGTGCGCCGTCGCAGAACAGGACATCACGGGTGCTGGGCCTGGCGAACGGTGTCGTCCGATCGCCGCCGTCGCTGACGAACGCCAACTCGTCGGCGGAGTTCACCCTGCCGGTGAACAGTCCCTTGTTCGTCCGTACTCGTAGATCGGTTCCACGATACCGCTCCCAAACCCTGTCTATATAGGACTGGTAGTAGTTCCTGCCGAACCTGCCCCCGTCTAGCCCGTGTCCCGGTGCGATGACCCGCAGGTCGTCAACCACGAGGGAGGAGAACGAGTCCTGGGCCGCGACCTGCGCGAAGATCCGCTTTCTGCCACCGCCGACCAGGGTTCCGGTTGTCTGCGAACGGGATCCGTCCAGTGTGATGGCCAGTGGAACGCAGAACTGGTCGACCATCGTCGTGTTGCAGTACATGCCGGGATTGAGTTCGCCGACACCGGGTGCGACATAGGTGAACTCGACACAGTCGTGCAGCAAACGGAAATTCGGGTCGGACTCGACCCAGCCCGCTGGATACTGCAGTGCCGGGTTTCCGTTGCCGTCAGCGACCACCTTGAACTTGAGTTCACCGCCCAGCGCGAAGTAGATCCGGCCGGACATGCTCGGCAGGTTCAGCGTGGTCTCGCCAGATCCGGACAGGGGGATCGCGTAGTCGGCGAAGCCGTCGGAACCGTTGTCCGACAACGACACCGGGACAAGCCGGCCGTCGGCGGTCACCCGTGACTGCGTCTTTGACTCGAGGTCAGATCCGACGACGTACATCCGGATGGACCCGTTGCCGAACTCGCCGGAGTTGTTCACCACCGTCAGTGGCAGTCCGGCCTGTACGGATCTGCGTCTAGGTCCGGCCCACGCTGTGGCGGTGGGCGCTGTCAGCGCCACCGCTCCCATGCCGGCAAGGAACGCTCTGCGACCAACCATGGCAAAACCCTTCGTCGGTGAAGTGGTCTATACCACCGTCGTCGGCTTTACCGATTCGGGCAATAGGCGTATCAGGTGACAGAGCTGTCCCGTTTTGTCAGTGCGCCGGTCGAGAATTGTCAGTGGCCGGTTATTTCCACGAAGGTAGCCACAGTTCCGACTGCCAGTGGTCGTTGGTGATCGAGTCGCCGTTGAGAATCGGCCACAGCCAGACGAAGTTCGCGACGACCAGTCCCGTATAGAGAGCCACGACGAGCAGACCGGTCCCCCGTCTTTCGATTCCCGCCCTTGCTCTCCCGAGTATCTGCCCGAGCGCCAGGGTCAGGCCGAGAATGAGGAACGGTGCCATCGGGGTCGCGTAGAAGAAGTACATCTGCCGGTCCAGGTTGAGGAACCAGGGCAGCAGGCCGGCGAGGTAGGCGACGAGCACGGCAGCGTAGCGCCAGTCCGCCCGGAACACGGAGCGCCACAGGCCCCAGCCGACCATCGGCAGCGCCAGCCACCACAGTGCGGGAGTACCGATCAGCATCGTCGCCCGCACGCACTGCGACTGGCCACATCCGGCGGCGTTGTCACCGTTCTCGAAGTAGTAGAGCATCGGCCGCAGGCCCATCGGCCACGTCCACGGCTTCGACTCCCACGGATGCGGATCGTCCTTCGGGGTGGACAGCGACTCGTGGAAGTCGAGCACGTTGAACGTGTAGCTCAGCAGCGAGCGCAGTGCGTTGGGCACGAAGCCGAACGGGCCCGCGGCAACGTTCTCCATCTCGACGTAGTTGCGATCGGTCGCGGTCTCGCTGGCGAACCAGGCCCACCAGGTGCTGAGGTAGGCCAGCACCGCGATCACGCCGAGATTCCACATCGCGGGGCCGAGGTCGCGCCGCAATGCCCCGAGCCAGGGCTTGCGCACCCCGGCCGAGCGCCGGGCGGCGATGTCGAACGCCACGCACAGCAGCCCGAAGGCGATGATGTAGTACGCCCCCGACCATTTCACCCCGGTCGCGATCCCGAGCAGGATCCCCGCGCCGAACCGCCACCAGCGGAAGCCGAGCCGGGGACCATAAGGGCTCTCGTCGACCCAGCCCTCACGTACGGCGACGGCCAGACGTTCCCGCACCTGCTCGCGGTCCATCAGCAGGCAGCCGAACGCGGCGAGTACGAAGAACGTGATGAAGATGTCGAGCATCCCCATGCGGGACTGCAGGTGCAGCACACCGTCGCAGATGACGAGAATCCCCGCGACACCGCCGAGCAACGTGGAGCGGGTCAGCCTTCTGGCGATCCGGATGGTGAGCAGGATGATCAACGTGCCGATGATCGCCGCACTGAAACGCCAGCCCCAGCCGTTGTAGCCGAACAGCCACTCGCCGATGGCGATGAGCTGCTTGGCGACCGGTGGATGGACCACCAGTTCGTAGCCCGCGTTGTCCTCGTACCCGCCGTTGCGCAGCATCTGCCAGGCCTGCGGGACGTAGTGCTTCTCGTCGAAGACCGGCGCGCCCTTGTCGGTCGGGAAGCCGAGGTTCTGCAGCCGCACGATGGCACCGATGGCGGTGAGGACGAGCGTGACGATCAGGGCACGGGTCCGATCGCCTGGCATGGGCCTGCCCAGCAGGGTCGCCTCGCGGTCGCTCGGCGGACGCGTCGACGCCTCCGGCTCCGGGCGTGCCCCGTCCCCGGACGTGCGGGTCAGCAGCGCGGTCACGATGAGAGATCGTAGGCCCCGTCGTGTGAGATCGTCGTCCGCGTCCGGGTGTGGGGCACGCGGGATAGGCTGGATCGGTACCGAGGACAACGCGAGGAGTGTGCATGAGCAGCAGGCCACCGGCCGGTGGGCTGGTGCTGGCCGCCACCCCGCTCGGCGACATGGGCGACGCCTCCGCCCGTCTCGTCAGCGCACTGGCCGAGGCCGACGTCATCGCCGCCGAGGACACGCGCAGGCTGCGGTCGCTGACCACGGCGCTCGGCGTCACCCCGGTCGGCAGGGTGGTGAGCTTCTACGAGGACGTCGAGGTGGCCCGGCTGCCGAAGCTGCTGAGTGCGCTGCGCGACGGTGAGACCGTGCTGCTGGTGACCGATGCGGGCATGCCCAGCGTCTCCGACCCCGGCTATCGGCTCGTCGCGGCCTGCGTCGCGGAGGACCTGCCGGTCACCTGCCTGCCCGGCCCGTCCGCGGTCACCACCGCGCTCGCGCTGTCGGGACTGGCGTCGGACCGCTTCTGTTTCGAGGGCTTCGCCCCGCGCAAGACCGGGGAGAAGGCGCGCTGGTTCGCCGGACTGGCCGCCGAGGAGCGAACCACGGTGTTCTTCGAATCGCCACATCGGCTCGCCGCGACCCTGGCCGAGGCCGCGAAGGCCCTTGGCGGGGACCGCAGGGCAGCGGTGTGCCGGGAGCTGACGAAGACCTACGAGGAGGTCCGCAGGGGCGGGCTCGCCGAACTCGCGGACTGGGCGGCCGAGGGGGTACGCGGGGAGATCACCGTGGTGCTGGCAGGCGCCGAGCCACGCGAGGTGAGCCTGGCGGACCTGGTCGCCGAGGTCCGCGACCGCGTAGCGGCCGGAGAGCGGATGAAGTCCGCGGCAGCCGAGGTCGCAACAGCCGCCGGCATCTCCAAAAAGGAACTATACGACGCAGTCCTCCAAACCCGCCGCTAGTTCCAGCGCCCGAGTTTGCAGTTTCGGAGGCCGAGTTTGCAGATCTGGTGGCCGAGTTTGCAGTTCCGACGAGCCGCGCGCTGTTTCCGATCGGGAGTCAGCGCAGCAGTGCGGCGACCGCCTCGCGCGCTTTGCCCGCGTCGGGCTGTCCGCCGGTGATGATGTCGGTGTAGATGAACGACTCCGCGATCCGGACCACCAGGTAGGCGAGGTCCGGGACCGGCAACGGCGGTGTCAGCTTGCCGAGGCTCACCTGCTCGTCGATCACCTCTGCCAGCTTCCTGATAGTGCGCTGCTGGACACCGCCCGCCTTCGTGGTGAGGACTCGCAGTGCCCGTTCTGGCTCGGTGCGGAGGAAACCACGGAACGCCTCGTCGGCGTTCACCGTCGCGGCGAACTCCCCGACGGTGGCGGCGACAAGATCGGCGCCCGTCTCGGCGCGCGCCTGGTAGCGGCGGTCGAATACGGGCTCGGCCAGGGACCAGAGGATCTCTCCGAGCAACTGATCCCGGTTGCCCACCCAGCGAAAGAGCGTGGCGCGACTGACTCCCACCTCGGCGGCGAGATCGCGCATGTCGATGCGCCTGCCCGCGAGGAACCAGTCTCGGGCGATCGCGTGGGCGCGGCCGGCATCGGGACGGGGAGGTACCACGGATGAAACATATCACTCATACGTCTCACTATCGGCTGAGACGTATGTAGGATCGTCTCATTCGAGCGAGAAGGGTGTGGTCATTTCATGCGTGCTGTGCAGGTCACCGAGTTCGGCGGGCCCGAGGTGTTACGGCAGGTCGAACTACCGGACCCGGAGCCCGGCGAGGGACAGATCCTCGTCGACGTCACTCACGCGGGGGTGAACTACGCCGACACCCACCAGGCGGAGAACACCTACCTCGCGCCGAGCACGCTGCCGCTGGTACCCGGCGGTGAGGTCGCCGGAAGGACCGGAGACGGCAGGCGGGTCGTGTCCCTCATCGACGGCGGCGGCTACGCAGAGCGCGCGGTCGCGGACCCGGCGCGGACCTATGACATCCCGGACGGGGTCGACGAACTGACCGCGTTGTCCTTCATTGTGCAGGGCACGACCGCCTGGATGCTGCTGCGCCGCAACGCGCACCTGCGCGAAGGGGAGTCGGTGGTCGTGCATGCGGCGGCAGGCGGTGTCGGCACGATCGCGGTGCAGCTCGCCAAGGCCTGGGGCGCGGGCAGGGTCATCGCCACGGCGAGCAGCCCTGAGAAGCGGGATCTCGCGTTGAGCCTGGGCGCCGACGAGGCCGTGGACTCGCGCGTGGAGAACATGACCGAGGCTCTCCGCGCAGCCAACGGCGGCAGGCGTGTCGATGTCGTACTGGACATGACCGGAGGCAGGGTCACCGACGAGAGTCTCGCAGCGCTGGCCCCGTTCGGCAGGCTCGCGTTCTTCGGAATGGCAAGCAGGGAGCAGCCGAAGCCCGTCGTATTGCCCAGCCTGCTCAAGCACTCCACCACGGTGTCCGGAATGTGGTTGCCACACGCCTTCTCCCTGCCGGGCGACGTGTTCGGCGAGGCGATGTCCGAGCTGTTTCAGCTGACTCTCGCAGGTGACGTGCGGGCGATCTCCGGCGGCGTGTTCGGACTGTCCGAGGCGAGCCAAGCGCACGAGGCACTGAGGTCCCGCGCCACCACCGGAAAGCTGGTACTCGACACCAGCAAGTGATGCGTCTCGACGGAGCCTAGGGACGAGGCGGCGTTCGCAGGAGATCCTCGAGTGGAGCCGCTTTGTGCAGGCATTCCTGCCACTCCGATGCCGGGTCGGACTCGGCGGTGATACCACCACCGACCCCGAGGAAGACGCGGCCATTGTGCAGCTCGAACGTACGAATGGCGACATTGAACTCGAGGCCCGCGACCGGTGACACCATGCCGACCGCTCCGGTGTAGACCCCGCGTGCCACCGGCTCCAGTTCGGCGATGAGGTCGAGCGCACGCAGCTTCGGCGCTCCGGTGACGGAGCCCGGCGGAAAGGTGGCGCGCAGTAGGTCGGCGTCGTCCTTCCCGCCGGACAGGGTGCCTTCCACCGTGGACTCCAAGTGCCATACGCCGGGCGCGGGGGTGACGGTGAGCAGGTCGGGAACGTGCACGCTGCCGGTTTCGCAGACGCGACCCAGGTCGTTGCGGACCAGATCGGTGATCATCACGTTCTCGGCGACGTCCTTGGTGGACTCGCGCAGGCGGGCGGCCAGCAGGTCGTCGCCGGGACCACGCCGTGGCAGCGTCCCTTTGATCGGTGTCGAGCGGACGGTTCTACCGGAGCGGGCGAGGAACAGTTCGGGCGAAAGCGAGGCGACGGCACCCCATTCGCCCGACAGGTAGGCCGCACGCCGGGGGCGCATGCGCCGGACACCCTCGGCGAACAGCTCTGCGGGGCAGCCGTCGAAGGTGCTCCCGAACCGGCTGCAGATGTTGGCCTGGAACAGCTCGCCTGCCTCGATGGCCCGTACGCAGGCGCGCACCGCGTCCTCGTGCAGGGCCGAGTCCGGCCGGGACAGCCGTGTGGAGGTCCAGCCGTTAGGAATGGGGACCGGTCCGGCGAGTAACTCCTCCAGCTCGTCCGCGAGGCCGGCGGGCTCCGGCTCGTCCGCCGGTACGAGAGCTTCGAACCACCACTGCGACCGCGCGTCGAGACGTAGCACGTGATCGGCCCAGCCGCCGACGGCGGCGGGCAGGGGTGCGATGCGGCGTGCCGGGTCGCTGAGCTGGTAGGAGAGGTAACCGAACCAGCCGCCGCCGACGGCATCACCGACGGAGGCGGGCTCCACGGTGACCTGCCGGGCGACGGCGGCGAAGGCGTGTTCGGCGTTGTCGAGCGGTGAGGTCGCGAGGCTGGGCACGAGTACCGCCCGGGAGGCGAACCACTCGCCGGACAGGGCTGCGGGCGCGGGCAGGCCGCGGGCACGAGCGCGCGCCTCGAGCAGGAGCAGCGCCCGTTCCGGGGAGATCTCCGAGCGCAGCGACCTGCGCACCAACCGCATGTCCACATTGTCGCCTTACCGCCTTGGCGACCTTCGGCCCCTACGGTCGAAGCGCGATCAGCGGGCTGGGGGCGGAACCAGCACCTCTCCCTGAACGACTACGGCGTCGCGTTCGGCCGCCCGGGCGGGTGAGGAGTTCTCTGTCGCGCTCGATCACTGTGGCCCGTCCCTGCGTTCGCGGTGCACGTCCTCACAGGCGTGGCAGTCGTAGATATGCGGTGAACGACGATTGGTTCTCTCCGGATACTCAAGGCCGCACAGCAGCCGCGGCACCGCGTTGTCGAGAAGTGGGACGACTGTTCTCGTGCGATGTCGCAAGCCGCCGATGACCGGACGGTCGACCAGGGGCGGGTCGACCCGCCGAATAGCCAGTCCGCGCACTCTGTCTGTCCAGAACATGCACTGCTCCGTTCGTTGGTCTTGGACATGTCGCAGGGTGCCGCCGTATGGGAGGCTGGAGGGAGAGCGAAGGGACAACCGCGAGCGGGGTAACGATGGCTGAGCAAGTCGGCGTCGGTGACCGACTGCGACAACTCCGCAAACTGCGAGGACTCACGCAGCATCAACTTGCCGCTCGTGCACACTTCTCGTTGTCGCTCGTGAAAAGGGTCGAGCAGGGCTCCCTTCCGCCGAGCGCGGCATTCGTCGCCGGTGCAGCGCAGGCGCTCGGAATACGTCCGTCGCACCTCTATGGCACAGACGAGCGGGAGATCGTGGAACAGCCCGCAGGCGAACTCGCCAACCTCGGCGCGCTGCGTACCGCGCTCGACGCGTACGACGATCCCGCTCCCGAGGGAACGTCGCTGTCGTTGAGGACGGTCATCGACCGTCTCGGCGCCGCCGTCCACAATGTGTACGGACTCCGGTACGCGATGGCCGCGCACGAGTTGCCGAACCTGCTCCACCAGTTGTATGTGCTGGCCGAGCAGCCCGGACATTCCGGGCAACGGGCGCGAGCGGCGTTGCACGACGCGTACCGGATGACGGCCACCGTGGCCGGTCGCTTCCGCCAGGCGGACCTCGCCGCCGTCGCGTCCGAACGCCACATCCGGCTCGCGCCGGAAACGGGCGATCCGTTGCGCATCGCGATCAGCGCCTATCACCGGTCCAGCGGTCATCTCCAGCACGGCGAGTACGCCTCCGGGCTCCGTGTCATCACCCGCGCCCGCGAGCACGTCGACACCCGGCCAGCGGGTCGCGCGCTGACCGTGCAACTGAACCTGCGCGCTGCCGTGCTCGCAGCGCGGGTGGGCGATCGGCAGCAGGCTGACGGTTTTCTCGACGAAGCCAGGGCGCTGGCGAAACAGTTCCGGCCGCCCGAGACGCCGTACTTCAACATCGACGCCAGCGCGATGAACATCGCCGTGCACTGGTGCGCGGTGCCCGTGGAGTACTACGACGGCACGGAAGCCGTGGATCGCGCCGCGCAGGTGCGGGTTGTCGATCCACGTCGGCCGGAGCGGGTCGGTCACCATCACATCGACATGGCCAGGGCGTGGGCCCTGCACGGTGGTCGTGCGGAAGCGCTGGAGCAACTGAACCTCGCTCGCCGGGTCGCCCCGCACAACACCCGCCACCATCCGGCCGTGCGGGAGACGGTTCGTGCCTTGGCGAACGCCGACCGACGCACGACGGATTCGCTCGCCCGATTCGCCCGATGGGCCGGAATCCAGGTATGAAGCCGCGACCTCGCCGCCCGGCGAGCCGGGCGATCGCTGGGTAGCCTCGCGGCATGGCTGCTCTATTGGTGCCGGAAGCGACCACACAGATCGCCACGGTGACGGGAGCCGGTTCGGCGAGCCGCACCGACGAACGGTTCGGTATCCACGCGACCGACCTCGGCATCCTCTGGGACGGCGGGGACGGCAGAGTGTTCGTGCTCTTCGGCGACACCTACGGCCGTGGCTGGGGTGGTGACGGCGCGGGGCCACCGGACGCGGACTGGCGGTGCAACGTCCTGGCGTTCTCCAGCAACCGGGATCTGGATCAGGGACTGCTGCTCGACGACGTCGTGTCGCGCGCGGACGGTGGTGCTGCACAGGTCATCACCTCGGGCAGCGGTCGCGAGGCGACGATCATCCCGAACGGTGGCATCGCTGTCGACGGTCGCCATTTCGTGCACTACATGTCGGTGCGTGAGTGGGGCAGGCCAGGAACCTGGCGCACCAACTACGCGGGCGTGGCCGTCTCCGGCGACGGCGGCATCACCTGGGACAAACCACGTTCCGCCCGGTGGCCCAACAAATGGGGCAAGAACAGCCGATTCCAGATCGGCGCCTTCGCCCGTTCCGGCGAACATGTCTACCTGTTCGGCACGACACAGGGGCGGTTCGGCCCCGGGTACCTCGCCAGAGTGTCCACGGCGGACATTCTGCAGTCGTCGGCCTACGAGTACTGGACCGGCCGGGACTGGGCCGATCGCGAGTCGTCGGCCGCACCGGTGCTCGACGGACCCGTGGGGGAGCTCTCCGTCGTGTACAACGTCCATTTCGGATGCTGGATGGCGATGCATCTGGACGAGGACAGGGCCGCCATCGTGCTGCGCACCTCCGACGAGTTGACCGGACCGTGGTCGGCAGGCGAGGTCATCGTGTCCGGCAGGGACTATCCCGCGCTTTACGGCGGTTACCTACACCCGTGGGCGCTGGACGGACCAGACATCTACTTCCTGCTTTCGCAGTGGGGGCCGTACAACGTTTTCCTGATGCGCAGCAGGCTGACGGAACGACACGGCTAGAGCAGTACGTCGGTCAGCGTGAAGGGGTAGACGAGCGCGTCGCGCCCGTGCTCGTGCTGGTGCAGCCCGAGTCGTGCGTGGAACCAGCCCGGCCTTCCGGGGATTCCGTTATGCCGAGCCAGCCAGAGCACCACCTCGGAATCCGCCCACTTGTCCGGATGAAACGCGTGTGACCATTGTTCGAAGTCGGCGTAGACCAGTACACGCCGGACACCTGCCGCCTGGCGCACTGTCTTGATCCAGCTCCGGATGAACCGGTCGTCGACCCCTTCCACGCGAACATCCAGTGCTGGCGCCAGCGCTCCAGGTGCGAATGCGCCGAGCGGTTTGGCGATCCGGGCGAAGTGCGCGGCCTGATCCTGTGCCCCGCCGGGGCGGGCGAAGTGCCGGGCGCCAGTGTGCAGCCCGGCCTCCTGAGCACCGGAGAGGTTCCGGGCGGCCGCTGGATCGCTCCAGTTGGCGCTCTCGGTGATCGTGATACTCGCGAAGTTCACGCCACCGGCGCGGACGACGTTCCAGTCGTCCACGGCTTCGTGGTGGGTCAGATTGATCCCGCGCGCGGGGTCTTGCATGGTCATTGCCTGCGAGACTATCCCTGTTGGCGCGTCCCGGCGGGACAAACGCGCCAACAGGGACAATCGGTATCCGACTGTCCCGTCCGATCAGGATTGGCCAGACGCCGGCAGGCGGAAGGCCGGGGGTGTTCTCGACGATCTTTTCCAGCAACGGTCCCCGCGAAGATCAGCCACGCCAGGTCAGGGCCGGCCCGATCTGGCTCAGCCGCATCCGGTAGATCGCGGCTGGCCCCGTCGTGTCCGCTCCCTCGTGAAAAATGGCTGGGACGCTATCCGTAGGCTAAACAGGCATGAGCACCCCTGTGTTGACCGCGGTGGCCTGGCCCTACGCCAACGGCCCCCGCCACATCGGCCACGTGTCCGGGTTCGGCGTCCCCTCCGATGTCTTCTCCCGTTACCAGCGAATGGCCGGCAACCGGGTGCTCATGGTCAGCGGCACCGACGAGCACGGCACTCCGATCCTGGTGCAGGCCGACAAGGAAGGCCTGACACCGCAGGAGACGGCGGACAAGTACACCCGGCAGATCGGCCAGGACCTGCACGGTCTCGGGCTCAGCTACGACCTGTTCACCAGGACCACGACCGGCAACCATGCCGATGTCACCCAGCAGATCTTCCTCGCGCTGCACCGCAACGGCTACGTCGTACCGAGGACCACGAAGGGGGCGGTGAGCCCCTCGACCGGCCGGACCCTGCCCGACCGCTACATCGAGGGCACCTGCCCGATCTGTGGTTACGACGGTGCCCGGGGCGACCAGTGCGACAACTGCGGTAACCAGCTCGACGCCGCCGACCTGATCCGGCCGGTCTCCAGGATCAACGGCGAGACGCCGAAGTTCGTCGAGACCGAGCACCTCTTCCTGGACCTGCCCGCTTTCACCAACACCCTGGGCAAGTGGCTCTCGACCAAGACCGACTGGCGGTCCAACGTCCTGAACTTCACCAGGAACCTGGTGGACGACATGCGGCCCCGCCCGATCACCCGTGACCTCGACTGGGGCGTGAAGATCCCGCTCGACGGGTGGCGCGAGGAGCCGCTGAAGCGGTTCTACGTCTGGTTCGACGCGGTGATCGGCTACTTCTCCGCCAGTGTCGAGTGGGCGCGCCGCTCCGGCGACCCCGACGCCTGGCAGGAGTGGTGGACCAATCCGGATGCCCGCGGCTACTACTTCATGGGCAAGGACAACATCACCTTCCACGCCCAGATCTGGCCCGCGCTGCTGCTCGGGCACAACGGTCACGGCGACAACGGCGGTGAGCCAGGGCCCTACGGCCAGCTGGCACTGCCTGACGAGATCGTCTCCAGTGAGTTCCTCACGATGAGCGGGTCGAAGTTCTCCACCTCGCGCGGCACGGTCATCTATGTGAACGACTTCCTCCGCGAGTTCGGTCCGGACACGCTGCGCTACTTCATCACGGTGGGCGGGCCGGAGACCCAGGACACGGACTTCACCTGGGAGGAGTTCGTGCGCAGGACGAACTTCGAGCTGGCCAACGAGTGGGGCAACCTGGTGAACCGCTCGATCTCGATGGCCCACAAGAACAACGGAGCCGTCCCGACGCCACAGGTGCCGAGGCAGGCCGACGAGGAGCTCAAGGCGCTCTCCCGGGCCGCGTTCGACACCGTGGGGGCGCACCTGCAGCGCTCCCGCTTCAAACAGGCCGCGAGCGAGGCGATGCGGGTGGTCTCCGCGGCGAACAAGTACCTCTCCGACCAGGAGCCGTGGAAGCTCAAGGACGACCCAGAGCGCCGCGACAGCGTGCTGCACACGGCGCTGCAGGTCGTATCGGACGCGAACACCCTGCTCACCCCGTTCCTGCCGCATTCGGCACAGAAGGTGCACGAAGCGCTCGGCGGCAGCGGGATCTGGGCCGCGCAGCCGGAGTTGCAGGAGGTCGAGGACCTCGACATCCCCGGGAGGACGAACCCCATCCTCACCGGCGACTACGCGGCCGAGCAGGCCCGCTGGGAGTCGCAGCCGATCGAGGTCGGCAGGCCACTGGCCAAGCCGTCGCCGCTGTTCGCCAAACTCGATCCGAAGCTGGGCGAGACCGGGCCGGAATGGGCACCCATTGAGCAAGGCTGAACTGCCACCGGTGCCGGAGCCACTCCCGGTGCCGGTGGTCGACTCGCATACTCATATGGACGCCTGTGGCGCTACCACCGCCGAGGATGTCAGGGCGATGGTCGACCGGGCGGAAGCAGCCGGGGTGTGCAGGGTGGTGACTGTCGCCGACGACCTGGCCGCCGCGCGCTGGGCTGTCGAGGCGTCCACCTGGGACTCCCGGGTTTTCGCGGCGGTGGCCGTGCATCCCACCCGCACCAAGGAGTTCGGTGCGGCCGAGCGTTCCGAAGTGGAGCGACTGGCGGCGGGACCTCGGGTGGTAGCGGTCGGGGAGACCGGTTTGGACTACTACTGGGACTACTCCCCCGCGGATGCGCAGCAGGAGGCGTTCCGCTGGCACATCGATCTCGCCAAGCGCCTCGGTAAGCCGCTGATGATCCACGACCGGGACGCACACGAGGACGTGCTGCGCATTCTGGCGGAGGAGGGTGCCCCGGAGGATGTGGTGTTCCACTGCTTCTCCGGTGATGCCGATATCGCCCGCAGGTGCGTCGATGCTGGCTATGTGCTCTCGTTCGCAGGTCCGGTCACCTTCCGTAATGCCCGGGAGCTGCAGGAAGCCGCCAAACTGGTGCCCGAGGGGCAGTTCCTGGTGGAGACCGACGCGCCGTTCCTGACGCCGCATCCGTTCCGGGGCAGGCCGAACGAGCCCTACTGCGCCGCGTACACCGTCCGAGGACTCGCCGAGTTGCGCGGCGAGCTCGTCGAGCAGGTGGCCAGATCGGTCGACACAACGGCTGACCGGGTCTTTCGGCTGAACTCGGTTACGGCGTGTTGATCACGTTGCGACATTCGGGGAAGGTCAAGCGCCTACCCGGTGGAGTGACGAACGTCACGACACTCCGGGGGGTGTTTGCGCAACCCGCCGGCCTTCGTTACTGTCCCGTGATCGTGCCCCTCGTTGCTCGACACCGAGCCGCGAGTGACACGCCCACAGTCACGTCAGTGCACGTCGGGGAAGTGATGCCGGGAAGGTTCCGGTCTCATGAGGGATGGCGCTGGCTGCGGGAGCCCGAAGGTCCGGTGCGTGTGAACCTGCGCGCCGGGATGAAGGCAACGGCCTCTTGGTGAAAGGGATCGACCCAGTGACTGGTAGTTCCAGGCGGGCAAACGCACGCCTCGACGCTTCCGCCGACGCATCGCACGCCGCAGGTGTAGCGACCCTCGAGCGCCCCGAGAGCGGATCGGCCGACTTCGACTACTTCGACTACTCGCCGGACCCCCGCGTCACGCCACAGGATGTCTTCACCGCGCTGGGCCCCCAGGCCGGCGACCTCATGGCCGAGGCCGACATCGACGTCGACGAACTCATCCGGTTGATCAACGCCGAGACCACCCTGCTGCCCGCCATCGTCGTGCCCGACGAGGCGAGCGAGGACAGGGCAGGGCGCGGACTGGCCGCCGAGGAGGACGAGCCGGTCGAATCCGGCCTCCTGGCCGCGACCAGGGTCTGGAAGAAGCGCTTCCTCCGGGGTACGGCCCTCGCGGTACTCATCACGCTGACCGGTGGCGGTGCCGCCGCGCTCGCGATGAACAAGAGCGTGACCGTCGACGTCGACGGCCAGCAGCAGACCGTGCGCAGCTTCGGCGACACCGTCGGCGAGGTGCTCTCCGATGCGGGTCTCTCCGTCGGCGCGCACGACGCACTCTCACCCTCGCCGCAGACCGCCGTCGGTGACGGCGGAGTCATCAAGCTCGAGCGCGGTCGCAAGCTCAACCTCATCGTGGACGGCAGCCCACGCGAGTCCTGGGTACGGGCCACCACCGTTGGCGAGGCGCTCGGTCAGCTCGGCCTGCAGGACCTGGTCAAGCAGGGCACGTGGTTCTCCACCGCCCCGGGCGGCGAGGTGCCCCTCGATGGCATGACCCTGCACGTCAAGACGTTGAAGAACATCACGCTCTTCGACGGCGGCAGCGACCCGAAGCAGCTCACCACCACCGCGGTGACCACCGAGGAACTGCTCGCCGAGCTGAACCTGAAGCTGGGTGCGGACGACAAGGCCGAGGGCGGGCTGGAGTTCAAACTGCTCGACGGCGCCGAGGTGCACATCAGCCGCACCGGCGTCTCCGTGATCAACGAGACCGAGGAGATCGAGCCCCCGGTCAAGGAGATCGAGGACTCGTCCATGCTCGTGGGCGAGGAAGAGGTCGAGGAAGAAGGTGTCCCGGGCGAGCAGATCGTCACCTACCGGGTCACCAAGAAGAACGACAAGGAAGTTGCCCGCGAGGAGCTCTCCACCAAGATCGTCAAGGAGGCCGAGCCCAAGGTCGTCCGGGTCGGCACCAAGGAGCCCGAGCAGCCCGCCATCTCCGACGGCGCGGTCTGGGACCGGCTCGCTCAGTGTGAGTCCACCGGCAACTGGTCCATCAACACCGGTAACGGCTACTACGGCGGCCTGCAGTTCGACAAGGGCACCTGGGACGCCTACGGCGGCGACCAGTACGCCGCTTACCCGCATGAGGCCAGCCGCGAGCAGCAGATCGCCGTCGCCACCAAGGTGCGTGACGACCGTGGCGGCTACGGCGCCTGGCCGCACTGCTCCAGCAAGCTCGGACTCTGATCGGTTCCGTATCGGGTATCCCGGCGCCGATCGCGGGCCTCGGACCGGAGAGCCTAGAGTTACCAGGTGACTGAACCGTCGGCGATCGCTCTGCTCGGCCCCGCCGAGATCCGCAGGCTGGCGGCCGAGCTGGACGTACGGCCGACCAAGAAGCTCGGGCAGAACTTCGTGCACGACCCGAATACCGTGCGGCGGATCGTGGAACTGGCCGGTGTCGGCGCTGGGGACGTGGTCCTGGAGGTCGGGCCAGGGCTCGGCTCGTTGACCCTCGGGCTGCTGGACGCGGGCTCCCGCGTCGTGGCCGTCGAGATCGACCCCGTGCTCGCGGACCGGTTGCCGGCGACCGCCCGTGCGCATGCGCCCGCCGCCGCGGACCGGCTGACCGTACTTGCGGCGGACGCACTGCGGCTGCGGGCCGCGGACCTGCCGGCGCCACCGACCGCACTGGTCGCCAACCTGCCGTACAACGTGGCGGTCCCCGTGGTGCTCGGCCTGCTGGCCGAACTGCCCTCGCTGGCCCGCGCCATGGTGATGGTGCAGACCGAGGTCGCTGACCGGATGGCTGCCGGGCCCGGCAGCCGCACCTACGGGGTGCCCAGCGTCAAGCTGGCCTGGTACGGGAAGGCACGCAAGGTGGCCCCGGTCCCGCGGTCGGTGTTCTGGCCGGTACCCAACGTCGATTCCGCGCTGGTCTCGTTCGATCGAGGTGACGTCGTGCCTGATGGCGATCGCGCGGCTGTCTTCGCCGCCGTGGACGCGGCGTTCGCCCAGCGGCGCAAGACGCTGCGCGCCGCGCTGGCCGGCTGGGCGGGCTCTGCCCCCGCCGCGGAGCAGATCCTGGTCGCCGCGGGCGTGGACCCACGCGCCAGGGGCGAGCAACTCACGGTCGAGGACTTCGCCCGAATAGCCGCGGCCCGCTGACCTCACGTTCTACGCCCCGCCGGACGGATCGGTCCAGCAGTGTGATTTGAGCCAACAAACTTGCGTTCCGGCGGCAGTTTCGGGTCTACTCAGAGGGCATCCATCCCGAGCGGCTGAGAGACCTGGCTCGCCGACGCCGCAGCAACCACCCGAGCCCGGGCAGGTGCTACCGCCAGGACCGATGGAGGAATCCGTGTACAGGTCCCGAATGTTGACCAGACGCCGAGTAGTCGATGAAGGCCGCCGCACCGTGAGTGCGTGTCGACGCCACACCGCCTCCGTCTGATCGTTTCCCGTCTTCGCTGACCGTCCATTGCGGACGGTCCATTCAAGGTGGCAGCGCACCTGTCGTGGTCGCGCGCCGCCGTGGCTTACCTGGCCTTGGAGCAGTTGTGATCACCGTTGAAAACCTCAGCAAGACCTTTCCCGGCACCGGCGAACCCGTGCGCGCGCTGCAGGACGTGAGCATCGACGTCACCGCAGGTTCCCTGTTCGGCGTCGTCGGTCCCTCGGGCTCCGGGAAGTCGACCCTGGCGCGCTGCGTCGCGCTGCAGGAACGCCCGGACCGCGGGGTCGTCCGGCTCGACGGCCTCAACACCGGATCACTCGACGGCAGGCGCCTGCGTGAGGCGCGCAGGCAGCTCGGTGTCCTCCCGCAGCGCCCTGAGCTGCATGGTGAGCGCACCGTGGCCGGTAATGTCGCCGCACCCCTCGAACTGCTGGGCCTGGACGGGCCGCAGCGGCGCAGGAAGGTCGGCACGCTGCTCGACCTGGTCGGCCTTACCCGGCGCGCGGCTCAGCACCCCGCCGAGCTGACGGCGGGTCAGCGCAGGCGGATCGCGGTGGCGCGGGCGCTGGCGACCGGCCCCGCGGTGCTGCTGGCCGATGACCCCACCGCTGGTGTGGAGCCCGAGGAGTCCGGCGCGGTGCTCGCCGTACTCGATCGCGCCAGGGCCGAACTCGGGACGACCGTGCTGGTGACCACGCCGGACGCGGCGGTTGCCCGCAAGTTGTGCGACGACATCGCACTACTGGAGCAGGGTTCGCTCGTGGAGAGCGGGCACGTGCTCTCGCTGCTGTCCGATCCGTCCAGCAGGACCGCACAGGCGCTGCTGCCCGCGATCGAGACCAGCAGGGCGCAGGCCGCTGCCTACGACCGCACCGCGGACGTCGTGCTGATCGGCTTCGCCACTGTCGGCGCTCTGCTGCCCGAGGCGGCAGGCCGGTTCGGTGTCGAACTCGCCACCATCGGCGGCGGGCTGACGCGCGTTGGCGACACACCTGTCGCGCGATTCCGGTTGGGCCTGCGCGGCGAGCGTGCGGACGCGGCGCTCACCTGGATCGCCGAGCGGGGCGCACACGTCACCCAGCAGGGCCTAGGCCCCCAGGGCATCGCCGCCGCCTGACCCGGCACCGCCTCCACCCCACCCGTGGACCCGTGGATCGCACTTTCCCGGGAAAGCGCGGTACTTAGCGTGTGCACGTATCGCGCTTTCCCGGGAAAGTGCGATGTTCCGCGACTCTGCGAGCCTCGGGCGGTGACGATGGGTGGGCACGTACGCTGGTCACGTGCTTGCAGTCGTCCCGCCCCCGGTCACGGTCCGGGTGCCTTCGAAGATCAACTTGCACCTTTCGGTGGGTAATCTGCGTAAGGACGGCTTCCATGACCTGAACACCGTCTTCCACGCGCTCTCCCTGACCGACGAGGTGACGGTCGCGGCGGCAGAAGACCCCGGCGTCGAGGTGTACGGCGAAGGGGAGGATTCGGTCCCGACGGGTGCCGACAATCTCGCCTGGCGGGCTGCGCAGGCGCTGGCCGCATACTGCGACAAGCCCGCGGAGGAGCCCAAGGTCCGGCTCGTACTGCGCAAGAGCATCCCGGCCGCGGGCGGAATGGCGGGTGGGAGCGCCGACGCGGCCGCCACGCTGGTCGGGCTGGCGTCGCTGTGGCGGCTGGACATCACCCGCGACGAACTCGCGGGGGTCGCCGCCAAGATCGGCAGTGATGTGCCGTTCGCGATCTACGGTGGCACCGCACTGGGCACCGGCAGGGGTGAGCAGCTCGTTCCGGTGCTGTCCCGGCACACCTTTCACTGGGTGCTGGCGTTCGACCACGAGGGTCTCTCGACGCCACGGGTGTTCGGCGAACTCGACCGTCTCCGGGAGGCCGGTGATCCGCCTCGAGTGGGATCACACGCCCCGGTGGTCGAGGCCCTGGCCTCCGGCGATCCCAACCAGCTCGCGCTGTTACTTGGCAACGACCTGCAGGCCGCCGCGGTGTCGCTGCGGCCGGAGTTGCGCCGCACCCTGCGGGCGGGGGTGAACGCGGGCGCGCTCGCCGGCATCGTGTCCGGTTCCGGCCCGACCTGCGCGTTCCTCTGCACCGATGGCCAGTCGGCCCTTTCGGTGGCCGCCGAACTCGCCGGGGCAGGAGTGTGCCGCACCGTGCGGGTGGCGCACGGGCCGGTGCCCGGCGCCAAGGTCGTCAACGGCGACGAGGTGCCGAGAAACCCACCACCGAGTGGAACGGCATGAAGGACGCCGAGTTCGCCTTCCCCGGTCCATTGCGGGACCGCTTGGTCGAGGCCGTCCTGAACGGCGAGAAAACTTCGACGACCGGGCTGTTGGCCGAGTACGAGCACTACCGTGAACCGTTGCCTCGTGTCGGTGAGCGGGAACGGGTGATCGACTCGGCCGGGGCCGTTGTCGCGGTGATCGAGACAACCGAGATGCGGGTGGTTCCGCTCTCCGAAATAGACATAAAGCACGCGATAGATGAGGGTGAGGGTTACCCGAGCGTTGCCGAGTGGCGCGCCGGGCACGAGGAGTTCTGGCACAGCGAAGAAATGCGTGCCGCCCTCGGTGACCCCGAGTTCACTGTGGACGATTCAACCCCCGTGGTCGCATTACGTTTCACAGTCGTGGAGAGGTTCAGCTGAGACGATGGTCAACCTGGTCAACCTGGAGTCCGTGAGCAAGTCCTACGGGGTGCGCCCACTGCTCGACGGCGTCTCGCTCGGTGTCGCCGAGGGCGACCGGATCGGTGTCGTCGGTCTCAACGGCGGCGGCAAGACAACACTGCTGGAGGTACTCGCCGGTGTCGCGCCGGCGGACTCCGGCCGGGTGAGCCGGGTGAACGGGCTGCGGATGGCAGTCGTCACCCAGCGCACCGAGCTGCCCGAGGGCAGCACCGTGGGCGAGGTCGTGCTCGCCGAGTTCGGTGCCGAGCACGAGTGGGCGGCTGACGCCCGCGTGCGGTCCATCGTGGACGGACTCGGAATTTCCGCACTGGGGCTGGACACTCCGACCGGTTCACTGTCCGGTGGGGAGCGAAGGCGAGTGGCGCTGGCCGCCGCGCTGGTGGCCGAGCTCGACCTCGTCGTACTCGACGAGCCCACCAACCATCTGGACATCGAGGGTGTCCGCTGGCTCGCCGATCACCTGCTCGCCCGCCGGATCGCGGTCGTGGTCGTCACGCACGATCGCTGGTTCCTCGACACGGTCTGCGGACGCACCTGGGAGGTCGTCGGCGGCAAGGTCGAGCAGTACGAGGGTGGCTACGCGGACTGGGTGTTCGCCAGGGCCGAGCGGGCGCGGCTGGCCGCGACCATGGAGGAGAAGCGGCGCAACCTCGCCCGCAAGGAGCTGGCGTGGCTCCAGCGCGGGGCGAAGGCACGAACCTCGAAACCGCGGTACCGCATCGAGGCCGCCGAAGCCCTGATCTCCGACGTGCCTCCGCCACGGGACTCGGTCGAGTTGCTCTCGTTCGCCCGGCGCAGGCTCGGCAAGACCGTCATCGAACTGGAGGACGTGACCCTCAACGTGGGGGAGCGCACGCTGGTCGACTCGGAGACCTGGCGGATCGGGCCAGGCGACCGAGTCGGGCTCGTCGGTGTGAACGGGTCCGGCAAGAGCACGCTGCTGCGCCTGCTCGCCGGTGAGCGGGAACCGGACGCGGGCAGGCGCAAGCAGGGCCTGACGGTCCGGCTCGCCCACCTGCGTCAGGAACTCGACGACCTGCCCGGGCGCATGCGTGTGCTGGAAGCCGTCGAGGACGTCGCGGCCAGGGTCGTTCTCGGTAAGCAGGAGCTGTCGGCATCGCAGCTGGCTGAGAAGCTCGGCTTCCCGCCGGCCCGGCAGTGGACGCCGGTGGAGGACCTCTCCGGTGGCGAGCGCAGGCGCCTGCAGCTGGTGCGGCTGCTGATGGCCGAGCCGAACGTACTGCTGCTCGACGAGCCGACGAACGACCTGGACATCGACACCCTGCAGCAACTCGAGGACCTGCTCGACTCCTGGCCGGGCACCCTCGTGGTCGTCTCGCACGACCGTTACCTGATCGAGCGGGTCTGCGACACGGTGGTCGGCCTGCTCGGCGACAAGCAGATCACCCACCTTCCCGGCGGTATCGAGCAGTACCTGGCCCGCAGGGACGTCCACCAGGGCCACGCCGGGACTCCCGCGGGAACCGCGAAGGCAGCCGCGGCGAAGAACAGCGCCGCGGAGCGCAGGGCGGCGAGCAAGGAACTCGCCAAGCTGGAGCGCAGGCTCGGCGTGCTGGACGGCAAGGAGACCAAACTGCACGACGCGCTCGCCGCCGCCGCGACGGATCCGCAACGGCTGATGGAGTTGAACACCGAACTCAAGTCGGTACGCGCCGAAAAGGACGAGGTCGAGTCGAAGTGGCTGGAGATCTCCGAGACGGTGGAGTGACGCGAACCGCTGATCGGCGGGTGGATAAGGTGACGCCATGAGTCGGTTCGTGGACACAATGGTCGCCTCGGCGACCGGGGACGGTCAGCAGCGCGGCATGGTCACCGGTGAGCCGGACGAACCCGTTCGCCGCACCTGGGGCGAGGTACACGAGCAGGCTCGCAGGGTGGCCGGTGGACTGGTCGAGCACGGCCTTGCTCCTGGCAGTTCCGTCGCCGTGCTGGCTGCCGCGCCCGCGCTGATCGCGCCCACCGTGCAGGGCACCTGGCTGGCGGGCGGCAGCGTCACCATGCTGCACCAGCCCACGCAGCGCACCGACCTCGCGGAGTGGGCCGAGGACACCCTGCAGGTGCTCCGCATGATCGGTTCCGAACTGGTGCTGCTCGGCGAGCCGTTCGACCAGCTCGCGCCCGTGCTCACCGAGCGTGGGATCGGCTTTCGCATGGTCGACGACCTGCTTGGGTCGGAACCGCTCGCGCGGCCGGTCGAGGTCGATGAGGATTCGACCGCGCTGCTACAGCTGACCAGCGGTTCCACCGCCGAGCCCAAGGCCGTGCGGATCACCCACCGCAACCTGATGGCCAACATCGGCGCGATGGTCGAGGCCGCCGAGTTCGAGTTCGACACCGACGTGATGGTGTCCTGGTTGCCGACCTTCCACGACATGGGGATGGTCGGCTTCCTGACGTTGCCGATGACGTTCGGGGTCGAACTGGTCAAGGTGACTCCGGTTGAGTTCCTCTCGGGCCCGCTGATCTGGCCGGAACTCATCAGCAAGTACCGCGCCACCGCGACCGCGGCCCCCAACTTCGCCTACGCCATCGCCGGCAGGCGGCTCGCCCGGGTCGAGGACGACGACGCCTACGACCTCTCCAGCCTCCGGATCGCGCTCAACGGTGCGGAGCCCATCGACGAGGCCGCCGTTTCGGCCTTCACCGAAGCCGGCGCCCGGTTCAAACTGGCGCCGGAGTCGGTGTTCCCGGCCTACGGCATGGCGGAGACGACACTCGCCGTCTCGTTCGTACCGTTGAATGTCGGCCTGACACTGGACGTCGTGGACGCCGGTGCCCTGGAGAGTGAGAACAGGGCGGTTCCGGTACCCGAGAACGATCCGCGCAGGGGTACCGACCAGGTGCGCTCGTTCGCGCTGCTCGGCCGCCCGCTGCCCGGGCTGGAGGCCGAGATCGTCGATGAGCAGGGCAACCGGCTCGGTGAGCGGCAGGTCGGCGAGATTCGGCTGCGCGGCGAGGCGGTCACACCCGGCTACCTGACCGTCGACGGTCCGCTGGACACCCAGGACGCCGAAGGGTGGCTCGCGACCGGTGACCTCGGCTATCTGGTGGACGGGCAGATCGTGATCTGCGGCCGCGCCAAGGACGTGATCATCATGGGCGGGCGCAATATCTACCCGACCGACATCGAGCGGGCCGCGATGTCGGTGGACGGAGTTCGCGCGGGTAATGCCGTCGCCGTACGCCTCGACGCGGGCACCAAGCGCGAGCGCTTCGCCGTGGTGCTGGAGTCGAAACTGGCAGGTGACACCGACACCGAGCGGGCCCTCGCCAAGGAGGTCGCGGCCAGGGTCAGGTCGGCGGTCGAGGTGCGGCCCTACGCCGTGGTGGTGCTCGGGCCGGGGAACCTGCCCAAGACGCCCTCCGGCAAGGTCCGCCGCGCCGCGACAGCCGAACTGTATGCCGGCCGCATCGCTTCCGGAGCCAAGGCCGAGTCGGAGTGAGGCGCTAGCCGCGTTGAAAAGCGCGCGCCCGTCCAGCCCGGGACCGTGATCGCAGCATCGCCACAGACGGTTCCGGACAGTTCTCACCCGCGCGCGCGTCGCCACAGCGGTTTGCGCACATGGCTGTGCTCGAGTGCGGGCGCGATGTAGGGCGCGTGCAGCTTCGTATTCGCGGGAGCCCGTCCGACCAGCGTGCTTTCCACCCTGCGGAGGAAGTCGTCGACCGAGGCCTGGTCGTACCCGCGTTTGCCCAGCGGGGCCTTGCTGAACGCGATCTCGTGCACATCGGTGGCCGTGACCTCGTCCTCGCCTTCGAGAGTCGCGGCCACCCGGTCGAGGAACTCGTCGACCTCCGCTTCGTTGTAGCCCCGGCTACCGAGGGGCGCGCGGTCGAACCGGATGTTGTGCACGTCTTCGGCGGTCACTGCCATTGCTGCTCCCGCAAATGAAGTTGTCGAGCTTCGGACGGCCTACCGGTGTTCCGTCTCGTGCAGTGCCTGCGGGACGTGCAGCTGCTCCGCGTGGCCGGGCGCAGTGGCTTGGTCGTGCTGCCGGGCAGCGGGTACCTGATGGCTTGTGGGACTGAGGCCACTGCGGTTGATCAGCTCGGTCTCGACGTCGTCCAGGAACTCGTCCACCTGCCGCTCGTCGTAACCGCGCCTACCGATGATGGGCCTGCCGAACTCGACGTGATGCACCTCGGCCGCGGTCAGGTCGTCCTCCCCGGCCAGGGTCCGGGCGATGCGCCGGACGAACTCGTCGACCTCGTTCCTGGCGTAGCCACGACGGCCGATGGGGGAATTGCCGAACTCGACGCGCGCGGCGTCGTCAGCGGTGAACGACATCAGTTAACTCTCTCCTGGGCTCAGCTCGGGTGCGTGTCCCGCATTCCGTCCTAGCCCTGAGAGTGGGTGTCGCGCCAGCCCCTGCGGCGCCCGTCGACTCGAACAGGTGCGTCATCCAACGCCTTTGGGTGAGTCAGTAAGAACGCACAGTGACGGCCACAACCGCTGTGGGGGTGACGCAGGTCTCCCCTGCGGGCGGGGTTCAGGCGGCGTGAAACTGGTTCTGCGCGGCGGCGAGACCGGAGCCGACGAGGGCTTCAACAGCGTCGGCGCAGCGGTCGACGTTCAACGCCAGTTCGCGGCGTTCCGACGTGGAGAAATCCTTCAGCACGTAGTCGGCAGCGTCCATCCGGCCGGGCGGACGGTCGACGCCGAAGCGAACGCGGAAGTAGTCCTTGCCCCCGAGGGACTTCGTGATGGAGCGCAGTCCGTTGTGGCCGTTGTCGCCACCGCCGAGCTTCAGTTTCAGCGCGCCATAGGGGAGATCCAACTCATCGTGCACCACGACCACGCCGGATCGATCAACCTTGAAGAAGCGTGCGGTACCGGCGACCGGGCCGCCGGAGAGATTCATGAACGAGCGAGGCTTCGCGAGTACGATCTTGCGGCCTGCCAGCTGACCTTCGAGTATCTCCGCGCCTGCCTTGTGTGCCTTGAACTTCCCGCCGATCCGGTCGGCGAGTTCGTCCAGCACAAGGAATCCGACGTTGTGTCGGTTGCCCGCATAACGCGGCCCGGGATTGCCGAGGCCGACGAGCAGTACCTGCTCGCCGGCCCCCGGCAGATCTTGCTCCATGAACTGGTTACTCGGATGCGCTCTCGGCCTCGGGCTGGTCCTCGACCACGCCTGCGCCCTCGGTGTCGACGTCCGCCTCCATGGACGCCTCGCTCGGCGCCTCGTTGACGGCGACGACCAGGTAGTCCGGGTCGGTGGCCAGGCTTGCGCCCGCGGGCAGCAGCACGCCGGCCGCGAGGACCTGGGTGCCTGCCTCGGCGCCTTCGATCGAGACCTCGAGCTGCTCAGGGATGTCCTGCGCCTCGACCTCGACCTGAATGGTGTCGAGGTCCTGGTGCACCAGGGTGCCGGACGCGGCGTTGCCGACCAGCACGACGGGCACCTCGACGGTGACCTTCTCGCCGCGGTTGACCACGAGCAGGTCGACATGCTCGATGTAGTTCTTCAGCGGGTGCACGGTGATGGTCTTGGTGAGGGCGAGCTCGGTGCCCTTCTCGGCCTTCGCGGCGGCACCGGCGACATCGAGGGTCAGCACGGCGTTGTTGCCGTTGTCCCTGATCACACGGGCGAAGTCGACGGCGGGCAGGGCCAGGTGCCGCGGGTCGGCGCCGTGGCCGTAGAGCACCGCAGGGATCTTGCCGGCACGGCGCGTGCGGCGCGCGGCGCCCTTGCCGAACTCGGTGCGCGGCTCGACGGTCAGACGTACCTCGGACACGGTCTTGCTCTCCTTGCGATGGGGATCAGGCGGTGTGCTGCTGGCTGTTCGGCGGCGAGTTCCTGGCGTGCACGGGCGCGTGGCTACTCAAGCCGCCGCGTCGATAACGTCGGGCACCGCGTGCGCTGGAGCCCGCCTCGCCGAGACAACCTGCACAGTCTAATGCAGCCGTTTCTGTCGTCGCGGCCGGGGCGGAAACTACCAGTGCGACCTGCACGGCCCGTCGGCCGGGGACGACGGCGTGCGTCGCCGACCAGGCCCCGCGCTTTCCCGGGAAAGTGCCATACATGCGCGCGCATGTACCGCACTTTCCCGGGAAAGCGCGCTACCCGGCGAGCCGGTGCCGACATCGGCCGCGTCGGAAACTTGCGCAGCGTGAAAACCGGGCAGCCGCAACACTCGCGCTTTCCCGGGAAAGTGCGACGCCGGGACGTGCGGGGCCGGGGGCGTACGCTCTCGGCAGGAACGAGTCCTGGTGGCACTTTCCTGGGAAAGCGCCACCAAGACTCGTTGTCGCGCTACGCGCTGCCGTCGAACAGGCTCGTCACCGAACCGTCCTCGAACACCGCTTCGATGGCACGGGCCAGCAGCGGTGCGATGGACAGAACCGTCATGCCAGGGAAGCGCTTATCCTCCGGGATCGGCAGCGTGTTGGTGACGATCACCTCGCGCGCCTTGCAGTTCGCCAGCCGCTCGGTGGCCGGATCGGACAGGATGCCGTGCGTGGACGCGATCACCACGTCCGAAGCACCCTCCGCGAGCAGTGCCTCGGTGGCCTTCACGATCGTGCCACCGGTGTCGATCATGTCGTCGACCAGTACGCACAACCGGTCCTTGACCTTGCCGACCACGCGGTTGGCGACGGCCTCGTTCGGCTTGTCCGGGTCCCTGGTCTTGTGGATGAACGCGATCGGCCGGTCACCGAGCTGCTGCGCCCACTTCTCCGCGAGCCGGACGCGGCCGGAATCGGGGGAGACGACGGTGATGTCGGCGTTGCCGTAGGTCTCCTTGATGTGCTGGGCGAGCACGTTCTGCGCGAGCAGGTGGTCGACCGGTCCGTCGAAGAAGCCCTGGATCTGCGCGGTGTGCAGGTCGACCGTCATGATCCGGTCGGCGCCTGCTGTCTTGAACAGGTCCGCGATCAGCCGTGCCGAGATCGGCTCGCGGCCCTTGTGCTTCTTGTCCTGCCGCGCATACGGGTAGAACGGCATGATCACGGTGATGCGCTTCGCGCTGGCGCGCTTGAGTGCGTCCACCATGATCAGCTGTTCCATCACCCACTCGTTGATCGGCGTGGTGTGGCTCTGCAGCACGAACGCGTCGGTGCCGCGCACCGACTCCTGGAACCGCACGAAGATCTCGCCGTTGGCGAAGTTGTGCAGGGTCTGCGGGGTGATCGTCACATCGAGGTGCTTGGCCACTTCCTCGGCCAGCTCCAGGTGTGCGCGGCCGGAGAAGAGCATCAGATTCTTCTGCGGCGTTCCGGACTTCGGGCTCATGCTGGCGACTCCCCGTCGTGTGCTGCTGGATCCTGCACGTTCTCGTCCTGCTCAGCAGCTCGGGCAGCCTCGGCCGCCGTTGCCGCTGGGGTGCCCGGCCTGCGCCGGACGACCCAGTCTTCGATGTTGCGTTGCGGCGCTCCCGACACGGCGAGCGCCCCTGGCGGCACGTTACGCCGGATGACCGCGCCCGCGCCGCTGTATGCGCCGTCGCCCACGGTCACCGGAGCGACGAACGTGTTGTCCGAGCCGAGCCGCACATGGGATCCGATCGTGGTGTGGTGCTTGTTCACGCCGTCGTAGTTGACAAACACACTGGAACATCCGATGTTGCTTCGCTCGCCGATCGTGGCGTCCCCCACGTACGTGAGGTGCGGCACCTTTGAGCCGGGGCCGATGTCGGCGTTCTTGGTCTCCACGAACGTGCCGATCTTCCCGTTCTCCCCCAGCCGGGTGCCCGGCCGCAGGTAGGCGAACGGTCCGACCTTCGCTCCGGCCTCCAGGACGGAGTCCGATCCGTGGGTGCGGATCACGGTCGCGCCGGCTCCGACGGTCACGTCCGTAAGCGTGGAATCCGGGCCGACGCGGGCGCCCTCGCCGACCTTCGTCGCGCCGTGCAGCTGGACACCCGGAGCGAGTACGACATCTCGGGCCAGCGTCACGTCCGCGTCCAGCCAGGTCGTCGCGGGATCGGTGACGGTTACCCCCTCGCGCTGCCACCTGCGCACGATCCGCCGGTTGAGCTCCGCGCCGAGCGTGGACAGCTGCACCCGGTCGTTGACGCCCTCGGTGAGCCACGGGTCATCCACCACCAGGGCACCGACCGGCCTGCCGTCGGCACGGGCGATGCCCAGTACGTCGGTCAGGTAGAGCTCGCCCTGCGCGTTGTCGGTCGAAAGCCGGGACAGGCCATCGGCGAGTACCTGGGCGTCGAAGGCGTACACCCCGGAGTTGATCTCCGTGATCGCCAGCTGCTCGGCGGTGGCGTCCTTCTGCTCGACGATTCCGGTCACGTCGCCGTCCGCGCCGCGCAGTATCCGGCCGTAACCGGTCGGCTCGGTGAGCACGGCGGTGAGCACCGTGACCGCGTTGCCGCCCTGGCGGTGCTCGGCCAGCAACATGGCCAGCGTTTCGGTGTCCAGCAGCGGCACGTCGCCGTAGCTGACCAGCACGGTCCCCGTGAGGTCGCCGGGCAGTTCGGCGAGTGCGCAGGACACGGCGTGCCCGGTCCCGTTCTGGCTTTCCTGAACCGCGGTCGCCACCGACCGGTCGAGGGCCTTACCCACGGCGTCGAGATGCTCGCGCACGGCGTCCCTGCCGTGGCCGACGACCACGACCAGGTGGTCGGGGTCCAGCCCGGCCGCGGCGCGCACGGCGTGCTCGACCAGGGGTCTGCCCGCGATGGGGTGCAGCACCTTGGGTGTGGCGGAACGCATGCGGGTGCCCTCACCCGCAGCAAGGATCAGTGTGCTCAGCGGGCCGGTCACAGCACTCCTCGTTCGACGACTTCGTCAGGTCACATGCTGCGGCGCATGTGTCACCCGACTGGCGGCTTCCGTACCGGGCCAGGATCCTACGTGTGTTCCTCGAGGTCCCACGTGGGGTCGGTTGGCGTGACATCCTCGGGCCAGCCGCCCAACGGGTCGCCCACGCCGGCTGTTGCGGCGGCGATCTGGTTTCCGCCCCGCCGTTTTGCCTGGTACATGGCCGCGTCGGCCCGGGAGAGGACCTGTTCGGCGCGTTCCTGTGGACGCAGGGAGACGAGGCCGACCGACAGGGTCACGCCGTGCGAGAGATGGTGTGGCAGGGAGGCGACCGCCGTGACGGCGCGGCCGAGCGCCTGCTTCGCGGCGGAAACCGGCGCGCCCGGTAGCAGCGCGATGAACTCGTCTCCGCCATACCTCGCCACCAGGTCGTCACCACGCAGTGCGTCACGCAGCGTGCTGGCCACGACCCTGAGCACGTCGTCGCCTTCGGCATGGGAGTGGCGGTCGTTGACGTCCTTGAAGCCGTCCAGATCGACCAGCGCGACCGCGAGTGGCTGCGCGTTGACCGAGCCGGCCAGGGTTCGCAGCCGGTCGTCCAGTGCCCTGCGGTTGGGCAGCCCGGTCAGCGGGTCCTGCAACGCCTGCTGGGTGATCGCGCCGTGCTCGGCCGAGAGCCGTTCGTGTTCGCGACGGGTGTTCAGTGTGGCGATCTGCGACTCCCGCAGGGCCCAGAGTTCGGCCTCCAGCGCGGCGGAGTAGTCGGCGAGCAGCGCGGCAGGCCGATTGTCGTCCGGTCTGATGGCCCCATCTGGTCCCGCGGCGCCGTCAACGGCACCCTCGCTGCCGAGCCGGGCGATCTCGCGGAACAGATTCAGCCGCATCGACGGCTGGGAGTTGTCGTCGGCCTGCAGGTGCTGCGCTTCGATCAGCATGCGCATCGCCTCGTCCCTGCCGCCGACCCCCTCGAGACAGCGGGCAAGCGCGATGGTGACGATGACGTGTTCGTGCGGCCAGCCCTGCTCGGAGTTCAGCTTGCGCAACCGGTCGAGGTGCGCGGAACTCGGTGCGGCGAGCGCCAGCGAGGCGGCGAGCACGCCGACCTGGTCGACGGCGGGCACCCCCGCCTGGCGCGGGAACAGCGACTCGGCGAACGGCGCCTCGACGGCGATCGCCATGGAGGCGGCGGTACGGAACTTCTCGCTCGCCTCGTCGTCCCGCCCGACGCGTTCGAGCCGCAGGCCCCAGCCGAGCAGCATTTTGACCCGGTTGATCAGCTGCAGGGTGATTTCGTGCGGGCCGGCGCTGTCCCTGACCGCCTGGTGGGCCCTGGCGATCACCTCCTCGGCGGCCTCGTAGACCCCGAGCTGGTTCAGCACGATCCAGCAGTCGATCAGGGCGGAGGAGAGCAGCCGGTCCCACGCCCGCCTGCCCAGCTGTACGTCCGGTGTTGGTGAATCGTCGAGAATCGCAAGTGCCCTGGCGATCTCGGTCAGTGCCGCGTCCTCCTGCACGGAGAGCACGAGCAGCCTGCCGCGGATGGCGTGCGCGTCCGCCCGCAGGAGCGCGAGGCCGTGCCTGCGCGTATGCGCGAGCAGTTCGTCGAGCAGGGGTTCGGCTTCCAGCGCGATTCCACGGGTGACCAGCCGGGCCAGCGAAGCCGCTCGCAGCAGTTGCGCGACGAGGATCGGTTCGCCGCGACGCTGCGTCTCCTCCAGCAGCTCGTCAACAGTACCGATGATCTTGAGCTGCTCGGTGCGGTCGCTACGCTGCACGATGGCGTTGAGTTCGCGGGCACGGCCGAGTAGCCAGGCATCGGACATGTCGCCCAACGCCGGGCCGGATGCGTCACGTGGCTCGCGAGCCTCTTCGTGCAGCCGCCTTCACCCCCTCGTCAACCCGTCGCCGAAGGACCCGCTCCGCCGCCAGGATTCGAACCTGAACTGTCAGAACCAAAATCTGAAGTGCTGCCAATTACACTACGGCGGATCGTGCCTGGTCAGGATAGTCACACCTCGGCGGGCCTCGTCCCGGGATCCGGAGATCGCCCACGCCAATGCCCTGACCTGCACAGTCTCTCGCATTCGGCCTACGGGTCTTACGTGCGGGTGGGTGTGTCGCCTCACCCTTGTCAGGTAGTGCCCGGTTGACTCTGGTCGGAAGCGGGAAACCTCCTGTACCGTAACTTACGGCATCGTAGGTAAGGCGACCCTTTGTCGGGTCCCGCGTGGGAAGAAGTGACTGCATGACGGCAACCCTCGACCGCTCCGCCGCTTCCGGCGAGCCGCCGGCCGCATCGGGGCCGAAACCCGTAATCGACGGTCAGCGCTCGAACGTCGTCCAAGCCACGGTGTACTTCGGGGTCGTCGCCCCGCTGCTCGCCCTTCTCGTGGCCGTTCCCTTCGCCTGGGGCTGGGGGCTGACCTGGGTCGACGTGGGGCTTTTCCTCGCGTTTTACGTTATATCCGGCCTCGGCATCACGGTGTCGTACCACCGATACTTCACCCACGGATCGTTCAAGGCAAAGCGCTGGCTGCGGGTGGCGATGGCCATCGCGGGCAGCACTGCCGTGCAAGGCCCGGTGATCACCTGGGTCGCCGACCACCGCAGGCACCACGCGTTCTCCGACCGCGACGGCGACCCGCACTCGCCGTGGGCGTTCGGCACCAGCCCGCTGGCGATCGCCAAGGGCTTCTGGCATGCGCACATGGGCTGGCTCTTCGAGCGGGACAGCACCAACGCCGAGCGGTTCGCGCCGGACCTGCTCCGCGACCCCGACATCAAGAAGGTGGACAGCCTCTTCGTGCTGTGGACCGTGTTGAGTCTCGTGCTGCCCGGCATTCTCGGTGGTCTGATCAGCTGGTCGTTCTGGGGAGTGGTGACCGGGATCTTCTGGGCCGGATTTGTCCGCGTGTGCGTGCTGCACCACGTGACATGGTCGGTGAACTCGATCTGCCACATGCTCGGCGAGCGTCCGTTCACCGCAAGGGACAAGTCGGCGAACTTCTGGCCGCTGGCGATCTTCTCCTTCGGGGAGTCCTGGCACAACCTGCACCACGCCGATCCGACGTCGGCGCGTCACGGAGTGCAGCGCGGACAGATCGACATCTCGGCACGGGTGATCTGGCTGTTCGAGAAGTTCGGCTGGGCCCACAACGTCCGCTGGCCGACACCGCAGCGGCTGGCCCGCCTTTCTGGGTCGACCACGTCGACCACTTCCAGCTGACGGGCAGGGTTTACCCTCGAGCCCGTGGCGACGAGACGGCGGGCGAAGCGTGACGCGGCGATCATCGGGGCGCGGCCGGATGCCCCGATGACCCGCGTGCGCATGACCGGAACCGAGCGCAGGCAGCAACTGCTCAACGTCGCCCGCGCGCTGTTCGCGGAAAAGGGATTCGACGGCACGTCGGTGGAGGAGATCGCGCACCGCGCCAACGTGTCGAAGCCCGTGGTGTACGAGCACTTCGGCGGCAAGGAAGGCATCTACGCCGTCGTCGTGGACCGGGAGACGCAGTTACTGCTCGACCGCATGGTGTCCACTCTGCACGGTGGGCACCCGAGGGCGATGCTCGAGCAGGCCGCGACCGCGCTGCTCAGCTATGTCGAGGACTCGCACGACGGTTTCCGGATTCTGGTCAGGGATTCGCCGGTGGCGAGCGCGGGCGGCACATTCTCGACAGTGCTCAACGACATCGCCAGCCAGGTTGAGCACATCCTCGGCCAGCAGTTCGCGGCACGCGGTTACGACGACAAACTCGCGGCGCTGTACGCGCAGGCGCTGGTCGGCATGGTCGCGCTGACCGGTCAATGGTGGCTCGACGCGCGCAAACCCAAGCGGGACGAGGTCGCCGCGCATCTGGTGAACCTGGCCTGGAACGGCCTTTCCCACCTGGAGCACAAGCCGAAGCTGCGGCTCAGCTGACCCGGTCCTGCCCGCGCCTGCGGCCGCGCCGCCTGGTGATCCCGGCCGCCAGCAGTACGAGCACGGCCAGCGCGATCAACAACGGCACCGCGCCGATGCCGTCCACCCACCGCACGAGCACGGACTGGACGGCTCCCGCGGCGTCCACCACCGGGTCCTCGGCGGAACCACCGCCGTGGAACAGGCGCAGCTCGTATGCGCCGTAGTAGCCCACGTAGAGGCCGGCCAATACCAGCAGCCCGCCACCGAAACGGTTCACGTAGGGCAGGATCCGGCGCGTGCCGCGCGTCGCGGCGCTGCCTGCCAGCGCCACGGCGACGGCCAGTACACCGACCACCAGGGCCATGCCCGCGCCGTAGGCCAGATAAGCCGCGATTCCCTCCAGTGCTGATCCACTTCGGAAGGTCGTACTCGTCACCGCGAGGAACGGCCCGATCGTGCAGGACAGGGACGCGATCGCGTAGGCGAAGCCGTAACCGAGCATCGACCCCATTCGCGCGGTCGGCGCCCCCTTCGACGGTTTCGGCAGCAGCAGCAGGGTGATTTCCCTGCCGGCCAGCAGCCACCCGCCGAGCGCCAGCATCGCCACACCGATCACCACGGTCACGGCGGGCAGGTACTCCTGCACGGAACTGGCCAGTGGCGCCACGACGAGCCCGAAGGTGCCGAATACCACCAGGAACCCGGTGGCCATGACCGCGGTGGCGGCGAGTGCCCTGCCAACGGCCGTCGCGCGCGACGGACCGACGGCGTCCGTGGTGTCCGTGCTGTCCGTGGTGCCTGTGACGACGAGAGCCAGATATGCGGGCAGCATGGCGAACCCGCACGGGTTCACGCTCGCGACCATGCCTGCTGCGAGCGCGAACCCGAGAGTCTCGGGATCCACCGCCTCAGCTGCCGAGCTGCTCGACGCGGGAGTTCAGTTCCTCTTCGGACAACCGCTCTTTGACGACCTCGACCGTGCCGTCGGCGCTGACGAAGGCGTACGCAGGCTGGTAGGTGATGCCGAACCGCCGCCAGATGTCGGCGTTCTCGTCCTCGAGGTGCCGGAAGTTGCCGACACCGTACTGATCCACGAAGTCGCGCATGGCTTCCGGTGAGTCCTGTGCGGCGACACCGACGAAGGTCACGGAGTTCGCGTCCGCAGCCTTAGCGACCGCCGGTGCCTCCGCGCGACAACTCGGGCACCACGGCGCCCAGAACCACAACACGGCCGGTTTGCCCGCGAGGCTGGCGCCGGAGAACGCCGCACCGTCCAGAGTGGTGGCGGTGAAGTCCAGCTCCTCGGGCACGCCGGCCGACTGTGCGGGCTGGTCCTCGGGGCTGGCCGGCTCTGGCTGACTGGAGCCGGCTTTGGCCTCGGGGGCGCTCGCGTCAGGATCGCCGGCGGTGCCTGGTTCGCCACCGCATGCGGCAAGCGTGAGAACCACTACAGCGGCGAGCGCTGTGCCGAACGAACGAACCCTGAGCATCGATGACCTCCACGTGACCTCTGTCCCCTCACATCCTCGACCATCCCCACCTCCCGCGGCTGCCTCAAGGCCTTACGAACCTGTGACGTCCCGCCC
>NZ_PQHZ01000003.1 GCF_003385185.1 Amycolatopsis palatopharyngis | reverse complement strand
ACCCCAACCGGCGAGCCATTCCCCACCCACTGAACGCACCGCGTCGGCGCGCGGAGGATGTCCCCAATGTGGCATTGGGGACGCTCAAGTTCCCCAATGCGGCATTCGGGACGTTGAAGTTCCCGAAAGCCACATTGGGGACGTTGGAGTTCCCCAAAGCCACATTGGGGACGTTGAAGTTCCCCAAAGCCACATTGGGGACGTTGAAGTTCCCCAACGCCACATTGGGGAACTTCTGAGCCTCAGACGGGGATGACGGTGGGCACGATCATCGGGCGGCGGCGGTAGGTCGCGGCGACCCAGCGGCCGACCACGCGACGCACCGACTGGGCGATCCTATGTGGATCGGTGATGCCCTCGGACTCGGTGCGGGACAGCTCCATCTCCACCAGCGGCACCACGGCGTCCAGTGCCTTCGGGTCGTCGGAGAAGCCGCGGCCGGACACCGTCGGCGGGGACACCGCCCTGCCGGTGCTCGAGTCGATCGCGACGTTGATCGCGATGAAGCCGCCCTCGCCGAGCACGAGCCGGTCGGACAGGGTGGACTCGCCGACGTCGCCGACCGAGAGCCCGTCGACGTACACGTGTCCGACCTCGACCCGGCCGGTGGCCCTGGCCTGCCCGTCCACCAGGTCCACCACCACGCCGTCCTCGGCGATCACCACATTCTCCGGAGTGACACCGGTGCGGACCGCGAGTTCGGCGTTCGCCCGCAGGTGCTTCCACTCGCCGTGCACCGGCATGACATTGCTCGGCCGGACGGCGTTGTACAGGTACAGCAGTTCGCCCGCCGAGGCGTGCCCGGAGACATGCACCTTCGCGTTGCCCTGGTGCACCACGTTCGCGCCCCGCCGGGTCAGGCCGTTGACCACGGTGAACACGGCCGTCTCGTTGCCGGGGATCATCGAACTCGCCAGAACGATGGTGTCGTCCGCCTTGATCGAGATCTGCCGATGCTCGCCCCTGGCCATCCGGGACAGCGCCGACAGCGGCTCGCCCTGGGATCCGGTCGAGACGAACAGCACCTTGCTCTCCGGCAACGCCGCCGCCTGGTCGAGGTCCACCAGCAGCCCGTCCGGTACCCGCAGCAGCCCCAGTTCGGCCGCGATGCCCATGTTCCGGACCATCGACCTGCCGACGAAGGCAACCCGCCTACCGTGGTTGGCCGCGGCGTCGAGCACCTGCTGTACGCGGTGCACGTGACTGGCGAAGCAGGCCACGATCACCCGCTGGTCCACCCGCCGGATGACGTCGTCAAGTACCGGGCCGATGTCCCGCTCGGGCATGACGAACCCGGGAACCTCGGCATTGGTGGAGTCCACGAGGAAGAGGTCGACGCCCTCGTCACCGAGCCGTGAGAAGCCGGCGAGGTCGGTCAGCCGGTTGTCCAGCGGCAGCTGGTCGAGCTTGATGTCCCCGGTGTGCAGCGCGACGCCCGCGGGCGTGCGGATCGCCAGCGCGAGTGCGTCCGGGATCGAGTGGTTGACCGCGAAGAACTCGAGACCGAAGGCGCCGACGTCGCGCCGCTCGCCCTCCTTCACCTCGATCAGCGTGGGCCGCTGCTTGTGCTCCTTGCACTTGGCGGCGAGCAGGGCGAGGGTGAACCGCGAGCCGTACACCCGCAGGTCCGGGCGCATGCGCAGGAGGAAGGGCACGGCGCCGATGTGGTCCTCGTGCCCGTGGGTCAGCACGACGCCGTCGACTTCGTCGAGCCGGTCCTCGATGGCCCGGAAGTCCGGCAGGATCAGGTCCACACCCGGTTGGTCGTCCTCGGGAAAGAGCACCCCGCAGTCAACGATCAGCAGCCGGCCGCCGTACTCGAACACGGTCATGTTGCGGCCGACCTCGCCGATACCACCCAGCGCGACGACGCGCAGCCCGCCCTCTGGCGGTGGCGGCGGCGCGTTGGTGGGTCCTGGACCGTTCTGCAGTGCGATGTTGCTCAGTGTCAAGGGTGAATTGTCCCTACGCTGGTATGGGTCGTGGGTGCCACATAGGCCGCGGCCGAGTCCGCGTGTGCCACCCGGGAGCTGTGCCAGTCCGAGGTCGGCGCCTCGTCCAGCGGTACTCCCGCCTGGGTGAGGTCGGCTGCGATGGCCTGCACCTGATCTTCGGTGGCGGGCACGATCGGCAACCGCGGGTCCCCCACATCGTAACCACGCATGCGCAGCGCGGTCTTGCCGAAGACGACGCCGCCGACCCGGGAGAAAGCCCGGTAGACCGGCAGCATGCCGCGGTGGTTGGTACGCGCCGTGGAGGTGTCGCCGTTCTCGTACGCATCGAGCATCGCCCGGATACGGCCGGCGACGACGTGACCGATCACGCTCACCACGCCCGTCGCGCCTACGGAGAGCCACGGCAGGTTGAGACCGTCGTCGCCGGAGTAGTAGGCGAGGTGCGTGTTCGCGATGACCTCGCTACCGGCCAGCAGATCGCCCTTCGCGTCCTTCACCGCCAGGATCCGCGGGTGCTCGGCGAGCCTGCGCAGGGTGTCGACCTCGATCGGCACGATCGAGCGCGGCGGGATGTCATAGAGCATCACCGGTAGCTCGGTGGCGTCGGCGACAGTGGTGAAGTGCGCCTGCAGGCCCGCCTGTGAGGGCCGGGAGTAGTACGGGGTGACGACCAGCACGCCGTGTGCCCCGGCCTTCTCGGCCTGCCGGACCAGCTCGACGCTGTGCGCCGTGTCGTTGGTGCCCGCGCCCGCCACCACGGTCGCGCGATCGCCGACGGCCTCGATCACGGCCCGGATCAGGTCGGACTTCTCGGCGTCGGTGGTGGTCGGGCTCTCGCCAGTGGTGCCGTTCACCACGAGGCCATCGTTACCGAGGTCCACCAGGTGCTTGGCGAGCTCCTGCGCCTGCTTCAGGTCCAGTGCGCCGTCGCGGTCGAAGGGGGTGATCATCGCGGTGAGCACGCGTCCGAAGGGCCTGCCCGGCGCGGCAGTGGGTGGAGTGACCATGGTCCTGACGGTACCTCGTTTCGGCGGCGTCCCCGCCGACGACCTGGCAGAACGCGGCGATCGTCTGCTACGGGCGGAGTCCGGCGGAGAATCCGCTTCGCTGTCCTGCGGGTGCGGGAATTTCTGCTGCCTACTTGATCGACACCGACACCTGGGTGCGCAGCTGTGAGCCGTCCCTGTTCGACGTCAGGCAGTACACCGTGCGGCGCAACTCGGAGTCGTTCTCCGCGACGGTGGCCCACAGCTTCTCGCTGGGGACCAGCGCCCGGTAGACCAGGTTGGCTCGCTGCCCCTCGTCGATGGCATTGGCGTGGAAGCTCAGCCCGCACCGGGATTCGGCGAACCGTTCGAGGTTCTCCCGCCCGGGATACGCCGCGTACCGGGCGTCTTCGGAGTTGTACGACGATCCCGCGCCCAGTGCGGGTGCGTAGTCGTAGATCTCCAGGTCGTGGACCTCGTCGCAGTCCGGCTGGTTCTCCGAGCTGATCCGGTAGTTCTCGGTCAACTGCCCGTTGAGGCAGGGGTCCCACCCGCTCCGCAGGACGAATCCGATGTTGCCACCCTCCCCGTAGGTCATGGTCGGCCGCATCGCCTCGTCCACCGTGGGCGAGAAGATCCACTTACCCAGGAAGAGCCCGGCGACCAGCAGCAACACACCCGCCACCGCGCCCCCGGCAAGCACCAAGTTACGCCTGCCGCGGCCCGGCATGGCCTGTCCGGGTCCGGGCGTCAAATGTCCCGTGACCATCGTCTGCCCGGGGTGCGCGGGCGGCTGCTGCCCTGGGTGGACCGAGGTCGGCATGCCGCTGGAGGGGGTGAGCTGGCCCTGCTGCCCGGCGGCCATGGCCAGCAGCCCCCCGGCCTGCTCGGCGGATATCCGCGCCTCGGGGGCGGAAATCAGCAGTCCCATGATCGCCGAGGCCAGCGGCCCCTGCGCGTGGCTCAGGTACGGCACCTCGTTCATGATCGCGTGCAGCGTCGCCGCCGTACTGCTGCGCTCGAACGCGACGGAACCCTCCACCGCGAAGAACAGGGTGGCGCCCAGAGCCCACAGGTCGGACGCGGGCATCGCCTCGCGCCCTGCCACTCGTTCCGGTGCCATGAAAGCGGGTGATCCCACCAGCATCCCGCTGGTGGTGATGCGCGGATCATCGACGGCCTGGGCGATCCCGAAGTCGGTGAGCTTCACCCGTCCGGTGGAGGTCACCATGATGTTGCCCGGCTTGACGTCGCGGTGCACGATGCCGGCCTGGTGCGCGGCGCGCAGCGCCGAGAGCACCTGGTCGCCGACCATCGCCACCTGGCGCGGTGTCAGGGGCCCATGACGGCGGACGAGTTCGGACAGGGTGGGCGCCTCGACGAGTTCCATCACGATGAACGTGGTGTCGCCATCGGTGACGACGTCGTAGACCGTCACGACCGCGGGGTCGTTGAGCCTGCCCCCCGTCCGCACCTCGCGCAGCACCCGCTCCTGGAAGACCACGGCGTCCTCGGCGCCATCGGGCAGCCGCAGTTCCTTGACGGCCACGTGCCTGCCGATGACCGTGTCCTCGCCACGCCAGACCACCCCCATGCCGCCCCGGCCGAGCTCGCCGAGCAGGGCGTACCGCCCGGCGATCACTCGTCCGGCCTCGGCCGTCCGCGTGGTCTGGGTCTGCTGGCCCTGCTGCTCGGTCACCGGCGGCGCCCCTCCTCGTGTTCCCGGGCGAGACGCATTCTCAGTCGCCGTCGACGTCGTGTCCGGCGTCCCGCAGCGCCGCGATGGCCCTCGGCAGGTCCGCCGACTTCACCAGGATGTGATCGGTGTCGAAAGTGGACAGTGTGAACAGCGCGACGCCGGCCGAGGCCAGTTCGCTGGAAAGCGCCGCGATGATCCCGGTCAGGGTGAACGCGAGCGGACCGCGGACGGTCAGCAGCCGCCAGCCGGTGTCGGCCTTGGCCGCCTCGGGCACCCGAGCGATCGGGCAGACGACCGACAGTTCACCGGGCGTGCGGGTAACCGACACCAGTCCGGGTTCTGCCGGATCGAGCAGGGCCGCCGGAACCGGGGTGGCCCGGTCCAGCCGGGCGACGGCGTACTCCCCCGGCTGGACGTCGAGCGCGAGCCGGTTCACTCAGCCCTCACTGACCTTCGGGCTCGTGGCGATCTCGGTGCCGTCCGGCAGGACGGAGATGGTGAAGTCGGCGAAGACGTTCTCCGCGACCTTCTGCAACTGGCGCAGGCATTCCACGGCCAGCGCGCGGATCTCCACGTCAGCCTGCTCGGTTGCGCGCATGCCGATGAAATGCCGCCAGGCGCGGTAGTTTCCGGTGACGACCATCCTGGTCTCGGTCGCGTTCGGCAGAATCGCGCGCGCGGCCTGGCGTGCCTGCTTGCGACGCAGCGTACCGCTCGGCGCGTCGGCGAACTTCTCCTCGAGCCCGGCGAGCAGGTCGCTGTAGGCGTCGACACTGGCCTGCGCGGCGGCCAGGAACTTCTCGTGCAGCTCGGGATCGTCGGCGATCACGTCCGGCTCCACGAACGCGGCGTTGCGCTCGGGAACATAACGCTGCGAGAGCTGGGAGTAGGAGAAGTGCCGGTGCCGGATCAGCTCGTGGGTCAGCGACCTGGAGATGCCGGTGATGTAGAACGACGCCGAACCGTGCTCCAGCACCGAGAGGTGCCCGACCTCGATGATGTGGTCGAGGTAGCCGGAGTTGGTGGCCGTCTTCGGATTCGGCTTCTTCCAGGACTGATAGCAGGCCCTGCCGGCGAACTCCGCGAGCGCCTGGCCGCCGTCGGCGTCGGTGGACCACGGCACGTCCTCCGGCGGGAAGAACTCCGTCTTCGCGATCAACTGGACCTTCGGTGACACCGTCTCGGCCACGTGCGCACTCCTTTCCTGCGGGACTGCTCCCCGCACCCGGGTTTCCCGCGGGTCACCCCGCCCCGGGCCGCTCCCCTGTTCCGCTGCTGGACATGCCGAAGCGTAGTCGTCGGCAGGTGGAGGGCGGTCGTGACATCAACCAGTGCAATTACGACACCATCATGACCTTGACTGACGTCATCCATGACGCCATAGTGGTGTCATGGATCTGACGCCGTACATCGACAATCTCCGGGACGATCTCGCCACAGCCGCATCTGCGGGCGACGAGCAGACGCGGCGCGCCGCGACGACACTCGCGGCCGCGCTGGAGCCCGCGGCCCGGCTCGCGATGATGAACGCGCTGGCCGATCTCGCCGCCGAGGTGACCGCCCACCTGCCTCAGCATGTGGTCGACGTTCGCCTCGACGGCCGCGACGTCCGGGTCGTGGTGACCGGGACGGGCGAACGGGCCGAGCCGGAACCCGGTGACGGGGGGCCACCACCGCCTCCGACCCCGCCATCCCCTCCCCCGGTGGACGGCGGGGACATCAGCCGGATCACGCTGCGCCTCTTCGAACAGATCAAGGGCCAGGCCGAGCAGGCCGCGGCCGCGCAGGGGGTCTCGTTGAACACGTTCGTCTCCCAGGCCGTACAGGGAGCGCTGCACGGCAAGTCCCAGCACGATCGGCGCAGGCAGGGCCGGGAAGACGACGGCGGCGGACTACACGGCTGGGTCAGGGGCTGAGGGCGATGGCCGAGGAAACCGACGAACTGGTTCGCACGCAGACGTTCCCGGTGGACGGGCCGCTAGACCTGGACATCGGCATCACTATCGGCCGGGTGGAGGTCCAGTTCGCCGACTCCGGCGACAGCGAGAGCACGCCCGAGGAGGCCGTCGTGCGGATAACCCACGACCCCGGCGCGCAGGAGCCCTGGCAGGAGAGCATGGCCGGACTGCTGAACTGGGTCGGTGACCAGTTCGGCAGCGATCTCCGCGGCTCTCCCGCCGATGCCGTGCGGCAGGCGCGGGTCGACCGCACGGGCAACCGGCTCGTGGTCCGCGGCCCCCATTCCCTTCCACTGCGCAAGATCCCGCTCGCGGTGACCGTGACGGCACCGGCGAACTCGGCGGTGACGGTACGCACGGGGGCCGCGGGGGTGACCGTCTCCGGCACGGCGAGCAGGGCCGATCTGACCACCGGCTCGGGTGATGTCGACGTGGAGCGTGTGGGCCCTGGTTCGGCCGTACGCACCGGAACGGGGGCGATCCGGATCGCCGAAGCGGCAGGCGGACTGCAGGTGCGCAGCGGCAGCGGCGGTGTCGAGGCCGCCTCGATAGCCGGACAGGCCACCGTGGGAACCGGTACCGGTGGCGTCTGGCTGGGCACCGTCGCCGGCGATGTGCTGGTGCGCAGCGGCAGCGGCGATGTGACGGTCGCCGAGGCCGTGTCGGGGTCGATCGAGCTGATCACCGGTTCCGGGGCCATCCGAATCGGTATCCGGCACGGCGTCACCGCCGAGATCGACCTCTCCTCGGGTTCGGGCAAGGTCCGCAGCGAACTCGAGGTGGCCGACAGCGCGCCGGACGAGGGCAGCGCGGCCCGCATCCGCGCCCGCACGGGGATGGGCGACGCGGTCGTCACCCGCGCCGCGGGGTGAGCGACCGTGCCGGGCGAGAACTCGTGCTGAGCCCTCGCCCGGCACGCCCACTCAGACCGCGGTGGCCCGTGCCTTCGCCGGCGCCGCCGCGGTGACGGCCTCGGTGTCCGGGACGAGTTCGCGCTGCCGGATCGCCAGTGCACACAGCACGCTCACGACCGTGGCTCCGAGCAGATACAGCAACACCAGTCCGTATCCCCCGCCGGAGGTGCCGACGAGGAAGGCGAGGATCAGCGGGGTGCAGCCCGACGCGAAGATCCCGGAGAACTGGTAGACGAACGAGATCCCGGTGCAGCGGACGGACGTGGGGAACATTTCCGCGTAGAACGCGGCCTGTGGCCCGTACATCACCGGATACGCGATACCGAGCACGGCCACGAGGGCGATCGTGATCAGTAGCTGGTTGCCCGTTCCGAGCGCCGCGAACGCCGGATACGCGAGCAGTCCGGTCAGCACAGCTCCGACCGAGAACGTTCTGCGCCGCCCGAACCGGTCCGACATCCTGCCGAAGACCGGAATGAAGACGATCATCACCGCCGCGGCGATCATCACCGCCACGAGCAGCGGCTGCTGGCTCATGCCAAGAGTCCCGGTGCCGTAGGAGATGGCGAAGACCGCCCAGGCGTTGAACGCGATCCCCTCGGTGAGCCTGCTGCCCATGCCGAGCAGCACATGCTTGCGCGACAGTGCGTTCTTCGCGAGTTCGACGACCGGCACGGTGGCTTTCTGCTCGTGCTCCTCCAGTTTGCGGAAGGCGGGCGTCTCCATGACCTTGAGCCGGATGAACATGCCCACGAGCACGAGTACGGCGGAGAGCAGGAAGGCGATGCGCCATCCCCAGGCCAGGAACGCGGCGTCGGACATCGCCACGTTGAGCGCGGCGAAGACCCCCGTCCCGAGCATGAGCCCGAGCGCGAGCCCGACCTGCGGAAAACTGCCGTACAGCCCGCGTTTGCCCGCGGGGGCGTATTCGACGGCCATCAGTACGGCGCCGCCCCACTCGCCGCCGATCGCGATGCCCTGCGCGAAGCGCAACAACACGAGGAGGATCGGCGCGGTCACGCCGATGGTTTCGAACGTGGGGATGAGACCGATGGCGCAGGTCGCGACGCCCATGATCAGCATGGTGGCGACGAGCGTCTTCTTCCGGCCCACGCGGTCACCGATGTGCCCGAAGATCAGACCACCGATGGGGCGGGCGACGAAACCCAGCGCGAATGTCGCGAACGCGAGCAACGTGCCCACAAGTGGGTCGTCGCTGGGGAAGTACAACTTGTTGAACACGATCCCGGCAGCGGTGCCGTAGAGGAAGAAGTCGTACCACTCGACTGTGGTGCCGATGACGCTGGACGCGACGACCAGGCGGACGTCGCTGCTCTGGACGTCATCGGCGGATTCGAGCGGGGCTGGGGAGTTTTCCATGATGGGCTCCAGACGAGTGCTCGCTCACAGGGACTGGCGGAAGATGTGGGTGGCGGCGGCGCGATCGAGCGGCCGGGGAACGACGGCCAGCTGACGGGTCTGCTTGAGCGTGCCGTCCACGAGGGTGTCTACGTCGGACTCGCTGTAGCCGAAGCTCCGCAGTCCGGCGGGCATGCCGATGTCGGTCATCAGCTCCGTCAACACCTGTGGCAACGCGTCGGCGCCGTCGGTTCCGGTGAACGTGCGACCGGAGAGCAGTTCCGCCGCGCGCAGGTGGCGCGCCGGGTCGGCCGGGTAGGTCCAGCGGAACACGGCGGCCGCGGTCGCGGACACGGCCTGCCCGTGCGGGACCATGGGCATCTCGGGGTACCCCTCGGCCCGGTAGTTCTTCACCGCACCCGCGACGGGATAGGCGTTGGCGTGCGGCAGGTGCGTCCCCGCGTTGCCGAAGCCGGTACCCGCATAGGTGGAGGCGAGCGCCATCTGTGTCCTGGCCTCGAGATCGCGCCCGTTCAACACCGCCCGCCGTAGATGTTTGCCCACCAGGGACAGGGCCATCTCGCACCAGACATCACTGATCGGGTTGGCGCCACAGAACGCGGGGCGCCGCATTGGGTCCTCCGGGGCGGGCTTCGCGTCGAAGCGCACGCTCGTGTAGCTCTCCAGCGCGTGCGACAGCACGTCCATTCCGCTGGCGGCGGTGATCTGGGGCGGCAGGCTGACGGTGACCCGAGGGTCGACGACGGCCAGCGCCGGTCGCAGGCGCGGATGGCTGACTCCGGCCTTGAGGTGCAGACCCAGGAAGTCGATGACGCAGATGGTCGTCGACTCGGATCCGGTGCCCGCCGTGGTCGGCACCGCGATCAGGGGTTTGACCGGGAGCCAGGGGGCGGTACCCGCGCCGATCGGGGGCGTGACGAAGTCCAGCAACTCTCCGGGGTGCGTGGTGAGCAGGTTGACGGCCTTCGCCGTGTCCATCGCGGAGCCGCCGCCGACAGCGACGTAGCAGTCCCAGTCCCGCTGCTTCGCGAACGAGACGGCCTCGGCGATGCTGTGGTCGGTCGGTTCGACACCGACACCGTCGTATACCTCCGACTTCACGCCCGCCGCGAGCAGGTTCTCCCTGACCCGGTCGGGAAAACCTGTCTCGCGTACCCCGGCGTCGGTGATCACCAGGCACGAGCCGGCTCCGAGCGCGGCGACTTCGGCGCCGATCTCGTCGATCGCTCCGACACCGAATTTCAACGGTGGGGCGGCCCAGGTGAAAACGCTCTCGTTCGCGTGGATATCCGGCAACATCGACGGCTCCGTTCGTTGACACTATGTGGGGGTTGTAACCACTATGTGGGGAGGAACGGTAAGACGTGTCACACGATTTGTGAAGCCCCAAAACGAGGCGGGAGTCGAAAATGCCTGTTCAGCACGCGAAAAAGGCGTGGTTCCGGTACCCGCGGAAGCGCCGTTTCCAACCTCGCACTTTCCCGGGAAAGTGCGGTAGTTGCACGCGCGGGGCATCGCACTTTCCCGGGAAAGTGCGGGTCTGGGTGGCTGGGGTCGGAGACGTGCTCCGTCAGCGGGACATGATGCGGTCGACCGGCACGAACTGGGCGACTTCCTTGGCCGCCGTCACCACGCGGGCGCCGAGCTCGCGCATCCGCTTCGCCGGCATCCGCACGGTCGGCACCTGGATGACCAGTGCGGCCTGGGCGTGACCATCGGAGTCGAGGATCGGTGCGCCGACACAGCGCACGCCCGCCACGTTCTCTTCCTCGTCGATGCTGTACCCGCGAGTGCGGATCTCGGCGAGCTGGGCGGACAACTGCGCCGGGCTCGTCAACGTCCGTTCCGTAAGACGCGACAACGTCGGCGGCAGCGCCTTCACGTAGTCCTCGGCATCGGACGAATGCGCCAGGATCGCCTTGCCGGAAGCGGTGGTGTAGAGCGGAAAGCGGGCTCCGGGGTGCTGCTCGAAACGCAGCGGCAGCGCCGACTGAACGCGCAGCATCACAACGGATTCGTGGCCCTCACGAACCGTGAGGTTGACCGATTCCTCGGTCTCGGCGTTGAGCTGCTCCAGCACCGGCAACGCCTTGTCCAAGCCGAACCCACGCTGCGCCGCCTGACCGAGCAGGATCATTCCGGCACCGAGGTAGTAGCTGTCCGTCCGCGGATTGTGCGCGACCAGGCCCTCGGCGATGAGCGCCCGGACCACCCGGTGGGCAGTGCCCGAGGACAGTCCCAGCTGCGCGGCGATCTCCGATCCGGGCAGCTCCGCGGAGTTGTTCGCGATCAGCTTCAGCACGGCCAGCGCTCTGCCGATGGCCTGGGTGCCGGCTGGAGCCTGCATCTCCTTCTTCGCCAACGGACCTGACCCTTCTCCTCGCGCGCGTCACCAGCGAGTTCAGGTTACCCGCGCCATACGGAGAGTCAGTGGGTGTGTGCGCGCAACGCGACCGCGAGGTCGCCGCGCTCCTCGGTGACCACGCCGTCCAGCTCCAGCCACGCGGCCATCAAGCCAAGCTCCGCCGCCAGCTCGGCGGCCACCCGGACACGGTCCGCTCCCGGCTCGGCGAACGCGCCTCGCACGCGCAGCACTCCCGCCGCCCGATCGGCCTTGAGGTCGACCCTGGCCACAAGGTCACCGTCCAGCAGGAACGGGAACACGTAGTAGCCGTACACCCGTTTCGGTTCGGGAACGTAGATCTCGATGCGGTAGTGGAAGCCGAACAACCGCTCGGTCCGGTCCCGCTCCCAGATCAGCGGGTCGAAGGGGCACAACAGAGCGCGGCCGGTGATCCGGCGCGGTGCCCTCGCGTCGATGTGCCGGTAGGCCTGCTGCCGCCAGCCGGGAACCTGGACCGGTTCCAGCACGCCCTGCTCCACCAGTTCGGCCACCGCCTGCTTACTGGCCTGCGGGCTCAGGCGGTAGTAGTCGCGCAGGTCGGGCTCGGTCGCGATACCGAACGCCGTGGCCGCGCGGGCGGTCAGCTCCCGGGCACCCTCCGCCGCGTCGACCCGGCGCGCCAGCACGTCTGCGGGAAGAACCCGTTCCGGCAGGTCGTAGAGACGCTCGAAGCCGCGCCGGGTGCCCGTGGTGAGCTGTCCCATGCCGAACAGCCACTCGCAGATCTTCTTCACCTCCGAGCGGTCCCACCAGGCGCCGGGGACCCGGCGGGCAGCGCCGGTGAGTTCGCGTTCGATGCCCCCCGCACCGATCGGCCCCAACTCCTTCACCGCGGCGAGCACGTCGTCGACCAGAGACGGGGTGCGGTCGATGAGCTGGTGGTAGCCCCGCCACCAGCCTCGTGGCTTGGCCCCGGAATGCAGCAGTGGCCAGTCCTCGACCGGCACCAGGCTCGCCTCGTGTGCCCAGTACTCGACCAGCAGGCGGGGACGGCGCGGCGACGGCGTCCATGCGGCGTCGTCGACCAGCGCGGGCTCGTACGACCCGAGTCGCGCGAACAGCGGCGCATAATGCGCGCGTACCGCCACGTTCACCGAATCCAGCTGGATGACCTGCACGCGGGACAACACGCGTTGCAGATGCCGCCTGTTGGGTGTCGAAACAGGGCGGGGATCGGCGAACCCCTGCGCCGCCAACGCGGTACGGCGCGCGACGGAGATCCCCACCTTCGGTCCTGTCAGCCCGGTCATTTCTCGCATGATCCCGCCATCGTGCCAGCGGGGACCGACACTTTCGCCGCCGCACGCCGGACACGCCGTTCCGACCTGACCACGACCACAACGGCGGCCAGCACCAGCGCGCCACCGGCGAACTGGGCGGGGCCGATGTGCTCACCCGCGATCCACACCCCGAGCAGCACGGCGATCACCGGGTTGACGTAGGCGTAGGTCGCGACGGTGGAGACCGGGAGCCGATCGAGGACGTACACGTAGGCGGTGAACGCGATCAGCGAACCCGCGACGATGAGGTACACCAGCGCGATCCACGACTCGGCCGTCACCTCCGCGAACCGGACACGCTGGCCCGCACCGAGACCGACGAAGCTCAGCGCGAAGCCGCCGGCGCACAGTTCGACGGCGGTTGCGGCGAACGAGTTGGCGGGCATCGGCAGGCGCGTCGTGGCGACCGTGCCGACGGACCAGCTCAACGCGGCGATCAGCATGATCCAGGGGCCCCACCAGGCCGAACCGTGCGCTCCCTCCGACGGCCCGCCGAAGAGCACGAGCACCGCGAGACCGACGAGACCGAGCAGCACCCCGAAGAGCGTCACGGCCGGTGGACGTTCGCCAAGTAGCCGCCGCAGGCTCAGCACGAACAAGGGGATGGACGCGGCGAGCAGGGCGGCCACCCCGGAGGCGACCTGCGTCTCGGCCACGGTTAGCAGCCCCTGGCCACCACCGGCGAGCAGCAGGCCGACCACGATCGCCGACCCGAACTGCGCGCGCGTCATCCGCAGTGCGCCCCGGCCAGCGAACACCCGGACCAGCACCAGCAGGATCACGCCCGCGATCGAGAAGCGCAGACCCGCCGCGAGCAGCGGTGGCAGGGAGCCGACCAGGTAGCGAATTGCGAGGTAGGTCGATCCCCATACGACGTAAACGATCCCGAGAGCGGCCCACACCGGCCACGTTCTGTTGCCCATACGGGCACCATGCCATGAACCACCGACATAATTACAGTGGTTACTTTGGGAGAAGGGCGGATCTCTCCGGCACCGGGCGTCGGCAGCGGCTCGCCGACCACGTAGGTTGCGGGGATGAGCACTGCCGAGGTTCGCGGCGCGACCATCGAGGACGTCCCCGAGATCGCCCGGATTCAGCGGGATACCTGGCGCACGGCTTACGCGGAGATGCTCGGGCCACGAGCACTGGGAGAACTGGACTCGGACGGCATCGAACAACGCTGGGCCGCCGCCATCACGCATCCCGAAACGGACGTGTACGTGGCTGCCGAGGGAGACTTCACCGTCGGCTTCTGTGTGGCGGGCCTGGCGCCGGAGGAGGATGTGACCGCCGCCGATGGCAGCCTGCCCGAGGACGCGGGTGAAGTCGGTCTTGTCGCCACCCTGCTGGTGGAGCCACGCTGGGGCCGGCGCGGACACGGCGGCAGGCTGCTCGCCACGGCGGCGGCGGGCCTGCGTTCGGCAGGGGCGCAGCGGGCGGTCGCGTGGGTCGCGCAGGCCGACTCCGCATCCCTCGCCTTCTACCGCCGCGCGGACTGGCATCCGGACAAAACGGTACGGGTGCTCGACACCGGCGAGAAGACGATCCGGGAGATTCGCCTCACCGGTGGTCTCGACCTCCACCTGACGGAGTAAGCGCGGGATTGGCGCTTCCCGGGAGCGCGGATCCCGCGGTTGCCGGGCGTTCGCGGAAGATCACCCAGCGCATCGCGCTGTACATGAACAGGCCCTCGCACCCGCCGGCCAGGATCCGGGACAGGTGGTACTGCACACCGAGCGCCTCGAGTCCGCTGCCGACCCCGAGGATGAACGCCACGTAGTTCACCGTGATCGCGACGGCGTACAGCGCCGCTTGGCGTCCCACCGGAGCGTGTGAGCGGAAGTTCAGGCCGCGGTTGAGTACGAAGCTCAGCCCGAAGGCGATGACGTAGGCCCCGGTGATGGCCAGTGCGATCGGCACCTCCCACCAACCGTGCAAGATCGTGAGCAGGAGCAGGTCCACACCGAAGGTCGCGGTGTTGATCAGTACGAAACCGAAGAACTCCGGCGGCACCACCGCACCCAGCCCGAACGGCAGGCGTCGCACCACTGCGGCACAGAACCGCGTGAACCGAAGCGGAAAGCTCACCGGATCAGGCTGGCAGCGCCAGATGTCCGGCCGCCGACCAGTAGGTGATCATCTGGTGGCGATGTCCGCCGCGATCAGGTTCTGGACTCAGTTTTCTCCCAGAAACAACTGCTAGCGTGGAAAATTGGCGCTGCACAGGGAGGAACATGTTCGGCTGGTTGTGCGTGACGCTGGGCGTCGCGTTCGGCTCCGCGCTGGTTCCCCTCATCAGTGTCGAGGTCTTCGTGATCGGCTTGGTCACCAGCGATCCCGGGATTCCCTGGCTCGCCGTCGGCGCGGTGGTGGCGTTGGGTCAGATCGCCGGAAAACTCTTCTACTACCTGGCCGCACGGGGTTCCATCCGGCTGCCGAACTTCCTGCACGACCGGCTGCACCGCGAGCGGCCTCCTTCCGAGCGCCGCGACCGCTGGCGAGCGCGGACCAAAAGAGTCCGGCGCTGGATCGAAGCACTGCGGGAACGGTGTCACCGCCACCCACACTGGATGACCGGAACCTACGGCGTCAGTTCCGTGGTCGGCCTGCCGCCTTTCATGGCCACCACGGTGCTCGCCGGACTGGTCCGGATGCCGATGTCCACTTTCCTCGCGGCCGGGCTGCTCGGCCGGTTCGTCCGGTTCAGCGCGCTCGCTGCCGCGCCCGCCCTGTTCGCCGGCTGGCTACATCTGTGAGCTGACCGCATCCTGGAGCCGCGGGTTCGATGGCGGCAGCCGGGTTCCAACCCGAACCACATCCGCACAGGAACAGGGGTGAACATGGGCAGCACGACGACCCTCGGTCCCAGGTGGCGACGCTCCCGGCTCGGGGTCGGAGCCGTCCTCGCCACCGGTCTGGCACTCGGCGGATGCGCCGCCAACGATCCGCCGCCGACCGAAACCTCATCCGCCGCGGAGCGTGAGTCACCGTCGGCCGGCGCGAGCGAGCAGCGCTTTCCCGACGTCCTCGACGCCACCATCTCTCGGGAACCCGATGGGCTCACCGTCGCGGCCACCATCAGCTCGCCGTACGACTCCCCCGAGCGCTACGCCGATGCGTTCCGCGTGCGCTCTGTCGACGGCCGCACCGTGTTCGGGGTGCGCGAACTGGCCCACGACCACGCCGGTGAACAACCCTTCACCCGCAGCCTGACCGGCTTGGAAGTGCCGTCCGGAACCGATCGGGTCGAGGTGCAGGCCCGAGACATGGCCAACGGATGGGGCGGAGCCACACACATCGTCGCCGTACCGCCGAAATGACCAGCCACCCCTCGCACTTTCCCGGGAAAGTGCGAGGGGTGCTCGCGCGCTGTCAGTGGTCCTGGGCCTCGAGTTCCACGGCCCTGCGCATGGTCTCCCGTGCGCGGGTGCGGTCCCCGGCGACGTCGTAGGCGTATGCGAGGCGGTACCAGGTGCGCCAGTCCTCCGGTGCGTCGGTGACCTCGGCCCTGCGTTCCTCGAACCAGGAGTCGGCGGCCGCACGGTCGACCCGCCCGGACGGACGGCGCGGCAGGTCCGAGACGTCCGGCAGTGCGCCTTCCTCGGCCAGCCGCCGCGACAGGCGCTGGATCCGGGTGCCCGATCGCCAGGTCGTGACCAGTATCCATACACCGAGCAGCGGTAACAGCAGCACGCCCAGCCCGAGCAGCACGGGAACGAGCTCTCCGGTGCGCAACAGGGCGATCCCCCGACCGGCCAGCAGCACGAGGTAGACCGCCACCGCGGCCGTGAGCAGGAGCGCTATGTTGCGAGTTCTCACAGGTCGAGCACATTCTCCAGGCCGACGGTCAGCCCCGGCCTGGACAGCACGGACCGCACGGCGAGCAGCACACCAGGCATGAACGACGAACGGTCCATCGAGTCGTGCCGGATGGTCAGCGTCTCGCCCTCCCCGCCGAAGAGGACCTCCTCGTGCGCGACGAGCCCTGGCAGCCGCACCGAATGCACCCGCACGTCGTCGACGGATGCCCCGCGAGCACCATCCAGCTCCGCCGTGGTCGCGTCCGCGCCCGGCTCCAGCCCGGCCGCGGCCCTGGCCTGCGCGATGAGCCTCGCGGTGTGGGCCGCGGTGCCCGAAGGCGCGTCCGCCTTGCGGTTGTGGTGCAACTCGATGATCTCGGCCGATTCGTAGAACCGGGCCGCCTGCTGCGCGAACCGCATCGCGAGCACCGCGCCCAGCGCGAAGTTCGGCGCGATCAGCACGCCGAGTTCGGGCTTGGGCCGCAGCCACTCGCGCAGCGTGTCCAGCCGTTCGGCGGTGAAGCCCGTGGTCCCGACAACCGCGTGGATGTTCTGTTCGACCGCGAACCGCAGGTTGTCCATCACCACGTCGGGGTGGGTGAAGTCGATGATCACCTCGGCGCCGGCTTCGGCGATCTCCGACATCGCGTCGCCCGCGTCGACCAGCGCCACGGCCTCCATGCCTGCGGCTGCCTCAACGGCCTTCGCGGCCTGCGCCCCCATCCTTCCCCGCGCCCCGAGGATGCCGACGCGGATCGGGTTGTCCGTACCACGCTGCGCCGCGGCTCCCGCCGTTGTCGCCTCGGCCGGCTCGGACTGGGTCATGACGCGATCACCTCGTGCAGGTCGTCGGGCAGGTCGTCAGAGTGAGCGTACGGGCCGACCACCGCGCCCGCGGAAATACCCACCCGCCGCAACAGATCCTTGGCGAGCACGCATACCTCCTCGGTGGTGACCGCGTCGATCCGCGCGATCGTGTCGTTCACTCCGAGGTAGCGACCGTAGTTGAGCTCGTTCTTGCCGATCCGCGACATTCGCGAGGCCGTGTCCTCCAGCCCGAGCACCAGGCCACCCCGCAGCTGTCCCTTCGCCCGAACGACCTCGGTCTCGGTCAACCCGTGCTCGCCGACCTGCTCGAGCACCTCGCGCAGCACCCCGGCGACCTCGCCGAGCCGCTCCGGCTGACAGCCCGCATAGACCGAAAGGTGGCCGGTCTCGGCGTAGGAGGCGACCGAGGAGTAGACCTGGTAGGCGAGCCCTCGGCGTTCCCGCACCTCCTGGAACAGTCGCGAACTCATCCCGCCGCCCAGTGCTGCGTTGAGTACCGCCAGTGTGAAACGGCGCTCGTCGTGCCGGGCCAGTGCCCGCAGCCCGAGCATCACGTGCGCCTGCTCCGTGTCGTCGGTGTGCAGGGTCAGCGCGGTCTTCGAGCGGACCCGGCCCCGCCCCACACGCGGCGGCAACGGCGTGCCCGTACCGGCGGGATACGGCTTCAGTGCCGACCGCACCAGCCGAAGTACCTGCGCATGGTCGATGTTTCCCGCCACCGACAGCACCATACGAGGCAGGGTGTACTGCTTCTTGTAGAACGACCGCAGCGCACTCGGTCGCATCTGAGTGATCGACTTCTCGGAACCGAGCACCGGCCTGCCGAGGGGATGCTCGCCGAGGATCGTGCCGACGAAAGCCTCGTGCAGCAGGTCCTCGGGGTCGTCGTCGCGCATGGCGATCTCCTCGAGCACCACGCTGCGTTCGGTCTCCACATCGGAATCCGCGCATATGGCGCCGAAGACCACATCGGACACCAGATCCACCGCGAGCGGCAGGTCCTCGTCGAGCACCTGCGCGTAGTAGCAGGTGTGCTCCTTCGCGGTGAACGCGTTGAACTCGCCGCCGACCGCGTCGATCTCCTCCGCGATCTGCCGGGCATCACGTCGTCCGGTGCCCTTGAACAGCAGATGTTCCAGGTAGTGCGCCGCCCCGGCCACGCTCGGATGCTCGTCCCTTGATCCGATACCGACCCACAGGCCGACGGTCGCCGAACGCGAGCCCGGCACCCGTTCGGTGATCACCCGCAGGCCGCCTGGCAGGACAGTGCGTTTGACCAGCGCCCCGTCGGTGGCCGATTCGAGTGTCCGCGTGCGTCCCACGGGCTGCTCGTGCCCGGAAATCTGTCGAACCATCGTGTCCCTACTCCTGCGACGAACGACCCGTCACTCCCCGCGAGGCGAGTGACGGGTCGTTCGTCGGATTGCTGCGGTGGTACCGGGATTACTGAGCGGCGTCGGCCGTCTCGGTGTCGGCACCCTCCGCGGCAGCACCTTCGGTGGCAGCACCTTCGGCCGGAGCCTGGTCGTCCTGCACCACGATCAGGCTGATCTTGCCGCGGTTGTCGATGTCGGCGATCTCCACGCGGAGCTTGTCACCGACGTTGACGACGTCCTCGACCTTGTTGATGCGCTTGCCGTTACCCAGCTTGGAGATGTGCACCAGGCCGTCCTTACCCGGCAGCAGCGAGACGAACGCGCCGAACGCGGCCGTCTTCACCACGGTGCCGAGGAAGCGCTCCCCGACCTTGGGCAGCTGCGGGTTGGCGATCGCGTTGATCCGGTCGATCGCGGCCTCGGCCGAGGGGCCGTCCGCCGCACCGACGTAGATCGTGCCGTCGTCCTCGATGGAGATGTCGGCGCCGGTCTCCTCGGTGATGGTGTTGATCATCTTGCCCTTCGGCCCGATGACCTCACCGATCTTGTCGACCGGGATCTTCACGCTGGTGACGCGCGGCGCGTATGGGCTCATCTCGTCCGGGCCGTCGATGGCCTCGGACATGACGTCCAGAATCGCGAGGCGGGCGTCCTTGGCCTGGTTCAGTGCGGCGGCGAGCACCTCGGACGGGATGCCGTCCAGCTTGGTGTCCAGCTGCAGGGCCGTGACCACGTCCTTGGTGCCCGCGACCTTGAAGTCCATGTCGCCGAACGCGTCCTCTGCGCCGAGGATGTCGGTCAGCGCCACGTAGTGACGTTCCGACTTCCCGTCAGCGCCTTCCAACTCGTCGGAGACCAGGCCCATGGCGATGCCCGCGACCGGCGCCTTCAGCGGCACACCGGCGTTGAGCAGACCCATCGTGGACGCGCAGACCGAGCCCATCGAGGTGGAACCGTTGGAGCCGAGGGCCTCGGAGACCTGACGGATCGCGTAGGGGAACTCGTCCCGCTTCGGCAGCACCGGCACCAGTGCGCGCTCGGCGAGCATGCCGTGCCCGACCTCGCGACGCTTCGGCGTTCCCACCCGGCCGGTCTCACCGGTGGAGAAGGGCGGGAAGTTGTAGTGGTGCAGGTAGCGCTTGTGCGTCACCGGGGACAGCGAGTCGATCTGCTGCTCGAGGCGGAGCATGTTCAGCGTGGTGACACCCAGGATCTGGGTCTCGCCGCGCTCGAACAGCGCCGAACCGTGCGCCCTGGGGATCACGGCGACCTCGGCGGCGAGCTGCCGGATGTCGGTGAGGCCACGGCCGTCGATGCGGACCTTGTCGCGCAGGATCCGCTGGCGGATCAGCTGCTTGGTCAGCGAACGGAAGGCGGCGGCGATCTCCTTCTCCCGGCCGGCGAAGGCCTCGCCCTCACCGATGCCGACCTTGGCCAGCACATCCGCCTTGACCTCGTCGGTCGCCGTGTCGCGGTCCTGCTTACCCGCGATGGTCAGCGCCTTCGTCAGGTCGTCGGTGGCGATCGCGGCGACGGCCTCGTAGGCGTCCGGCTGGTAGGCCGGGAACGTCGGGAAGTCGGCGGTCGGCTTGGCGGCCACGTCGGCGAGCTTCTGCTGCGCCTCGCACAGCACCCGGATGAACGGCTTGGCCGCCTCCAGGCCCTCGCCCACGACCTGCTCGTTCGGCGCCTTGGCACCGGCGGCGATCAGGTCGAGGGTGTTCTCGCTGCCCTCGGCCTCGACCATCATGATGGCGACGTCACCGGCGTCGTTGACCACGCGGCCCGCGACGACCATGTTGAACGTGGCCTTCTCCAGCTGCTCCCAGGTCGGGAACGCGACCCACTGGTCCTCGATCAGCGCGACGCGGACGCCGGCGATCGGGCCGGAGAACGGGATGCCGCTGAGCTGGGTGGACGCCGAAGCGGCGTTGATGGCCAGCACGTCGTAGGGGTCCTGCGGGTCCAGGCTCTGCACGGTGATGACGACCTGGATCTCGTTGCGCAGTCCGTCGGCGAACGACGGGCGCAGCGGGCGGTCGATCAGCCGGCAGGTCAGGACGGCGTCGGTGGAGGGGCGGCCCTCACGGCGGAAGAACGAGCCGGGGATCTTCCCGATCGCGTACATCCGCTCCTCGACGTCCACCGTCAGCGGGAAGAAGTCGAAGTGCTCCTTCGGGTGCTTCGAGGCGGTGGTCGCCGACAGGAGCATGGTCTCGTCGTCCAGGTAGGCGACGACGGATCCGGCGGCCTGCCTGGCCAGCCTGCCCGTCTCGAAGCGGACCGTGCGGGTGCCGAACCGGCCGTTGTCGATCACGGCTTCGGTCTCGTGCACGGTTGTTCCGCTTGCGTCGGTCATATGGTGTTTCTCCTCATCGTCTCGGGCAACGCTGTCCCCACCCTTTGGGGCACGCCCGAGGAACGAGGCCGGTCTTCGATCGAAGCCCCCGGGTTCGACCCGGGAGCCACTACCGAGGACCGGCGAACTTGTCCTCGCGCGCGGTGCGCTCGCCCTGTTTTCTTCGTCTAACTCGTGTCTTGCTGTGTTTCCTGCGGTGATGCACCGAGGGGGAGCGACCCGGTGGCCACTCCCCCTCGGTTCAGCTCATCGGCGGAGGCCGAGGCGCTGGATCAGCGCCCGATACCGCTCGATGTCCACCTTCATCACGTAGTTGAGCAGCCGACGGCGACGGCCGACCAGCAACAACAGACCACGACGCGAGTGGTGGTCGTGCTTGTGAGTCTTCAGGTGCTCGGTGAGACCGATGATCCGCTTGGTCAGCAGGGCCACCTGGGCCTCGGGCGATCCGGTGTCCGAGTCGTGCACGCCGTACTCGGTGAGGATCGACTTCTTTTCGTCAGTGGACAGAGCCACGCTGTACTCCTTGTTGTCTCAGAAGAACGGTTCACACACAGGCGCCTCGGGCAAACCTCGGGCCCACCGTCGATCGCCAGTACAAGCTGACGCTCGCTGTGAATGTCGTTCTTCTCTGTGCCGTGCGGCCCGGACGATCGTTCACGCCGGGTGAGTCGGTCACGGCCGCCACGGACTGCAGCCGGACCCAACTATCGAGCGTAGCAGCCACGTAATTACCGCATGTGCTCGACAAGGCCGAAGCGCTCGATCGGGGTGTACTGCGGCCCCGGCTCACTGGCGAACAGCACGACCTCGCTCGCCGTCCACGAGGGCCCTCGGTATCTCGCGAGCGCGTTGGCAACGTTCTCGGACCCCAGCCGGTCCCGGTGCCGCGCGATGGTGAGATGCGGGTGGAACGGCCGGTCGCCGGACTCCGCTTCGGTGGCGGCTTTGGTAGCGGTAGCCAGCTCGCCCAGGTTTCCGTCCACTCCCACCCATAGTACGCCGGGAAACGTGCCGGACCCCGTGAGCCGTACCTCGCGTGCGGTCAACCCGGCCAGCGTCGTACCGAGGTGATCCGCTCTGACCTGCGGATCGTCGGCTCCGTAGAAGCCAAGTGTGATGTGCCACTGGTGCGGCGGGATCCAGCGCAGACCGGCCGCTCCCGGCTCCGCGTGGCCGGGGACGCCATCCAGCGCCTCCCGCAGCGACCGCACCGCGTCAGCCGGAGGCACCAGGGCACTGAACAACCGCACGCCACTCACCGCAACGTCCTCGGATGCCGCCCGAGTCCGCACGCCACGACGGCGCCACCCCGCCCCGGCGACACGTCCCCAATGCCACATTGGGGACGTTGGAGTTCCCCAATGTGGCATTGGGGACGTTGGAGTACCCGAAAGCCACATTGGGGACGTCTAAGTTCCCGAAAGCCACATTGGGGAACTTCGCGCCCGCCGATCAGCACGCCGCTCACCTCAGGAGTTCTTGCCCGCCCTGCGCAGCAGGTCCGCGATGGCGGGGAAGTCCGGGTCGAGCCGATCCGCGGCGTCCCCGAGGTTCTCGTCCTCGGCGACCTCCCGCAGCACGGCGAGCACAGCCCGATCGTCGGCGCCCGCTCCGACGGGGACGGTGTCCCGGCCGACGGTGGGCCTGGCATCGCGAACGTCCTCGAGCGCGGTCTGCATCGCCTCCCGGTTACCGGCGGCGACCGCGGGAATGAGGATCTTGCGTTCGAGCATGATCATCCGGGCGAGTACGACCGGGTTGCCGATCTTCGCGCGTCTGCCGCTCATCACCTGACTCAGCATCGGGGCGCTGATGCCGAGCACCTCGGCGAGGAAGGCCTGGGAGACGTCGAACGCCACCACCAATCTGCGGACCCGGTCGCCCAGTGGCTCCCCGTACCACTCCCGCTGAAGTGCGATGTTGCGCTGGACGATCTTCTGGTCCTCCACCTTTTCCTGCTCCCCTAGACAGCGAATGCGCGAACGGCCCCGTCCGGGCACATTACGAGCGGGCGGCCGCTGCCGAGCATCTTGCCAGGTAGCGCGCGCCGACCGTGGCCGAATCACCCAGCCGTTCGCATTCGCACCGCCAACGGGACCAGGGCGCGGGGGCGCCGCTCGGCGGCAGGCTCAGCCGGACCCCAGCGTGGCCCTGGTCCGCGCGACGTCGTCGTCGATCTGCGCCACGAGCGCGTCGGAGGAGTCGAAGCGCACCTGGTCGCGCAGCCTTCCGACGAAGTCCAGCGCGACGTGCTGGCCGTAGAAGTCCTCGTCCACGTCGAGCACGAAGGCCTCGACCGTGCGCTCACGGCCGGAGAAGGTCGGGTTCGTCCCGACGGAGACCGCGGCGGGCAGCCGGTCCCCTGGCTTGGCCGGCCGGGTGAACCAGCAGGCGTAGACCCCGTCGGCCGGAATCGCGGCGAAGCGCGGGGTGGACAGATTGGCCGTCGGGTACCCCAGGTCATGCCCTCGGCCCTCGCCGCGCACCACGATGCCCTCCAGCCGGTGCGGACGGCCCAGCGCGTCGGCCGCGGCCCCGACATCACCGGCATCGATGCAGGAGCGAACGTAGGTCGAGGAGAAGGTGATCTCCGCCGAGGTGTCCTCCTCCTGTGCGGTTTCGTCGGCGAGTGTGCGGCCCTGCAACTGTGCCCCGTGGGCGACGAACCCGAAGCGGGTGCCCAGTGTGCGCAGCAACTCGATGTTGCCCGCGGCCTTGGCGCCGAAGGTGAAGTTCTGCCCGACCACCACGACCGCCGCGTGCAGCCGGTCGACCAGCACCTCGTGCACGAACTCGTGCGCGGGCAACCGGGACAGCTCCAGGGTGAACGGCAGGACGGCGAAGACGTCGACGCCCAGTTCCTCGACGAGTTCGGCCTTGCGCCGCAACGTGGTGAGCTGCGCAGGGTGACTGCCGGGGCGCAGGACCTCCGACGGGTGCGGGTCGAAGGTGAGCACCACGCTGGGCAGCCCACGTGACTGCGCCGTCTCGACGGTCCGGCGAATCAGCGCCTGATGACCACGGTGAACCCCGTCGAACACTCCGATCGTGACGACGCATCGTCCCCAACCGCTGGGAAGATCCGCCAATCCGCGCCAACGCTGCACCGAACCACCTTTGCGTCAGACCACTGTCGTAGCAGAGACCACTGTGTGTCGTACCCCTGAAACTCTAGGCCGGGGCGAGGACGACGACCGTTCGGGCCACGTTCTCGGTATCGGCGGCGAGGGCGAGTACGCGACCGTCCGGATCGAAGACGCCGTACACACCGGGTATACCCGCCGCCGGAATCCGCTGGCCGTAACGAATGGCCCGCGCGGTGGCCGGATCGACGTCCCTGCGCGCGAAAGCGGCGGCGACCGCGGCGCCGAGATCGTAGGAGAGCGCGGGTTCCTCCTCCAGCTTCTCCAGCGTCCGTGCCGCGGCAAGTGTGAACGGCCCGACCGTGGTCCGGCGCAGGGCGACGAGATGGCCACCGACACCAAGTCCGGCGCCGAAATCCCGCGCCAGCGCCCGGACGTAGGTGCCGGACGAGCACTCGACCATGACGTCGAGTTCGAGCGCGCCCTCCTGGCGCCGCACACCGAGCAGGTCGAACCGGTAGACCGAAACGGGCCGGGCAGGCAGATCCACCTCCTCCCCAGCGCGCACGCGGGCGTAGGCCCGCTTGCCGTCCACCTTCACCGCGCTGACCGCGCTCGGCACCTGCTGGATGTCGCCGGTGAGCTCGGCGATCCCCGCCTGGATCGCCGCGTCGCCGACGGCGGCGACCTCGGCGGGCTCCGCCCGGGTGAGCACCTCACCCTCGCTGTCGTCGGTGGTCCTCGCCTCGCCGAGGGAAATCGTCGCGAGGTACGTCTTGCGGTCGAGCGCCAGATGCCCGAGCAGTTTGGTGGCCCGCTCGATGCCCAGTACCAGCACGCCGGTCGCCATCGGGTCGAGCGTGCCCGCGTGCCCGACCTTGCGGGTGCCCATGATCCGCCGGGCCCTGGCGACGACGTCGTGCGACGTCATCCCCGCGGGCTTGTCGACGATCAGCAGACCGGGCGGAGGGGCGGGTTTACGCGACTGTTGCTGGCGAGACACGCGCGCACTGTATCCATCGCGCTCACGTGCTCGGGCACACACGTCGAACTGCCGGCCAGGGCCGCGTGCTACGCGGCGGCCGCGCTGACCGTGCGCCGCTCCCGGTCCGGTGTATCCCAGCGCCTGCGCCGGATCCGCACGGGTAGTTGTTCACCGCGCGCCTGAGCGGCGAACAACTGCGCCCTGGTCCTGCGCCACCAGACCAGCATGCGCGACGCACCGAACGCCAGGAGTCCGATGACTGCCAGCAGGGCGATCCGGAACTCCCCTGTCCACTCCAGCAGTACTCCGATCGCCAGCGCCGACACCGTCGTCGCGACGAACCCGCCGACGTTGACCACGCCCGTGGCCGTACCGACCCGCCGCAGCGGGTTGTAGTCGCGTGCCAGCGCGAACGCGATCATCGAAACGGGCCCACCGAGGGAAAGGAACGCGAAGCTCGGCACCAGCACCGCGATCGGGATCGTGCCCGGCCACCCGAGCAGTGTCGCCCAGACCAGCGAGGCGCCGCCGAGGTAGCCGACGGCCAGTGGCAGGCGCAGCGAGGGATGACGCCCGATCAGGGTGCCCACCAGCGGGCCGCCAACCATCGACCCGAAGACGAACACGGTCAGCAGGGCGCTCGCCGACTTCGGCGCCAGCCCCTGACCGTCCACAAGGAACGGCAGACCCCACAGCAGGGTCAGCACGTTCGGCGCGAACATCGTGCTGAAGTGCAGCCAGAATCCCAGCCGGGTGCCGGGCACCCGCCACGCTTCGGCCACCTGCGCGCCCACCGCACGAGGCCCGCCCGCCGAGGTCCGCACGGGAGCCACGCCGAGCGGGGTGTCCCGCACCCGCAGGTTCACCGCGATCGCGAAGACGACGGTCACGATCCCGGCGATCAGGAACGTGGGGGTCCACCCAGGGCCGGCGAGCAGCAGGGTCAGCGGGACAGTCGCGGCCAGGTTGCCGACGTAACCCATCGCGGTGGTGAACGAGGTGACCACGGCGTACTGCCGCGCGGGGAAGTGTGCGGCGATCAGCCGCAGCACACTGACGAACGTCAGGGCGTCGCCCAGCCCGAGCACTCCCCTGGCCAGCAGGCCGACGGGGTACGACTGCGCGGTCGCCAGCAGCACCTGGCCGGCTCCGAGCACCAGCAGTGCGGTGGTGAGTACCGCACGCGGACCGAACCGGTCGACCAGCAGCCCGGTCGGAATCTGCATGGCGGCGTAGACGCCGACCTGCAACACGGTGAACGTGCCGAGGGCCGCCGCTCCGACGCCGAACCGGTCGAGCGCCTCCAGCCCGGCGACGCCGAACGAGGTGCGGTGGAAGACGGCGAGTAGGTAGACGGTGGCTCCGGTCAGCCAGATCGCCCAGGAGCGACCGGTCGCTCGCTGGGACATCGACTGGGTGGGCACGGCACTCCTTCGGTGAGGACGACATCGGCGACGGATGGCGACGGATGAGGACGGGTCGCGGGCGCCGGCGTTGCCGCACCGCTCATTAGTTGTATCGGCTACGCAACGCCGAAACATACCCGTTATCGAAGTGCGATTGCTCACGTGCTGGTCAGGTGGTCCTCACGCCCCTGACCGCACCCACCACGGCCCAGTGCCCCGAGTGCCACCGCACGACGACGGCGACCAGGCGCAGCAGCATGAACACCGACAGCCCGGTCCAGATTCCGGCCAGCCCCCAGCCGAAACCGAGCGACGCCCAGATCAGCGGCAGGAAGCCAAGCACGGCGCTGCCGAGGGTCGCGGTGCGCAGGAACGCCGCGTCGCCCGCACCGAGCAGCACACCGTCCAATGCGAACACGATCCCCGCGACCGGCTGCAGCGCGACGAAGAACCACCAGGCGTTCGGAATCTCCGCCAGTACCCCGGGATCTGTGGTGAACACACGCGGCAGCACCTGCGACACCGCGGCGAACACGATTCCCAGTACACAGCCGAACACCAGTCCGTACCGGGTGATCTGCCCTGCGATACCCCGGGCCTGCCGGGACGAGCCCGCGCCGAGCGCGGCCCCGACCAGGGACTGCGCCGCGATCGCGACCGAGTCCAGGACCAGCGCCAGAAACGTCCAGAGCTGCAGCACCACCTGGTGCGCGCCGACGGCCGCCGTCGAAGTGCGGGCCGCCACGGCGGCGGCCGAGACGAAGCAGGCCTGGAAAGCGAGACTGCGCAGCACCAGGTCCCGGCCCATCCCGAGTTGTGCCTTCATGACGGGCAGGTCCGGGCGCAGCGGCACCCGCTCCCGGCGCAGCGCGTTGAGGAACAGTGCCGCCGAGATCACCTGGGCCACTACGTTGGCTACAGCCGATCCCTCCAACCCCCAGCCCACCGGGTAGACCAGGATCGGACAGAGCACGGCGGAGATGCCGTTACCCGCGAGCACGTAGCGCAGCGGACGCACCGCGTCCTGCACGCCACGCATCCAGCCGTTGCCCGCCATCGTGATCAGGATCAGCGGCGCGCCGAACAGGGCGATCCGCAGCCAGGAAGCCGCCTGCTCGGCGATCTGCGCGTCCCCGGAAAGTCCCCTGGCCACCGGCGCGGCGAGCAACTGACCGGCGAGCAGCACGACGATGCCGACCGCGATGGCGATCCATGTCGCCTGCACACCCTCGCTGACCGCCTCCGCCCTGCGACCGGCACCGTGCAGCCGGGCCGTGCGGGCGGTGGTGCCGTAGGACAGGAATGTGAGCTGGGTGGACACCAGTGTGAGCAGCACCCCGCCGAGTGCCAGCCCAGCCAGCGGCAGCGCGCCGAGATGGCCGACGACGGCGGTGTCGACCAGGACGTACAACGGTTCCGCCGCGAGCACTCCGAGCGCGGGCACGGCAAGGCCGAGCACGCGCTTCGGCGCCACCCGGCCGGTTGCGGAATGCTCGGGTGTCACAGCCTCGCGAGTCACAGCAGCGGGGCCTCCGCGAGTGCGGTGCGTACCTGCCGCAGTGCCTGCTCGACCGTACCGTCGAGGGTGCAACCCGCGGCGAGACGATGCCCGCCGCCACCGAGTGCGCGGGCGGCCGAGGACACATCTATTCGCGACTTCGCCCGCAGGGACACGGTCCACTGTGCGGGGCCCGACTGTTTGAACACGGCGGCCACCTCGGCCTCCCGGACCGAGCGAACCACGTCGATCACACTCTCGATCTCCTCCAGCCGAACACCCGCGGCGTCATCTTCGGTCACCACGGCGTGAGCCAGGCCGAGGCCGCGAGCGGCTGTGGTGTCCAGCCTCGCCGCGCTGAGCACCCGCGCCAGCATCGGCAGCCAGCCGAATGGGCGCTCCTCGGCCACCTCGCGTACGACGCGGTCCGGGTCCACGCCGGCCGCCAGCAGCCGTCCGGCCACCCGGTGGGTCTGCGGTGTCGCCCTGCGAAAACCGCTGGTGTCGGTGACCAGACCCGCGTAAAGACAGCGCGCCACGGGCTCGTCGAGGTCCGCACCCAGCTCGTCGAGCAGGCGCAGCACGAGCACGGCGGTGGCCTCCGCGGTGTCGTCCACAACGTGGTCGGTGCCGTAGAACGTGTTGGATGCGTGGTGGTCGATCACCAGCACCCGGCCCCCGGCTCGTTTGGTGCTGTCGACCCGTTCCCCGAGCGCACCGAGCCTGGCGGGGCTCGCCGAGTCCAGCGCGATCAGCAGCGGCTCCGAATCGGGCAGTTCGGTGGCGGGGACCCACAGCCCCGGATCGAGTCCGCGCAGGCTCTCCGGAACGGTCGCGGGTTCGGCGAAGCTGACCCGCACCGTGGCACCCCGGTGCGCCAGCACCTGGGCCAGTGCGAGCGCGCTCCCGAGCGCGTCGGCGTCGGGCCGGATGTGGGCCAGCAGGGTCACGTCGGTGGCCTCGCGCAGCAGCGCGGCGGCGCGGGCGAGGTCGTCCAGGGCGAGAGTGCTCACGACTGCAAGCTACGCTTCTCTCCCGATGCCCGAGTACGCGATCCTCATCCTGCCCGCAGCCAACCGCGTCTACCACGACGTGTCACCGCGGTTGCTCCGCGCCGAACTGGAGATACTCGGCGACACCGCACTGTCCCAGCCGGTGACCGAGATCGAGCAGCGCGAGATCGCCGGGACGGAGTACGTCACCTTCGCGACGGAGCACCCGCTGACCGAGGACGATGTCGCGCATCTGTCCGATCTGTCCTCGATGTACGTGCTGTTCGAGGTGGCCGGTGCGCTCCTGCGCCCGATCCGCACCAGCCCGCTGGCGTGGTTCGACTCGGACCTGCTCACCATCCAGAAGTACCCGGGCAAGACGAACGAGCTGTTCACCAAGCTGCTGCTGAACATCACCCTGCTGGCCGCCGGTCGCGCCACGACGTTGCGCGACGCGCCGGCGCACGTGCTCGATCCGTTGTGCGGCAGAGGTACCACCCTGAATCACGCGATGATGTACGGCTGCGACGCGACCGGGTTCGAGGTGGACGGCCGGGATTTCGAGGCCTACGAGCAGTTCGTGAAGACGTGGCTGCGCACCAAGCGGGTCAAGCACAGCGCGGAGGCGGGTGCGGTGCGGCGTAACAAGGTGCGCCTCGGCCGAAAGCTGGACATCGAGTTCGGCCTGACCAAGGAGCGGTACAAGGCCGGGGAAACGCGCAGCCTCACTTACTACAACTGCGACACACTGACCATCGACCAGCTGTTGAAGCGGGACTCCGTCGACGTGATCGTCACCGATGCCCCCTACGGCGTGCAGCACGGCAGCCGGGCCGCTGGTTCGGGGCCGGTGCGCAGCCCGCGGGAACTGCTGGCCGCGGCGGTACCCGGGTGGACCCGGGTGTTGCGCCCCGGTGGCGCGATCGGGATCTCCTGGAACACGAACGTCGCCAAACGCGAGGAACTCACCGAGATCCTCGCCGGTGCGGGATTGCGGGTCCGTGCCGGCGGCCCCTACGACCAGCTCGAACACCGCGTGGACCAGGCGATCCTGCGCGACCTGATCGTCGCGGTGAAGGAAGTCCCGCACGAGGGACGTGGTGAAACGCACCGGGACCAATCCGCGCGCTGAGCCGCCCGTCGCGGGCTGTGGCAGGGTGGCAAACGAACGGCAGGGCGATTCGGGGAGTGGTGTCATGACGGAGGGGCGAGAGTGGGAAGACCTCGCGACCTCGATGGCGCATATGGCCCGCGACCTGCTGTACCAGGGCTCTGTTCAGGAGACACTGGACCGGATCGTGACCCACGCGGTGGACCAGGTCGAAGGCTGCGAGGCCGCGGGCGTCCTGGTCCTGCGTGGCGGCAGGGTCCTGACGATGGCGCTCACCGACAACGTGGTCCGCGCTTCGGACCGGCTGCAGGGCGAGCTCGGGGAAGGCCCCTGTTTCGATGCCGCGTACCACAAGCGAGAAGCTTTCCGGATCGCCGACCTGACCAGTACCGAGCACAGGTGGCCGCGGTATGTGCCCCAGGCTCGCGAACTCGGGGTCGCGAGCATGATGGGGTTTCTGCTCTTCACCGACGGTGAGGACGATCTCGGCGCGCTCGATCTCTACTCGTCTCAGCCCGGTGCCTTCACTGACCTCTCCGAACACGTCGGCTGGATTCTGGCCTCCCACGCGGCGGTCGCGCTGGCCAGTGCCCGCAACGAAGCGCAGTTACACGAGGCGATCCGCACCCGGCAGGAAATCGGAGAGGCGCTCGGAATTCTCATGGAGCGGCATGGCCTCACCGAGCAACAGGCATTCGCCGCACTGACCAAAGCATCGCAGGACCACAACATCAAGTTGCGCGAAATCGCCCGCACCATCAGCACCAAAGGCGAAATCCCGAGTACTCGCTGATTCAGCAGGCGGGGACCGTACTCCCGATCGCCACCATCGCGGCGATCGAGCGAAACCTAGGCGCGAGAATCCGCGTCACTGTCGGAATCGGACTCGATGGCGGAGTCGGCGTCCTCATCGGCCAGGTCCTCGTCGTCCGTACGCGGCACGCGGTACGGATCAGGATCGCCCGCGGGTTCGGCTCCGGTCGCCCGGCGAGCCACCTCCGCGTCGGCCTCCCTGGCCTTGGCGAGCAGGTCCTCGATGCGCTTGGCGTCCTCGGGCACCCGGTCCGCGACGAACTCGAGGGTGGGCGTGTACCGCACCCCGGTTCCTTCCCCGACCTTGGTACGCAGAACTCCGCGAGCGGACTCCAGTGCCGCTGCCGCCGCCGCGTAGTCGGGCACAGCGTCGAGCGTCTCACCGCGAACGGTGTAGTACACGGTGGCGTCCCGCAGATCGCCGGTGATCCTCGCGTCGGTGACCGTCACGGTCGCCAGCCGGGGATCCTTGACCTGATGCTCCAGTGCGGACGCGACGATCTGCGCGATCCGTTTGGCCAACCTGCGTGCACGAGCCTGATCGGCCATGGGGCACCCCTTTCAGCTAGTGAGTTAGTCGTCCGGCCCGAGTAACCGATGCCGGGCGGACAGCAGCTCCAGGTCAGGCCTGGCTGCCACCAGTCGCTCGCAGTTCTGCAGTACCTCGCGCGCGTGCGTGGCGTCCGCCGCGACGACCGCCACTCCGATCAGGGCGCGCCGGTGCAGATCGAGGTGCCCTGCCTCGGCCACGGAAACCTCGAACCTTCGCCGGATCTCGGCCACCAGTGGCCGCACCGCCGACCGCTTCTGTTTCAGCGACCGGACGTCGCCGAGAAGCAGGTCGAGTTCGAGAGCACCGACGTACAAGGAACCTCACCTGAGCGTGATTTCGTGCTGTACCGGTGGGTGGGCCGGGTGCCCGAAGTGGACACCCGGCCGCTACCGATATCTGTCAGACGCGTGGCTTCTCGCGCTGCTCGTAGGTCTCGATGACATCGTCGACCTTGATGTCGCTGTACCTACCGAGCGTGAGACCACACTCGAAGCCCTCACGGACCTCCACCGCGTCGTCCTTGAACCGCTTCAGCGAGTTGATGGGCAGGTTCTCGGCGACGACCACGTTGTCCCGGAGCAGACGAGCCTTGGCATTGCGCCGGATCTGACCGGAGGTGACGAGGCAACCGGCGATGGTGCCGATCTTGGAGGACTTGAAGACCTCGCGGACCTCCGCCTTGCCGAGCTCGACCTCTTCGTACTCCGGCTTGAGCATGCCCTTCAGGGCCTGCTCGATCTCCTCGATCGCCTGGTAGATCACCGTGTAGTACCGGACGTCGACGCCCTCGCGGTTGGCCCGCTCGGTCGCCTTGCCCTGTGCTCGCACGTTGAAGCCCAACACGATCGCGTCGGACGCGGTCGCCAGGTCGATGTCGCTCTCGGTCACGCCACCGACGCCGCGGTGCACGATGTTGAGCTCGACCTCGTCGCCGACCTCCAGCTGCACCAGGGATGCCTCGAGCGCCTCGACGGTACCCGAGTTGTCACCCTTGACGATCAGGTTGAGGGTCGAGGTCTCCTTGAGAGCGGAGTCCAGGTCCTCGAGGCTGACGCGCTTGCGCTTGGCCGCGTTCATGGCGTTGCGGATCCGGGCCTGGCGGCGCTCGGCGATCTGCCGTGCCACCCGGTCCTCGTCCACCACCAGGAACGTGTCACCGGCACCGGGCACCGAGGTGAACCCGATGACCTGAACCGGCCGCGACGGCGTCGCCACGGTCACGTCCTCGTTGTGCTCGTCAACCATCCGCCGGACGCGGCCGTAGGCGTCACCCGCGACCACCGAGTCACCGACCCGGAGCGTGCCGCGCTGCACCAGCACCGTGGCGACCGGACCGCGACCGCGGTCCAGGTGTGCCTCGATCGCCACACCCTGGGCCTCCATGTCGGGGTTCGCCCGCAGGTCCAGGGCAGCATCGGCGGTCAGCAGGATCGCTTCCAGCAGGCCCTCGATGTTGACACCCTGCTTCGCCGAGATCTCGACGAACATCGTGTCGCCGCCGTACTCCTCGGCGACCAGGTTGTACTCGGTGAGCTGCTGGCGGATCTTGTCGGGGTTGGCCCCCTCGACGTCGATCTTGTTGACCGCGACCACGATCGGCGCCTTGGCCGCCTGGGCGTGGTTGATCGCCTCCACCGTCTGCGGCATCACACCGTCGTCGGCCGCCACCACGATCACCGCGATGTCGGTCGAGTTCGCACCACGGGCACGCATGGCGGTGAACGCCTCGTGACCAGGGGTGTCGATGAAGGTGATCAGCCGCGAGTTGCCCTCGAGGTCGGTCTCGATCTGGTAGGCACCGATGTGCTGGGTGATGCCACCTGCCTCGCCCTCGAGCACCTTCGTCTTACGGATGGTGTCCAGCAGGCGGGTCTTACCGTGGTCGACGTGACCCATGACGGTCACGACCGGCGGCCGCACCTGCAGGTCCTCTTCGTCACCGGCGTTCTCGCCGTAGGTGAGGTCGAAGGTCTCCAGCAGCTCGCGGTCCTCCTCCTCGGGGCTGACCACCTGCACGCGGTAGTTCATCTCCGAGCCGAGCAGCTCGAGAATGTCGTCGGACACCGACTGGGTCGCGGTGACCATCTCACCGAGGTGGAACAACACCTGCACCAGCGCTGCCGGGTTGGCGTCGATCTTGTCGGCGAAGTCGGTCAGCGAGGCTCCCCGCGCCAGGCGGATCGTCTCACCGCCACCCTTGGGCAGGCGAACGCCGCCGACGCTGGGCGCCTGCATGTTCTCCATGTACTCCTGGCGCTTCTGCCGCTTCGACTTGCGCCCCTTCCGCGAGGGGCCACCGGCGCGACCGAAGGCACCTGCCGTGGCGCCACGACCGCCGCCACCGCGGCCACGGAAGCCGCCACCACCGGGGGGGCCACCGCCACCGGGACGGAAACCGCCACCGGCACCGCCGCCACCGGGAGGGCCACCGCCACCGGGGCGGAAACCGCCACCGGCACCGCCGCCGCCACCACGGGGACCACCGGGTCCGCCACGGCCGCCACCGGGACCGCCCGCGGGACCACCACGGGGACCACCGGGTCCGCCACGGCCGCCACCGGGTCCGCCCGCGGGACGGGCCGGACGGGTGGGCATCATGCCCGGGTTCGGCCTCGGCGGCATGTTGCCGGGAGTCGGCCGGTTGCCGCTTGGCGCGTTACCGCCGCCACGGGGACCAGCTGCCGGACGCTCTGCGCCTGGCCGGGCATTGCCGCCACGCTCGCCACCCTGCTGACCGCCACCGGGACGCGGCGCGGCCGGACGCTGCGGGGGCGAACCCGCACCGACGCCGAACGGGTTGTTGCCGACCCGCGGGGTACGCGGGCCGGGCTTCGGGCCTGCGGGCTTCGGGCCCTGCGGCTTCGGCGGCACGACCGCGCCGCCGGAGCCACCCTGCTGCGCGGGCGGAGTCTCCTGCTGCGGAGTCGCCTTGGCCGCGGGAGCCTCCTGCTCCGGCTCCGGCTGGGCCGGCGGAGTGGGGGCTGCCGGACCGGGACGCGGTCCTGGCTTGGGGCCGGGCTTCGCCGCGGGACGGGCCTGCGACTGTCCGGGCTTCGGCGCGTCGGCCGAAGGCGGGGTCGAAGGGGCCGACGGTGCGGGCGGAGCCGAAGGGCTCGGTGCCGACGGTGCCGACGGTGCTGCCGGAGCCGCCGGAGCCGACTGGGACTCCGCCGGTGCCTGCGGCGCCTGGGATGTGGGTGCCGACGGCTTCTTGCCACCGGACCTGCTTGGCTTGGATTCCTTACCGGGGAAGGCATCACGCAAGCGGCGGGCAACGGGTGCCTCGACCGTGGATGATGCCGACTTCACGAACTCGCCCTGCTCTTTCAGCTTGGCGAGAACGTCCTTACTCGTTACTCCGAGCTCTTTTGCAAGCTCGTGTACGCGGGCCTTGCCTGCCACTGCTCTCCTCAACTGGTGAGGCCGGCGGCTAGACCCGCAGACCTCGTCCTATCGTCGCGCGTTCATGGCTTCAGCTTCACGGCTGACTCATGACGGGTCGACCTGCTTCCTTGATTCCGACCAGATCCGGGAAGTTCCCGGATCCGTACTGCCCGTATCGCCTGGCGATACCTCGTTACGACTGCTCGAGATGATGCCGCACGGCCGAGACGTCGAGCACCCCAGTAGTCCGTAAGGCCCTGGGAAACGCTCGCCGCCGTTCAGCCTTGGTCAGGCACCCGGCATCGGGATGCAGCCATGCACCCCGGCCCGGCAACCGTCGACGCTCGTCGACGACCACTCGCCCGTCCTCCGCGACCACTCGGAGCAGCTCGCCGGCCAGCGCCCGTTGCTTGCACCCCACGCAGGTGCGAACCGGATACTCTCCGTGCTCGCGGCGTACGGCAGCCCGCTTCGGACGTTGAACCACCGACAAGTCTAGACCGTCACCCCTCACTCAGCCGAACCGGTTGTCGCGGCCTGTGCTGAGTCGGTGTGGGGCGACTCCGTCTGCACCGGTTCACCGTCCGGTGCGGCGTCACTGCGGATGTCGATCCGCCACCCGGTGAGCCGGGCGGCGAGGCGGGCGTTCTGGCCTTCTTTGCCGATCGCCAGCGAAAGCTGGAAGTCCGGCACCACGACTCGCGCGGTCTTGGCCCGCTCGTCGACGACGCGTACGGATACAACCTTCGCGGGCGAGAGCGCATTCCCGACGAAGCGTGCGGGGTCCTCGGAGAAGTCGATGATGTCGATCTTCTCGCCGGCCAGCTCGCTCATCACGTTTCGGACCCTGGCCCCGACCGGACCGATGCAGGCGCCCTTGGCGTTGACGCCCGAGATCGTGGACCGCACGGCGATTTTGGACCGGTGACCGGCTTCCCGCGCGACGGCGGTGATCTCCACCGTGCCGTCGGCGATCTCCGGCACCTCCAGCGCGAACAGCTTCCGGACGAGGTTGGGATGGCTGCGGGACAGCATGATCTGCGGGCCTCGTGCGCCACGGGAGACGCCGAGCACATACGCCTTGATCCGGCTGCCGTGCTCGTAGGACTCGCCGGGTACCTGCTCGCCGGACATGAGCACGCCCTCGGTGTCACCGATCTGCACGACCACCACGCCCCTGGCGTTCGCCCGGGTGTCCCGCTGGATCACCCCGCCGACGATCTCGCCCTCCTTGGCGGAGTACTCGCCGTAGGTGCGCTCGTGCTCGGCATCGCGCAGGCGCTGCAGGATGACCTGCCGGGCGGTGGTGGCGGCGATCCTGCCGAACCCCTCCGGGGTGTCGTCCCACTCCTCGGCGATCTCGCCGTTCTCGTCCAGAGTGTGCGCCAGCACCCGGACATAGCCCGACTTGCGATCGATGTCGATCTTGGCCCGGGGCTGGTGACCCTCGGTGTGCTTGTAGGCGGTCAGCAGAGCGGTCTCGATGGCATCGAGCACCGTGTCGAACGGGATCTCCTTGTCCCGCTCGATCGCGCGCAGCGCCGCGATGTCGACGTTCACCTCGACTCCTCCTGGTTTCGCCCGTTTTGGTCCTGTGTGTCGTTGTCCAGCAGTTTGAGCTCCTCGACCGGCGGCTGCCGGAACTCGATCTCGATGACGGCCTTGGCCACCTCGCGGTAGGGCAGCTCGCGGATCGAACCGTCGACCAGCAGACGGACGGAGCTCTCGCCCGCGTCCCCCGCTCTGCCGACGAACTCGGCGCCCTCCACCGGGGTGACGCGGACCAGCCGGTAGCGGGCGCGACGCCAGTGTCTTGGCTTGGCCAGTGGCCGGTCCACACCCGGCGAGGTCACCTCGAGTGTGTAGGCCCCGGCGATCAGCTCGTCGTGCGCGTCGAGCACGGCCGACACGGCGCGACTGATGTCGGCCACCTCGTCCAGGCCGACTCCGTTGTCGCCGTCCACCACGACCTTGACCAGCTTGCGGCGGCCCGCCTGCTGGATGTCGAGGCCGTCGAGATCGAAACCGGCGGCCGCGACGGCCTCGGCCACGATCGGTTCCAGCCGGCTGGCGACTTCTCCTGCCACCGTGATGCTCCCCTATTCGGCTGCGGTACGTGGCCGGTCCGTCCGCCGACATGTTGCCGGTCGTGCGTCCCTGCCGCCATCTGGTTGGTGATGGTCCAGCTTATCTTGCCTGTCTGCGCGAGCGCCGGTGGTCGGCCGAAGGTCGGCGCAAGCCCGGCCGAACGTCGGCGCAAGCCCGCGGATCTCGCACTTTCCCGGGAAAGCGCGGTCCTTGCACGCGCGCCATATCGCACTTTCCCGGGAAAGTGCGATACCCGGTGCCGGTCGCGCGCGGGCGCCGGCGGCCGGACCTCACCTGGCAGGATGGGCCGATGTGACGGCTGGATGGAGAGATCGACCGATGCCCCGCACCCGGCGTGACGTGCTGCGGGCCGCCCTGCTCACCGCGGGCCTCGCTGTCCCGCTCGCGGCCTGCGGCCCGGGCTACCCCGAGGACCCCGACCCGCTGGTTCCCCTGCTGGAACAGGCCGAGGCCGACGCCGAGGCGGCACGCACACTCGCCGGCAGGCTCGGCGGCGCGGAAGGTGCGGCGGCCGGGCGGGTAGCCGAGGTGCGCGCCGAGCACGCGAGCGCCCTGCGCCGTGAGGTGCAACGGGCCAACCGGCCGTCGGCCGAGGGCGAGCCGCAGGGCACGCAGCCCGCCGAGGCGGCTGACCTGCCGGCGCTGGAGCAGCGACTGACCGCCGCCCGCGAGAGTGCCCTGGAGTTGCTACCGCAGGCGCCGCGGCACCGTGCGGGCCTGCTGGGCTCGGTGGCCGCGGGATGTGCTGCCGTGCAGCAGTTGTCGCCGAAGCTCGGGGCGGGCCAGCCGGACCCGCTTGACCCGGTCACCACCGGCACCGTGGAACCGGAGGCGACGACCGCGCTGCAGCAGGCGCTGGCCGCCGAGCACGCCGCGGTCTGGATCTACGGTCTGGTCAGCGCGTTCCTGCCGGACGACTTCGCCAAGGGACTGGACGAGGGCGCCGCGGCACACCGGGAACGGCGCGACGCGGCCGAGCGCGTACTGACCGCGGCGGGCGCGACGCCGGAACCGGCCGAACCCGCATACGTGCCCGCGACACCCGTGACCGATCAGGCCTCCGCGGTCGCGGTGGTCGCCGTCGCCGAGTCCGACGCCGCGCGGGCCTGGCACGGAGTACTGGTCCGCACCGACGACGCGCCCCTGCGGACGATGGCCGCGCACGCGCTGCTGGCCTCGGCGACCAGGGGCACCAGCTGGCGGGCCGAGGCGAACGAGCAGCCCGCCGCCGTGGCCCTCCCCGGCGCCGCGGCCTGAGCAGCGGGCCGCACCGGCGATCAGCCGCCCACACCGCCGAGGCGCAGTGCGTCCTCGGTGATCCGGGAGAGCAACGCCCGGTCGCTGCTGTCGTCGAAGAGCCGCGCCTCCACGATCGTGACCTCGCCACCGTCGACCTTCGAGTCGTACTCGCCTCCGGCGACCTCCGGTGCGCCCGGGATGTTCGCCGTGCCGTCGCGCACCAGATCGTTGACGTTGCCGGTGTTGTCGGTATCGGTGATCACCTTGAGCTGCTGGGCCAGTTCGGGCGTCGACATGGTCACCTGGACCACCGAGACCAGTGCGCGCTGCCCACCGGTTTCGGTCACGTAGAGCGCGCGCGACAGGCCGTCACAGGAGTGCTCGGCGAACCAGTCCTCGACCTTTCCGTACGAGTTGGCGGCACAGTCGGTGGTGTTCTCCGGCCCGGCGACGACCTCGTACCGGAACTGTCCGCTGGTCAACGGGTCCTGAGCGACCGCCTCCGGCTCCGAGCCGCCCGAATCATGCCGGATGACCCACCAGAGCAGGCCGGACACCAGGGCGATCGCGACGAGCGCCGCGGCCGTGATCGGTGTGAGCCGGGGTAGTTGCCGATCCGGCCCGGCGGGTCCCCGTGGCGCGACCGGGACGGCACCCGCCGGACCGGAGGGAACGCCATACGGTGGCGGTGCGGGTGGGCCCGCGGGCACCCGGGGCAGCGGAGCGGTGCTGTCCATGCTGTCCCGGCTGTCCCGGCCACCAGCGGCAGCCATGCCGTTGTCCCGGCGTTCACCCGGATTGGGGAAATACTGCGTTCCAGCCACGGGCAGTGACCGTACTGGACTCCCAGGGGTCAGGTGTTCAGGAGATGGCATCCAGTACGAGTTCGACGTCCTCGGTCGTGTTGTACAGGTGGAAACCCACCCTGACCCGTCCGGCTCGCACACTGGCCCGCACCCCCGCGGCGGCCAGCCGTTGGCCAGTGCCGCTCAGGTCGCCCCCGCCCGCTCCGCCGAGTTCATCCGCGCCGAGCGAGACTATGGCGCTGCCCTTCGGCGGCAGGCCGAGCCCGCGCAGCAACAGGTCGGCAAGCCCGACGCAGTGCGCGCGCACGGTCTCGGGGTCCAGCGACGCCAGGTACGGCAGCGCGACCGCCGCGCCCACCTGCGCGATCCAGGACGGGGAGAGATCGAGCCTGCGAGCGCCGTCGGCGAGCCGCAAGGGCAGGCCGTAGACGCTCTGCCACGGCTCGGCACCCGCATACCAGTTGGCCCCGAGCGGGGCTGTCCTGCTGAGCGCGTCCGGGCGCACCGCCAGCCAGGCCGCACCGCGCGGTGCGAGCAGCCACTTGTAGCCTGCGCCCACGACCCAGTCGGCCCAGTCCAGTCGCAGCGGCAGCCAGCCCGCGGCCTGGGTGGCGTCGAGCAGCACGGGCACCCCGGCCGCGGCGGCCTCGGCCCGCAGGGCCTCCAGATCAACGACGGCACCGTCGGCCGACTGCACCACACTCACCGCCACCAGGTCGTGCGCCGCGACGTGCGTGAGCAGTTCGGCCGGCTCCACCTCGGTGACCGTGACGCCCCGCGAGTGCAGGGCCGCGAACGGGAAGGTCACGCTGGTGAACTCCCCGCGTACGGCGAGCACACTGGCTCCGTCCGGCAGGCCCGCCGCGACCATCGACACCAGCTGCGAGACCGTCGCGCCCGTCGCGACGTGCTCACCGTGAACGCCGACCAGCCTGCCGAAGGCATCCCGCGCGGTCCGGACAGCCGCGTCGAAGTCGGGAGGATCGTCCATTCCCGCTCCCCACCGCCCTACCGACTCCGCGACCGTCCCGGCGATCTCGCTGGAGGGCACGCCGATGCTGGGCGTGTTCAGATAGCCGGTGGGCACGTCGAACTGGGCTCCGAAGGCAGTGCGCATGGAACCGACCCTATTGGGCGCGGAGCTCCGGTCGCCCGCGCCGCCGCGCTCGCCCGGCGGGTTCAGCCACGCTCGAGGAACGGCCCGAAGAGGTCCGGCACGGCTTCCTCGGCGAATGCCAGGCCCTCGCTCTGGCCGATGTCCCTTGCCGAGTAGGCACCACCGCCCGCCGCCGTTGTCGCGGTCAGCGTGATGAGTCCAGCCCTGCGCTGGAAGATCGTCTGGGACGCCGTCCACCCGACGATCCCCCGCCGTTGCAGCGCCGCGGTACTGCGCCGGATGGTTCCGCTGCGCGTCACGAGATAGTCCCCGGTGAGGCCGTGGCCGAGATTGCGGTAGGCGTCGCGGCCGAGCAGCACCGCGATCGGGAACAGCACAAGCGCGCTGATCCAGGCAAGGTGCAACAGCACCGGGGTGAACAGCAGCCCGAGTACGAACAGCACGAGCACCGGCACCAGCGCGGTCAGGACAGCCCAGCGCAGCCTGCGCCATTTGGCCGCGATCGGATGTACGCGCAGCCCGACCGCCGCCGTCGGTGCCCGCTGCTCGCGGAGCACGAGCGCCGCGACCCGGTCGGCCTCCGCCCTGGGTGCGGGCGGCAGCAGCGTCTTGTGGTCGGTCTTCTCGCTCTCCTTCTGCTGCACGAGACCGGTCGCGATCGCGTCCACCCGCGCGGCACCGACCAGGCGGTGCCCGAGTGGTTCGACCACGTCCACGCCCCGCAGCCGGCGCTCCTCCAGCGAGATCGACCGAGTGGTGAGCAGGCCCCGGCGCACCCGCAGGGTGCCACTCGGCTCACGCTCGAGCCGGAATCCCCACCACATCTCGAGAAACAGCGCGATCGAGCCGACCACGCCGACCACGATCGCCGTCAGCACCAGTCCGCCGATCACGATGGCGAGCGCGAGCTGGCGGATCAGCGCGGTGGTCCAGTCGATCACGCCGCCCTGCAGACCGAACCACTCGGCGACCTGCATGACGGCGCCGAACGCGGCCAGTCCGAGCGCGGGCGTCAGAAACGACATCGGGGCGAAGCGCATCCAGCCGATGTCGAACTCGGCCAGTGACCCGTTGCGCGCCTGGCCGTCCTCGGCCGTGGCCGCACCGCCCTCCGGGCCGCGGTCGAGCAGTTCGCGGCGCAGCCACTCGGCTTCGGCGCGGGTGACCGGATGCAGGTCGATGGACCCCTCACCCGCACCAGCGCGTTCGCCTGTGCCGATCTTGACCTGCACCAGGCCGAAGATCCGCAACAGTGGCTTACCGACGATGTCGACGCTGCGGATCCGGTGCCTGGCAAGTGAACGACGGTTGCGCACCAGGATGCCGGTGTGCAGATGCACCCGGTCCGGGGTGATCCGATATCTCGTGCGCCGCCAGCGGATGTCGTCCACCAGCGCACCACCGGCGATCAGCAGGAGTGCCGCGGGCACGATCCAGGCAAGGGCCGTCCAGACAGAGGTCCCGCCCGATACCGCGACTCCCGTGGGAAACCCGGCCGCCACGGCCACTCCCGCCATCGTCAGCGCGGTCACCACGACCGTGCGCCGGTCGAGCTTGCGCCAGTCCTGTGCCGCGTCCTCGGCAGGTACTTCGGTGTTCACGTCGCATCCCCGGGGGTGGCCTGGGTAGTCTCGGTGAGCTGCTGTGCCAGATCACCGGCGAGCTGGTGGTCCAGCCCCTGAATCTGCACCGCGCCTTTCGCCGAGGCCGTGGTGACGATCACCGTCGCAAGGCCGAAAACCTGCTCCAACGGCCCGCGCTGGGTGTCGACGGTCTGGATGCGCGACATCGGCACCGCCCGCCACTCCTGCCAGAAGAAGCCGGTGCGGGTGTAGACCGCGCTCTCGGTCACCTCCCACCGGTGCACCCGGTACCACCAGAACGGCAACAGGATCGCCAGCGGTAGTCCGGCCACGGCGAGCCCACCGGCGCACAGCCACAGCACGACCTGTGCGCCGGGAAGCAGGAGACCCAGCACTGTCAGTACGAGAACGGGGACGACGACCAGCAACACGGTCTGGACCAGCCACCACCGGACGGCCCGGCTGTCCACTTTGTTCCTCGGCGGCCGCAGCCGCAACTCCGTGCTGTCCCCCACCGTCGATTCGGGCACCGGGTTCCCCTTCTCCTTCATTCGTCCCTATAGGACAGTCCTACATTCTGCGCAGTGCGGTCCACAGTCCCGGCCATGCCTGTACCGGGGACCGGCAGTGCCAGACGGGCACCCCCTGGTTCACATTGTCCGGCTTGGCGTCGAGCCGCACTGTCGCCACCTGCCGCACCTCACCGAAGTACCGGGCGAGGTACTCGGGATCGGAGCCGACGAACAACACGTCCTCGGTGCCGGACCGTGGTCTTCCGGTGTACCAGTAGCCGCGCTCCGGACTGTAGACCGGCGGCAGCCCGCGCTCCTGGCCGTAGACCTCCAGCGCCGCGGCCTGCCAGTAGTTCTCGGTGACCACGACCGCGCCGTCGCGTACCCGCGGCGGCAGGCCCCGATGCGCGGCCGCGACCGTGTCCGCCAGTTGCGGCCAGCCGAGACTGCCGCTGGCGACGAAGTCCGTGGTGGTGACGGTCGAGACCGGGCGTACTGGCAGGGCGACCACGATCGCCAGTACCGCTGACAGTGCGTAGACCGGCCAGGTCGGCACCCAGCGCCACCACCGGGCGGGACGGACCCGCTCGATACGCACCGCGGAAGCCGCGAACAGCAATCCGTACAACCCCGCGACGTAGTAGTACCGGCCGACGGTGACGACGAAGATCGCCGTAACCAGCAGGACAGTCCAGCCGAGAAAGCGGTAAGGGGCAAGGCCGGGATCACGCAGTAGTTGCCATAGACCGTGGCAGGCGAGAAACGCGCCGACCAGCAGCCCGGCGAAGAGCACCGCGAGCGGGACGAAGGCGACCGGGCCGCCCATGAAACGGTTCACCTGTTCGGCCACGACCTCCTGCATGTCCAGGTAGGGCCAGCCGTTGCGGGCCTGCCAGAACAACGTGGGCAGCGTCGCCAGCACGGTCACGGCGGCGCCCAGCCAGAGTGCGGGCCTGCGCAGGAGATCGCGGGGCCCGGTCACCAGCACGACGATGCCGAGGGCGACCCAGAAGAAGACGATCAGGAACTTGCCCTGCATCGCGACGGCGGTCACCAGACCGGCGGCGAGTAGCAGCCGGTCGGCTCGTGTCCTGACCCAGCGCACGACGAGCCAGGTCGTCAACGTCCAGAGGAAAGGGTCGATCGTGGAGGTCGCGAGCAGGTGTCCGGAGCCAAGGAGTTGCGGGGAGATCGCGTACGCCGCGGCGGCCAGTACCTGTGCCCTGCGTCCACCGCCCAGTTCTCTGGCGATGAGTGCGGTGAGGACCACTCCGAGCACGGTGACCACCAGGGCGGGCAGACGCAGTCCGGCCACCGAGCCGGGCAGGACCGTGTCCATCCCCCTGGCGAGCAGCGGGAGCAGCCACGGCTGATCGGCGTAGCCCCAGTCCAGGTGGAACTTTCCTGCCGCGAGGAAATAGAGCTCGTCACCGAAGTAGCCGATCCGGCCGCTGGTGGCGAGCAGAACGGCGGCAACGGCACCGGCGACCGCGAACACGGGCCCTCTCGCCAGCGGGGGCAGCGCGGCCGCACCCACCGGCGCCGCATCGCGCCTGTCCCGCGTGTCCGGCAAGGTGTCCGGCCCAGACCCTTCCTGGGTGGCCGAGTCCACTGGTGCGTCCCTCACCCGCCACAGTCTGTCAGCACGTCGTAGGACGCACCTGACCGGGAAGTCACGGGAGGGCGGCCGTCGAGTTCGCCTCCGCCATCAGGCATTCGAACAGGATGCGCAGGTGGCGCTTGGCCCGTGCCCAGCGGGCGTCGAGTTCCGCCTTGTCCTTGGTGGCCCAGCTGGCGATGAGAATGCCGCGCACCACATCCATCGCGGTGTAGACCGCGTGCAGGAACTCCGGGTGGGTCGCGTGGTCGGGCAGCAGCACCTTGCCGAACTCCACCAGGCTGCCGGTCGCGACCGGTTCGGTGACGGACATGTGACCGCGCAACTCCGGATCGGTCCTGGACGCCACCCACAGCTCCACGGTCGCCGAGAAGACCGGCCCCTGGTGCATCTCCCACAGCAGATCCAGTGCGTCACCGATCGGGTCGGCCGACTCGCGCAACCGGTCCAGCTCGCCGAACGCCAGTTCCGTGCGCCGCGCGGCCAGGTACCTGATCGCGGAGACCACCAGATCGTTCTTGGTCGGGAAGTGGTGTACCTGCGCTCCCCTGGTCACCCCGGCGCGATCGGCCACCTTGGTTGTCGTGGTTCCGGCGTATCCGTACTCCACGAGGCAGTCGATGGTGGCGTCCAGCAACCGCAGACGCATCGCCGCGCTGCGTTCTTCCTGGGTACGGCCGGTGCGGCTGCCACCCCGCTCACCGTTCACTCCACCTCGGACGCCAGACATAACTGCCAGCTTAGGCCGTCGTCCGGTCGCGCCCCGCTGGTCCCGCCCGCGTACTACTCCGCCAGCACGTCGGCGAGCGCGGGCAGCGCGATGTTCCGGCCCGACACCACCACGACAGTCCTGCCGCGCCGCGGCACGGCACCCGCGAGCACACCAGCCGCGCCCGCGGCACCCGCGCCCTCGGCGACGACGCCGCGCTCTGTGGCCAGGTAACGGATGCCGGCCCGCAGATCGGCCTCGCTGACGGTGACGAGATCATCGACCAGGTCGGCGACCATGCCCACGGTGACCGAGCCCGGTTCGAGGTTGCCCGCGATCCCATCGGCGATCGTGCGGCCGATATCGATCCGCACGACCTCACCTGCCCGCACCGATGACGCCATGGCCGTGGATCCCTCTGCCTCGACCCCGACGACCCGCACGTTCCGGTGCGCGGCCGCCCACAGCGCCACTCCCGAAACGAGGCCGCCGCCACCGACCCCGCACACCACGGTGAGTGGTTCGTCGAGCAGGGACTCCAGTTCGTGGCCGAGGGTGGCCTGCCCGGCGATCACATCCGGGTCGTTATAGGGCGAAACGAAATGGGCTCCACGCGCCGCCAGTTCCAGCGCGTGCGCCTCCGCGTCGTCGAAGCTGTGGCCCACCTGTACGAGTTCGGCTCCGCTGTCGCGCAGGGCGGCGACCTTCACCGGGGACGCGTTCTCCGCGACCACCACGGTCGCGCGGCGCCCCAGTTGACGTGCCGCGTACGCGATACCGAGACCGTGGTTGCCCGCGGATGCCGTGACGATCGGGACGTCCTCGGGGGTGCGCGATACGGCGTTGAACGCACCCCGCACCTTGAACGAGCCGGTCGGTTGCATCGACTCCAGTTTGAGTGTCATATCGCGCCCTGGCAGCAGCGGCGTCGGGCGCAGGTGGGCGCGGACGACCTCGCGCGCCCGGTCGATCTCGGCGCGGTCCGGGCGGCGCACGGACCGGATGGTCGAAGAGGCGGACATGTGGTGACCTCCCAGTGGTCGCGGTTCCAGCCGTCACCTCCCACGATCCACCCGGCCGATCATCACTGCCACCCCGAGCTGGCCCGGCTGGTCGCCCGGTCGGCCCGCGCGGCCGGCACGTGACTCACCGGCCGAATCCGCTGGATTCGCGCAGGTTGGCGAACACACCCATCAGCACGTGACTGAGATTGATCACGACCAGCCCGGCGCCGGCTGCCAAGGCGGCCCTGGCCTCGGCTGGTCCGGGCACGATGTCCATCCTGAACCGGCCGAGGAGTGCGGCGTGCTCATGCACGCCGTCCAACGCACTCCGTACCCGCGAGTGTCCCGCTTCACCCGGCAGTCCGAGCGAGACCGCAAGGTCGGCAGGTCCGGCCATGACTCCGTCTACGCCCGATACGGCCAGTATCCGCTCGGCGTTCTCGCAGCCCAGCCGCGACTCGATCATCACGACCACCACCGTGCGGTCGGCCCGGCCTTCGAGGTGGTCCAGGCCGGCCACCGTGCCGTAACCACCGTCTCTGCCGTAGGTGGCGAAACCCCGCGAGCCCAGCGGAGGGTAGTGCGCGTGTTCCACGGCGGTGGCCGCCTGCTCGGGGGTGTCCACATGCGGCACGATCACCCCGGTCGCGCCCTGGTCGAGTGCGCGCTGCACGAGCGCGGGTTCGTCGTGGCCGACGCGAACGAGAACGTCCATCCCGTGCAGTTGCGCCACGGTGATGTGCCTGCGCAGGGCCACGACGTCGGCAGGGCCGTGCTCGCAGTCGATGACCACGTAGTCGACCCCGGCGAATCCGGCCATCTCCACCAGCTCCTCGGCGGGCTGGCGAACGAGCACCCCGAACAACCGTTCTCCCGCCGCGAGCCTCGGCTTCATCGTCACCGAGCCACCATCCCCGCCGAGAGGTCGATGTCCGCGGCGCACAGACCGGGCATCTGCAGCATGGCGACCACCGCCGCCCCCACCTCCTGCTCGGTGATCATCCGGCCAAGAGCCGAGCGGCCGACGAAGGCGCGCTCGGCCTCGTCGTAGCTGGTACTCGTTCGTTCGGCCTCGAGCCGGAAGTTGCGCCGCATCCGCTCGCCGTCCACCGGTCCCGGCGACAACGAGTTGACGCTGACCCCCAGCGGGCCGACTTCCGCGGCGAGTGTGGCCGTGAGACCGATAACCGCCATCTTCGACGCGCAGTACGGGGTTCGACGGGCCAAGGGGCGCTTACCCGAGACCGAGGCGACGTTGATGATGTCGCCGTGCCCGCGTTCGATCATCGAGGGGAGCAGCGCCCTGCACATCAGGTAGGTACCGCGCACGTTCACGTCGAAGACGTCGTCCCAGGACTCCGGGTCGATGTCCACCAGCGGCGCCACCGGCCCTGGCACACCGGCATTGTTGACCAGTATCGACACCTCCCGGCCCGCCAGCGACTCCTGCAGCGCGGCAACGGAATCGGCCGACGAGACGTCGCAGACCTCCGCCCGGACCATCCCGCCGAACTCGCCGGTGACCTCGGCCAGCTTGGCCCGGTCCCGGCCGACCACGACGACTTCGGCGCCCGCGCTCACCAGTGCGACCGTGATCGCCCTGCCGAGCCCGCTGCCGCCCCCGGTCACCAGCGCCGTCCGGCCCGCGATCACCGGGCGGCCTCGGCCGCATCGGCCGCGTTCCACGCGAGTGGCGCACCGGTGAACTTGGCGGCTCGCACATCGCCGGACCGCGCGTGTCCCTCGAACAGTTCGACTCGCGCCGCCCGGCCGCAGACCTCGCCGAGACGTGCGCTGGCCTGAGGGTCCACGACCTGCGAGTAGGTCACCGTTTTGAGGTACTTTCCCACCCACAGGCCACCGGTGTACCTGGCCGCTCCACGGGTCGGAAGTACATGGTTGGTACCGATCACCTTGTCCCCGTACGACACACACGTTCCCTCGCCGAGGAAGAGACCACCGTAGTTGCGCATCCGGGTCAGCGCCTGCCGCGGATCGGCGGTGAGCACCTCCACGTGTTCACTGGCGTAGCTGTCCGCCACGGTGAACGCCTCGTCCATCGACTCCACCAGCAGAACCTCCCCGTGGTCACGCCATGCGGGTTCGGCGAAGTCCCGGGTGGGCATCCCCGGTAGCAGCCGTTCGATGTGTTCGAGCACCTCGAGACCGAGCCGGCGTGACGTCGTGATCAGGACCGCCGGTGAGTCCGGGCCGTGCTCGGCCTGGGACAGCAGGTCCACCGCGACGACGAACGGATCGGCGGTCTCGTCGGCGATCACCAGGATCTCGGTGGGGCCGGCGAAGAGATCGATGCCCACCTCCCCGAACAACATGCGTTTGGCTTCGGCCACGTAGGCGTTCCCCGGGCCGGCGAGGAGGTCCACCGGTTGCATCGACTCGGTGCCCACCGCCATCGCGGCGATGGCCTGCACCCCGCCGAGCAGGTGGATCTCGTCGGCTCCGGCGAGATGCATCGCGGCCACCGTCGCGGCGGGAACCTCGCCGCGGATCGGTGGTGTGCACGCCACCACTCGCTCCACACCCGCCACCTTCGCGGTCACGATGGTCATATGCGCGGACGCGGTCAGCGGATACCGCCCGCCGGGAACATAGGCGCCCACCGTTTCGATGGGTAGGTGCTTCTGGCCGAGGCGCACACCGGGAAGGGTCTCCACCTCGAACTCGGTCATCGAGTTCAACTGGTGGCGGGCGAAGGTCCGCACCTGTTCCTGGACGAACTCGATATCCTCCAGCACCTGACGCGGAACCTCGGCGACGATCTCGTCGATACGTCCGGGCGAGAGCCGGAACGAGGGCGGAGACCACGAGTCGAATCGCTGTGACCACTCCCGCACGGCGACGTCACCACGTTCCCGGATGTCGTCGATGATGGCCGCCACTCGCTCCGTGACGTCGTCGCGCCCGCGCCGGTCCGATCCGGTCACGACCGCGTTCTTGAGTGCTTCTGGCATGGCAATCCCATTTCACGTTTCGGGGACATGGTCAGGCGACCGGATCCCATTCGTTGAGCAGTTCGGCGACGAGTGCGGGGCGTTCCAGCGGGAGCAGATGTCCCGCACCAGGCAGGATGCGCAGGACCGCGCCCGGCACCGTTTCCGCGAGGTCCCTGTGCCACCGGGGCGGGCACAGTGCGTCGCGGCTTCCACAGAGGACCAGCGTCGGACAGCGGACATCGCCCAGCCATCGTGTCGCGTCCTCCCTGGTCGCCTGCGCGGACAACTGGTCGCACAGCACATCCGGTCCGAGGCGATCGGCCATGCCGGTGAACTCCCGCTCCAGTTCGCGTCCCGGTTCCGGCGAAGCGAACATCGCGGGCAGGAGCTGCCCGCTGACCACTCCGGCGAAGTCTCCACATCGGACTCGTTCGCCCATGTCCCGCCATGCGGCCAACTGGGTTTCGGTCGGCGCGGCGGCATTGGTCGATACGGCGCAGAATCCCGCGACCCGCTCCGGTGCCCTGCGCAGCACCTCGAAGCCGACGATCGCGCCGAGGCTGAGACCACACAACACGAAATCACTGTCGGTCGCGGACAGCACCTGATCGGCCATCTCGCCGATGCTGGTCGCGTCGATCCGCGCATCCAGTACTCGCCCACGGAGCCGTTCGCGAACACCCGAGAACAACTGTTGATCACACAACATGCCGGGGACGAGAACGATCGGAGTGCTCATCCGGCGAGCGGCCTCGGAACGAGTGCGCGGGGAGCGACATACCCGTTGTGGTCCACCGCATCGCCCGCGTCAGCCGCTGCCTTGACGACCTCGGGGTCCCACTCGATGCGTGTCCGCCCGTCGCCGCTGTTGATCACGACCATGGTCGCCGTGCTGTCCGAGACGTTCCGGATCGAGCGCCAGGCATTTGGTGGCACCGACAGGATGTCCCACGGGCCCAGCCGGACACTGACCTCGTCGGTGCGGTTGAGAGTGACCTCCCACTCCCCGTCCTTGACCATCAGGACCTGCTTCTCGGGCTGCCGATGGGTGAGTACGCCGGCGCCGGGCCTGGCGCGTAACCAGGCGAGGTTGTGTCCATGCGGGTTGAAGATCGCCGGGTCGTGCCCGAGATGCTCGGTCATGCCGTAACCGATCACCGGCCCCAGTTCGGCTCCCCCACCGGGAACATGCCTGTCGAGAAACGCATCACGCGACCACGGAATGTCCTCAGTGGTCACAACGCGCCTGCGCATCTCCTCGGCTGAGTAACTCCGCAGCGCGGCTACCTGGTCAGGGGAGACGGGGCTGATCAGCGCGTCGTCCTCCGGAAGCTCGTCTCCCGCGACAGTGTCGATCAACTGGTTGTCCGCGGTCAGGTACAAACCGTGCCCCCGCGCCTCCTCCAGCACCGAGGGGCTCCAGATGATGCCTCCTGTGTCATCCATGCCGAGTGCGGTGAACAACCAGCCATCGTCCGATCCGATGTTGGTGAAGCCGCGGAAGATCCAGCTCGGCAGCGAGGCGATATCGCCCTCCCGCAACACGAGTTCACCCTCGTCGCCGTTGACGCCCCAGCGGAGCAGGAACTCCCCACGGAAGCAGAGGAAGACCTCGGCTGTGAAATGCAGGTGCAGGTTGTTCGTGACTCCGTGCGGCATCGCTGCGGCACCGATGTTGAACCCGTGCTCCTCCTCGAGGTTGACCACCTGCCCGGCGCTCTGCGAGACGCCGCGGCCGATCATCGAGTAGTTCTCCTTCTTGTCCGACCCCGGCGTCCGGCAGTCGATGAAGGCCTGGTTACAGGAAACGAAGTCGCTGCGCCGGACGGTACGACGGCCGAGTTCTTCGGCGGTGACCACCACGTCTGCAGTCATGTGCTCTCCTACTGCGATCGACACGATTTATACGTATGCACAATACGCGGAGCGGGACCCTGGCTGTCAAGCACTCCCCCCTTCCCCCGAGCCCAGCGGCGTCCTACATGGGGTCCAATCCAGATACGCCTTCCGGAGCGACACGACACAACCACCAGGACGGGCGAGCCGCCGCAGGGGCGCTACGATTCGTATGCACAGATCACTGCCGACCAAGCGGGGGCCGAATGCCGATCACCAGCAACGACGTGGCACGACTGGCCGGCGTTTCCCAGCCGACGGTGTCCCGCGCACTGCGCGGCGACCCCCGCGTCTCCCCCGCCACAAGGGACAGGGTGCAGGAGGCAGCCGCAGCGCTGGGCTATGTACCGAGCGAGGCCGGCCGCAGCCTGGTCACCAGGAGCAGCAAGCGGGTCGGCATCGTCGTCACCGACCTCACCAACCCGTTCTATCCACACCTCATCGGACCCCTGCACGACGAACTCGAGAAGCACGGTTACCGGATGCTCGTCTTCACCGAGCGCTCGGACTCCCAGATGGCTTCGGCTCAGCTACTCGACGGCTCGATCGATGGTGTGGTCCTGCTGACCAGCACGATCGGCTCCGTCCTCCCCGCGGACCTGGACCGAAGAGGACTGCCGTTCGTGTTCCTCAACCGCGAGAGCGGCGGCGCCACGGGCGACGCCGCGGCGGTCGACAACACCCTCGGCGGCAGGCTCGCGGCACAGCATCTGGTCGAACTGGGGCATCGGCGCATCGCGGGCCTTTTCGGCCCGGAGAACACCACGACCGGCCGGGATCGCGAACTGGGCTTCCGGCTCGCACTCGCCGACGCGGGAATCGGACTGCCTGCCGAACTGACCCGGCACGGCACATTCGACTTCGATACCGGCTACCAGGGCCTGACGGAACTTCTCGCCGCCCGTCCTCGCCCCACCGCCGTGTTCTGCGGCAACGACGTCATGGCCATGGGAACTTTGAATGCCGCGTTGCGCCACGGCATCGACGTCCCCGGCGAACTGAGCGTGATCGGCTTCGACAACATCCCCATGTCGGCGTGGGAAAGCTTCCAGCTCACAACGGTTGGTCATGACCTGGGCGAGATGGCGGCATCCGCGGCCCGTCTGCTGGTCGAACGCATCGCCGCGAACGGCCCGCGGCCGGACGGACAGGCCTCCCGGCGCATCGTGCTCGAACCTGGCCTCATCATCCGCGCCACCACCGCAGCACCGGTATCCGCGCGCCAGTAGCGCAGCGCACCTGAATACGTATTTTCTATCGCCGCGGGTAACCACTCGATCGCAACCCGTACTGTCCCGGATACGGGCTTTCGACAGCGTGGCCGCACGGGCACCGAGCCTGTTTCCGCAGTTGGAGCCCTCCGCCCGTCTGCATCCGGCCAGCGAAGAGCGCGAACTAGTGCCCGGCCCCCTTGTGACGCCGCCATACATACGCATACACTCCCGAAAATTCACGCAGTCGACGCAAGCTGTCACGGAGGAGTCCATCGTGCTGATGAGACGACCGGAAGCCAATCACCACGCGGGCGACGAGCGCCTCGGGTCTGCCGCCGCGGCCGCGCGGGGGGTGCTCCGATGACCGCCCCGGCGAAAACGGGTCAAAGTCGCGGACGTGGCGCCCTGCAGCGCGTCGGCGTGCCGTACCTGCATCTAGCTCCCGCGTTGCTGGCCATCGGCCTGACCACCGTCTATCCACTGATCTCCGCGCTGATCAACAGCTTCCGGCACTGGCGGCTCAACGAGACACGGAGCCCACAGGAGTTCGTGGGGCTCGACCAGTACAGCAGAGCCTTCGGCGATGAAACCTTCTTCAACAGCGTGCTCGTCACGGCGCAGTTCACCGTTCTCTCCGTGGTCCTGTCCGTCGGTCTCGGGCTCGGGATCGCCCTCATCCTGAACCGGGCCACCAGGTTGAGCGCGTTCACGAAAGCCCTGTTGATTCTGCCGTTCGCGGTCGCTCCCGCCCTCAAGGGTTTCTCCTGGCGCTTCATGCTCAACCCGGACTACGGCGTCTACGACCGGATGATCAACTCGATCTTTCCGTTCACAGAGGACATCGACTGGCTCGGTTCCCCCTTCTGGGCACTGTTCGTTCTAGTGCTGACGGAGGTCTGGGGATGGGCACCGCTGATCGCCCTGATGTTCCTCGGTGGACTCGGCTCCATCTCTCCGGAGATTCGGGCGGCCGCCCGAGTCGACGGCGCGAACCCGTGGCAGGAGTTCTGGAAAGTCACCTTTCCCCTACTCCGCCCGCTGATTCTCATCGTGGTGTTCCTGAAGGCCGTGTTCTCGGTGAAGGTATTCGACCAGGTGGTCACCACGACCGGCGGCGGTCCGGGCAGAGCCACCGAAACGATGAACTTCTACGCCTATGCCCAGGGATTCAACTTTCTCGATATCGGATACGCATCCGCCGTGTCGTGGCTCATCGTGCTCGTACTCGGGGTGCTCGCGGTGGCGTACCTGATCGCGATGTCGAAGCAGGAGGAGAAGTGACCGAACTGGCGACCCATCCGGCACCGGCCGGCACAGAACGACGACCGGCACCGCGATCAGCACCGAACCACGGTGCGCTACGAACTCTGGGCGGCGCACTCCGGGCACTGTCCACTCTGGCCATCCTGTTCTTCATTCTGTTTCCGATCCTCTGGCTGGCGGTCACCGCCTTCAAACCGGAAGGTGAGGTCTTCTCGACCTCCCTTGTCTTCAGCCCATCGCTCGAGAGCTTCGGCCAGATCCTGGGCGGCAACAACGACCTGGTCCGGCCGATCCTCAACAGCATCGTGATAGGTGTCATCACCACGCTCATCTCGGTTCCACTGGCTCTGCTCGCCGCCTACGCCTTCTCCCGCTACCGGTTTCCCGGTCACCGCGGCCTGCTGCTGGCCATCGTGGCCACCCAGTTCATCCCGGGTGTCGCGATCGCCCTGCCGTTCCTGACCCTGTTCCGCGCTCTCGGGATGATCGACACCCACGCGGCACTTATCATCGTGAACCTTTCTCTTGTCGTTCCCTACATCACCTGGTTGCTCAAGGGATTCGTGGACGGTTTGCCCATCGAGATCGAGGAGGCCGCGCGGCTCGACGGCTGCTCACAGGTGACGTTGCTCTGGCGAGTGATCACCCCGCTGGCGGCGCCGGGGATCTTCGTGTCCGTGGTCTTCTCGTTCCTGCTCTCCTGGAACGAGTTCCTGTTCCCGACGTTCCTCGCCAGGACCGAGGCCTCCACCCTTCCTGTCGGACTGATGACACTGGTGCGGCCAGAAGGAGTCGCCTGGGGCCAGATGGCGGCAGCGGGCCTGCTCGTCATGGTGCCGATGCTGATCCTGGCCCTGCTGGTACGCAAGCACTTCGCGCAGGGAATGACGATGGGAGCCGTCAAATGAGCCGTATCGGATTGCCCGGACCGCACGGACGCCGGCGTCGACGCTCCTCGATCATGATCGCCCTGTCACTGGCGGCGACGATGCTAGCGGGAGCGTGTGGCGGCGGCTTCGAGCCCGAGGACCTGGAGAGCTCCATCCGGAGCGGTCCGGTGGACGACCTGGGACTGGTACAGGGAAAACCTCACGACGGCACGCACATCCGACTGCTGATCTGTTGCAACACGACGGCACAGTTCATGGCCCTGCGGGAGCGGACAAGAACCGAGTTCACGCCACGCACGGGCATCACGGTCGAGTGGGCGAACATTCCCTACGACTCGTATCTGCAGAAGATCGTGGCGGAAAGCGCCATCGGCGGCGGTACCTACGACCTCGTCGCCTGGCCCGACGCCTACGGTGCCTCGGCCAAGATCGGCTTGCAGCGCCTGGATGGCGCACTGAACAAGGCCGGCCGATCCATAACGGACTATCCACCGCCGTTCCAGCAGGCAGCAGCCGCGGGCGAGGAGGGCAGTGTCTACGGTCTGCCGTTCCGTGGTTTCTCCTACAACCTCTTCTACCGGAAGGACCGCTACGCCGAACTCGGCCTCCAACCACCGGAAACCTGGGACGAGTACTCCGCGCAGCTCGCTGAGCTGAAACGCACGGGAGCTCGGCACCCGATGGCCGGGCAGTACGGTCGAGGCAGCGGACAGAATCTCTACACCTGGCTCTCCATGCTGTGGAGCAACGGCGCCGACGTCTTCGACGCGAAAGGCGCGCCCGCCTTCACCAGCCCGGAGGCGGTCGAGGCCACAGAGAAGTACATCTCCCTGATCAGGGATGGCTACTCGCCGCCAGAGTCGGCGAACTGGAACGAGACGGACGCCACGCAGTCCTTCGAGCAGAACGCCGCGGACACCGTACTGACCTGGTCGTGGCAGATCGACGACTTCACCGATCCGGAGAAGACCTCCCCCGAGGTCGCGAACAACCTAGGCGTCGCTTCGCTTCCCGGCTGGGCGGGAAAACCGACCATCACCTACGGCTACACCTGGCTCATGGGCATCCTGAACACATCAAAGAAGCAGGGACCGGCCTGGGAGTACCTGAAATGGCTGTCTCATCCATCGGTCGAACGGGCGATCGCGCTGGACAAGTCCGATCCCGCCGCGGCCACCAGTGTTGTGGTGCATACCGAGAACATGCTCGACGAGCAGGTCAATGACGCCAATTTCGGGATGCCGCGGCTACAGGAGTCGTCACTGCGCAACGGCCGAACCATTCCCATGACGATCGACTGGCCGCAGATCCAGGACGAGCTCGAGGTCGCGATCAACAAGATGGCGCACGGCGCAGAGGTACGGGCCACCCTGAACGAGGCCGCGGCGAACATCCGGGCACTCGAACGCTAGCGGGCAACGGTTGTGCGCATGAGTGACAGGGAGAATCAGATGACGTTGTCCGAGTCCGCCTACGCCCCCTACCGCGATCCCGAGGAGTTCATCACCGAATGGACCGACCGGATCTGGGTCCAGCGTGGAATCGGCCTGATCAGGCAGAACTACGCGCCCGACTCCGTGGTGCACGGTGCGTACGGCACCGTCCACGGTGTGGAGCCGGTGGTACGCGGCACGCTGATGAAGATCAGCACCTTTCCCGACAGGATCGGACAGGCCGAGGATGTCGTGTGGGAGCAACGAGGCGACGACGCCTTTCTCAGCTCCCATCGGGTCTTCAGCTCTGGCACGCACACCGGAATCTCGGCCTACGGCCCGCCGACCGGAAAGGACTTCGCCTCGAGGACCATCGCGAACTGTCTCTACCGCGAGGGCGTCATGGTGGAGGAATGGGTGGTGCGCGACGAGTACGCGGTCGTCCAGCAGCTCGGACTCGATCCGGTCGAGGTCGCGCGTGGCCTGGCCTTCTCCGGCTGGGAACCGCACGCACCACTCGACGCGGACTTGCTCGATCAGGGTGATTCGGGGGTGCGGCCAGATCAGCACCGTGACGAATGCGCACAGGTGCTGCGGCTTGTCGACGAGGTGTGGAACCAGCGCAGACTCGACCTGACTACTGACTTCGTCGCACGCGATGTCACCTGCCACACCTCACGGCACCGCACACTGACCCGACCGGCCGGGTATCAGCAGAGCCTGCTCGACCTTCTCGCGCCGTTCCCCGACGCCACCATCGAGGTTCGCGATGTGGTGAGCAACTACTCGGCGCCGCATGGCGGCCTGCGGGTGGGGCTGACGTGGTGGCTGCGGGGCACGTACTGCGGAACGCCGACGTACGGGCCGGTGAACGACTGTCCCGTTCAGGTACTCGGCTCCTCCCAGTTCCTGCTGCGGGAAGGAAAGATCGTCCGGGAGTGGCGCGTGTACGACGAGATCGCGATTCTCGCGCAGATCCTGCGGGCCCGGGACGAAGGCCAGGAGGCAATCCCCTCTTGCTGAGTCGAAGCTGCCAGGAAGGGGTCTCTCGTCACCGCGCCTTGCCTTCGCGAGCGAGGAGCATGTGCTGAGCCAGCCGGGCAAGCTCACGGGTCGCGGGCGAGAGTACTGTTCCCGTCCTCCGCACGAACGCTATCGTGTCGTGCAGTGGCTCCGTGAAACTGGTCGTACGTACCGTCCGCGGGCAGGCCGGACTTTCGGCGACCGCCCTGGAAACCAGGGTGTCACCGATGCCCCGCTCAACCAGACTCAGCGCCGACTCGACGTGTTCGACCTCGATCCACGGCTCGAGCTTCACCCCGGCGATCTGCGCGCGGTCGGCGAGTTGCCGCCGGGTGGGGTCCCGCCAACCGTAGTGCGCGTCGTACAGAATCAGCCGCGAACGGGCGACCTGTTCGATCGACACGGGAGCGCTGACCCGATCCGGCGCGGCGCTGGCATAGAGCACCTCGTCCCGCAGCAACGGTGTCACCGCGAGACCGTCACCCTCGATCGGCAGCACGACAAGGCCCGCCTCGATCGTGCCCGCCGAGACCGCTGCCGCGACCTCCACGGAGTTCAGCCCGATAAGCCGTATGCGCACCTCGGGGTATCGCTCGTGAAAGTGCTGGGCCAGATCGGACAACAGGTAGTAGGCCGCATTGCGCAGCAGGCCGAACGTCGCGACGCCTCCCTCGAGCGAGCGTACGGAGCGCAGTGCCCGCACACCGTCGTCGGCCGCGGCGACCGCCTGTTCCGCGTAGGGCAGGAGGGCGGTTCCCGCGGCAGTCAGCACGAGCGTCCTGCCGCTGCGGGTGAACAGGGGTGTGCCGTGCTCGTCCTCCAGCTTCCGAATGAGCTCGGAAACAGATGCCTGGGAGACACGCATCGCGGCAGCGGCGGCGGTGAACGAGCCCATGCGTACCGCGAGCAGGAAGGCCCGCAGTTGTTTCAACGTCATAGGGAAACCCTATGCTAATCGCAAGACTTGGCAACCTTGTCCTTTGTCCAATCCGGATCTAGCGTCAGTCCCATGCGATACACGCCATCTCGACTGGCCGAACTCGACGGTTCGTACCGGTTACTCAAAGCCCCCGCAGTGAACGCCCCAGCCGCGCAACGCGATCCCGCCGTCATCGACCGAGTTTCGGAGATGCTGAGCACCATCGAGCGGGAGGGCATGCCCGCGGTCCTGAGGTACGCCAAGGAACTTGACGGCTGGGAACGGTCCGATGTCGAGGTCGGAGCAGCCGAGCTCCGCGGCAGCGGCGACGACCTGACTCCTCAGCTGCGGGCCGCACTGGAACTCGGTGCCGATCGCACCGGCCGGTTCGCCCGTGCGCAGCGGGCGCACCTCGTGGACTTCGAAACCGAGCTGGCGCCGGGACTCGTCACCGGGCACAGGTACGTGCCCGTCGAACGAGTGGGGGCTTACCTGCCGGCAGGCCGTTTCCCGCTGCTGGCAGGCGCGTTCATGACGGTGGGCGTGGCCAAGGCGGCAGGTGTCCCGACCACGCTCGCCTGCACACCACCGCGCAAGGACGGCAAACCGGATCCGGCCGTGCTCTACGCGGCACATCTGTCCGGAGTGGACCGGAGCTATGTGCTCGGCGGAGTCCAGGCCCTGGCGGCGATGGCCTTCGGGCTGCTCGGCGAGCAGCCAGTGGACATGCTGGTCGGCGCGGGTAACGCCTTCGTCGCGGAGGCGAAGCGGCAGTTGTTCGGTACGGTGGCGATCGATCTGCTCGCCGGACCGTCCGAAGTCGCCGTTCTGGCGGACGCGACCGCGGACCCAAGGCTGGTCGCCGCGGACCTGCTCGGTCAGGCCGAGCACGGCAAGGACTCCCCCGCCGCACTCGTCACCACCTCACAGCGCCTCGGCGAGATGGTGATCGCCGAGGTGGACCGGCAACTCGAGACTCTGTCGACCCGCGACATCGCCGGCCCGGCATGGCGGGACTTCGGCTCGGTGACGTGGGCCCGCGATGCGGCCACCGCCGTCGCACTCATGGACGACCTCGCGCCGGAGCATCTGGAGATCCAGACCGGTGACGACGACTACTACCTTGGCGCGTTGCGGAACTACGGATCGATCTTCCTCGGCAGGTGGAGCACGGTCGCCTACTCGGACAAGGGAATGGCGGGTACGAACCACGTGCTGCCGACCGCGGGTGGCGCCAAGCACAGCGCCGGTCTCTCCGTCTCCCGATTCCTGAAACCGCTGACCTACCAACGGGTTACCCGGGAAGCCACTCCCGCGGCGGCCGAAGCTGTGGAGGTCATCTCCGAGTACGAGGGCATGGCGGCACACCGGGCGACGGCCACCCTCCGGCTTGCCGAACACCACGCGTAGAGAGGACCGAACAGATGGCGAAATCCGCCGAACAGGCCGCGAGCGAGTCCGTGTCGCCCGAAGCCCAGCCGACGCACAGCTCCGCGACAGCCGGCCCAGCCTCAACTCCAGGCGGCACCATGGCTCCCGGTGCGCGAACCATGCCGAACGACCACACCATCTCGATTCGTCCTGGCAGCGGTGCTGACCGTCCCGGTACCGCAGTGGGCGAGCGCAGGCAGCCAATGCGCGGGTTCGAGGACACCTACACAGACATCATCGACTACATCGTCCGCATCACTCATCGCATCTGGGAGGACCAGGACGTCGGCTACATCTACGACACCTACAGTCCCGGCTGCAGGTTGTACGACGACAGTGGCTTCAAGTACGGCGTCGAGCAACTGGTGAACGGGACGATGCAGAGCATCAACGCGTTTCCCGACTGCCGGCACTTTGCCGATGACGTCATCTGGGCCGGCGACGAGGACCAGGGATTCGTCACCTCCCACCGGGCCATCAACATCGGCCATCACACCGGTCCGTGGCGCTGGAGCCCGCCAACGGGACGCAAACTCGAGACCTGGGTCATCGCGAACTGTGTGGTGCGGGAGAACGAGATCTTCGAGGAGTGGGTGCTGTACAACACCGCGGCCAAACTCTCGCAGCTCGGCATCAACGTCGCAGAGGCCGCGCGAACATACGGAAACGAGGGTGGGATCGCGCCACTGACCGAGCGTCAGTTGGTCGAGCCGGACAGGTTGACCGGAGGCCGCAAGCCCGAGCCCTACCCCGCCCCTCGCGGTCGTGCGTTCGACGTGGACCACGTGGTGCGTGCCCTGTTCCACGACACTTTCAACCGCCGCGATCTCAGTGCCGTCGACCGGGCATACGCGCCGAACGTGCGCTGGCACGGCACCAGCAACCGAAATGGCTACGGCCGTTCCGCGGTGCGGGGGATGGCACGAGGTCTGCTCGCCACCTTCCCGGACCTCGGCGTTCAGGTGGACGAGGTCTACTGGATGGGAAACGAGGCCGAAGGGTTCAGCGCTTCCGTGCGCTGGTCCGGTGTGGGAACTCATCGCGGCTACGGTCTGTACGGCAAACCCACCGGCCGCCGGGTGCACCTTTGGGGCATCTCGCAGCTGTACTTCGCCAATGGGCGGATCATCGAGGAGTGGTCTCTGTTCAACGAATTCGACGTACTCGCGCAGCTGCTGTGCGACACACCGCTGGCGGATGTGTCGTGAGACACCCCAGCTTGCGGGAACCGCGATGACCAGAATCGTCTGTGCCCAGCTCGCGCCCAAGCTCGGTGATCTCGCCGCCAACGAGAGTCTGACCGTCGCGGCCGTCAGCAGCGCGACGGCCCGTGGTGCCCGGGTCGTCGTACTGCCGGAACTGGCGACTTCCGGTTACGTCTTCGAGTCGCAGCAGCAGGCCAGACAGGTGGCCGTGACGCCGGAGCATCCGCTCTTCGCGCGCTGGTCCGCCGCGGCCAGAGGCGGCGTGGTGATCGGCGGATTCTGCGAGCTGGGCGCCGACGGTCTGCTCTACAACAGTGCCGCGGTCGTGGACGGGTCGGGGGTCGTGGCCGTCTACCGCAAGACCCACCTGTGGGACCGGGAGAAAACCGTGTTCGCTCCCGGGCGCGAAGAGCCGCCCGTCGTGCGGACGGAGATGGGCCGGATCGGCGTTCTCATCTGCTATGACCTCGAGTTCCCCGAGATGCCTCGCAGCCTGGCCCTTCGTGGTGCCGACCTGATCGCCGCTCCGGTCAACTGGCCTCTGCTGCCGAGGCCGGCCGGGGAACGAGCACCGGAACTCCTGCTCGCGATGGCCGCCGCCCGGGCGAACCGGGTGTTTGTCGCCTGTTGTGATCGTTCTGGCACAGAACGCGGTGTGCGGTGGACGGAGGGAACCGCCCTGATCGGGCAAGACGGATGGGTGCTCGACGAACCCGGCGAGGACGGTCTCGCCGCGGCCGACGTGGACATGGAGCTCGCCAGGGACAAGTCGCTGACCGCGCACGCCGACCTGCTCAGGGATCGCCGACCCGGCCTGTACACCGCGCTCACGTCGCCGAAGGAACCACGCGGTCCCGCCTAGCTCGCGGTGAGCCGGTCACGCTGGGCGGCGGAGGTCGGTGACGATGGTGTGGTCCTTCGCCGGGCCGGTCACCCGCCACCTCTGCTGCCAGCGCGTGGGTCCGAGTACGTGGTACTCGCCGAGGTACTGATCCGCGCGGCACGGGTGTTCCGTCTGCCACCAACCGGTGCTCAGGTCGACGTCGTGGAAGAAGCCACCGTGCTCGAAGTGGACGGCCGCGCGGGCGGGCCCGGTCGGGCGGTAGTACAGAACGCGGGTGGCTGGTCCTCGGTGCGCGCCGAGGTCGAGCACCCCGTCCTCGCGGTACACCAGCTCATCGTCCACGGCCTGGAATACGGCCGTACCGCTGAAGCTACCGATCCCGATCCCGGACGTACCCAGAATCTCCCGCTCGACCAGCCAATCTCCGATGAGGTAGTTGGTCAGATTCCGGACCGGATGCCACCGCATGCCGCCAGTATGACCGGCGGTGTCCCCCGCGCCTCATACCTTGTGCGCCGGGCCACCCGGCATCGCGGTACCCGGCCACCTGGACGTCCCCGATGTAGCATTTGTGCCCGACCACGCCGCGGGCCGGAGCGGACAGCCGCTCCGGCCCGCGGCAGGCCGCATGTGTCCACACGCGAGTGGAAACCGCGGCCGCGCCGGGCGCTGCGACCGGAACGGACCTTCGCCGACACGCGCGATTTCGGAAACGACGCCGGACCGAAAGGGAAGAGATCGTGACCACGACCGAAGAGACCGAGGAACGACCGGGTCCCGGGGACGACGGGCCTTCCCAGGAGAAGCAGAACCGGATCAATCCGGTCGTCTTCTTCGGATCGTCCATCTGCATTCTCGTGATCTCCATCTGGGCGATCATCACTCCGGACGCCGCGTCGGAGACCATCGGCACCGTCGTTTCCTGGATCTCCGAGGGCTTCGGCTGGTACTACTTCCTCGCCGCGACGCTGTTCCTGGTGTTCGTCGTCTTCATCGCGCTCTCGCGCTACGGCAAGGTGAAACTCGGGCCGCAGCACTCCAAGCCGGATTACAGCCTGTTCGCCTGGGGCGCCATGCTGTTCGCCGCCGGAATCGGCATCGACCTGATGTTCTTCTCCGTCGCCGAGCCGGTGACCCAGTATCTCGCGCCACCGGTCGGCCCAGGTGAGACGATCGAGGCGGCGCGCGAGGCGTTGGTGTGGACGTTGTTCCACTACGGCATCACCGGCTGGGCGATGTACGCGCTCATGGGCATGGCTCTCGGATACTTCGCCTACCGCTACAACCTCGCCCTGACCATTCGCTCGGCCCTGTATCCGATCTTCGGCAAGCGGATCCACGGCAGGATCGGGCATACGGTCGACATCGCCGCGGTACTCGGCACGATCTTCGGTATCGCCACCTCACTGGGAATCGGCGTAGTCCAGCTCAACTACGGCCTGAACTTCCTCTTCGGCATCCCGGAGGGCACAGCGGCCCAGATCGGCCTGATCGTGCTGGCCGTGCTGATGTCCACGGTCTCCGCCGTGGCGGGTGTGGACAAGGGCATCCGCCGGCTGTCAGAACTCAACGTCGTGCTCGCGATCGGCCTGATGCTGTTCATTCTGTTCAGCGAGGACCCGATCTTCCTGCTCAACGCCATCGTGCTGAACATCGGTGACTACGTGAGTGGCTTCGCCGACATGACCCTGAACACCTTCGCGTTCGAGCGGCCGACCGAGTGGCTCAACGCGTGGACGCTGTTCTTCTGGGCTTGGTGGATCGCCTGGGCGCCGTTCGTCGGCCTGTTCCTCGCCCGCATCTCGCGGGGCCGCACGATCCGCCAGTTCGTGGCCGCGACCCTGGTCATCCCGTTCCTGTTCACCCTCACCTGGCTGTCGATCTTCGGTAACAGCGCACTGCGGGTCGTGATGAACGGCAACGCCCAGTTCGGCGAGGCGGCGATGAATCAGCCGGAACAGGCGTTCTACTCGCTGCTCGACCAGTATCCGGGCGTCACGCTGAGCGCCGGGCTGGCCACCTTCGTCGGCTTGCTGTTCTACGTGACCTCCGCCGACTCCGGTTCGCTGGTGATGGGCAACTTCACCTCGTACCTGAAAACGCCGAGGACCGACGCGGCGAAGTGGCTGCGGATCTTCTGGTCAGCCGCGATCGGCCTGCTGACGATGGCGATGCTGCTCGTGGGCGGCGTGCCGACCCTGCAGAGCGCGACCATCATCATGGGCCTGCCGTTCTCCTTCGTGATGTTCCTGATCATGTGGGGCCTCTACAAGGCACTGCGCGTCGAACGGTCCCGCGAGGAGAGCTTCAAGACGACACTGCCTTCCTCACTGTCCGAGCGGACCACTGTGGAGGGACGCGGGGTGTCGCGGACCTGGAAGCAACGTCTCGCACGGGTGATGAGCTACCCGGGCAAACGCGCCACGTCCCGATTCGTGGAGGATTCCGCACGACCGGCGTTCGAGGAGGTGGCCGAGGAGCTTCGGGCACAGGGCGCGGACGCCGTGGTGACCGAGGAAATGGTCCCCGAGCTCGGCCTTCCGCATCTTGACCTGGCCGTCGCCCTCGGACGCGAGGAGGAGTTCCGCTACCGAATCTGGCCCTCGGAGGCGGAGACGCCCGCGTTCGCGGTCGGTTCACTGAGCACACAGGACACCTACTACCGCTTCGAGGTGTACCTGACCGAGGGTGGACAGGACTACGACGTCCTCGGCTACAGCAAGGACCAGCTCATCGGGGACATCCTCGACCAGTACGAACGCCACCTCGAGTTCCTGCGCCTGCACCGGGGTTCGATCAACGGCTCCGCATTGCCGGGCAACGGTTCGGACGCGACCGAGAACGCCGAGTGACTTCCGCACCGGTCGTCGCGCGTTTGCCGCGCGGCGACCGGTGCGGGTGGCTCAGGAGTCGTAGTCGACGGTCAGCTCGTCCGTCGTCGGCAGCGACTGGCAGGTGAGCACGAACCCTGCCTGTACCTCGGCCTCTTCGAGCGCGAAGTTGCGGCGCATCCGCACACTGCCCGAGGTGACCTTCGCCCTGCAGGTGCCACACACCCCGCCCTTGCAGGCAAAGGGCAGGTCCGGTCGGAACCGCTGGGCGCCGTCGAGGACCGCCCGATCACGCGGCAGGGCCATCGTGGTGGACCGGCCATCCAGAATCAGAGTCACATCGGTGGTCTCGCCGTCGAGTGGTGCCTCCTCGTGCCGTACCGGTTCGGGTGGCACGTCGTCCACGTAGAACAGCTCCCGGTGCACCTTCGATCCGTCCACACCAGACTCTCGGAGCACGTCGCGGGCGTCCTCGACCATGCCGAACGGGCCGCAGAGCCACCAGTGGTCCACCCGTGTCGCCTCCGGCAGCAACGCCAGCAGCGCGCGCAGTTTCTCCCCGTCCAGGCGTCCGGTGAACAGCTCCGCCTCCCGGGGTTCCCTGGACAGGACGTGCACCAGTTCGAGCCGGGCCGGGTACCGGTCCTTGAGGTCCGCCAGCTCGTCGGCGAACATCACCGTGTCCGTGCGCCGGTTGCCGTAGAGCACGGTGACCGTGGAGGCCGGATCGCGCAGTACCGACGCGGCGATGGACAGCACAGGGGTGATTCCGGAACCGGCCGCGATGAGCACGTGATGGCCCGCCACGTCGAGGTCCGGGGTGAAGTTGCCGGTGGGGGTGGCCACCTCGATCTCGTCACCGGGCCGCACCTCGTGCACCAGCCAGCAGGAGAACAAGCCGTCAGGCACCTCCCGTACCCCGATCCGTGGCGCCGCGCCCTCCGGCGCGCAGATGGAGTACGACCGCCGCTCCTCCCTGCCGTCGACGAACCGCCGCAGGGTGAGGGACTGGCCCGCCCGGAAGGCATACGCGTCGGCGAGGCCGGCGGGTACGTCGAAGGTGACCGCCACGGCGTCGTCGCACAGCGGCTCGACGTCCGCCACGGTGAGCCGGTGGAAGTCGCCGCGTAGCCGGGACGGGATCGTTGCGGTCACTGTGTCCGGCTCCCCGTCACGATCGCACTTTCCCGGGAAAGTGCCGAAGGACAAGCCCACGACCAGGAACGGGAAGCCTCACCGCCGCGCACTTTCCCGGGAAAGTGCGACTGGGGGCGGTGGCCTCCGTCGATCGCGTTGCGTATGTCGGTCGCGTTGTGCGTGTGGGTCGCGTTGTGTATGTCGGTCACTAGATTTCCTTCACGTGTTCGAAGGGCTCGGCACAGGATCGGCAGCGGCGCAGCGCCTTACAGGCCGTACCACTGAACCGGGACACCTCCTCGGTGTCGACCGATCCGCACTGCGGGCAGGCCACGCGGGCCACCGGCGCGTTCAGGGTGAGTGGCACCGGCCCTCCGCTGTGGCGAGGTGCCGCCCCTGGCGGAGCGATGCCGGCTTCGGCGAGTCTGCGCCTGCCCCGATCGGTGATCCAGTCCGTGCTCCAGGCCGGCCGCAGTACCGTCCGCACCTCGACCTTGGCGTACCCCGCGTCCAGTAGCGCGTGCTCCAGGTCGTCGCGCATCGTGTCCATCGCTGGGCAGCCGGAGTAGGTCGGGGTGATGGACACGATGACCAGGTCGTCCTGCTCCCGCACCTCCCGCAGCACGCCGAGATCGGCCAGGGTCAACATCGGCAGCTCGGGATCTGTGACCGTCTCGGCCACGGCCCGCGCGGTGCGTTTACCGATCATGGTGCTCACCAGGTTCCCTCCGGATGAGCCCGTGCGACGCTCTGCATCTCGGCAAGCAGCAGACTCAACTGTCCTGTGTGCACACCGTCACGCCCTGTTCGCCCGCCCACACCGGCGATTGCCGGATGTTCGGGGCAGGTGAGCTTCGCGGCCGAGAACACCTGCGCCAGGACTTCGTCGAACTCGCCCCGGACCGAGGCCGGATCCACTCCGACCGCTGCCTCTACCGGGTGTGTGGTGAACAGTTCCTCGACGTAGGGCCAGGCGTCGTCCAGGCCCGCCTGCATCCGCTCGTGGGAGAGTTCGGTGCCGTCGCCGAGGCGCACCGTCCATTGGGCCGCGTAGTCCCGGTGGTAGGTCAGCTCCTTGACCCCCTTCGCGGCGATCGCGGCGAGCACCGGGTCCGGTGAGCTGGTCAGCCGCTGCAGCAGCGCGAGCCGCCAGGTGGCGAAGACCAGCAGCCGGCCGATCAAGTGTCCGAAGTGGCCGCCACCGAGTTCGGCGAGCCGGACGTTACGGAACTCGCCCTGCTCGCGGAAGAACGCGAGGTCGTCCTCACCCCGGCCGGACCGGTCGGCCTTGCCCGCTCTGCTCAGCAACAGCCGCGCCTGCCCGAGCAGGTCTAGGCCGATGTTGGCGATCGCCACCTCGTCCTCCAGCTCGGGAGCATTCGTGCACCACTCCTGCAGCCGGTGGGACATGACGAGCGCGTCGTCGGCCAGCATCAGGCAGTACGCGGACAGCTGAGCCGCGTCCACGCCGTCGGGGACCGTGGTGTCCACTCCGGACAAAGGGTCGTCGAATCCGGTCCCGAAGGCCCAGCGCGACGAGTCGCTGTCCTCGGTGATCGCCTCGTAGGCATTGTCAAAAGACATTTTTCGGCACCCCGATCACATGTGGGGAACGTTGTCGGGGATGTCGTAGAAGGTCGGGTGGCGGTACACCTTGTCCCCGCTGGGCGCGAAGAACGGGTCCTTCTCGTCCGGGCTCGACGCGGTGATGTCAGCTGCCCTGACCACCCAGATACTCACGCCTTCGTTGCGCCGCGTGTACAGGTCCCGGGCGTGGTGCAACGCCATCTGGTCGTCGGCGGCGTGCAATGACCCGACATGCACATGGTTGAGTCCACGCTTGCCCCTTACGAACACCTCGTAGAGCGGCCAGTCATGCCGCACCGGCTCACTCATGCCTTGCCCCTTTCAGCTCCGCCTGCTTGACCGCGTGGGCGGCTGCCGCCTCACGGACCCAGGCACCGTCCTCCTGCGCCCGCCGCCGGTGGGCGATGCGCTCCGCGTTGCAGGGACCGTTACCCCGTAACACGTTCTTGAACTCGTCCCAGTCGATCGCGCCGAAGTCGTAGTGGCCGCGCTCGGGATTCCACTTCAGGTCCGGATCCGGCAGGGTCACACCGAGTGCCTCCGCCTGCGGCACCGACATGTCGACGAATCGCTGCCGCAGCTCGTCATTGGTATGCCGCTTGACCTTCCACGCCATCGACTGCTCGGTGTTCGGCGAGTCCGCGTCGGGCGGGCCGAACATCATCAGCGACGGCCACCACCAGCGATCTGTCGCCTCCCGCACCATCGCTCGCTGCGCCTCGGTGCCGCGCATCATGGTCATCAGGAGTTCGTAGCCCTGTCGCTGATGGAAGGACTCCTCCTTACAGATGCGGATCATCGCCCTGGCATAAGGGCCGTAGGAGCTGCGGCACAGCGGCACCTGGTTGCAGATCGCGGCACCGTCTACCAGCCAGCCGATCACGCCGACATCGGCGAAGGTGAGACTCGGGTAGTTGAAGATCGACGAGTACTTCTGCCTGCCACTTATCAGCTTGTCGGTCAGGTCGGCCCGGTCGGCCCCGAGAGTCGCGGCCGCCGAGTACAGGTAGAGCCCGTGCCCGGCCTCATCCTGAACCTTCGCCAGCAGGATCGCCTTACGACGCAGAGAGGGTGCGCGGGTGATCCAGGCACCCTCGGGCTGCATGCCGATGATCTCCGAGTGCGCGTGCTGCGCGATCTGGCGGACCACCGTCTTGCGGTAACCCTCGGGAACCCAGTCCCGTGGTTCCAGCCGCTGGTCCCGCTCGATCGTGTGCTCGAAGTACCGTTCGAGCTCGGTCTCCGGCAACGTGGCGGTCACGATGTGGCCTCCTTTGTCACCAGCGTGAGCACGTCGTACTTGGCGACCGAGTCGCCGTCGGAGTTGGTCACGTCGGCATCCCAGCGGACCTCGCCGTAGTCGGCGTTCTCCCGGGGAGTGATCTGCTTCGCGGTGAGTGTCACGGTCAACGCGTCCCCCGGCTTGACCGGCGTGAGGAAACGCAGGTTCTCCAGTCCGTAGTTCGCCAGCACGGGGCCGGGTTCCGGCGAGACGAACAGGCCGGCGGCGAAGGACACCACCAGGTAGCCGTGTGCCACGATCCCGCCGAAGAGCTCATTGGCGGCAGCCGCCTCCGGATCCGTGTGTGCGTAGAAGGTGTCCCCGGTGAACTCCGCGAAGTGGTCCACATCGGACCGCGTGACCGTACGGGGGCCCGCCGTCACCGAGTCGCCGATGCGTAGCTCGGCCAGCGACTTACGGAACGGGTGTACACCTTCCTGCCGGGGCGCCCCCTGTACCCAGCGACCGGTAACGGCAGTGAGCACCGTTGGGCTGGCCTGCACGGCGGTTCGCTGCATATGGTGCAGCACGCCCCGGATGCCGCCCATCTCCTCGCCGCCACCCGCGCGGCCCGGCCCACCGTGCACGAGCTGGGGCATCGGCGAACCGTGCCCGGTGGACTCCTTGGCGTTGTCGGTGTCGAGCACCAGCAACCTGCCGTGCCACGGCGCGACGCCGAGCACGATCTCGCGGGCGAACTCCGGATCGCCGGTGACCACCGAGCCGACCAGGCTGCCCTGCCCGCGCGCGGCGAGCTCGACGACCTGCGCCGTGGAGGTGTAGGGCAGCAGGGTCGAGACCGGACCGAACGCCTCGACCTCGTGGACCTCGGCGCGCTCCGGATCGTCGGCCCGCAACAGTACCGGGGAGAGGAAGGCACCGCGTTCGGCGTCCGCGCCCACCACCTCGACCTGCTCGGGATCGCCGTATACCACCGTGGCGACATCGAGCAGCGCCTTGAGCGAGCGCCGGACCTCCTCGCGCTGTTCCAAACTGGCCAGTGCGCCCATCCGGACGCCCTCCGCCGCCGGATGCCCGACCGTCACCCTCGCCAGCCGTTCGCTCGCGGCCTCGGCCACGTCGGCGAGGGCCTCGGCCGGGACGAGGGCACGGCGGATGGCCGTGCACTTCTGGCCCGCCTTGACCGTCATCTCGGTAACCAGCTGCTTGACGAACAGGTCGAACTCCGGCGTGCCCTTGACGGCGTCGGGCCCGAGGATCGAGCAGTTGAGCGAGTCGGCCTCGGCGTTGAACCGCACATTGCCCCGCACGATGGCCGGGTGCGCGCGCAGCTTCTGCGCGGTCGACGCCGAACCGGTGAACGACACCAGGTCCTGCCCTGTCACGTGGTCGAGCAGGTCCCCAGCGCTCCCGCAGACGAACTGCAGTGCGCCCTCCGGCAGGATTCCCGACTCGATGATCAGCTCGACCAGCCGAGCTGTCAGATAGGCGGTCTGGCTGGCCGGCTTGATCAGGCTCGGCACGCCAGCCAGGAACGCGGGGGCGAACTTCTCCAGCGGGCCCCACACGGGGAAGTTGAAGGCGTTGATCTGCACCGCGACGCCGTGCAGCGGTGTCGCGATGTGCTGGGCGACGAACGTCCCGCCCTTGGACAACGGCTCGACCGCGCCCTCGACGTAGACCGTGTCGTTCGGCAGCTCGCGTTTGCCCTTGCTGGAGTAGGCGAACAGGACGCCGATCCCGCCGTCCACATCGAACTTGGAGTCCCCGGGTGTGGCGCCGGTACGGGCGGACAGCTCGTACAGCTCGTCCCGATGCTCGCGCAGGTGGGAGGCCAGCGCCTTCAGCAGCGCGGCGCGCTGATGAAACGTCAGCTCGCGCAGCGCGGGTCCGCCCACGCGGCGCCCGTACTCCAGTGCGCCGGCCATGTCGATACCGGCCGAGGAGATCCGGGCGACCTCCTCACCGGTCACCGCATCGTGCAGCGGCGAGCCCTCGTTCCCGGCGGCCTGCCAGCCACCGGAGACATAGCTCGAGAGTACTGCTGCCATCGGATCCGACCTCCCAGATTAATTACCAACCGAACGTTCAGGAAGTCATGGTAACGCCAGTACGCCGGCGACGGAAGGCCGCAATCGCATGCGCGGCGCTACTCCCAGCGATGGAAACCCTGCCCCGTCTTGCGACCGAGCTCGCCGCGGCCGACCTTGTCCCGCAGCAACCGCGGCGGCGCGAACCGTTCACCCAGCGTGCGGTGGAGGTACTCGGCGATCGCCAGCCGCACGTCGAGGCCGACCAGATCGGTGGACCGCAGCGGGCCCATCGGATGGCGGTAGCCGAGCTCCATCGCGGTGTCGATCGACTCGGCGTCGGCGACACCCTCCTCCAGCATCCGGATCGCCTCGAGGCCGAGCAGCACCCCGAGCCTGCTGGTGGCGAAGCCAGGCGAGTCGCGCACGGTGACGGCGGTCTTGCCGAGCGCGCCGACCCAGCCGAGGACGTCCTCCCTGGCGCCTTCGGCCGTCTCCGGACCGGTGACCACCTCGACCAGTCGCGACGCGGGAACCGGGTTGAAGAAGTGCATGCCGAGGAACCGCTGCGGACGACTCAGGGCCGCGGCCAGTTCGGCGATCGAGAGTGAACTGGTGTTCGTGGCCAGCACCGTGTCCTGCCCGACCACCCGCTCCACCGCCGTCAGGACCGCCACCTTCACGTCCGCCCGCTCGGGAACCGCCTCGACGACCAGACCGGCATCACCGGGCAGCGACTCGGGATCGGTGATGATCTCGACCCGCGCGAGAACCTCCTCGACGGGAACATCGAGCTTGCCCCGCTCGGCCGCCCTGTTCAGTCCAGACCGGATTCGCTCGAACGCGGCATCGGCGGACGCGGTGTCTCCCTCCACCACCGACACCTTCGCTCCCGTGGCGGCGAAGACCTGGGCGATCCCCGCACCCATCCGGCCACCGCCGACGACGCCGACCTTCTCCGGCACTACTGAACTCACGTTGCCCCTCCAATTCCGGCGTAGACCGAGTCGCCGGCCGTCTCTTGACATCACTACCGGTGCTGCCTTTACTGAGCGGCAACATTATTAACCGTCCATTCGGTCAGTCGGCAAGGGAGGGTTGCGCGGGTGCCAGACGATGTCCGTGGCGCGGCACAGGTGATGTTCGCGGCCGACTCCGCATCCCGATCGCTCGGGATCGAACTGCTCGACGCCGGCGACGGCAGCGCGAGCGCACGTATGCAGGTCGGCCCGAGCATGGTTAACGGGCACGACATCGCCCACGGCGGCTATCTCTTCCTGCTGGCCGACACCGCGTTCGCCTGTGCGTGCAACAGTCACGGGCCGATGACCGTGGCCTCCGGCGCCGAGATCTCGTTCGTCGCCGCCGCCCGGCTGGGCGACGAACTCACCGCCGTGGCCGAGGAACGCACCCGATACGGGCGCAACGGGATCTACGACGTGACCGTGTACCGAGAGTCCGCGACAGGCCGGGAAGTGGTCGCGGAGTTCCGCGGACGCAGCCGCACGATTGCACGAGAAGGCGATACCAGGTGACCACCATCGACAGCGAAGCCTCGACGACACGGCGCCTCGGTGCGGCGCCGTCCCCTGCCGAACTCGAACCAGCGGAGCGGCTCAGCCGGGACGAGATGCGAGCCACGCAACTGGAGCGTCTGCAGTGGACACTGCGGCACGCATACGACAACGTTGCCTTCTACCGGAGGAAGTTCGACGCGGCCGGAGTGCGGCCGGAGGACTGCCGGTCACTGGAGGACCTGTCGAAGTTCCCTTTCACCACCAAGCAGGATCTGCGGGACAACTATCCGTTCGGCATGTTCGCTGTGCCGCAGGACCAGGTCAGGCGCATCCACGCCTCCAGCGGTACCACCGGTAAACCGACCGTGGTCGGCTACACCGAGGGCGATATCGACACCTGGGCGACGGTGATGGCGCGCTCGATCCGTGCCGCGGGTGGCCGTCCCGGCCAGAAGGTGCACGTCGCCTACGGCTACGGCCTCTTCACCGGAGGACTCGGTGCGCACTACGGGGTGGAGAAGCTCGGCTGCACCGCGATTCCCGCGTCCGGTGGCATGACCGCGCGTCAGGTGCAGATCATCACGGACTTCGAACCCGAGGTCATCATGGTGACTCCCTCCTACATGCTCACCCTGCTGGACGAGTTCGAACGCCAGGGCGTCGACCCGAGGGCGAACTCACTCAAGGTCGGCATCTTCGGTGCCGAACCCTGGACCGAGCAGATGCGGGCCGAGATCGAGGACCGGATGAATATCGACGCGGTCGATATCTACGGACTCTCCGAGGTGATGGGCCCCGGCGTCGCCCAGGAATGCGTGGAGACCAAGGACGGCCTGCACATCTGGGAGGACCATTTCTACCCGGAGGTCGTCGACCCGATCGACGAGGACGTGCTGCCGGACGGCGAGAGCGGCGAACTCCTGTTCACCTCGCTCACCAAGCAGGCGCTGCCGATCATCCGTTATCGCACCCGGGACCTCACCCGGCTACTGCCCGGCACGGCACGGCCCGCCTACCGGCGCATGGAGAAGGTCACCGGCCGCAGCGACGACATGATCATTCTGCGAGGGGTCAACGTGTTCCCGACGCAGATCGAGGAGATCGTGCTGCGGGTCGAGGGACTCTCTCCACATTTTCAGCTGGTGCGGACGAGCAAGGGGCGGATGGACCACCTGACCGTGCAGGTCGAGGCCCGGCCGGACACCCCGTCAGGTCGCAGGGCCGCCGCGGCCGAGGAAATCGCGGCAAGGGTCAAGGACGGCGTCGGAGTGTCCGTCGAGGTGTCGGTCGTCGACCCGGACAGCCTGGAGCGGTCGATGGGCAAAATGCGCAGGGTCGTCGACCGGCGTACCGAAGCCTGAACCGATTCTGGATACTCCTGACATGACCGCCGCCCCGTCCAGCAGACCGGCCCGCCGTGGCCGTCCTGGCTATGACCTGGAGTCACTCCTCCAGGTCGCCGTCACGTTGTTCAACGAACGCGGCTATGACGGCACCAGCATGGAAGACCTCTCCCGCAAGCTCGGCATCACCAAATCCGCCATCTACCACCACGTGCCGAGCAAACAGGAACTACTCCGGCTCGCCACCAACCGCGCACTCGACACCCTCTACACGGTCGCCACCGAGGCCCACTCCACCCAGGGCCCGGCCATCGACCGGCTCGAGCACCTCATCCATCGCAGTGTGACCGTGCTCATCGACCAGCTCCCCTTCGTCACCCTCCTGCTGCGCATCCGCGGCAACACCCCGGTCGAGCGCGCGGCCCTGACCCGGCGCAGGCATATCGACCACCTCGTCAGCGAACTCGTCACCCAGGCCGCCGCGGACGGTGACCTCCGCCCCGACATCGACCCGGCCACCACCAGCCGCCTCCTCTTCGGCATGATCAACTCCCTGGTCGAGTGGTACCGCCCCCGCCGCGGCACCAACCCGACCCAGATCGCCGACACCGTCACCACCATCGCCCTCCACGGCATCCGCACCCCCCATCCCTGACTTTGCAGTTCCCGGGCCCGACTTGGCAGTTCCGGGGCCCGAGTTTGCAGTTCCCGGGCCCGAGTTGGCAGTTCCCGGGCCCGAGTTGGCAGTTCCGGGTCCAGACTTGACAAATCCCGTTGCCGTTTCTGCAATAGGATCATGGAAGACGTGATGGCCGCGGTTGGGCCACGACTCAAACACATCCGCCAGCAGCGCGAGTGCACGCTCGCCAGACTGTCCGAGATCACCGGGATATCGGTCAGCACGCTGTCCAGGCTGGAGTCCGGACAGCGTAAGCCCAGCCTGGAGCTACTGCTCCCGATCGCCCACGCACACCAGGTACCACTGGACGAACTGGTCGGCGCGCCGCCAGTCGGCGATCCACGCGTCCGCTTGAAGCCGGTCAAACGCACCGGTATGACCGTGGTGCCCCTGACTCAGCAGCCCGGCGGGCTGCAGGCGTTCAAAATGGTCCTCGACCGCACCCGGTGCGAACCCGACCCGCGAACGCACGAAGGCTACGAGTGGCTGTACGTGTTGAGCGGGAAAGCACGCCTGGTGCTCGCCGAGCACGACATCGTGCTCAAGGTCGGCGAAGCCGCTGAGTTCGACACCCGGCTGCCACACTGGTTCGGCAGCACGGGCGACGCCCCGGTGGAGATACTCAGCTTGTTCGGCCCGCAGGGGGAACGCATGCACGTGCGGGCGAAGCCCGCGGTCGGCCGATAGCCAAACGGGCCGAAAGTACACTATTCCTCGAATTACTGGAATAGATTTTCCCCGTGGTCTAGATTCGCCAGTGGAGACCGTCAGCACCGCTCGACCGGAAGGGCACGAACGGAGTATGGAGCCACTGGACGTCATCGTCATCGGCGGTGGACAGGCCGGCCTCGGGATGGGGTACCGGCTGCGGCAGGCGGGACTGGAGTTCGCGATCCTCGACGAGCGATCGCGAACCGGCGACGTCTGGCGTGACCGCTGGGACTCCCTCGAACTGTTCACCCCTCGCCCTTTCGTGAACCTTCCCGGCCTCAAAGCCCCGGGCGAGATGCGGTACTACCCGGCGAAAGACGAGATCGCCGACTACCTCCAGCGATACCGCGACCAGTTCGACCTCCCGGTCCGCAACGATTTCCGGGTACAGAACCTCGAATCGCGGGACGGCGTCTTCGTCGTCACCGGCGACGAGGAGATCCTTTCCGCCAGAGCGATCGTCATCGCGGCAGGGCCGTTTCACACACCGCAGGTACCCGCTTGCGCCCAGCAACTCGGCCCCGAGGTGCGCCAGTTGCACTCCCAGGACTATCGCCGTCCGGACGATCTGGGACCAGGCAACGTCCTTGTGGTCGGCGGAGGCAACTCGGCCGCGCAGATCGCGGAGGAGCTGTCCACCGGTCGCCGCGTCACGATCGCCAGCAGCGGACCGATCGCGTACGCCCCGAAGACGATCGCCGGCGTGAGTTTGTTCTGGTTCATGCACCTGACCGGCATGTTGCGCGCGGACAAGGATGCCTGGGTCTCCCGGTACGCGCGCCCCTACGCCGACACGGTCATCGGATTCAACCTGAAGAAGCTCGTCGACCAGGACGTCGTCCGGCACGTTCCGCACCGGGTCACCGACTGCGCGGGGCGCGAGGTCGTCTTCGCGGACGGCTCGCGGGATACCTTCGACAACATCCTCTGGTGCACCGGCTTCCGCCCGCACTACGACTGGCTCAAAGTGGACAATGCCCTGGACGAGCAGGGCGGTCCACAACAGACCCGGGGGATCTCACCAGTGCCCGGCCTGTACTGGCTTGGACTGCCATGGCAGAACCGGTTGAACTCAGCACTGATCAACGGCGTGGACAGGGAGACCCGGCAGCTCATGCGCCATCTCGCCTGACCCTGGCGTGGGTGCCGGTCACCAGGTGACGGGCACCGAGTTCGGTGCGTTGAGCCAGGAACCCACGTTCCACTCGAGTTCGGCCAGTCCGGTGGCCAGGCGCAACCCCGGTAGTCGCGCGGGCAGGGCGGTGAACACTGTGGACAACTCCGCCCTGGCCAGGGCCGCACCGAGACAGAAGTGCAGTCCGTAGCCGAATGTGGTGTGCCCGGTATCGGTACGCGCGGGATCGAACGTGCCCGGATCGGCGCGTGTCGTGGGATCGAAGTTGCCCAGGTGAGTGCTGATGTAAACCGCGTCGCCCGCGGTGATCCGCGCGCCGCCGAGTTCGGTGTCGACCTTCGCCGTACGGCAGATCGCGGTGTTCGGCGACTGGTGCCGCAGCACCTCCTCGACGGCGTCGCCCACGGGAAGGGTGCCCGCCGCGAGTTCCCGCCAGGTACCGGATACGAGCAGTGTCATCACTGCCCTGCTGATGACTTTCGCGGTGGTCTCGTACCCGGCCACGATGAGCAGGCCCATCGTGCCGATCAGTTCCTCCTCACTGAGCGCGCCACGCTCGTCGCGCGCCCTGATGAGATCCGACATGAGGTCGTCGCCGAGCTCGCTACGGCGCCGGAGGATCAGCTCACGCATACAAGCGTGGAACTCCGCGACCGCGGAGCCGATGTCCTCGAACGACGAGCTGTCCAACGAGGTGAAGATGTCGGTCCAACGGCGAAGATCGGCCCGGACCTCCTCGGGAATCCCGCCGAGCATCCCGAAGACCACCTCGAGCGGAAGCGGATACGCCAGCGCCGACACGATGTCCGCCGGTGGCCCTGCCGCTACCAGGTCGTCCAGCAGCGAGGCCACCAGGCTGTCGATCGTCGGCTGCATCGACGCGATCCTGCGTGGACTGAACGCCTTCGTCGCGAGTTTGCGCAGCCTGGTGTGTTCCGGCGGATCCATACCGACCAGCGGAACAGCATAGGCACGCTGATCGTCCAGATTCGCGGGCGGAACACTGGTAAACCGATCCGGTTCGGACAGTGCGATACGCACCTCCGCCTCGCCGGCGACCAGCCACGCCGGGCTGTCTCCAGGACCGATGACGCGCAGAACCGGGCTGGTGCGCGCCATCTCCAGTAACAGTGGGTCCGGCGCGCCCTCCGGAGTCAACGGCCGTGGGAACACCAGTTCCTGTGCCGTGCGACTCATCCGTGGTCCTCGCCGATCGGCGCGACGCCACCGAAGGTGATCGGCAGGGTCTCCAGCGCGTGCACCGCGTTAGGCATGTACGGGGGCGGATCCGCGGCCAGCGCCGGGTCGATGAGCCTGCGGGTCAGCGTCTCCAGCACGACCTGACCCTGCAGCCGGGCCAGTGAAGCCCCGAGACAGAAATGGATGCCCCCACCGAAATTGAGGTGGTGGTTCTCGGTCCTGGTGATGTCAAAGCGTTCCGGTGCGGCGAAACGCGCGGAGTCGTGATTGCCCGCGGCCAGGAACAGCAGCACCATCTGGCCCTTGGTGACCGGAATACCGTTGACCTCAGCGTCGTCGACGACCACTCTGCGGGTGAACTGGATCGGCGGGTCGAAACGTAGCACCTCTTCCACGGCCGACTCGGCGAGTTCCGGGTGCTCCCGCAGCAGCCGCAACTGGTCCGGGTTGCGCAGCAACGCAAGCATCCCGTTCGCGATCAGGCCGACCGTGGTCTCGTGCCCGGAGATCACCAGCAACCTGCACGTGGAGTTGATCTCCTCCGCGGTCAGCTCACCTCGGCGTTCCGCCTCGATCATCGCGGAGAGCAGGTCGTCGCCCGGTTCGATGCGTTTCTCCGCGATGCGTGCGTCGAAGTAGGCGCTCATATCCACCTGCACACCGTGGCTGTAGCTCGCGCAGGCGCCCGCGATCGCCGGTGGTTCGAAGTCGCAGCAGAGCTGGGCCCGTTTCCACGCCACGTCCTTGAGGTGATCCGCCGCGGGAATCCCGAGAATCTCGCAGATGAGGGTGATCGGCAACGGAAACGCCAGATCGGCGATCAGTTCGCTACCGCCGGCCGGGGCCACCCGCTCGAGGAAGTCGTCCACGAACCTCTGCACCATCGGCCGTAGCCGTTCGATGCGCCGTGGCGTGAAGGAGTCGTAGATGACGCCGCGCAACCGCGTGTGGTCGGGCGGATCCCGGTGCAGGAACGAGTGATCCTCCATGGACGCGACGATCTCGGGCGCCAGTTCGCCAGCGGCGATGACATCCTGCTGCACGGTGCCGTGCCGGTCGTCGGTACTCAGTTTCGGATGCCGCAGGGCCGCCGCGACATCGGCATATCTGGTCAGGACGAGCGCCTGTCCCGTGCGGTGCACTGGGCGTTCGGCGAGCACCTGGCGGTACAGCGGATAGGGATCGGCCATCTTCGCGTCGTCGGCGAATATGTCAACGGCGGACGGGCCCGCGTTGACGAACTCGGGGATGTCCTCGACCTTCTTGCCCGGGTACAACCGTTGCTCGATCAGGCTCATCCGAACCACTCCCACCCAGATTATCTATTATTCTATGGAGGAACGTCAGAGTATGGCCGCCTCTGAACGTCGTCAACCGCCGAATCCGCCGCTACCAGGTGACCGGCAGCGAAACCGGGGCGTTGAGCATGGCCCCGACCGACCAGCACAGCTCCTCCACCGGCACCGCGGGCCGCAGACCCGGCAGCCGCCGCGCGAGCGCGCTGACAACGGTGGTCAGCTCGGCTCTGGCGAGCGCCGCCCCGAGACAGAGATGAATGCCATGGCCGAACGTCAGGTGCCGGGCGTCGGGCCGCGACGGATCGAACCGATCGGGCTCCACGCGGGCTGACGGATCCAGATTCGCCAGTTGCAGACTGACGAAGATCTGTTCTCCCGCCTTGATCTGGACGCCAGCGAGCACGGTGTCGACCTTGGCCCACCGGAACAGCCCGGTGTCGATCGGCGACTGGCACCGCAACACCTCCTCCACCACCTGCGCCGCGGGCACATGTCCCTCGGCGACCTGGCGCAGCGCCCCCGAGGGCCCGAGCACGACGCCTGCGCGGGTGATCGCTTTGGCTGTGGTCTCGTGCCCCGCGAGCACGAGCAGCAGGATGGTCCCGGCGAGTTCGCTCTCCGACAGGGCATCGCGGCCGTCGCGCGCCCGGATCAAGTCGGACACCAGGTCGTTGCCCGGCACCGCACGCCTCTCTCGGACGAGATCCGCGATGTAGGAGTTCATCTGCTCCAGCGCTGTCGTTATCTCCTCCGAGGTGTGCGCAGTCAGCGAGATGAACACACTGGACCACTCGTGCAGCCGGCCGTGATCCGCCTCGGGGATGTCCAGAATTCGCCCGATGACCGCCAACGGCAGGGGAAGTGACAGCGAGGTCACCAGGTCGGCCGGTGGCCCGCTCGCCGTCATCTCGTCGAGCAGGCCCGCGACGATCCGCTCGATCTCCGGCACCATCGCCTGGATGCGACGGGCGCTGAACGCCTTCACCACCAACTTGCGCAGCCGGCTGTGTTCCGGCGGATCCATCCCGACCATGAGTGCCGCGGAGCCTGCTCGCTCGTCGACACCAGGATCGGTGACGCTGGTGAACCGGGCGGCGTCGGCGAGGACCTCACGCACCTCGGCGTCGCCGGCGACGAGCCAGGCCGCGCCACCACCAGGGCCGACGACCCGTAGTACCGGACGCTGTCTGGCCAGTTCGAGCAGCTGCGGCGCCGGCGCACCCGCCGGTGTCAGTGGGCGGGGAAAGCGAACTGCTCCGGCTGCGGTCAACGCGACTCCTCCGGGACGGGCCTGGACAGATCACACCAACTGGCAGGAAGTAGAACACAAGTCGCCCATAATTCGATAGAACGTTGGAGAACGCGGCGGACGTCAATACCACTACCGACAGCCCTCTGACGAGGCCTGGACACACAGCGAGCACCCGGTTACGGTCTGAATTCCACTCGGCAGTGGAGTACTCGATCATCGTCCTGGTTCTCGGGCACGGGTTCGGACACCGCTGTCGACTACGGCTCTGGGGAGAGTGCACGTGGCGCGCTTCGGAATGCTCATCGATCTCAGCACCTGCATCGGTTGTCACGCTTGCTCCGTCGCGTGCAAGGCGGAATTCGACGTCCCGCTCGGCGCCTTCCGGGACACCGTGAAATACGTCGAGGACGGGGAGTACCCCACGGCTACCCGGCATTTCATTCCGGTGCTATGCAACCAATGTGAGGATGCGCCCTGCCTGGACGCCTGCCCCACCGACGCGATCGTCCGCCTCCCGAACGGGGAGGTCACCATCGACGAGGGCGACTGCAACCTCAACCGCTTCTGTATGTCCGCCTGTCCATACGGCGCGATCTACGAGGACCCGGACAAGAACGTGGCGCAGAAGTGCACGTTCTGCGAACACCGCACCTCGCAGGGGCAGCAACCCGCCTGCGTCGACGCCTGCCCGACCGGATGCCGGGTCTTCGGCGATCTCGATGCCGAGGACAGCGAGATCAGCAGAAGGGTCGCGACCGAGGACGTCGAGGTGTGGAAGCCGGCAGCCAACACGAAACCGCGGGTCTTCTACGTCGATCCGCGCCGGGCGCTTCCGTTGATCGAGGCCGACGGCGTGCAGGTGGTACAAGACAACGATCTTTCCGGCAAGTAGCGAACGACGATGAGTGGACTGGGCGAGCAGCTCAATCACCCATTGCCGGACTCCCCGTGGGGGCCGCTGCTGGCGATCTACTTCGTGCTCGTCGCGGTCCCAAGTGGACTGACGCTGGCCGCGCAGTGGTCGAGGGCCACCTACCCGGGACTGGACCGCGGCGTGCTGCGCAGGACCTCGTGGATCGCGCTCGCCGCCGCCTGCGGAGCAGGCCTGCTGCTGGTGGTGGATCTCGGCAGGCCTGAACGCTTCTTCCTGATGCTCACGAGATTCGACAACCTCGGCTCACCGATCGCGCTCGGCGGGAAGATTCTCGCGGTGAAGATCTTCCTGCTGATCGCCGACCTCTACCTGACCCGGCACCTGCCACGCGATGGTCAGGGCCCGGTACCGGCGGATCGCCTCACCCGGGGGGTCGAAGGCGCACTCCGCGTCGCACTCGTGCTGACCAGTCTCGCGCTGGCGTTGTACCCGGTCTCGGTGTTGTCCATGACGTGGGTCGCGCCGCTGGCGAGCAGTAGTGGTGCGGCGCTGATCTACCTCACGACCACGTTGCTCATAGGTGCCGCTGGATTTCTGGTGCTGCAACTGTACGCACCGCCGGCTGATTCCGCGGGGCCGCTGGCCGGATCGCGGGCCGCGATACTGGCCCTGCTCGGTCTGTATCTGGTCGCCGGGCTGTTCGAATGGCTCGCGGTCGCGCAGAATCCCGTGCTGAGCCAGCAGGTCGGCACTTACCTTTCGAGCGGTTCCGGCGCGGTGCTTCTCTGGGGCGGCGCCGTGGGAGCCGGCCTGGTGCTGGCGGCGCCGGGGCTGGCGCTGCCGAGAGCAGGCAGAACGATTCGATTGTTCAGCGCCGCGTCCGTGATCGTGGGAATGGCCGCCGTCCGGTACCTGATCTTCGCCACCGGCCCGTGAGAGGAGCGCGATGAACCAGCAGTCTCGCACCGAAAATCCGCACCAGTGGACGGTGAACCGGCGGGACGTGCTTCGTCTGGGTGGTCTCGCGGGCGCCGCCGTCGCCGGGCTGACGGCGGCGGACCTCGTCCACGAGGCGCAGGACAGCACTGCGGGGAGCGCGACCGCGGATCCGACGGACTCGCATACGGTGGCGTCGATGTGTCAGATGTGCACCACCGCATGCGGCATCATCGCGACGGTCCGCGACGGCAGGCTCACCGGTATAACCGGGAACCCGCAGGACCCCAACAGCCAGGGGTCAGTGTGCGCGAAAGCGGTCGCGGGCCCATCCGTTCTGTACGATCCGCACCGGCTGCTCTACCCGATGAGACGCGTCGGCCGCCGAGGGGAAGGCCGATGGCGCCGGATCTCCTGGGATGAGGCGTACAGCGAGATCAGCGAACGACTCGGCGACATCAGGAAGAGCGGCAGGCCACAGGAGTTCGTCTTCCAACAGGGCCGCAACCGCTCCACCGACATCGTGTCCCGATTCCTCAACGCCTATGGCACGCCATCGGCCTTCAATCACCGTGCGCTCTGCTCAAGTAATCGGCGGGCCGCGATTTCCACGATGATCGGCGAATCGGACTGGGACCTCGGCGACTACGAGAACAGCAAGTACGTACTCAACTTCGGCAGCAACTGGGCGGAGGCACACCAGGGCCATATTCCGGTCGCGATCCGGATGATGCGGGCCCGTAAACGCAACGACGCCAGGATCGTCACCTTCGACGCCCGGCTGTCCAACACCGCGGCCCTCTCCGACGAGTGGTTCTGCGTCAAGCCGGGCACAGACGGTCTGATCGCGCTCGCCATGTCCCAGGTCATCTGCTCCGAGCGGTTGTGGGACAAGCGGTGGTTCGACACGTGGTGCAACATCCCGGCCGAACGTTATGCGGAGCACGTACAGCAGTACTCGCCGGAGCTGGCGGAACAGGAAAGCGGGATACCGGCCGAAACCATCCGGCGTATCGCGCGGGAGTTCGCCGCGGCCGCACCGCGCTGCACCACGATCAGCAATCGTGGCTCGTCCGCGCACCGCAACGGGTACTACAACGACAGGGCGATCACCATGCTCAACGCGCTCGTGGGCAACGTCGGCAAGCCCGGCGGCTGGTGCTGGTCGGCGTATTCCTCCTGGGACAAGGAGTTCCTGCCCGAGCCGGAGCCGGTGCCGCCGAAGCCGACCGCCCGCAGCGTTATCGCCGAGGCCAAGGACTGGCCGCTCGCGAACGCGTGGAAGAAGATGAAGGTCGGCGAGATCGTCTACCTGTGGATCAAGGAGCGCAGGCAACGCGTATCCGCCCTGCTCAGCTACAACTGTGACCAGGCCTGGTCCTGGCCGGAGGCCAACCTCGTCCGGGACGTGCTGGCCGACGAGGAGCTGATTCCGTTCCACGTCTGCATCGACGTGATGAATTCCGAGACCGCCCACCTCGCTGACATCGTGCTGCCGTGGACCACCTACCTGGAACGATGGGACATCGACTCGCGCCCGCCCCAGGGCCTGGTGGACTACGTGGGCCTGCGGCAGCCGGTGGTCCCGCCCATGGGCGAGGCCAAGGATCTACGGGAGATCTTCCCCGAGCTCGCCCGCCGGATCGGTGGCGGAATGGAGGCGTACTTCCCCTGGGACACGGTGGAGGACTATTTCCGCGAGTACTTCGCCCCGGTGCCCGGCGGCTTCGAGCACATGCGCACCAACGGCATCTGGCAGGATCCCGCGAAACTGCCCAATTACCAGCCCTATGAGCGCGAGCTCGACTCCACCGAACTCGAGGGCACCACCACCGACCGGCTGACCGGGATCGTCCACCGGGGCGTGGACCGGCGAACGGGCGAACCCAACACCGTCGGTGTCATGGTGAACGGGGTGGTGAAACGCGGGTTCGAGACACCGTCACGCAAGATCGAGGTGTACAGCGAGTTCGCGGCCGACAAGGGCAGACAGGCCGGGGTCGAGGTGCAGCCGTTGCCGGTCTACGACCCGATTCCCGATCACCGCCGGGACTTCGCCGACGACGAGTTCATCATGATCAGCTACAAGTACAACGTGCACAACGGTCACCGCACGGGGCAGTCGGCGTGGCTGCAGGAGATCGAGCACAGCAACCCGGCCTGGATCAACCGGGACGTCGCCAGTGCGCTCGGACTCGCCGAAGGCGACTGGATCGACGTGACCAGCTTCCGGCCGCAGGACCCGTTCGTTCCCAACGGCGACGGCAGCCAGTTCGGCTCACTGCGCACACGTGTCCACCTGACCGCGGGCGTGCATCCAGTCGTACTGGCGATCGGGCACAACAACGGACGCTCGCGAGGTGGTCCCATCGCCACCAACGGCGCGGACACGGCGGTGCTGCCAGGACACGCTCCCGGCAGTCAGGGTGGCCTGCCGTGGTGGCAGGACGCGTTGAGTGTGCCGCAGAACGACCTCATCCCCATCTACCCCGATCCGACGACCGGACAACAGTCCTTCAACGACACCCTCGTGCGCATCCGGAAGGTGGACCGATGATCGGCGGGCAAACGCGTCGCGAACTGCTCGCGAAGGCCGACATCTACACCCTCGGAGCCAGGCTGCTGGCGGTGGAGATCGACGCTCCGCTGTACGAACGACTCGCCGGGCGCGGCCTTACCGAGCGATGCGACGGGCAGGCACTGCACCAGGCGATCGAGGATCTGGCCGCCGAGTACTGCAGGCTCCTCATCGGACCGGAGCCGGTCTGCCTGCCGTACGCCTCCGCGCACCGCAGCACGGCCAGATTGCGCTCCACCTCGGAGCGCGAGTTGGAGCGGTTCCTGGCAGAGAACGGCCTGCAGGTCGGGTCGATCGGCACGCTACGGCTGCTCGGCCACGATCACCTCGCCGTCGAACTCGCCGCCCTCAGCTGCCTCTATCGCCGTGTCGAGCGCGATGCGGCCGGGCCGGGTGACGCGCACAGCGATCCGGCGGTGCGAAGCCTGCTGCTGGACCACATCGCGCCCTGGGCCCCGGCAGTGCTGCATCGTCTCGGTGCCGAGGCACGGTGTGCTCCCTACACGTCGGTGCTGCCCGTACTGGGGTCCCTGCTCGAGGAGGACGCGAAGAACTGCTGAGCCTCAGGTTCCGGCCGCGACCGGCCGCCGTTCCAGCAACCACTCGAGCATGCCACCGTCGAGCCTGCGAGCCGGTCGCCCTTTCGCGCGCAGCAACCGCACGGCGTCGTAGGAGAGAACGCAGTACTGCCCGCGGCAGTACGCCACGATCTCGAGATCGGCAGGAAGGTCCGCGAGACGGTCGGAGAGTTCTTCCAGCGGAACAGAAACCGCGCCGTCGATGTGTCCCGACTCGAATTCCGCCCTCGGACGGACGTCGAGCAGCACGTAACGTCCTGTTCGCACGCGGTCGAGCAGATCCGTCCTGCCCACAGCCTCGACACCGTCCTCGCCGAGGAACTCACGGGTCGCCCGGTCGGTCTCGGCGAGATGCTCGACGGCTACGGCGCGCAGTGCGGCGAAGACCTCGATCACCTTGTCACTGGCAAGCCGGTAGAAGACGCGAGTGCCCTCCTTGCGGCTGGCCACGAGTCCACCGCCGCGCAATGCCTGCAGGTGCGCGGAGGCGGTGGTGAGCTTCAGCGAGGTCGCCTGCGCCAAGGACTCGACGCTGCGTTCGCCCTGGGCCAGGATGTCGATCAGTTCGAGGCGCTTGGGACTGGCCAGCGCCTTTCCGACGCGGGCGAACTGCTCGAACACCGCGTCCTTTGGCCGTGCGCTACTGGACATTACTCCAGTTTCTCATGGACTTGTCCCGGTTGACAGAGCGACAAGCACCCATCCGGGTTAAGGAGACTAGGACAGTCGCGTTATCCACCGGCTGCCGCACCTGCGGGATAACTGCTTGCGGCTGGCCGGATGCGCCACGTGACAGACGGGAAGAAGTTGAATCCCGTGCATCCTTACGTCAGCGGCACGAGGCTGCTAGCGTCTCGAAGTGAGACGATATTCCATGCAGTAGTGGAGTTTAAATGAGCGCATCTATCCAGCCCGTGGTCAAACTGACGTCGCTGTCGCGTGGAGCGGGGTGTGCGTGCAAGCTCCCGCTCGACAAGCTGGAAGGCATGTTCGCCTCCCTCGGCACCGACCTGGTACCCGCCTCGGGTGACCTGCTGATCGGCGCCGTGGAGGGTGACGACGCGGCGGTCTACCGGCTCGACGAGGACCGTGCGCTCATCCTGACCACGGACTTCTTCACGCCCATCGTCGACGATCCCCGCGACTGGGGCCGGATCGCCGCGGCCAACGCGCTCTCCGACGTCTACGCCATGGGCGGACGACCGATCATGGCCGTCAACCTGGCTGCTTGGCCGGGCGCGGACCTGCCGATGGAACTGCTCGCCGACGTCCTGCGCGGTGGCGCGGAGGTCGCGACGAACGCCGGCTGTCTCGTCGTCGGCGGGCACACCATCGACGACCCGATCCCCAAGTACGGCATGGCGGTCATCGGGATCGCCCATCCAGACAGGCTTTTCCAGATCGATTCTCTCCGCCCGGGCGACAGCCTGGTACTGACCAAGGCGATCGGCACGGGCGTCATCTCGACCGCCATCAAGAACGACGGTGCGAGTGCGGACGTCATGAAGGGCGCTGTCGACTCGATGACCACATTGAACGCGGCCGCCAGTGAGATCGCCGCGGCCGCCGGTGTGGCAGCGGCCACCGACGTCACCGGTTTCGGGCTGCTCGGCCATCTGCACCGGATGGCGCGGGCCAGTGGTGTGTCCGCGACGATCGACGCGTCCGCTGTGCCGCTGCTGCCCGGGGCCGCGGACGCCGTGGCACACGGATTCGTTCCGGGCGGTACCCAGGCGAACGCGAGCCATCTCGCCGAACACGTGGACGTCGAGGCAGGGGTCTCCGCCGAGGCGGCCATCCTGCTGCACGACGCCCAGACCTCGGGTGGGCTTCTGATGGCCGTGCCCGCCGGAGTCGACACCGATCCCGTGGTCGCGAGCCTGCGCGCGAAGGACCTGCCTGCTGCCGTGATCGGCAGGGTCACCGAAGGGACACCAGGGCGCATCACCGTGAGAGCCGCGCCGTAGCGCGGCGGTACCGACCGAAGCGAGGGCGACGATGAGCACAGTTTTGCCGGAGGCGAGCAGGCGGGACACCACGACCGAGGCGCCCCGCTCCGCCTATCGAGAACTTCCGCAGACCGAAGGCCTGAGGCGGCTGAGCACCCTCGTGGGTACCGCGCTGTCGAAGCGCTGGGCGTCGGAAGAGGGCCTGCTGGGCACCATCTGTCACTACGCGCTCGTCCCGACCGGCAAACTGTTCCGGCCAATGCTGCTGCTCGAGTCGGCACTGGCGGTCGGCGGCGAGGTCGGCCGCGTTCTGCCCGCGGCCGTCGGTGCCGAATGCGGCCACGTCGCCAGCCTCATCCACGACGACATCATCGACCGTGACGAACTCCGGCGCGGACGGTCTTCGGTGCAGCACAAGTTCGGTACCTCGGACGCAATCGTCGCCGGGGACGCGCTCATCTTCGACCTGTTCGCGAGCCTCGCGGACTGCCGGGAGGCAGGTGTACCCGACGACCGGGTCGTCTCCGCGCTGGCTGCCGTCGCGCGGGCCGGCCTGGACCTCTGCCGGGGCCAGAGCCTGGAATCGGAGTTGTCCAGGGACCTGCGCTTCGACGCGGAGGCGTACCTGCGAGTGGCACGGCTCAAGACGGCCGCGTACTTCAGGGGCGCCTGCGAGAGCGGAGCGATCATGGGCGGCGGTGGCCGGGAGCAGGTGGCGAGACTCGCGGCCTACGGTGACCACCTGGGGATGGCTTTCCAGATCCATGACGATCTGCTGGCCTATCTCAGCGACTCCGGCTCCACCGGGAAACCCGGTACCAGCGACCTGCAGAACGCGCGGATGACACTGCCGATCATTCTCGCCTTCGACGGGGCGACCGGGAACGAGCGCGAGATGATCCGCCGATGTATGACCTCCGCCGCCGATCCACAGGAGGCGATGGTGCTCGTCGAGGATCTCCTGCGGCGCACCGGAGCCATCGATTCCGCGGCGGCGATCGCCCGCGATCACGCGCTCCGGGCGCGCGCGGCACTGGACGGTCTCGCCGCGACCGCGAGCCGCGAGACCCTCTGCTGGGTGGCTGATCTGGTCGTCTCCCGCGACCACTGACAAGGATCGGAGCCGATGACGGTGTTGGACGCGGTGCGCGGCCCGGAAGACCTGCGGAACATGACCGGCGACCAACTCGCGGCACTGGCCGGGGAGATCAGGACAGAGTTGATCTCCGCGGTCGCCCGGACCGGCGGCCACATCGGACCGAATCTCGGCTGTGTCGAACTCACGATCGCACTGCACCGGGTGTTCGCGTCTCCCCGGGACCGGATCCTTTTCGACACCGGCCACCAGACCTATGTGCACAAGCTGCTCACCGGGCGCCGCGCCGGCTTCGCGATGCTACGTCAGCGGGGCGGGCTGTCCGGTTACCCGAGCCGGGACGAGTCCCCGCATGACCTTGTCGAGAACTCCCACGCCTCCACCGCACTGTCCTACGCGGACGGTCTCGCCAAGGCGCACCAGCTTCGTGGCGAGCACGACCGCGCGGTCGTCGCCGTGATCGGCGACGGCGCGCTCACCGGCGGCATGGCCTGGGAGGCGCTGAACAACATCGCCGCCGCACGGGACCGTCCGGTCGTCGTCGTGGTGAACGACAACGGCCGGTCCTACTCCCCCACCGCCGGTGGGCTCGCCGAACATCTGGCCGCACTGCGTCTGTCCCACCGGTACGAACGCGCGCTGGCCACCGTGCGTTCGACGGTGACGCGGGCGCCCCGAATCGGCAGGCCGGCCTACGAGTTGCTGCGCAGGGCGAAACGGGGACTGAAGGACCTGCTGGTTCCGCAGTCGTTGTTCCAGGACCTCGGAATCAAGTACGTCGGGCCGGTCGACGGCCATGACCTCGATGCGGTGGAACGGGCGCTACGCGGCGCACGCGCGTTCGGCGAGCCCGTGATCGTCCACTGTGTCACGCGCAAGGGACGTGGGTTCGCCCCTGCCGAGAACCACACGGAGGACTGCCTGCACGGGCCCGGGCCGTACGATCCGGAAACCGGCGCGCAGCTGCGCAAACCCGGTACCTCCTGGACTTCGGTGTTCGGCGCGGAACTCGTCGAACTGGGCGCACGGCGCGAGGATGTCGTCGCGATCACCGCGGCGATGCTGCACCCCACCGGGATCGCCCCGTTCACCCAGCGGTTTCCCGGCCGGGTGTTCGACGTAGGCATCGCCGAGCAGCATGCGGTCACGTCCGCCGCAGGGCTTGCCATGGGCGGGCTCCACCCGGTGGTCGGGCTCTACGCCACGTTCCTGAACCGGGCGTTCGACCAAGTCCTGCTGGATGTGGCGCTGCACCGGTTGCCCGTCACCTTCGCACTCGACCGCGCTGGCGTGACCGGGGACGACGGCCCCAGCCACAACGGCATGTGGGATCTGTCGGTGCTGCAGGTGGTTCCCGGCCTCTCCGTCGCCGTTCCCCGGGACGGGACCAGGCTCCGGGAACTGTTGCGAGAGGCCGTCGCCGTCGACGAAGGGCCGACTGTGGTGCGCTACCCGAAGGGCCCCGTCCCAACCGACCTCGACGCGATCGGCAGGCTTGGCGGGATGGATGTCCTCGCCGGTTCGGCTCACGGTGACGTGCTGCTGCTCGGTATCGGCCCGATGGCCGGGCTGTGCGTCGAGGCCGCGCAACGGCTGAGGACCCGGGGCGTCGAGTGCACGGTCGTGGATCCACGCTGGGTGCGCCCACTGGATCCCGCACTACTGGAGGCCGTCGCGGGCCACCACGCCGTTGCCGTGGTGGAGGACAACAGCCGGGCGGGCGGGGTTGGTGACGCCGTTGCCCGATTCCTGCGGGACCACCACGATCAGACGCCAGTGCGCAACTTCGGCATCCCGGCCGAGTTTCCCGAGCACGGTAAGCGGGCGCAACTGCTCGCCGATTTCGGGCTCACCGCCGAATCCGTCGCCGCCGAACTGCTCGACCTGCTCGGCAGAACGACGGACGCAGAGCGGTCACCCGCTCAGTCCGCATGAGATGTCCGCTGATCCAGGGGCGGCCCAAGGGCTCGTTCTCGACTTCGATGGTCTCGTGGCGGTCCCCTCAGCCATCACCGGCTGCGAGCTCGGCGAGCAGCTCGGCCCACGCGCGACGTTCCCGCTCCGGGTCGACCAGCTCGCGTAACCGCTCGCACCGGCTGGTGAGCTCCCGGTAGCTGCCGTCCTCATCGGCTTCCAGCTTCGCCAGCAGTGCGGCGAGCCGGGCGGTGTCCCCGCAGGGATAATAGCCGGGGTAGTCCTCACCGAGCAGCCCCGTGGATCCAGGAATATCGCTGGAAACGACCGGAACTCCGGCGGCGAGCGCTTCGGAGACCACGTTCGCGCCGCCCTCGTGCCGGGAGGTGAGGACCAGCAGTTTGCTGCCCGCCAACAGGTCCAGCGCCTGTGGCCGGGGCAGCGGGCCCAGCCACTGGTAGCGCGGGTTGGCCGCCGTTTCGGCCTCCGCCTCGGCACCCAGCCGGGGATCGAGCGCCTGGCCCGCGTGCCGCACCCGGACGCGCGATCCCTCGGGCAGCAGCCGAGTAGCCGCCGCCGCACGCAACGGGTCCTTGACCGGTCGCAGGTGAGCCAGGACCGCGACGGGAAACTCAGCCCCGCCGACCGGAACATGCCGGACTGGCGGCACCGACTGGATGATCACTCGCGCACGGGGACGCAGCTCCTCTTCGAGCTGGCGAACACCGTTGGCCTGCAGCACCACGATCCGGCTCGCGAGCCGGAGCACCTCGGGATCGACCCCGGTACTGGCGAGGTCGGGATACAGATCGGTCCCGGTCAGCGCCACCACGACAGGCGATCCGGGATTCTCCGCGTGGAACGCCCGCACGGCGGCGCCGCTCTTTCCGGCGTGCAGCGCCACCAGTGCGTCGTAGCGGCCCGGCAGATAGCCCTCGCCTGTCGTCACGCCGTGGCCGAGATCGCGCAGTATGTGCTCCCAGCGCCGCGCGGTGACACCGTTGCCCAGCGTGGTGTCCGGCGCCGCCGGGCTCACCAGCAGGATCGAGGTCACCGGAGCGCGCAGGTACGAAAGCCGGCGAACACGTCCCTGCGTTCGGGGATGAAGTAGTTGCGCAGGGTGGAGCGCAAGTACCGGCCTCTGGTCGCCCACGACCCGCCGCGCAGCACCTTCCGGGCGCCGAAGAACTGTTCGGAGTTCTCGTGGTAGGCATCGCGTTCGAAGTTGGGATAGCCCAGAAAGTCACTGGCCGTCCACTCCCACACGTTGCCGAACAGCTGGCGAACGCCTTCGGGTGTGTCCCCCGCCGCGCAGGCCGACACCGGCACGGGACCACGCGAGCGCCAGTCCGTCGCGGCCTGGTCCGGTTCGGGAAGTGCCCGCCCCCACGGATATGCGGTCCGCGGCTGTTTCGTCGTGGCCGCGAACTCCCATTCCGACTCCGAGGGCAACCGCCTTCCTGCCCACCTGGCGAATGCGTCGGCCTCCCACCAGCAGACATTGCTCACCGGCAGGTCCGGTTCGAGGTCCACCCATCGGTCAAAGTGCCTGCGCTGCCACCGGCCGTCGGCCGCGCGTCGCCAGTACAGCGGGTGCGCCGCACCGGTTTCCGTGAGCCAGGCTCCGCCGTCGGACCACACCGACGGGGTCCGGTAACCGCCAGCCTCGACGAACTCCGCGAATTCGGCCTGGGTCACGGCCGATCTGGCCATGGCGAAGGGCTCCACCCGGACCGGATGAGCCCATTTCTCGTTGTCGTAGGCAAATGGATCGGCCAGCAACGCACCCTGAACGAACGTTCCACCACCGAGCTGCACGTCGCCGTGGGCCACCTCGGCCTGTTCGATCGGCGTAGCCACGGCGGAGTCGGTGAGCCCGGCCAGCTTCGGCAACGGCAGGCCGAGCGTCTGAAGGGTGTACGTGAGCGCCTCGGTATGCGTGTCGTGGTGGTGCACGGTGTATCGGGCGAAGTGCCGGGCGACGTCGGTCGCATCCCGGGTGAGCACCGCGTCGGCCACCCGTTCGGCAACGGTTCGGACGTAGGAGACGGTCTCCTCCCGCGAGGGCAGAATCAGTCGCCAGCGGGTGTCGTGCGGGATCGCGCCGGAGTCGTAAATCGCGTCCGCGAACGGCAGGATCGGTTCGTGCCCGCAGGCCCGCCGGAGCACGAATATCTCCTGAAACCAGGCTATGTGCCCGATCTCCCAGATCAGCGGGTTCACGGTCGGCAACAGTGGCCCGATCATCTGCTCATCGGTCAGGTCGTCGACAAGCTCGACGACGCGGTTTGCCGCATCCACTGCCCAGCCCGCGAGGACGTCGTTTTCGAGAGCTGTCATCGCCAGATCCCCTCCTTGTCGGTGCTGTGATGAAAGCACAGCGAGCGGCACCTGTCAGGCCCTCCTCGAAAATTTCATAGTTCTATGGAATTAGGGAGGTTGATATGGTTTGCTCGTCGAGGTCCGATGACGCAACGAGAACCTGGGGTGCGGATGGACTCGTCGGTTGTGGACCAACATCGGCTCAGGGACCGCCTGCTCACCCACCTCGAGGTGGGCAGGCCCGACCTCGTCTTCTACTCCGGACTGGTGGGTGTCGCGGGAGCAGTACTGGCCTCCGGCACGTGGTCCGGCTGGCAACTGCTCGGCGCGTGGGCGGCACCTACTTTCGGCTGGTTCGCCGCGATGTACGGCGGCGACTACTTCGACCGCGAACTCGACAAGGTGACCAAGGCACAACGGCCCATTCCCTCCGGCCGGATGAGCGCCGGTACCGCGCGCAACGGCATGGTCGTCTGGGCACTGCTGGGCATGGTCATCGCGGTGGCACTGAACCCGGTGAACCTGGCGCTGGTCGCACTCGCCTGGTCGTTCGGGCTGGCCTACAGCAAGTTCCTGAAGACGCGGGGAGTCTGGGGCAACCTGTCCCGGGGCGCCATCACCATGTGCGCCTTCGGCGTCGGGGCTTTCGCCACCACCGACTCACCTTCGTGGGTACTGCTCCCGGTCGCGCTGGTGTTCGGTCTGCATGACGCGGCCTCGAACGTCGTCGGCGCGATCTGTGATGCCGATGGTGACCGGGAAGGCGGATACCGCACCTTCCCGGTCCGGCACGGGGAGAAGGCGTCGCTGTGGCTGATGTCAGCGCTGCACCTGGCCTGGATGGCACTCGCGATCGGTCACCCAGCCGCGCTACTGCCAGGATTCGCGACCGGCGCGTACGCACCGCTGCTCACGATCGCGATCGGCATGGCGCTGTTCTCCGCCGCGATGCTGCTGCGCGCTTCGCGGCCGATCGCCCGCATTCCGGCACTGAAATCACACGAGGTGCTCGTGATCGAGCGGCTCGTCCTCGGCTGCGCCGTCGTCGCGGGTGCGGCGGGGTTCTGGTGGGGCGTGGGTCTGCTGGTGCCGTTCGTCGTCGCGACGATCGCCTCATCGCTGCTGCTGATGCGCGGGAGTTATGAACCGAGCAGGCGCTGGCGCGCACGGAGTGCGGCGTGAACGCCGAACGCCTGCACGCGCGGGCCGTGACGGCCGTCGACAACGCGAGGGACTACCTGTATCGCAGGCAACGCGCGGACGGCGGCTGGACCGACAGAATGTCCTCGTCCACCATCTCCACCGCGATCGGGCTACTGGCGCTCGGGCGCGCGGGCCGCGACGCCTACCGCGATCAGATCGAGGCCGGACTCGCGTGGTTACGGAAGAACCAGCGGCCGGACGGTGGATGGAGCCTGGTCGACGCCGATCCGCCCAGTAACGAGCACATCACCGCGTTCGCCGTCGCCGCCTTCTCCGTACTGGACCCGGAAGGGTCACGCCGCTGCATCGACGAAGGGATGGCGTTCATCGAGCGCCACGGTGGCGAGTCGGTGATCACTCCGCCGCTGGATGACGGAGGACCGCGTACCTGGCGGGAGATAGTCCCGATCGTGTGGGCGATGGAGGGCCTTCGCCCCGTGGACACCCAACCTGCTCAGCCGCTGGAGGTGATGCTGCTGCCGAGCGCCCTGCGCAACCGGGCCTCCATCGTCCTGCCCGGCGTGCTCGGCATCGGCATCGCACAGTCTCGGGTGCTACGGACCGGCAGGCTGAGCACGCTGGCGCGCAGGCTCGCCGAACCGAAGGCGCTGCGCTGGTTGCGCGAGGTCATGGGCCCCAATGGCGGAATCGAGGAGTGCGCGCTGATGTGCGCGCTCGTGTTCAGTGGGCTACGCATCGCGGGCGAGAACGTCGGCGCCGACATCCAGCGTGGCTGCCTCGACTTCCTGCTGTCCACGATCAGGCCAGATGGCTCCTGGCCCATCGATCGGGACCTGGAAATCTCGGTGACCGCGTACTCGGTCCTCGCGTTGGCCGAATGCCAGGACGTCGCGGCCGAACCACGGCTGGCCCCCACCAGGGACTGGCTGCTCTCGACCCAGTGGCAGACGCCGTTTCGCCCGCTGCGGATGCCGCCTGGCGGCTGGGCGTGGGCGGCACCGTCCGGCTGGCCGGAATCGGAGGACACGGCGGTGGTGCTGTCCGCGCTCGCCCGGCTCGGCGCGAAACGCGACGACCGCGCCGCGGCGGATGGACTGCGCTGGCTACTGGGTATGCAGAACCGGGACGGCTCATGGTCGGAGTGGATGCGCAACTCGACGATGATCCACGATGGACCGTGTCCTGGAGTGACCGCTCACGTACTGATGGCCTTCCACGACTACGGTGCGGGCCTTGGCGGGCGCTCGCCGCTGAACCGCGCCACGGCGTACCTGGAGGGGAACCAGGCAGCGGACGGTTCCTTCTCGTCACTGTGGTTCCGCGATCGAACACACGGCACGGCGAAAGTGCTGGAGACCTATGCCCAGTTCGGCATGCCCGGCCACCCGGTCGCACGAGCGGCTGCACGGTGGTTGCTTGATCACCAGCGCGAGGACGGCGCCTGGCCGTCGAAGGTGGTGGAAGGCCCGCCGGACGGCGGAACCGTGGAGGAGACGGCGTGGGCGCTGTTCTCGCTGCTCACTGCCGGATTCCCAGCCGAAGACCGGCAGCTGACCGCGGCCGTCGGCTGGCTGGTCGACCAGCAGAACGACGAAGGCACCTGGCGGCCGCAGGGAGTCGGCCTCTACTACGACACCCTCTACTACAGCGACGACCTCATCGCACACGCCTACGCACTGCGGGCTCTGGCCCGCTGGCTGCGGAACTCGAGTGTCCGGGCATGAACCCCTGATCGTCGACGTGGACATGGACGCCCTTCGCCGGCCTGAAAACCGCCCGGTGGTGGCTCGTCGCGATTGCGCTAATGTCGATTATCGTGTCGATAATCCGCCATTCGCCGAGTGCTACGACCGGGATCCGCCCGATGCCGGCGGGCACGGAAGTGGACGCGCACTGGCACGATGAGAACCAGATCGTGTACGCCGGTCGCGGTGTCCTTTCGGTGACCACCAGCGCGGGCAGCTGGGTCGTGCCGGCCTCGCGAGCGATCTGGATACCGGCCCATACCGTCCACGAACATCGCGCCTACGGTGAGACCGATCTGCACCTGGTCGGACTCCCGGTGCGCGACAATCCACTGCGCCTGACCCAGCCCGCGGTCATCAACGTCGACCCGCTGCTGCGCGAACTGGTCATCGCCTACACCACGGATCCCGGCGGCCCCGCCGCCGAACGCCGGAGACTTCGAGCCGTACTGCTCGATCGGCTCCGTCATTCGGCGCTGCAACCGGTTCACGTGCCCGCGGCGAAGGATCCCCGTCTGGTGGCCGTCTGCGCCGTCCTGCGCGAGAATCCGGCGGACGACCGCACCCTGGCACAGCTCGGCTCCGCCAACGGCGTCAGCGACCGCACACTCATCCGGCTCTGCGGGGCCGAACTCGGCATGTCCTTCCCGCAATGGCGCACACAACTACGACTGCACCATGCCCTGCGCCTACTGGCCGAGGACATACCGGTCACCACGGTCGCGCACCAATGTGGCTGGGCATCGGCCAGCGCGTTCATCGACGTCTTCCGCCGAGCCTTCGGCCACACCCCCGGCACCCACCGCACCCACCGCTGACCCCTCCCCCCGCGCACTTTCCCGGGAAAGCGCGCGACATCAGTTTCGTCCCCACCGGGTGCGTCGCCGGGGTTTGAGGACCGAGAGCACGACGCTGGTGGTGTACATGGCCGTTGAGACACAACCGGCGACGACGAGATCGGCGGCTCCGGCGCCGAGGTCGATCAACTCACCCGGTTTCGCACCGCCTACGGTGTCGGCGACCTCGCGAATTCCCGCCAGCAGCGAGAGGGGGATCAGCACCACCGCGATCAGGGTGAGCACGAACTTCACGAGGACCCACCAGTACCGCACCAGTCCCCACCGCGTACCGAACGCGAGCACCAGGCCGGTACCGAACGCGGTGAGGCTCATCGGGATGAGCAACGACTCCCCGAGCATCGCCAGGGCCCCGAAGGCGGCGTGCTGACGGTCCGCGCTGGAGGTGGTCAGCCCGATGACCGAGAAGGTCAGCGTGCCGAGGTTGAGACCCAGCCAGCCCACCGACGAGATGACGTGCAGGATGACCACGGCCTTACGCACCCCTGGCGTGAGCCGGGGCATGCGAGGCGCGTGTGGGGCGGCGATCTGCTGTCGCATGGCGGTGATCCCTCGCGTCGTGGGCGGACAACTCATCCGGCAACGAGTCTTCGCCTCGCCGTCCGGATGGTCGTCCGCCCTGACACGACACCTCGTCTACGCACCGCTCGGTACGCCCGGCAGTCACCCTGCGCCCGGCGCGGTACCTACGCCGGCTTCCTGATCGTCTCGAACAGGCTGGGCCACCCCTGCGTCCCACGGCCCGCGTCGAGCGTGGAGACGTCGACCGGATTACCCGAGCGGCGCGCAAGGCCCTCGGCGACTCCAGGTTCGCGACCGAGTTCGAGCGGGACCTGCTCCCGGACGACGTCCCCATCGCAGGCTGAACGAGTTCACGTTCCGTACCGGGCGCGACGACCTGCTTCAGGCGCCCACGGTGCCGTCGATGCCCTCGCGCAGGAAGTCGGCGTGCCCGTTGTGCCGGGCGTACTCGTGGATGAGGTGCAGCATCACCAGTCGCAGCGAGACATCCTCGCCCCAGTTCGGGAAATGACCGGTCACGTCGAGCGACACCGCCGCCTGCTCGATCCGGCGCGAGTGCTCGACCTCGGCCTGCCAGGCGTCGAAGGCCTCCGAGCGGGTGGCCGCGCTCGCGTCGTACGCCGCCTGGAAATCCCGGTTGTCCGACCAGACGAACGGGATGTCCTCCGCGTTGATCACCCGGCGGAACCAGGTGCGTTCCACCTCGGCCATATGCCGCACCAGGCCGAGCAGGGACAACGTCGACGGTGGCATCGACTGCCTGCGCAGGCACTCGTCGGAGAGTCCGTCGCACTTCATCGCCAGCGTGGCCCGATGGAAGTCGAGATAGGCACGCAGCGTCTCCCGCTCCCCCGCCCGCAACGGCGGGCCGACACGTTCTGTTGTCACGGACGACTCCTTTGAGGTAACGCGATACCGCTACGGGCAGGCCAGGACCGACTCAGGTAACACCTGATCGCACGTGGCCGATCTGACATCGAAGAGCATAGAGAAGCCTACCGGGACGGTCGGTCTCTTTCTGCAGGATGCACAGGCCCAACGCTCGGACAGAAAGGCTTCGACGTGGACATCGCGGAGCGCGCGCAAGCGCTAGCCCTGAAGATTCGGAAGCACAAGGCAACTATTGAAACAGAGGAGGCGACGAAGAATGCCTTTGTCATGCCCTTCATCAGCACCGTACTAGGGTACGACGTTTTCAACCCCGCCGAGGTGATCCCGGAATTCACGGCGGATGTCGGAACAAAAAAGGGAGAGAAAATAGACTACGCCATCGCACACGAAGGACAGGTTCAAGTACTGGTCGAAGTAAAAAAAGTTAATGACCCGCTCCGAATTGAACACGCCTCGCAGTTGTACCGATATTTCTCGGTAACAAATGCAAGGATCGCAGTACTCACCAATGGCGAGATCTATGAGTTCTACACCGACATCGACGCGCCCAACAGAATGGACGCCAAACCCTTTCTCGTCCTGAATTTTTCTGATATTGACGACACGCTTCTGCCGGAATTGGCGAAGCTCACAAAGGAGTCATTTGACCTGGAATCGGTCATTAGTGCCGCAGGGGAACTCAAGTACATCGGCCAATTGAAGAAGATTCTTGGATCTCAATTCAAGCAACCCGAGGACGACTGGGTAAGATTTCTTACTACCCGAGTATACGAGGGATCGTTTACGCAGCGTGTACGTGACCAATTTCTTCCACTCGTAACAATTGCCGCAAGGCAGTTTCTAAACGAACAAGTGAATGATCGATTGAAGAACGCCCTTGGCGGCCCTGACGCGTACGTCAGCGTCTCCAACGACGAGAACCCAAGTGGCGGATCGATCCAACAAGAGTCAGGAACTACGGCGGCAGACGAAGCCACAACGATCGACAGAAGCGATGGCGTCAAAACCACCGAGGAGGAACTCGAAGGATATCGAGTCGTTCGCGCGATCACTTGCAGCGAAACTTCCGCCGCCCGGATCACGTCTCGCGACACAAAGACCTACTTTGGCGTTCTCCTCGACGACAACAACCGGAAGCCAATCGCCCGACTCTGGTTCAACCGCTCACAAAAATACATAGGTGTGTTCGACGAGAACAAGGTCGAAACTCGCATTTCGATCACCGCTATCGAGGATATATACAAGCATGCCGACTACTTGCGAGCCACCGTTTCGCGGTACATGAGCAAGGACATGCCTGCACCTACAACAGTTGACTCGCCCGCTTTGTAGCCCAACCGTCCTTCTCTACCCGACCGTCTATGCCGGTTGAATAGGGCACTTTCCCGGGAAAGTGCGACGGGCGGTGACGCGAGGTGCGCAGTGGAGGCGATCAGAAGTTGCCGCTTATCGAGCCTTGACGACCGCTTGCCTACGAAGCCGCCGGTAGAACGGGTGTTCGAGTAGCGTCGATGGCATGGACGTTGACGAGCAGGTGATTCCCGCGTGGCGGCTCTCCGAGGGGGAGCTGCTCGGTGGTCTGCTCGCGGCCGAGAAAGTGTTGCGTCGGCAGTACGGACGCATCCTGGAGCTGGTGGCCGAGACGGAGAAGCGTGGCGCGGCCACGGCGCAGGGGTATGCCGGCACGGTGTCGTTGTTGATGATGGCACTGCACCTGACTCGCGGAGAGGCCAAAGCGCGTGTTGCGCAGGCGATCACTCCCATGCCGCTGGTGGACGAGGCCCTGCGGGCAGGGGAACTCGGTGTCGCGCAGGTGACGCAGATCCAGAAGGTCCTCGCCCAAGCCCCGGACACCCTCCCCGAAGCCGAGCGGCTCACCACCGAGAACACCCTGGTCGAACTAGCCCGCCAGGCCAACGCCGTCGCCGTGGAGAAACTCGGACAACAGATCCTGGGTCACTGGGATGTCGAGAAGGCTCCACCGAAGGACGGGGAACGCCGGGCGGGGCCGTATCGGGAGTTCCACGGCCGTTACCGCCGCGACGGGCAGTACATGTTCACCGGCCAGCTGGACGCCGAATCCGCCGCCGAGCTCGAAGGCGTGATGCACCCGTTGGCCAAGCCCGACTCTGCCGATACCGACGGCACAAGGGACCCGCGCAGTACCGCGCAGCGGCAGGGAGACGCCCTCGCCGAGATCATCAGCCGCACCGCCCGCGCCGACGACCTGCCCACCACCGGCGGCGAACGCGCCATCGTGACCGTCACCGTGTCGCTCGCGGACCTCGAACAGCGTGCCGAAACCGCGATGCTGAATGCCTCCGGCTACACCAGCATCAGCCAGCTCCGCCGCTGGTGCTGTGAAGCGAAAGTACTGCCCGCGGTCCTCGGCACCCAGGGCGAGGTGCTCGACCTCGGGCGCAGTGCACGCCTAGCCAATGCCGCCCAACGCCGAGCGCTGGCGATCCGCGACCGGGGCTGTGTCCGGCCGGGATGCACACGCGGCCCAAAGTGGTGCCAGGTTCACCACGTCATATCCTGGCTCTACAATGGACCGTCGGATCTGGACAATATGATCCTTGTCTGCGCGAAGCACCACCGCGAACTCCACCACACCGGCTGGACCGTCCGTATCCGCCACGGCACCCCCGAGTTCATCCCACCGGAATGGCTGGATCCCGAGCAACGACCCATCCGCAACACCGCACACCATCCAGCCAGCCGACGCGGTCCAGGCGTACCGAGCCAACGCCACGCAAGCCGCGAACGCATACCGTCGGTTTAGGGCACGGACTCGGCGCCCTGCTACTGGTCTTCATCGTCATGCGGCTGGCGATCCTGCGCAGACACACCTGAGCCGAGAAGCGTTGTCCGCACGTCGTTCTTGAGCACCTTGCCCACTTTCGACCGCGGCAGGTCCGGCCAGAACTCGACCTGCTTGGGAGCCTTGACACCACCGACCCGGTCCCGCACGAAGCGGCGGATCTCGTCGTCGGTCGCGGGCCGGTCCGGATACAGCTGCACGACGGCGGTCACCCGTTCGCCCCACTTGTCGTCGGGCAGCCCGATGACCGCGCAGTCCTGCACGGCCGGATGGGCCAGCAGTGCCTGCTCGACCTCTGCCGAGTACACGTTGAACCCGCCGGTGATGATCATGTCCTTGGCGCGGTCGACGATGAAGAGATAGTTGTCCTCATCGAGGTAACCGATGTCGCCGGTGTGGTGCCAGCCGTATCGCGCCGCGTCCTCGGATGCTTCGGTGTCCTTGTAGTAGCCGGCCATGACCAGTGGGCCCCGTACGACGATCTCGCCACGTTCCCCGGCAGGCAGCAGCCTGCCCTGCTCGTTCATGATCGCGACGGTTACCAGCGGAGTGGGCCGCCCGGCCGACGTGAGCCGCGACCGCGCGAGGGAACCGTCGGCGAGGAAGTGGTCCGCCGGTGCCATGGTGGAAATCATCATCGGCGCCTCGGTCTGGCCGAACAGCTGCGCGAACACCGGCCCGATCCGCTCGATGGCCTCCTCGAGCCTGCTGGCCGACATCGGTGCCGCTCCGTACCAGAAGCACCGCAGGGAACCGAGATCCGCCGAGTCGAGTCCCTCGTGCCCGAGAAGCAGGTAGATCAGCGTCGGGGGCAGGAAGGTGTGCGTGACCCTGTGCCGTTCGATCAGCGTGAGGAAGGTGTCGAGCCGCGGGTTCGGCATGATGACGATCTCACCGCCGAGGGACATGATCGGGAAGCAGAGCACGCCCGCCGCGTGGGTGAGTGGAGCGATCGCCAGGTACACCGGACGGTCCGGGAACGGATAGCTCATCAGGGTCAGCGCGGACATCGTCTCGAGGTTGTGCCCGGAGAGCATCACGCCCTTGGGCTTGCCTGTGGTGCCCCCGGTCCCGACGATCATCGCGATGTCGTCCACCGGCACGCGCTCCCACGGCGTTCCCGGGACACCGTCCAGCCAGTGGCCGAAGGAGGTCGCTCCCGGCACCTGGTCGTCGAGGCAGACGAGGGTTTTCAGTTTCGGCAACCACGGCATGATCTGTGTGACCAGCGCGGCGAACGTTCCTTGGAAGATCAGGCAGGTGCAGTCGAAAAGGTCGAGCAGGTCCCGATTCTCCACCGCCTCGTTGCGTGGATTGACCGGACACCAGACGGCACCCGCACGAGCGATCCCGAAGACACAGGAGAAGGCCGTCGGGTCGTTCCCGGACAGGATCGCGACCTTGTCTCCCTGCCGCACGCCGGACCGCTCCAGCGCTCGGGCGACCTTCCAGGAGAGCTCCTGAACCTCACCGTAGGACAGGGAGTGTCCCTCTGTCGTCAGGCATGGGGCGTCCGCGCCGAGCGAGGCGCCCTTGTCGAGATAGTCGGTCAGACGCACCGGGAGCTCCTCGGCTCGAGTACTGGCGGGAGAATGTGGCACTCGCACAGCATCGCCGCTGTGCGAGTGCCGTCGACAGGTCAGTTGTGGACGGTGAGCACCGGGTCGAGCACCAGTCCGAAGCTCTTCAGCACGCCCAGCAGCTCGCGGTGACCGAATGCCTGGCACGCGGAGGCGAGACCGGCTCGTTTCGGCGCCTGCTGGATCAGCGAATACGCCGCGTGTGCCTGTAGCAGGCCGGTCTGTTTGTAGTTGCTGTTGCCGTGAATCACACAGTGCGCGCGGCCGAGCGGGCCCGAGGCGTGGACGGAGTCCATCGAGGTGTTGATGCGCGGGTTCTCCCGTGGCGGCATACCCGCCTGTACCGAGCCCGCGATGTCGGCGAGCGCCGCTTCCTGCTGCTCCGGTGGCAGGGGCCTGATCTTCTCCTCGAACATCGCCACCGTGTCGATCACGCCCTGCATCACGGCCCGGTCATGAACGCCACCGAGAACCTTGACGTTGGCCACTCGCGGATCATCCTTGAACCACACGGGGTGGCTCGTTCCACCCCACGGCACCGCGACGGCGAGTTCGTGAGCGCCGGGTACGCACAGTTCTCTCGCGGTCGAGGGGTCCCACTTCCGGTACTCGTTCTGCTCGAGATAGAACCAGTCCGCCTTGAGGATGGTGAAGATCGTCTGGGTCGACGCGTAGGTGGGGAACCCCTTCCAGAGCACCGCGATGTCCAATGTGTCCAGACCTGGCGTCTCGAGGCAGATGTTGGCCGCGATCTCACCTGTCGTGTACATCTGCGCGACTCCGGGCGAAAGCAACAGCCCCCGCTCGGCGAACGCCGTGCTCCACCGGTTCTGCGCGTCGAGAACCCAGTCCTGTTCGCCGGTGGTGTCGAGATAGTGACAGCCCGCGTCCAGACTCGCCTGAACCACCTCGGGTCCGTACTTGATGAAGGGGCCCACCATGTTGCTGACCACCTTGGCGCCACTGAACAGTTCGGTCAGCGGCCCGACCGCGTGCTCGACCTCGACCACCTCGTGATCGACCGTCTCGATGCCGGGAATCCTGCTCAGCACATCGTGGATCCGGGCCTTGTCCCTTCCTGCCGCGATGAACGGGACGTTGAGTTCGCGGAGGTACTCACACACGAGCCTGCCGGTGTAACCGGAGGCTCCGTAGACGACAACGGGCTTACTGGTGCTCATTGGGAAGCCTTTCGAGGAGAGTGCCGGAGGTGTGGTTCACATGCCCATTCCGCCGTCGACCGGAAGACCGGCGCCGGTGACGAAACGGGCGGCATCCGAGGCCAGGAAGACGACCGCGTCGGCCATATCGGCGACCTCGCCGAGCCTGCCGAGCGGAGTCAGTCCGATGACGTCTCCGACCGCCGCCTCCGGGCTGGGCCACAGGCCGATGTCCGCCATGTCCTGCGCGAGTCGCATGCCCATGCGCGTGGGCACGAGTCCGGGATAGACACAGTTGACGCGGACGCCGTAGCCGAGCTTGCCGGACTCCGCGGCCGCGACCTTTGTCAGCCGCTCCACCGCCGATTTCGTCGCGGAGTAGCCACTGATCGCCGGAAAGGCGATCGTCGCGGCCACCGAGGAGATGTTGACCACCGCTCCCCCGTTGCCCGCCACACCTTCCGGGCGCATGGCCCGGAACGCGTGCTTGAGTCCCAGCGCCGTACCGAGGACGTTCACCTCGAGCATTCGGCGTACATCGTCCGGATCCAGATCGACGACCAGCCCGGAGATCTCCACACCGGCGTTGTTGACCACGATGTCCAGGCCGCCGAGTTCGCTGACCGTCTGGCTGATCGCCGACTCCCAGGCCGCGTCGTCGACGACGTCCAGCGAAACGAACCTGGCGGTGCCGCCAGCTTCCGTGATCGCGTCCGCCGTCGCCTTGCCGGCTTCGGCCTGCAGATCCGCGATCGCGACGGCGGCTCCCGCATCGGCGAGCGCCTGCGCCATTCCGGCGCCGAGTCCCGACGCTCCTCCGGTCACCAGCGCGGTGCGCCCGGTCAGATCGTGAACGTTCATCGAGCATCTCCTCCTTGAGATGGCTGACCGAGGTGCGCGAATTCGCTGCCGCCGACCCCGTCGCCGATGTGGCGTGGGACATAGCGTGCGCGATATCTTGACAGTCGTCAAGACTTTCTTGGACGACTGTCAAGACTTGCTACCGTAGGGAGGGACTCGGCGGGATAGACTCTCCGGGCGGGCTCGCAGGGTGCGAGCGGAAAGGCCGACGGCAAGTGACCCAGGTAGCCGGCAGGAGCCACGACCGGATCGCACGCAGGCAGGTCGACAAGTTCGCCGACCGGCGTGCGCAGCTGGCCGCGTCCACCCTGCAGACGCTGTCCGACCTCGGCTATGCCAGGACGAGCCTGCGTGAGATCGCGCAGAACTCGGAGTTCTCCCATGGGGTCCTGCACTACTACTTCCGGGACAAGGTCGACCTGATCACGTACTCCGTCCGGCAGTACAAGGCGGAATGCGTCACGCGATACGACGAGATCGTCGAAACGGCGAGTTCCACGGACGAACTTCGCCTCGGCTTCGGCGCGGCGATGGCGGACACGCTGTTACACGAGGGTCCGCTGCACAAGTTGTGGTACGACCTGCGCAACCAGAGCCTGTTCGAGGAGTCGTTTCGCGACGACGTCGTGGAGATCGACCAGAACCTCGAAAGAATGATCTGGAACGTCGTCAGTCGGTACGCCGAACTGGCCGGAACCCCCTGCACGGTGTCCCCCGCGACCGCGTACGCCATCTTCGACGGAGTCTTCCAGCGGGCCCTGTTCAAGCATGTGGCCGGGGATCCGGCAGCTCCCGGCGACCTCAGATCGAACGTGGAACAACTGCTCGAGCGCTTCGTCGCGGCCTGAGGGCCGCGGCCCGTCGCCCTGGCCACACTCCTGCCGTGTCCACCGTCCAGGTGACTACTGGTGATAACTTCGGACGCGAGCATCGCAGCCCACGAGTGTCGTGCGGGCGCGTCTCGGACGGCGATGAACGGGGAGAAGGCAATGCAACGAGCGACAACGACGCTGCCGACGGCGACGACCGGTGCCGGTTTGACGGCCATCCCCGCCGTCCTCCTGGATACCAGCTGCCGGTGACCGTCAGTACGGCCGAACCGACACGGTTACGTGCGGTACTCGGCAGCGACTACACGCGGGCGATCGCGCTCTACCTGCTGGTGCGACTCGTCGGTGTGGCAGTACTCGCAATGGCGGCAGCCTGGCACGACCGAGACCTCCTCGAACGGCTGACCGCGTGGGACGGCCAGTGGTACCTCCAGCTGGCGCAGTACGGCTACGACCGGTTCCCGGAGCCGGTGCTGGATGCGGAAGGGCGGGTGTTCCCCGCCGCGACGCTCGCGTTCTTCCCGCTGTATCCGGCCATCGTCGCGGGCGTAGGCACCCTGCCGGGTGTCGGTCTGGAGTTCGCCGCACTGCTCGTCAGTACCGGGGCCGGAGTGGTCGCCGCCTGCGGGCTCGTCCGCCTTGCGCGGCAGATCGATCCACGGCCGCGGGTAGGACTGCTGTTGGTGGCGCTGTGGGCCGGTGCGCCGTTGGCGATCACCCTGTCCATGGCCTACACCGAGGCGCTGTTCGCGGCCTGTGCTGTGTGGTGCCTGGTGTTCTTGCTCGAACGCCAATGGCTGCCCGCAGGCGGCCTGTGTCTGCTCGCGGGTCTGGTCCGGTCGACCGCCACCGTGCTGATCGTCGCGGTCGTACTGGCAGCGCTCGTCGCCGCGTGGCGTGGACAGGACCGCGGCAGGGCACTGGCGGGAGCCGCACTCGCCCCGCTCGGTCTACTGGGATTCTGGGCCTACGTCGCGCAGCGAACGGCCAGCGTCACCGGCTGGCAGGACATCGAGGCGCGTGGCTGGAACACCCGCTGGGACTGGGGCCGGGAAACCGCGGAATTCGTGACACGCACCCTGGCGACGGGTGAGTCCGTTATGGACGTCGGCTCGGTGCTTGTCCTGTTCGGCGCCGTGGGCTTGGCCGTGGCCGCCGTCCGGCTGCGACTTCCCTGGCCGCTGATCGTCTACGGAGCAGGTGTAGTCCTGCTGGTCGCCGGAACGGCGGGTCTGCCGTTCGCCAAGCCCCGGTTCCTGCTACCCGCGATGTTCGTCCTGCTCATACCGATCGCGCTCGAACTCGCCGGACGCAGACGCTCGACGATGATCGCCGGTGTCGCGGCCGCGATCGCGCTCGGATCCTGGTACAGCGCCTATGCACTGACCGGCTGGAGCTACGCGATCTGAGGGACGGGCACGGTCACCGGCCGGGCGCCTACCGAGGTCACGCCGGAATCGCCGCCACCAGGCCGCGGAAGAAATTCTCGGGCGCATGTCCATTCGGCTGCCTCCCGTTCGTAGTTATGTCGTGCGGCGGACCTGCCGCACAGCGACAATGAGACAACAGGAGCCCACCATGAAGTACATGTTGCTGATCATGGCCGATGACGTCGACGAGAACGGTGGCGCGGCCGGCTGCGGTGTCGAGGACTGGATGGCCTACGACAAGGAAGTGCGGGAGGCAGGGATCCATGTCTCCGGGGAGTCGCTGGCAGATCTGGTCACCGCGACGGCCGTGCGGGTCGGCCAGGACGGCAAGCGGACCGTGACCGACGGGCCGTTCGCCGAGACTCGCGAGGTTCTCGGTGGCTTCTACGTGATCGATGTGCCGGACCTCGACGAGGCGCTCGACTGGGCCGCTCGCTGCCCGGGCGCACGTGGCGGCTCCATCGTCGTCCGGCCGATCGCCGACTTCGGGGCTTGAGCGTGCCGGGCGAGGGGACCGCCGGCGCCGGTGTACCGGCCGCGACACCGGTGGCGTCGGTCGAGGAGGTGTTCCGCGAGGAACGCGGCCGGTTGCTGGCGGCCCTCGTCCGACGCTTCGGCGATCTCGACCTCGCCGAGGAGGTGACGTCGGAGGCGATCGAGGCTGCGCTGTCGCATTGGCCCGTCCACGGCGTACCACCTCAGCCGGGCGCGTGGCTGATGACCACCGCACGGCGCAAAGCCGTCGACCGGCTGCGCCGAGACCAGGTCTACGCCGCGCGCCTGGCCATCCTGCAGGTCGAGGCTGACCGGGAGGGCGCGGTGCCGGCCGCGGATGCGGGCGGCGATCTGCCGGACGAGCGGCTGCAGTTGTTCTTCACCTGCGCCCACCCCGCGCTCGCGGACGAGGACCGCGGAGCACTGACCCTGCGCTACTTGGCCGGGTTGAGCACGCCCGAGGTGGCTCGGGCCTTCCTCGTTCCGCCCGCGACGATGGCCAAGCGGATCACGCGGGCCAAGAGGAAGATCCGCGAGGCCAGGATCCCGTTCCGGGTGCCCGGCGCGGACGAGTTGCCGGAGCGGTTGCCCGGAGTCCTCCAGGTGGTCTACTCGATCTTCAACGAGGGTTACGTGGCCAGCTCAGGTCCGCACCTACAGCGGCTCGACCTGGCCGAGGAGGCCATCCGGCTGGCTCGGATCCTGCGCCGTCTGCTGCCGGCGGAGCGCGGTGTCGCCGGATTGCTCGGGCTGCTGCTGCTCATCCACGCCCGGCGCGACGCCCGCACCGGACCGGATGGTGAGCTGGTCCTGCTCGACGAACAAGACCGCGGCCGCTGGGACCGCCCGATGATCGAGGAGGGTTGTGGCCTGGTGTCCGTCGCGCTGACCGGAGGTCCACCTTGCGAGTACGGAGTGCAGGCCGCCATCGCCGCCCTGCATGACGAGGCCGCGGATCTCGCGACCACCGACTGGCCGCAGATCGTGGCACTCTACGACGTGCTGCTCACACTCGCGCCGTCCCCGGTGGTCGCGCTGAACCGGGCGGCGGCCATCGCTATGCGCGATGGACCGCTGGCTGGCCTCGCGCTGCTCGACGAACTGGCCGACGAACCACTGCTGCGCGGTTACTACCCCTTCGCCGTGGCCCGCGCCGATCTGTTGCACCGGCTCGGCCGGGACGGCGAGGCCGCCTCGGCCTATCGCCAGGCGATCGAACTGGCCGGCACCGAACCTGAACGCGCACTCCTGCGACGAAAGCTGGCGGCCGCGCTGTGACCGGCCACAGCGAGCGGCTCGCGCGACTGGCACAGGGCTGGGACGAAGCGGCCAAGGGCTACGAGGCCTACTACGTCCCACGTTTCGCTCCCTGGGTTGACGCGGCGGTCCGGGCGATCACCGCGCGCCCCCTGCCCGACGGCCCGGTCCTGGTGCCGTGCTGTGGCACGTTGCCCGAGTTGGACGCACTGAGTGAGCACCTACCCGACCGCGAGATCATCGGTATCGACCTGTCCCGAGGTATGGTCCGCCGGGCTCGGGAGCGAGCCACTCGGTACCCGAGGGTGAGTGTCGTCGAGGGCGACGCGTCGACACCGGCGGCCCACGGGTTGGGCAGGAGCGCCGCCGTGGTGTCGGTGTTCGGTCTCCAGCAACTTCCCGAACCCGATATGGCCATCCAGGCGTGGGCGCGGAACCTGCGTCCGACCGGACGGCTGTCCGTGCTCTTCTGGCCCCGGTCCATCGAGGCCGACGGACCGTTCGCGCGCTTGTCGGAGGTCGTCCGGCGCCACGAACCCTCCTCCGGCGACAGCTCCTGGGAGGACCGGCTCGTACCGTCCCTGGCCGCGCTGGGAACCGTGATCGAACGGGACGAGCAGCTGTCCTTCCCGATGTCACACCCGGACGCGGCGACCTTTTTCGACGCCCACACGCGCTCCGGGCCGCTGCGCCCACTGGCCGACCAACGCGGGGACGCGTTCGTCAGCCGGCTGCGCGCGGAGTTCCTCCGCGAGTCTCCGGCCGGCGAATGGCATCACCGGCCATCCGCGCGTCACATCGTCGCCCGCGGATGACTGGACAGCTGGCCCTGGTGATCGATCACGGCGTGAGAACCACCTTGGAGTAGCCCTCCTCGCGCCGGTCGAAGCGGGCGTAGGCGTCGGCGGCCTCATCCAGCGGCTTGCGTTGGGACACCACGAAACTCGGCTCCGCCCTTCCGGCGATGATGAGGTCACGCAGGTGCCGGTTGTAGGACTTGACGTTGGCCTGGCCGCTGCCCATCCGCAGGCCCTTCTCGAAGTAGCGGCCGATGTTGATCAGCAGCTTGCCCTGCTGGGCGTCCTCGCTCGGCGCGCCGGGATCGTTCGGCAGGTAGAGCCCGACCACGCCCAGGGTGCCGGTGGGTCGCACGGTCTCGATCAGATCGTTGAGCACCACGGCGGGTTGCTCCTCGCCACCGGAAACAGTGGCCTGATAACCGACAGCGTCGATGCCCTTGTCGGTACCGCCGTCGGTGCGCTCCTGGATCTGCTCGGGCGCGCTGCTCTTGCTGAAGTCGATCGGGATCGCACCGATCTCCTCGGCGAGGCGCAGCCGGTCGGCCACCTTGTCCACCACGAACACCTCGGACGCGCCGCGCAGCATGGCCGAGTACGCGGCCATCAGGCCGACCGGTCCGGCTCCATAGACAGCCACGGTCTCCCCCGGTGACACGTGCGCGAGCTCCGTCGCGTGGTACCCGGTCGGGAAGATGTCGGCGAGCATCGCGAAGTCGTCCTCGTGCTCCTCGCCGCGGGGCAGCTGGAGACAGTTGAAGTCCGCGAAGGGAACACGCAGGAACTCGGCCTGTCCCCCCTTGTACGGGCCCATGCCGACGTAACCGTATGCACCACCGGCGAAGCCGGGGTTGACGGTCAGGCAGAAACCCGTATTGCCGGCGAGGCAGTTTCGGCAGAAGCCGCACGCGATGTTGAACGGCAGGCAGACGCGGTCGCCCTTACGCACGCTCGCCACACCTGAGCCCACCTCCTCGACGACACCCATGTTCTCGTGGCCGAAGACGATGCCCGGCTCGGCAACGGTGCGCCCTTCGTACATGTGCAGATCAGAACCGCAGATGGCGGTCGTCGTGATCCGCACGATGACGTCCGTAGGATCTTCCAGCCGCGGGTCCTCGACCTGCTGCACCTGGATGTCGTTGGGCCCCTGGTACACCACCGCTCGCATCGCACACTCCTCAGATGTCGGAATTGTTCTGATCCGGCTACCCCGGAGTGGGAGTAAACATGCATGAACACTGCTGCTTCGTCTGATCGCCCCGATCGGGCCTGCCACACCTGCGATTTCAGGTTCAGCGTGGCGCGGGCGGGCGCAGCGCGGCGAGGGTGCGCAGCAACCGCGCCAGGTCTGCGGGCGATTCCTCGTTCAGTGCGGCGTTGACCGCGTCCAGAAGGTCCCAGTATCGCCGCTTGTCCGGCCAGTCCAGCGGGATCGACGCGACTCGGGCGACGCAGCAGCGGATCCCGATCCTGGTTCGGAGGACAACGTGCTCACCGTCGTAGGCAGGGGCGTCCCATAAGGCGTGCGCCTGGGGCAGGTCCGCCAGCAGTGCGGCGTGAGCGTTGCCGGCCACAGTCGCCCGGTCACGTTTAGCGCGCTCGCCGAGTGCGTGGTTGGCCGCGAGTTGCAGTGCCGCGGCGACCAGTCCCACAACGGCGGTCTTGATGACTTCCTTGACCACCGGCTCCTCGACGGCGAACGCACCAGACGCCGCCGAGGCGATCGTGACCACCCACAACAACACGAACTTCGAGACGAATTCGAGCACCCGCTCCAGCAGCGAGTGGTTCTTGGTGACCTCCACCTGCCGCAACTGCTCGCGCAGCCACTCCACATTTCGCAGCGCCTGGTGCCGTTCCGCTGGACTGATACCCCCGTTTCGTGCCAGCGTCCGCAACACCTCGTCGACCTGTTCACGGGGCAGGCCGAGGAACTCGGCCACGTCCGCGAGCGGCAGCGCGGCCACCCCGGACATCGCCACGAGATGTGGCAGTGCTTCCTGCACGTGCTGCCGCGACCTGCCACGCCCGGTCCCGCGCAGGTGGGTGGCCGCGCTGTCGAGCAGCTCGTCAAGATCGCCGACGACGTCCACGAGCGCACGGTCGGCGAGCCGGAGATCGCCAGCAGCGTGCGCGGCCGACCGGATCCCCTCGTGCTCGAGCAGGCGATCCAGCACAGGCGGTTCGCGGAAGGTCCGGCGCTCCTCCTCCCGTGCCGGACGATGGCTGACCGCCTCCCTGTCCGGCGGACGCGTTCCGGCCGAGAGCTGGTCGGCGGACTGACGGGCCTGTGCGACCACTGATTCGGTCTGCTCCCGTTTCCTGCGAAAGAAGCCGCCTTCGTGCCCTGGACCGGGAACGGAATAACTCATCGCTCTCCTCTCGGGCGGAGGTCAAGCTCAGGCCCGTCCGGCGAGCCCCCAGTGGAGAACCAGCATATCTCGCTCACCGCCGGCTCAGCGCCGGTTTCTCTCACCTAGGCCATTTCTGGATTCGACGAAACCGAGGAGCGCGTGACGTCAGGGCATTTTCAAGACACCCGTGACCCACGCGCTCCTCGCGCTTTATCGACGACCAAACCCGAAACAGGAACTACCGAAGAATGATCCCGGAAGATATCAACTGGATCGTTCCACCGTTACGCCACGAAGTCGCGCACCTGCCGAGAGACAGTTTCATCACTAAGCAGTCCCGTATGAGAAATGCAGGCCGTCTTGGTGTTCTTGGCGCCATCGACAACGACACTTTCGTCGGGGTTGATGGTCTCATCACAGGGTGACCACCAGGTCCCGTAAACAGTACCGCTCGGCGATTCGTCGCCCGCGTTGAGATCGCTCAGGAAATCGGATCCAATTCGCATCTCGTAACAGGAGGTGGTGTAGCAGGCGTCCGCCGAAGTGGTGCCATGGTTAGGACCACCCAGGGACACCCAGTCGTCGACCTTGGCCGTGCCGTTGTTGAACTTGAGGTACCAGCGGGTGTTCAGCCCGCCCATCGAGTGTGAGACGACGTCGACGGCGCTGGCCCCGGTCCGGGCGAGCATGTCGTTCACGACGGCGATGAACTCATCAGCCGTGTTCTTGTTCGACTGCGCCGTGTCGTAATCCCAAGCGTATAGTTCGCTGTCGGAGTATCCGTCGGCCTTGAAATCCGCGATCATCGCATCCCAGTTCGAACTGCTTCCCATCCATCCGTGCACGAAAATCACAGGATTGTGCTGGGCAGCGGCGGCTGGGACCACAGCTGCTGTCAACGAAAAGATGGCAGCCAGTACGCCAACTACAGTGGTGCGAACTCTGCGCATATCATTCCTTCGGTCGATTTTATCCATCAGGCCATGACGTCGATCACAGCCCTGCCGATCCCAACGATCACCCGGATTCACGGTTCTGCCTGTTATCTTATCGTTACCGAGAGTGGCACGAATGCAGCAACATAAGTAACTGTCGCCCATCGAGAAACACCTCGTGCGCTTCCGGTTCTCCTCGCATCAAGCGCAGTCGGCCCTCTCCATCTTGAGATATAGCCATATGGGCATGTCCGCAGGCGAGGAAAGTATTTCCCAGACATGCCCTTCGCCGTCAGGATCGTCAGCACGAGCGTTGAGAAGGAGGTGGTGGGCGTGCGGGAAGCCGAGGCCGCGCCACGGAGCGGGCCGGCACACTACATCGGTGGCCGGTTCGATCGGGAAGGCACGACATTTCCGCTGGTGAACCCGGTCGACGGCACCGTCGTCGGGGCGGTTCCCGAGGCGGGCGCCGGTACGGTCGACCGCGCGGTCCGGGCCGCCAGGGATGCTGTCACCGGCGACTGGGGCCGCAGCACGGCTGAGGAGCGTGGTGCCCTCCTCCGCCGGATCGCCGATGGCATCGAGGACCGGTTCGACGAGTTCGTCGCCGCGGAGGTCGCCGATACCGGCAAGCCGGTGTCACTGGCCAGCACGGTGGACATTCCTCGTGCGGCGGCCAATTTCCGCGCCTACGCGGATCTGGTGTGGGGGCGACCCGAGCGCAGCTTCACCTCCCCGACACCGGACGGTGCGGGAGCACTCAACTACACCGTCCGCCGCCCGCTGGGCGTGGTGGCCGTAGTCGCTCCGTGGAACCTGCCGCTGCTACTGCTGACCTGGAAGGTCGCTCCCGCGCTCGCCGCGGGCAACGCCGTGGTGGCCAAGCCCTCGGAGCTCACCCCGTCCACGGCCACCTTGCTCGCCGAGGTGATGGACACGGTCGGCGTACCGCCGGGAGTGTTCAACCTCGTGCACGGTTTCGGCGAGGGCAGCGCCGGGGCCATGCTCACCGGCCATCCCGGCGTCGACGCGGTCGCGTTCACCGGCGAGTCCGCCACCGGAACCGCCATCATGCGCTCGGTCGCCGAGCGACTCGCTCCGGTGTCGTTCGAACTCGGCGGGAAGAACCCCGCCCTCGTCTTCGCCGACGCCGACTTCGACGCGGCCGTGGACGGCACGGTCCGTTCGGCGTTCACCAACGCCGGTCAGGTCTGCCTGTGTACCGAACGGGTCTACGTGGAGCGCGCCATCTTCGACGACTTCGTCGCCGCGCTCGCCGAGCGCGCCCGGGCACTACGGGTGGGGCGTCCGGAGCAGGACGGCACCGACATGGGCCCGCTGGTCTCCGCCGAACACCGGGACAAGGTTCTCGACTACTACCGGCTCGCCGAGCGCGAGGGCGCCAAAACGCATGCCGGCGGTGCGGCACCACGCTTCGGCGACGAGCGTGACAGGGGATTCTTCGTCGAGCCGACCGTGCTCACCGGGCTCGCGCCCGATGCCCGCGCGGTCCGCGAGGAGATCTTCGGCCCGGTATGCCACGTGGCTCCCTTCGACGACGAGGTCGAGGCCGTGCGGCTGGCGAACGACAGTAAGTACGGTCTCGCCGCCACAGTCTGGACGTCCTCACTGTCCCGGGCACACCGCGTCGCCCCTCAACTGGAGGCCGGGATCGTCTGGGTCAACTGCTGGAACCTGCGTGACCTGCGCACTCCCTTCGGCGGCGTGAAGGCCTCCGGTATCGGCCGCGAGGGCGGCGAGCACTCTCTCGACTTCTTCTCCGAACCAGTGAATGTGTGTGTGAAACTGTGACGACCGGGACCCATCACGCGGACGATGCCGTCTCCGAGGCGGTGAGCCGACTGGAACGGGCCCACCGTGAGTACCAGCCGGTGGACCCCGTGCGCGATATCGTGTCCGATGTGGACACCGCATACGCGGTGCAGGAGCGGCTCACCGCACGCAGGCAGGCCGAGGGACACAGGCTCGTGGGCCGCAAGATCGGGCTGACCTCACAGGCCGTGCAGCGCCAGCTCGGCGTGGACACCCCCGACTTCGGGATGCTGTTCGCCGACATGGCCGTGCCGGACGGGGCCGAGGTCCCGTTCGGTGCCGTGCTGCAGCCCAAGGCGGAAGCCGAGGTGGCCCTCGTGCTGCAGGACGACCTGACCCACGAGCGGCATACCGTGGCGGACCTGCTGCGGGCCGTTGCCTTCGTGCTGCCCGCCATCGAGATCGTGGCCAGCCGAATCCGCGGCTGGGACATCAGCCTCGTCGACACGGTCGCCGACAACGCCTCCTGCGGTCTCTACGTACTCGGCTCCACCCCGACTCCGCTGCACCGGGCAGGTGACCTGCGGCTGGCAGGCATGGCGCTGCACCGGCGAGGGGACCAGGTGGCGACGGGCGCGGGAGCGGCCTGCCTCGGTCACCCACTGAACGCGGCGCTGTGGCTCGCCGACACCCTCGTGCGGGTCGGGCGGCCGCTGAGCGCGGGCGACACCGTGCTGACCGGAGCCCTCGGCCCCATGGTCGAGGTCGGCCCCGGCGACGTTCTGGAAGCCCGGATCGAGGGGCTGGGCAGCGTACGCACCGCCTTCGCCCGAGAGGAGGCCACATCATGACCGACGATCGGGAAAAGCTCGCGGCCGTGCTGGACGAGGCGATGCTCAACGCGAGTCCCGTCCCGCAGCTCACCGAGCGTGCGCCGCTGGACGTCGCGAGCGCCTACGAGGTGCAGGAGTGCCTGGTGCGGCGGCGGCTGGACCGCGGTGAGCGGATGGCCGGCGTCAAGCTCGGCTTCACCAGCAAGGCCAAGATGCGCCAGATGGGCGTGGACGACCTGATCTGGGGCAGGCTCACCGACGCGATGCGACGGCCCGACGGCGATGTCGTCGCGGTCGCGGATTTCGTGCATCCCCGGATCGAGCCGGAGGTGGCCTTCCTTCTCGATCGCACCCTGGACGGGCTGGTGGGCACTGCCGACGCCGCTCGCGCGGTGGCGGCGGTCGCCCCGGCCTACGAGATCATCGACTCGCGGTACCGCGACTTCCGCTTCTCCCTTGCCGACGTCGTCGCCGACAACTCGTCGTCAGCCGCGTTCGGCGTCGGACCATGGCGGGCGGCGACGGGACTGGATCTCGCAGGCGACCTCGCCAACGTCGGCATGGTGCTGGAGGTGGACGGTCGCATCGCCGAGGTCGGCAGCTCCGCGGCCATCCTCGGTCATCCACTGCGTTCCGTGGTGTCGGCCGCGCGCCTGGCGGGCGCTGCCGGCCTGACACTCGAAGCCGGTTCGGTCATCCTCGCCGGTGCGGCCACCGCGGCAGTCCCGCTCGAACCGGGCAGGCACATCGCCGTCCGCACAGGCAGGCTCGGCGACGTCGAGGTGACGACCGAAGGAGGCAGGACATGACCGAATCGCAGGCCGTCACGGTGGCCGGAAAGGCGCGCCCGCGTGGCCGCTTCCCGCATCTGTGCAGAGCGGGCGACTTCGTCTACCTCTCCGGTACCAGCTCGCGCCGCCCCGACAACAGCTTCGACGGTGTCGAGGTCGACGAGCTGGGAACCACCAATCTGCACATCCGCGCGCAGACAAGAGCCGTCATCGGGAACATCCGCGATGTGCTCGCCGCCGTGGGCGGGGATCTGTCCGATGTGGTCAATGTGACCACCTACCTGGTGAACATGAACGACTTCGGCGGCTACAACGAGGTCTACGCCGCCTACTTCGACGAGACCGGTCCCGCCCGCACGACCGTGGCGGTCCACCAGCTGCCCCACCCACACCTGCTGATCGAGATCGCGTGTGTGGCGTACCTGCCTCCTGCGCATCGGAAGGGATGACGACCATGGTGTCGAAAAACGTGCTCACACCGTTCAACTTCACGGCCTGGATCGCCGAACACGAGCATCTGCTGAAGCCACCGGTGGGCAACGTGCAGATCTGGGAGGACGCCGACCTGATGGTGACCGTCGTCGGTGGCCCCAACCAGCGCACCGACTTCCACGACGATCCTGTGGAGGAGTTCTTCTACCAGCTCAAGGGCAACATGGTGCTGCGGGTGATGGAGGAGGACGGGACGCCGCCGGTCGACATCCAGATCCGGGAGGGCGACGTGTTCCTGCTGCCGCCGCACGTGCGCCACTCCCCCCAGCGGCCGGAGGCGGGCAGCATCGGCCTGGTGGTGGAGCACGCCAGGCCGCAGGGCTCGCTCGACGGAGTCGAGTGGTACTGCATGTCCTGCCATCACCTCGTGCACCGCTCGGAACTGCAGCTGGAGTCCATCGTGGACGATCTGCCGCCGGTGTTCTCGGCCTTCTACTCCGACGAGAAACAGCGCACCTGCCCGCATTGCGGTGTGGTGCATCCCGGCCGGGAATGGCCGGAGGCGCTGCGGCCGGTACCCGAACCCGCCGCTGGGCGCTGACGAATCCCATAGCGGAAGGAAACCGAGCACTCCAGTGACTGTTGTCGACGTCCACGCCCACGTTTTTCCCACGCTCTCGCAGGAAGAGTCCCGCATCCTGCACGACACCGACGGCCCCTGGCTGCGCGTCGACCCGGGCGGCAGCGGCATGATGATGAGCGGTGCGGCGGACTACCGGCCGGTGGACGCGCCGCTGTGGGACCCGGCCGTGCGCGTGGCGCAGATGGACCGCACCGGTGTCGACATCCAGGTGGTGTCCTCGACCCCGATCATGTTCGGCTACGCCGAGGACCCCGCCCGGTCGGCGGACTGGTGCGAACTGGTCAACCAGCGCATCGTCGATTTCTGCGCACAGGCCCCCACCCGGCTGGTGCCGCTGTGCCAGGTTCCGCTGCAGGACACCGAACGGGCCTGCGAGCAGCTCGACCGGGCACTCGCCACGGGCCATGTCGGGGTGCACCTGGGCAACCACGTGGGCACCCGCGGCCTCGACGACGGCGCGATCAGAGAGTTCCTCACCCACTGCGCACAGCAGGAGGCGGCCGTCTTCGTGCACCCGTGGGACATGCTGGAAGGCGACCGCATGTCCCGCTACATGCTGCCCTGGCTGGTGGGGATGGCCACCGAAACGCAGCTGACGATCCTGAGCCTGATCCTGTCCGGCGCCTTCGAGCAGCTGCCCGCCAGCCTCCGGCTCTGCTTCGCCCACGGCGGCGGCAGTTTCCCCTACCTACTGGGCAGGGCGGACAACGCGTGGCGGCGCCGCGACATCGTCCGGGCGGATTCGGCGCAACCACCTTCGTCCTACTTGGACCGTTTCTTCCTGGACTCCGCGGTGTTCGACGCGCGCGCCTTCCGGCTGCTCGCTGAGGTGATGGGCACCGACCGGATCATGCTCGGCAGCGACTATCCGTTCCCGCTCGGCGAAGAGCACCCCGGGGAGCTGGTGCGCGCCGCGGACCACCTCACCCGCGCGGACCGGGACCGCATCCTCGGAGAGAACGCCCTGCGGTTCTTCGGTATCGAGGACCGCGCACCACGACCGGCCACCGCCGCGACCAGCACGTAGGACCGCTGGCGCAGGACTCGGACGTCCCGGTGCACGAGGTCATCGATCCACAGTGAACTCGATCTTCGTCAGATGTCCTCGCCCGCCAGCTGGATCATGCGCAGGTGCACGTGGGCCTGCAGGCGGGCGTCCGCATCGGCGAGATCCAGGCCACTGAGCTCACACAGCCTGCGCAACCGGTAGCGAAAGGTGTTCGGGTGCACGTGCATCCGACGGGCCGCGGCGTTGACGTCGCCAAAGGCGTCGAGGTAGGCCCGCAGCGAGTCCGTGAACCGCGTTCGTTGCTCGGCGTCGTGGCGGGCGAGTGTCTCGACAGGGCCCCGTAGCCGCTGCCCGTCGGCCCGCAACAGGTCGGCCAGCCGCAGCATCAGGGCGGGTAGCTGCACATCGGCCAGGGCCGCGACCCGGGGCGCGTCCGGTTGTTCGCGCAGGACCCGCAAAACGCGCTCGGCCTCGATCCGGGCGTACTCGACCTGGTCGGGGCCGTCCGCCACTCCACCCACGGCCAGCACCACGTCACCGCGCTCCCCGAGGCGGGCGGCGAAGTCGGTCGCCAGCTGCGCCGAGCGAGTCCGTACCTCGGCGACGGTCATGGCGGACGGCCACGGCAGCAGGACATAGACCACTTCACCGACGACGGTTCCGGCCGCCCTGGAATGGAATGCGGCCAGGTGCACGGTGAACGAGTCCGCGATGCGTCGCAGGGCGACCTCGCCGGCCACATCGAGTCCTTCCTGGACGGTCTGTGCGGCGAGCACGCTGATCTTGCCGCCCGCGAGGCCTAGCCGTGCCGCGGCGTCCCCCGCCTGTTCGCCGCCGTGCAGCACACTCGCGGCGAGGTCGGCGCGTAACGTGTTCTGGCCGTCCAGGCGGGCCCGGTAGTGCAGCAGGTGGATCGCCACGACCTTGGAGATCTCCAGGAACTCCCGCGCGACAGCTGCCGGGAACGGTTCGCGCACGGCCGCCCAGAGATAACCGAGCACCTCGGCGCCGGCGCGTACCGCGATCGCCATCCTCGGCAGCATTCCCGGCGAGATCGACTCGACGTAGATCGGCTCCTGGCTGGCGTCGAGCGCGCGGAAGACGCCGCGAGAGTTCAGCGAGTGCGTGAGCCACTGCGGAGCCTGCCTGCCGACGATGCCCTCGATCCGCGCCTGGTCGACCTCCTCCTGGCGGGCGGACCACGCGAGCACCTGTGAGGTGCGGTCCTCCAGCGACACGGCCGTGCCGAGGAGCGCACTCACCGCGTTGACCACAGCGAACAGGTCCCCCGCCGCGAGCCCGGACAGCTGGGTGTCGGCCGGGGTGAGCCGCCCCGCTGCCAGCAGTGCCCGTACTGCGTCGGACAGGTAGGCCCACGAGGCGTCGTGCGCGAGTTCCACGACAGCCACCCCGCTCTCGGCGGCCGCGGCCCGAACGGTCCTGTCGACCGGGGCGGGCGCCTTCACCACGACGCCTGCGAGGTTCCGCTCTCCTGCCCGCCGCAACAGTTCCGCCACGGCGACGGGCCCGCGCAGACCGACCGCGAACAGGAGCGCGCCCGCGGGCCAGTCGGGGGCATCATGCGGGTCATGGATGACGATCGTCGTCACCTCGGCGAACTCACCGTCCGGGGGCGCCGCCAGGGACACCAGGGACTGTCCGAGCGTGTCCACTATCCGGTCAAGCCGCACGTGGTCCTGGTTTGCTTCGGGCACGGTGTCAGCCTAACCCCCCGACCTTCCCGGATAATGGGACGTGTTGGTGTTCTGCAACGAAAGGAGTGCCGCGCCTTCGTGCTCTCCCACGTTTCGCCACGGCTGCTCGCCGACCACGCTGAGGCACACCTTTTGCGGACACTCGCCACAGGACAGTGAGGTCGACATGGCATCTCCCGCACAATCCCCGCTGGGCGTAGAGCGACATCTCAAACGCGACATCACACTGCTGCAAGCTTTGGGCGTCTCCTTCCAGAGCGTCGTCGGCGCCGGGGTAGTCGCCCTGACCGGCATCTCCATCGGACTCACCGGGGGCGGTACACCGCTGGCCTACGCGCTGGCGACCGTCGCCGTGATCGTCTACTCGCTACCCATCGTCGCGCTCGGCAGCGCCATGCCCCTGGTCGGTGGCCGCTACAGCTATGCGGCGCGGTTGCTCTCACCGTCGACCGGGTTCGCCACCATGTGGCTGTCCATCCTCGTCACCATCCAGCTGAGCCTGCTCGCACTGGCCGCGGCCAATTCGGTACACGCGCTGCTGCCCTCGGTTCCCGTCGCGCCCATGGCGCTCGCGGTGATGACGATCTTCTTCCTCGCCAACCTCTTCGGCGCCACCTTCTCCAACCGGCTGGGAATCGGCCTCTCCGTCGTCATGCTGGCCGCGTTCCTGCTCTACGGTTTCGTCGGCGTGCCCCAGGTGCACTGGGAGGTTCTCGCCGATGTCGCACCAAACGGAATCGAGAACTTCGTCGCGGCGGCCGCACTGCTGACCTTCGCCGCCACCGGTGGTAGCTATGTTGCCGAGATCGGGCACGAGATGAAGCGGCCGGGCAGAGACATCCCGCTGGCGGTGATCGGCGGTACCGCCATGGCCGGCCTGCTCTACGTGTTCATGGCGATCGTCTCGACCGGCGTGCTGCCGGTCTCCGAGGTGGCGGGCAAGCCGATGTCGGTGGTCGCCCAGCACCTGCTGCCCTCGGGCGGGTTCGCGTTCTTCGTCCTCGGCGGGGCCGTGGTCGCGGTCGTCGGAGCGCTCAACGCCCTGCTGCTCACGGCGACCAAACCCGTGCTGGCGGCAGTGGGAGACGGCTGGCTGCCGAAGCGGCTCGGGGCGGTCAACCAACGGTTCGGAACGCCGCACTGGCTACTGTTCCTGCTGTATGTGATCGGTGTGCTGCCGGTGCTGTTCGGGCTCAGTCTCGAAGGCATCGCCAAGGCGTCGTCCATCGCGGCAGGCCCGATGCTGGCGATCATCATCATCGCCTCGTACCGGTTGCGCGGCCGCTATCCGGACCTGCACGCCGCGGCCCCCTTCAAGCTCGGGGCCAGGACCCACCTCGTCATCGCCGTGCTGGGTACCGGCGTGCTCGCGGCGCAGACCTACCTGCTGGTGACCAAGGTGACCACGTCGATCGCCGTCGCGCTGGTGGTGTGGCTGGCACTCGGCCTCGGGCTGTGGCTGGCGAGGCGGCGCCACGTCGCCGCGGTCCTGCGCGCCCGCCACGCCCAGCCGGCCACCATGGAAGGAGCACTGTGAGTACCGACCTGATCCTGCTCGGCACCGCCGCCGGGCCCGCCCCGAAACGAACCCGAAGCGCCCCCGCACAGGTCGTCGTCGTCAACGGCGCCGCCTACGTCGTCGACTGCGGGAACGGGGTCGCGCGCCAGCTGGTGCACGCCGGAGTTCCGCTGAGCTCGCTGCGGGGCGTGTTCCTCACCCACCACCACTCCGACCACAACGCCGACTACGGCAACCTGTTCCTGCTCGCCTGGGCGGCCAACCTCGAGCACCCCGTCGACGCGTACGGGCCGCCGCCACTGGCGGAGATGACGAAGCACTTCTTCGCCATGAACCGGTTCGACATCGACACCCGGATCGGCGACGAGGGGTTACCCCCGCTGGACGACCTGGTGGTGCCGCATGACGTCGAACTGGGCGGGGTCGTGCACGAGGACGACAACGTCCGGGTCACCGCGACGCTGGTGCACCACCCGCCGATCAGGACGGCGCTGGCGTACCGGTTCGATACCGCCGACCGCTCGATCGTCATCTCCGGCGACACCGCCCCCTCGGAGAACCTGGTCCGTCTCGCACAGGGTGCGGACGTGCTGGTGCACGAGGTGATGTACCTGCCCGCTGTCGATGAAATGGTGTCGCGATTCAACGGCCGGACGCTGCGCGAACACCTCCTCGCCAGCCATACCGACGTCGACCAGGTGGGCGGGCTCGCGCGGGCAGCGGGCGTGCAGAAGCTGGTGCTGTCCCATTTCGTGCCCACCGACGCCGACATCCCCGACGAGACCTGGCGCGAACGCGCTGCCGCCGGGTTCGACGGTGAGGTCGTCGTCGGACACGACCTGCTGACAATCTGATCGCTGACGTGAAAGGTATCGGTGTGAACGTTCCCAGGACCCGCTCGGAGTGCGAGCAGCTCGACGAGGCGGACCCGCTCCGGCAGCTGCGGGACGAGTTCGTCCTGCCCGACGGTGTGGTGTATCTCGACGGCAACTCGCTCGGGGCCCTGCCGCGGCGGGCCCGCGCCCGGGTGCGGGAGATGGTCGACGTCGAGTGGGGGCAGGGCCTCATCCGCAGCTGGAACGAGGCGGGCTGGTTCGACCTGCCGCTCACGCTCGGCGACCGGCTGGCGCCGCTGATCGGCGCGGGCAGCGGTGAGGTGGTGGTGTGCGACTCGACCTCGGTCAACCTGTTCAAGGTGTTCACAGCGGCGCTGGGTATGCGCCCTGGCCGGAAGGTGGTCGTGGCCGAGGCGGGCAGCTTCCCGACCGACCTCTACGTGATGGAGGGTGCGACGGGGTTGCTCGAGGGTTACGAGCGCAGGCTCATCGGTGATGGGCAACCGGGGCTGGACGATGTGCTCGACGACGACGTGGCGGTGGTGGTCCTGAGCCACGTCGACTACCGCACAGGGCGGCTGCACGACATGGCGGCGGTGACCGAGCAGGTGCACCGGCACGGGGCGCTGGTCGTATGGGACCTGTGCCACAGCGTGGGAGCGCTACCCGTGCACCTCGAGGACTGTGCGGCCGACTTCGCGGTGGGGTGCACCTACAAGTACCTCAACGGGGGGCCGGGAGCACCCGCGTTCGCGTTCGTCGCCACCAAGCACCAGAACGAGGCGAGGCAGCCACTGTCCGGCTGGCACGGGCACGCCGACCCGTTCGCGTTCGTCGGCGGCTACGAACCCGCGCCGGGTATCGGACGGTTCCGGGCCGGCACACCGCAACTGCTCTCCTACGCGCCGCTGCAGGCGAGCCTGGACGTCTGGGACCGGGTCGACCTCGCCGAGCTGCGCGCCAAGAGCGAGGCGTTGACGGAACTGTTCATCGCACTCGTCGACAGGGAGTGCGCCGAGCACGGAGTCGAGGTCGTGTCGCCGAGGGATGCCCGGGAACGGGGCAGCCAGGTCGCGCTGCGCCACGCCGATGGCTATCCGGTGATGCAGGCGCTGATCGAGCGCGGAATCATCGGCGACTTCCGCGCCCCCGACCTGCTGCGGTTCGGTTTCACCCCGCTGTACGTGGGTTTCACCGACGTGTGGGACGCCGTGCAGGTCCTCCGCGAGGTCCTGGCGACGCAGGCCTGGCGCGACGAGCGCTACCAGGTCCGCGCCGCCGTCACCTGAGCCAGACAGGCGGCCGTCCGGAGTGGACTTACGCCCTGCGCCTGTTGCTAGGCTTCCGCCCTATTCATGGGGGTGATGGATGAGCGAGGACCTGCTCCAGCCGACGATCGAGCGCGAGCCGGGAACTGCTGCCGACAACACTGAACGACTCTGTGATTCGCTTGGTCCGGGTTAAGCCAGCAACCAACCCACGGTGACACGTCACCCGGTGCGGATGAGCTCCTGCATTAGGTCAATAGGGTGTCCGTGCGTTTTGATTCCGAGTTGTCGCGGGTCCGCCAGAAACACGCTGGCGGCGGTCCCAGTCAGTCGGGCTGCAATCTAGGATCACCGGGCATGACGACCCTGTACCGCGACACCGGCTACTCGTTGACTCATCTCGTCGAAGACATCAAGCACGGGAACTTGGCGCTGCCGGACATCCAACGCCCATTCGTGTGGTCGTCGACGAAGGTCCGTGACCTCTTCGACTCGATGTACCGGGGGTACCCGGTCGGCACCCTGATGCTGTGGGAAACCGGTGCGGAGGTCGGGACCAAGCCGGTCGGCGGGGATAAGCACGACCGGGTTCCCAAACTTCTGATCGTCGACGGCCAGCAGCGACTGACGTCCCTGTACGCCGTGCTGACCGGTCGGAAAATCCTGACCAAGAACTTCGAGGAGAAGCGGATCCAGATCGCGTTCCGGCCCTCCGATGAGACATTCGAGGTCGCTGACGCCACCTCAAAGCGCGATCCCGAGCTCATCCCCGACATCACAGCCTTGTTCGAGGGAAGCCTCCTCAGATCAATCAAGGACTACGTCGCTCGCCTCGAAACCGCCCGCGTTGCGCCACTCACGGATGAGGAGGACGACCTCCTCCAAGGGAGGATCCACCGGGTCAGCAACCTCGCCAACTTCCGTTTCCAGGTAGTCGAACTGACGGATATCGCCAACGAGGAGAACGTCGCGGAGATCTTCGTCCGGATCAACTCCGAGGGCGTGCAGCTCAACCAGGCGGACTTCATCCTCACCCTGATGTCCGTGCATTGGGAGTCAGGGCGCCGGCAGCTGGAGCAGTTCGCACGCGCGGCGGTCGACCGGAGCATTCCCGGACCTTCGCCGACGAATCCGTTCATCGACCCCAGCCCCGACCAGTTGCTGCGCGCGGGGGTGGGTCTCGCCTTCCGCCGCGGGCGTCTCAGCAACATCTACAACATCCTGCGGGGGAAGGACCTCGACACCGCAACGGTGAGCACCGAGCGTCGTGCCGAACAGTTCGAGCGCCTCCGTGAGGCGCAGGATCAGGTTCTCGACCTCACCAACTGGCACGAGTTTCTCAAGGCCATCGCGCACTCAGGGTTCCGCAACAAGCGCATGGTCACGTCCGAGAACGCCCTCGTGTACACCTACATCCTGTGGTTGATCGGGCGCCGCGACTTCCGCCTCGATGTCAAGACCCTCCGCAAGGTCATCGCTCGCTGGTTCTTCATGGCGCACACCACGAGGCGCTACACCTCCTCACCGGAGAGCCAGATCGAATCGGACCTGGCCAGGATTGGCGACCTGCCTGCCGGCGACGGCGAGGCGTTCTGCGCCGAACTCGATCGGATCGTGCGGGCCAACCTCACCGGTGATTTCTGGGAGATCCAGCTCCCCGGCAGCCTCGACACCTCGGCGTCGCGCTCGCCAGCGCTATACGCCTACTGGGCTGCACTCAACCTGTTGGACGCGGAACTGCTCTTCAGCGACCAGCGGATTCGCGACCTCACCTCCCCCGGCACGAGTGCCCCTCGATCCATCGAACGCCACCACCTGTTCCCCAAGAAACATCTCGCCGGCCTTGGCTACACCGAGTCGAGGCAGGTCAACGCCATAGCGAATATGGCCTATTTGGACTGGCCGGACAACGCCGGGGCCGCCGCGAAGGATCCGCTCGAGTACCTGCCAGGGATGCGGGCACAGCTCTCGCCCGGACGATGGAAGCAACACAACTACTGGCATGCCCTGCCGATTGGCTGGGAGCAGCTGGACTATGCGACCTTCCTGGAGAAGCGCCGCAGCCTGATGGCCAAGGTGATCCGGGACGGCTTCTCGACCCTTTGGGATAACCAGGTACCGACGGGCCACGACGCTACGCTCGCCGACCTGCTCGAGTCCGGTGAGTCGCAGACCTTGGAGTACAAGTCCAGCGCGCGCTGGAATCTCCGTGCGGGTCAGGCCGACAAGAAGATGGAACAGATCATCGTCAAGGCGGTGTGCGGACTGCTCAACGGGGACGGCGGGACGCTGCTCGTCGGCGTCAACGACGAAGGCACCGTCCTCGGCCTTGATCTCGACTACAAGACCCTCGGTAACCGCGGCAACCGCGACGGCTACGAGCTCTTCCTGCGGCAGTTGCTCGACACCAATCTTTCGGTGTCCACGGCCGGGATGGTCAACATCCGTTTCGAGGACGTCGACGGCCTCGACGTCTGCGTCGTCCTGGTTGTGCCTTCCGGGAAGCCGGTCTTCGCCAAGGCACCAACGGGTAACGCCGGAGCCACGGACTTCTGGGTGCGGATCGGCAACGCCTGCAAGCAGCTTCACGGCGACGAGATGATCGAATACCAGGAGCTGCACTGGGGGTAACGGCACAATCAAGATCAACCGGAAGCGACAGGCAGGAACGGGCTGGCCGTGCCACTCCAGGACACGGCCAGTCTTTCACGTGCCCGGGTGCACGCGACGAAAAGCAGGCAGCGGTCCTTGAGCATGTCGCTCGCGTGCTGTTGAGGGTCCACGTCCACGGGCGTGATCTCTTTGGTGAACGGCAGGGCTCTCTCGTTTGCTCCCACCACGGCGACACAACGGAACTCGAGCCCTTTCATCGCGTGCATACTGGCGAGACGCACTCCTTCGACGTCCGCACAGGGACGTTCCTTGACTCGCACTGCGGAGATGCCGTCATCCTTCAACCGGTCATGCACCTTGTCCAACAAGATGTTGAACCGCGCACACACGGCGATCTCGCTGGGGAGGACGCCCTGATCGATCCATTCCCGCACACGGTTTATCAGCGCGGTCATCTCCGCGTGCTCGTTGGCGTGTCCGGCAATGTGCGGTCGTCTTCCGTGGAGCAGCGAGCGGTAGCCGACCAGGGTGTCGCTGCCGTCGCCGCTGAGTTCCTCGACTTGCGAGCTGTCGATTACTTCGGTGGACCACGCCAGGATCTCGGCGGTGCTGCGGTAGTTGATCCGCAGTCTGTTGCTGCGTCCCGCAACGGAGATTCCCAGCGAGCGGAGCGAGACTCGGGAATCGTAGATCCGCTGATGTGGATCGCCGGTGACGAATAGATCGTCCGGGCCTTCGGCAACGGCGGCGCGCAATACGCGCCACTGCGCCGGGTGCAGGTCCTGGGCTTCGTCGACAACGACGTGATCGTAACGATGTCCACCTGGGTCGCCCGCGTTGAGCAGCTCGGATGCATGGACGCAAATCTGCAAGTGCGTGGTTTTACCCGCGGCGTGCAACTCTGTGGCAAAGGCGTTCATTGCCTGCCAGAGCTGCTTTCGCTGCCGCACCCGGACCGCGGCGCCCCGGCCGCGCCTGTCGACCCGCAGGTATTCGTCTTCGGTGTTCACCTGCTGGGCGAGGATGACGTGCCGGAACTCCTGCGCCAGAAACTGTTCGGTCCACGGCAGATCGAGCGTACGGCGAACCCTTCGCCAAATCTGTCGCTCGTCGGCGTCGGTGATCGGCGGCGCTGGTGGCCCGGAATGGTCCCGCACCACCCGGTTCGCGAACGAATCCACCGTGGTGACGTGGACTCGCGCCAGCTGCTCGTCATCGTTGAGCAGCAACGCCAGGTTCTCGCGCAACATCCCTGCGAGCGCGTTGGTGAAGGTCGTGAGCAACACTCGGCTGTTCGGGGACCGAGAGAGCAGATGCTTGACCCGGTGCAGAGCGACCACCGTTTTTCCGGTTCCCGGGCCGCCAGTGACCTGCGCCGGTCCGTTGAACGAGACTCGATACGCGACGCGCCGCTGTGATGGGTGGAGGAACACCCGCCAGGCCGCGAACGGCTTGTCGAGGATGTCGGCAAGTTCGTCGGGGCCGGTGACAAGCGTGATGCGACTGGCGGTGTTGACGATGGCCATCGCCAGGCTGTCGCTCTCGTCGGTTGTGGCGTCGGCAGGCCGGCGCTCGGTGACAACGTCGCGGTAGACCTCTTCTGGGGAGAAGCCCTCGGCGAGGAACTGCAAAACCTCGAACTGATCCTCCGGCAGAACACCGCCGAAGGCTTCGAGCTGAGGTTTGTCGGCGATCGCCCGCGCGGCCCGCAGCACTTGGTCGTCAATGCCGAGGTCGCGCAGCACCGTGTTCGAATAGCTGGCGAACAGCAAAACTGGTGCGGTCGCAGCCGCTTCCTCCAATGAAGGAGTCAACTGCTCGATCGCGACGACGTTACGCACCTCCAATGCACGTGTCGCAGTGTTGACGGTGTAGAGGCGCTTGGCCGCCCACGTGTAGGCGTCGTCATGCGGCACAACATTCAGCAACAGGAAGATGTCGCTTCCGTCGTCTGGGGCAAGTACGACGCCGCGCCAGAAGTCGGTGATGCGGATGGTCCGCATCCGCTCGTCGCGCGCCTTGTCCACCGATTCCAGATGCACGCCCTTGTCCGCATACAACTCGGCGATCGTGAGGTGCTGAAACTTTGCCATCGCCTTGCGAACTCCGGCCTTGACTTGCTTCTCCAGCCGGTCGTAGTTCTCCCAGAAGCTGTTGGCGAAGGCGAGTTGGGGCATGGTTGACGATCCTACGGCCGCGATGGGCAGGTGGGCCAACACGTGACTTCGTGGAACCCGGCCGCCGTGAAAGGTCGGGGCAGTCGCGGCGACCGGGAGCTACATTTGGACGTTGATCACCCGAGGCGGGTTGCGTCCGTCCAGTTCGTCGGCACGGTCGATCAAATCCGCACCCAGTGATGTGTAGGTCTGTCCCAGGGCTCGCAGCCGGGCGGGCTCGGGGTCACACCGGTCTCGGTCACCAAGAATCGCCAGCACCATCTGACCGGCCATGTCGTTGAGCCGTGCCACCCGGGCCAGCAGCCCCCGGTCATGGTCTCTCATCGGCTCGGCTCCTCGGCTTGTGTCGCAGGGTGCGGACTCGATCCGTACCAGGGAATGCCGGCTTCCTTGCGGTAGACGAAGTCGCAGTGCCAGCAGGTCCTGACGACTTCCTGCGGTGGGGTATCCGAGTACTCGGCGGTCTCGGATACCCCGCAGATCGTGGTCACGGTCGCGCCGGGGGCCGGCCAACGCGTGAGGTTGGTGATGTGCCATCTCCCGTCGATGACCGGCCGCACGTGCGGCATCTCCACCATGATTCGAGCACCCATCACTGCTTCCCCCGGTTCGAAGTCCTGACGAACTGGTGCGCCAGAGGTAGCAGCACGAGCAGTACAAGCGCGGGATACAGAATCTCCATCATCGGCTCCAGGGCGTCGGCCATAAGTGGTTGCGCAACCACTATTGCGTTTACGCAACCAGCTCGCAAGAACTCGTTCAGGCGAACCTGCTTGGTGAGCTGTCCGCTACCCTCTGGTTCATGGCTGCAACCACTGGCACGCCGAGGGCGCGCGCACTCGCCGCCGCACTGCGCGAAGCGCGGATGTCCCGAAATATCGGGCTTCGTGCGTTAGCTCGCCAGATCAACGTCTCGCACACACTGGTGTCGCAGTGGGAGAACGGTCATCGCCTACCGAAGGTCGAAGACGTGCTCGTGGTTGTGACCGGCATCGGACTGGACGCCGCCGAGCGCGCTCGCATCGTCGAGCTCGCACGTCACGCGGGAGACAGCGATTGGCTCACCGCTGGCGTCCCTGGTGTGTCGCAGAAGATGATGGGCGTGCTGGAGTGCGAGCGCACCGCTGTGTGTATCACCGAGTGGCTGCCGTGGAGCATCCCCGGTCTCTTGCAGACCTCCGAGTATGCCCGCGCGGTGATTGGACCAGACGAGGCAAAACTGAACGTTCGCATCGCCCGCCGCGACATCCTCACGCGCCGGAACCCCGTCGAGTTCCATGCCGTCATCGGCGAGCCGGGGCTCCGCCAGATTATCGGCGGAAACGACATCATGATCCATCAGTTGGGCAGCCTGACGGAAGCGCCGAACAACGTCACCGTGCAGGCAGTGCCGATTGATCGGGGTTGGCATCCAGGGCTGGCAGGTCCGTTCATTCTGTACGAGTTCGCCGAGTCGCCAGCGATCGTGCACCTGGAGCCCTACCGGTCCAGCTCGTTCGTATACAACGAGCACGACGTGGAGGACTACAGGCGCGCTGCCGAAACCCTCCGCAAGGAACTGGCGATGAGCCCCGAGGATTCGCGGAAGTTCATCGCCGATGTCATCAAAGAAGTGGAGAACATGTAGTGAGTGTGCATCGCGCACAGGACAAGTGGCGCAAATCGAGCTACAGCCAGCAGGAGACCGCCTGCGTCGAAGTCACACTAGCGCCCACACAAGCCAGGGTTCGAGACACGAAAGACCGACAGGCTGGGCACCTCGAAGTCGCTGGTGACGCCTGGTCGGCATTCCTCACGTCTGTCCGCCACTGACGGTCGTCTCCATGGAGACTCCGGCGCCATTCTGCGGTGCTGGATCTCTGCGCCCGAGCCGCTGGGCCACCATCTGGATGTCGTGGAGCAGCCCGGAGGGTGGTTGGTCGAGTTCGAGGGCGTGCTGGTGGATGGTGATGCCCGCGTTCTTGACTCGGTGGGAGCCGTGCGGCACAGCCTGGTCCCAGCCCTTGGCGTAAACGAGGTGGCCCTCCGGCAAGTCCAGCGCCGTGCAGTAGGCCAGCATTTGGTAAAGATCCGCGTCGGGGAAGCCTTCGGGCTTCTCGGCTTTGTACTTCGCGTCGGCCACCGCGAGTGGAGTGCCGTTCTCGGCGTATCGGACGAAGTCGGGGATCAAGCGGATCGCGTTGTGCTCGTCGAGGTGGTGCGTTGCCTGCACGATGCAGTGGCCGCCGTGTCCGGTGAGCGCTTCGCGCAGCGCCGTGGTGACGAAGTCTTCGAAGACCCGGGCCATGTCGAACAGGAAGCCGTTCACGGTGACATCGCCGGGTCGATGTTCGATCGAGGCGTTTCGCAGGACGAGCTCGGCCAGGCGCAGTGCGTGGTGATACCGAGTGTTGAGTCGGCTGGGCCGCCACGCCGGAAGGGTGAGGCCGCGAGCGATCGGGGTCGCGTCGGCCAGGGCGACGCGCAAGCGGAGTAGTCGGACTCGCACGTCGACGGGAATACCGCCCGGCGAGCGGAGGAGCACTTCGCAAGCTGTGCGCAGGAGCTGGTTCTCCGCGATATCGGCGGTGTACTCGTCGTGGGCAATCTCCAGGGGGATGAGTCTGCCGTGGTGCCGGCGTACCTGCTCGGCGTGGCGGATACGACCACGAATGACCAGGACGGTCTCCTCGACGTCGCGGTAGCCCTTGAGTAGCCTTTGACGGAGCGCTCTCGCGGCCTGGAGCGCGAACAGGCGGGCGAACGCGGGCAGCAGTTCCCGTTCCTCGTCCACCTGCACGTGTTCGTTGCGCCACCCCTTCGGGCTGCGGCTGTAACCCAACAGGAAGAGCAGGCGGGCGATGGGAATCTTGGGGCGGATCCGGAGAGTGACTTCGTGGCCGTCGGGCAGCTGAATGTTTGCCACACCGACCTTGCCTTTGGCGCGGAGCCGCCACCGTCCCGTGGCGTTCGGATCCGCGGCCGCGTCGATTATCCCGCTATTGGAAAGGGCGCGTCCCGTGACGTCGTCGAGCGGCACCGACTGCGGCGTGCCGTGCTCGGCGATCTCGACGGTCGTCATGCTGGTTCCGGTTCGTCGGCTCCAGTGGTGGGTGCGATGGCCGTGCGTAGCGACCGCAGTCCATAACGCTGCTCGACGTTGACACCCTCGCCGTAGTGGTGTTCCTCCAGGAGGGGGAGGATCTTGGTGCGCCAGGTGCGTTCGAGCCCGCCGTCGCGGTAGACCCCCTTCTTCATCAGGTAGGCGGGCCCCACCTGGAAGTCCGGATCGGCGATGCGGGAGTTCAGGGCGTCGAGAAGGTCGGCGGGCTCAGGGGCGCGGCCTTCCCGCTTGAGCCAGCGCCGCAGCAGTCCGCTGGTCGGTTCGATCCGAGGTGACAGCTCGACGAACGAGAAGCGGCGGCGCATCGCGGTATCCACGAGGGCGATGGAACGGTCGGCGGTGTTCATGGTGCCGATGACGAACAGGTTCGGTGGCAGCGCGAAGTCGTCGCCCGAGTACGTCAGCCGCACCGATCTGTTGCGGTACTCCAACAGGAAATACAGCTCCCCGAACACCTTCGCGAGGTTGGCGCGGTTGATCTCGTCGATGACGAGGAAGTGCGGGACATGGCGGTTGCCTTCGCGTGAGGCGAGGTCGGCGAGTTCCCTCAGCGGGCCGGCAGTGATCCGGAAGGCGACCTCCCGGGTCTGCGGATCCTCCTGTGGCCGGAACCCTTCGAAGAAGTCCTCATAGGCGTAGGAGGGGTGGAACTGCACCAGTTTGACCTGTTCCGGGCCACCACCGAGGTATTCGGCGAGTTTGAGCGCCAGGTAAGTCTTACCAGTGCCGGGTGGCCCGTAGAGGATGAGCTGGCGGTCGTCCCAGAGCAGCTCTCGCAGCTCCCGCAACCATTCCACGTCGTGGACCAGCAGCTCGTTGGCGAGTTCGTCCGTCGGTTCGGGCAGTTCCAGCTCTCGGCGAGCAAGAGCAGCGATTTCCGCGCTCGCATCCCCGTCCCAGTCCCGCGCCTCGTCTTCCAGTTCCTCGTCAGTTCGGCCGAGTCCGGCTACCAGGCCTGCGACGGCGGTGAGGTCGACGACGTCGTGCTGGACGGACAGTTTCTGCTGAAGCTCTTCGGGTAGCTCGTGGTAGGCAAACGACACTTCTTGCCACTCGACCGGGCGCCACAGATTCGATCGGCCTGCCTCGGAGGCGACCTGCTCAACGTCCCCGGTGACCTCTCCGACGTAGAGCTGGCCGTTGGAGATCGTGCACACGGTGTCGCCCGGTTTCATCTTCGACAGGAAGGTGTGCAGCTCGTCGACCAAGTGGGTCCGCTGGCTGTAGGTGAGGATGAATTCGTAGTCCTCTTCTACGACGGTGCGCAGCTGGTACTTGCTGATGCCCTGCTCGACCTCTCGCAGTTGTCCGGCAGCGACGCTGACCTGCCCTTCGGGCAACCACAGACGCTGTACCAGATCGAGGCCGGACACGTTGGAGCCGCGCACCAGCCACGTCCGGTTCCGACCAAGCTGCGCGTCCTCGACGAACTCGCTCAGCGGACGCCCGTCGACGGTTCGCCACGATCTGGGGCCATTTGCGTTGCGACCGACGAGAACCGCTGCCGCGGCCGAGGGAGACTCATAGCTGATGTCTTCGGCGGTCTCCAGGAATCCGCGCCATTTCTGGGATGGCACGATCCGGCCGTCCTCGACAAGCCTCTCGCGGAGCCTGGCAAAGGCCTTGGTCTCCGTGGAAAACGACGGCGACACCTCGGCACGAACCGGCGATCCCGCAAGCACCAGGAACTTCCGGCTGCGACGGCTACCCATCTCCTCGAGAAGTCGCCCACGCGCCACAGGACCTCCGTTCGGCAGGCGGAGCTGGAACTCGGGGTAGGCGTCAGACATCGGGCTCCCTCACTGTCGGTGCTAGTGATCGACGACGAGGTCCATCGTCGCCCACGACCTCGCCGGAAGTCGCACCCGGTTTCCCGAGCGTGTCACAACGGGTATCAACTTCGTCAGCGCCGACGGCCAGGGGCCGGTGTGGCGACAAGGGTCAGGCAAAGCCGAACTGCATCGCCGAAGGGGTCAGCCTCGATGACTTCGGCCGTGTCACCGAGAGGTGAGTACTCCACTCGCACATGTGGACCTATCTCGCCCTTCATCCGCCGCGCCAACTCCCGGCCGTCCGCGACCCACTTCGCCTCTTCCACCGGGTCGCGTATCCCGATGTCCTGCGGAGCATCATCGTTGTAGTTGCTCTGCATCCGGTCGTCCCACTCGGCGACGGCTGCGAGTAGATCGTCACTGAGCACGACAACCTCCGAGAGGTCGTCAATGTCAACGTCGTAGGGAATGTCATCACCGACTGAAACCCAGAACGGGCCGGTACCCCAGTCGAACCGCAACTTGACAGTGAGTTCGGCATCCGTCATGGCAGAGGCTTCAACTTTCTCGTCTCACCGATGCCTACAGAGCACCGCTCACGGTCATTCCTCCATCGTCGTCAAAGGATCACGCTTCGATGACTTCAGTCGAGCCGCCGAGAGGTGAGTACTCGACTCGCATGTGTGGCCCAACCTCGCCCTTCAACCGTCGCGCCAGTTCCCGACCGTCGGCGATGAATTTCGTTCGTCCTCCGGGTCGCTGAACCCCGAGTCCTGCGGCTGCTCCTCCACGTAGGTGCTCTGCATCCGATCGTTCCACTCGGCGATCGCCGCGCGCAGCTCGGCGCTGAGCGAGACCATCTCGGTGATGTCGCCCGGGCCGTAGTTGTCGGCAATATCGTTGTCGATGGACACCCACAACGGGTCGACACGCCAGTCGAACCGAAGGGATACCTCCATGATCTGCTCAGCATCGCTCACGGGCTATTCCTCCAGTGCTGGGCGAAGGATCACGCTTCGATGACTTCGGGTGTGTCACCGAGAGCCGAGTACTCCACTCGCACGCGTGGCCCAACCTCGCCCTTCATCCGCCGCGCCAAATCCCGACCGTCCGCGACCCACTTCGCCTCTTCCACCGGGTCGCGTATCCCGATGTCCTGCGGAGTCTCATCGTTGTAGGTGCTCTGCATCCGATCGTCCCACTCGGCCACGGCCGCGAGCAGCTCATCACTGAGCACGACGACCTCCCAGAGGTCATCGACGTCAACGTCGTAGGGAATGTCATCACCGACCGAGACCCAGAACGGACCGGTACCCCAATCGAACTGCAACATGATTACCAGGTCGCTGCTCGTATCCGTCATGGTAATGGCCTCAACTTTCTCGTCAGTGATACCGGGTTGGCGCCGACAATGTAACCGTTGGCCGAAACAGAAATAGCCATACGTCTGGGCTGTCCCCGGTGCGAGAACTCGTAGACGGTCCGGTCACCGCCGGAAACGCCCTTGGGTTTTCCGTGCACAAGAGCAGTGAATATGGCGTCCACAATCTCGTCGCCGACAATTCCTTGCCTCTCGAAGTTTGTGATTCGGACCGGTTTCATGATGTGCTGCAGGCCGCTGCGCTCGTCGCCCTTCTCCAGCCATACCACACGGTCGTCGCGAGCGCGGGCGATACGCACCACTCGATTCGGGCTGATCTTGTGGCCCTGTCGTTGCGCCTCGGCGATCAACGCGGGATCGGGTGGCGATGACCGCTGCCGTGGCGGTTCAGTCGACTTCAGCGGCACCGGATGGGTAACCACCGGTGCGGCGGTGACTCCGAGATTTGTCAGGTAAGCCCCGAGCACGTCGTGCAGACGTTCACGCAACTGCTGGATCGACACTACTTCGTCAGTCGCCTGGCCAAGCCCTGCGATGGCTTCGGGCAGTTCGGGGGCATCACTGCCCTCCGCGATCTGCACCAGCACGACCCGAGCTTCCTCGACACCGGCAAGAGCTTCGGACAACGCAGGAGCTGGCCAGGACGCGAGTGCCTGCTCGATTGACCCAGCCAGATTCTCAACTGACATTCAACCCCCAGGTACCTGTGCGGCTAGGTACGCATCTCCCTCAAGCTTCCTGACTGTCCGCGCTCCTCACCGTGCTGAGTGCCGGGGGCCTTGGCCGGGGCGCGGGGTGAGTTTGGAGTTGTAGTTCTCGCCATCGATGAGCGGATCGGTGAGGCCGACCCCAGCAGCCGCCATCCGGTCGTACTCGGCCAAAATCAGGTCCTTGGTGCGATAGGTGCCGTACTTGGCCTCGTCCTTGCGCTTGACGATTGGGAACGTGTCGAGGATGTACGCCGCGTCGTCGCGCGAGATCCCGTATAGGTGGAAGAAGAGCGCGTCCAACTCAGCTCGGATCAGGGCGCGGCGTTCCTCGCTCCAGACGAATGGAGCGTCGGTGTCGCCAAGGTCACAGGCGAAGGCGCGCATGTCGTGGGCGGTGTAGGTCAGCTCCAAAACTCGAGGACCTATGAAGTCACGGTGGTTCCGCGAACTCTCAGGGGTCAGAAACGGAAGCTGCTCGAACTGGAAAAAATTTAGATTGGTTCCACCAAGTTTCTGGCGCAGAGTGTAATCTAGCACTAGCGACACCATATTCGCGTACAAAAGTTCGGTTGACTTACTCGATGACGGAATGATTACGTTCCCGGAGTCACCTAAACCTCCCTTCGTAAAAGCGAAGGCGACTGCTGTGCGCTCGTCCGTAGCCCGACAAATCTTGCGAAACCCGAGGAGCCAGCCGCGGTCCCAACCCTTAGCGGCCAGGCGGGTGCTCACTCCCGCTTCATAGATCCGTTTGCCGTCTTTGTCGAGGCGATCGGTCGGCACGTCATCTTCGGACACCCAGTAGCGCGGGAGAACGACGGCGTCGGGGTCCTGCTTCTCCTCAAGAGTGAAGTCATGCGTGGCGCCGTGCTCGTCGTAGGTGGCCCAGCGGTGGTCGTAGTGGTGGAGCATCTTCGCCTCGTACAGTGGCAACCTCCGCTGGGTGCCTTTGCTGAAGACGTTGCCGGAGAGGGTCCAGCCGTCCGCTTCCAGGTCCTCTCGTGAATGGAAAAGGTGAGAGTCGCTGGTCATGTTGAACAACCCCTGCATGAATGACACACTCCACGGATTGCTGCCACCCTGGCCGTGTTCGTCAGGTTCCCTGATGAGCACCGGAACTCGGCGGTAGATGTCGAGAGTGATTTCGGCGTCTCGCCGGGAACGGAAGATCGGGCAAGTGCCGGTGTTGGGATTGAGAAGGGTGATCTCATCGGGGGTGAGAGCGAAAGCCTTGTCGGCGTCGTCGAGTTCAGCCGGCTCGTGGAGGAAGAAGGCAAAGCTTGCCGCCGGTTCCCGGAGCGCACGTCCCGCGAGGGACAGGATGCAAAACTTGAATGAGCGGTGAACGCTGAGAAAGAGCGGCGCCGCGTTCTCGAAGTCGTAGAGCGCGGCCAGAGAACCACGCAGTACGAGGTCTTTGAAGAAGTACTGAGTCGTGGCATCCGTGGCGATGCCGGTGGGGACGAGCACGCCCATCCGGCCGCGAGGCCCAGTCAAGCGCAGCCCTTGCTCTGCAAATATGGAATCCGTCTTGATGCGCCCTCTGCCGCACAACGGGAAGACCTGCGAGTTGCTGGCAAACTGCCGCATTCCGTCAATCTGGCGTTTTGCGTCTTCATACGCCTGGTGAAGTACCGGATCATGCGCTTCAAGCCTCTCAATGTGCTTCTTGCGCTTTGAGCCCGACGCAGCCGCGATCTCCGGAGCGCGCGACGAAAAGAACTCCTGTTCCTTGAGTTCCAGGTGTTCCCACGGCGGGTTGCCCAGTACGCAGTCGAAGCCGCCCGCCCAACCGCTCGCCTCGTCGCCGCCCGCGCCTGTCTCGGAGACGGTGAACACGTCGGGAAACTCCAGGTGCCAATGGAAGAAGCGATACTGGTCGCGGAGGTGGGCGATCTCGTCGTGTGTGCGTTGAGGCGCCGCGTCGGCTTCCGGATCTTGGAGGTTACGGAACACTTCCTCTGTGATCGCGAGCGGAGTATCGGTGGTCTTGCGCCACAAGAAGGCCGCGCACCAGGCGTCGGCCACATGCAGCGCGCGCACATAGTCTGCCGACTCCGCGAACTCGCGGTACGCGGACTCCTGGCGGCGTACGTCGACCAATGTGTCCGATGGCGCGCTGGTGATCCGGCGCAAACCGGAGGCGAACACAGAGTTCGCCACCTTCGTCTCGGTGCCGAGGTCGAACAGCCCGCGCTGGCCGTGGCGCTCGCTCGTGTTCTGCCGTTCAAGAGTCTTTGCGTACTTCTTGTCGTCTCCTTCGATTGGCTTGAACGCCTCGTCCGGGATACCACCGCGCAGCAGCGCCGGGGTCGTACCGATGAGCGCGTTGCCGCACTTGACGTGCGCGTCGAGGAAGCCCAGAGGCTTGCCAGGCTCCAAGGCTTCCAACCACAGCGACACCTTCGCGAGTTCGACGGCCATCGGATTGAGGTCCACGCCGTAGACACAGCGGGCGATGACCTCGTGCAGGGCCTGGCGAACGGCGTCCAGCGTGGGTTCGGGATTGCGTTCCCGTACCGCCGCCACTCGCTTGGCGATGCGGCGGGCGGCGGCGACGAGGAAATGCCCTGAACCGCAGGCAGGGTCGCAGATTGTCAGGGACAGCAACTCGGCTGCGATCGATTCCGCTGGATCCGCCTCCCCCGCCGTCGTGGCCGCCTGCTCGCCGCGCTTCACGGCGTCATCAATGATTGGGTCCAATGTCGAGTTCAGCAGACACTCGATCAATGACGACGGCGTGTAGTAAGAGCCAGTGGTCTTCCGGGTGTTGCCCGCGAGATTCTCCAGCTCGAAGCTGCGATCCATCGGGCTGTGCCTGGGAACCTGCTCCAGCAGCGATTCGTAGATGGAGCCCAATTCCTCGGCGTCCAGGTGCCGGTAGTCGATCGAGCGCCAGCGGCGCGATCCCACGTCTCGGACCTGCGAGAGGTGCCGCACGGCGGCCAGCAGGTCGCCGTTGGCCAATGACAAACCGTGCAGCGGGGCGTCGGCTTCTGTGTCGTCGAAAATGCCACCGAGGCCAGGCAAGCCGAGTTCTGGGCGTCCGTCCTCGTCACCGAGTGCGTCCAGAACAATCCGCAGGGCTTGGTAGAGGTCGTCGTGGGCGCTGCCCCGGCGTCGCCGCGCGTGCGCCCGCAGCCTCGCCGTCGAGAAGTACGCGGCATACCGTTGCCGAGCCTGCTCGCTCGCGTCCGGTGCGTGCAATACGTCCCGGTCCTCTGCGACGAAAACGAACAGCAGCCGGTAGACGAGCCGCAGCAGGGCATTGTGGACCGCGGCGACGTCGACGTCCTCCCTCAGCGTCGCGTTGTCGGGGTGCCTGAGGAATCCCGTGCCCAAGGTAGTGATCGCCTTCTGAACCCCGTTTCGGAGCTGGTCGAGCGCCCGGGTGCCGGACTTGATGGCCTCTCCGCGCCACGTTTCCAGCCAGCATGTCGCTGGCGCCGCGCCCTCGGCGATCGTGAAGCGGGAGACGTGCAGCAGCCGATACAGCAGGACGAACTCGCTGAACAACTCGCCGTCGAAGATGGCTTCCAGGTCGAATTCGACGTAGGAGGCGGTGGCCAAGGCGCTGGAGTCGCGCAGTAGGCGCACCTGCCGGCCGTTGGTGATCACTCCCCACAGGTGGGCCTCGGAGCGATTCAGGCATTCCTGCACCAACGACTGCGGCGGCACCGTGCCCGCACCGCCCGGCCGCTTGTCAAGCGAGGCATTCCATCCGGCCAGGTGCACGGGCACGTGGTTCCAGCGGTGGCTGATCGCGAAGGCCTTGCCGCCATCGTCGGAGGCGATGCCCGTGTCCCCGATCGCGGTCAGCTCACCGAAGCCGAGCTCGGCGAACAGCGGCGCTAGCCACTGCGTGATCGCCAGCCCCGTGGGGTCTGCCGGGACGTCGGCCTCCGGGGCGACGGGAAGCTTCTCCCGCAGCTCACTCCACACAGTCTTGAGATAGTCCCAATGACGTTCAGCGTCATCACGCACCGAACGCGAGCCGATCACGCGATAGTCAGCGGGCAAGCAACCGCCGACATCCTTGCCTTCGGAGATGCGCACCAACATGTCGGCGGGCAAAAGGCCACCGATGGTGTGGACCGCGGAGAAGACCTGATTACGAGCAACAGCGGACATCAGGCGGCCCCTCCGGACACTGGCAGGTACACGTAGGCGCCGAGGATGTCGGCGGGTTTCTGCGCGGACACGTTCACGCCGCGGACGATCTCACCGGAGGCGCTGCGCACCCGGCGGTGTGAGGCGAGCAGTTCGGCCGCGAGATTGTCCCCATAGGACTCCAGGTGCGGGTTCGCGGCGGACAGCCCGTCCAGCACGCGTTGCATCGTGCGCTCGCCGAACACCGGGTCGGTGTTCTCGTCGGCACTCAAATCCAGCAGCGCCAGGGCATCCTCGGCGGGCAACCAGGTGGCGTTGGACGGCGAACCCTGGAATGCGAGCAGGCGGGCGTCCTCGGCGACCAGTTGCCGCTCCCCCACCCTGGACGGCAGCGTGAGGTGGAAACGGTAGCGGACCAGCAGGAGCGTCGTTCGGGTGTCGACGCTCCTCGTGCGGATGACCCCGCAACGGCGGGCTGGCCTCGGCCCGACGGCCTTGCCGTCGAGCGCCGCGTTGAGGACGTACCCGGCGAGCGCGCCGACCACCGGGTCGGTCCGGACCAGGGCGGCCTCGCCGCGCGCCACCGCTGCCGTCGTGCGGAACGGTACGCGGCGTCCCGCCTCGACGGCGTCGCCGCCGAGCATCGGCGCGAGGGCGTCGCGGAGTCCGACAGGTGTGCCACTCAGATCGGCGGTGAAATCGTCTCCGGCCTCGTCTCGCAGGACGGCTTCCAGCGCGGCCAACGCCTGCCGGACGAAGTCGCGGGTCTCCTCCGTACGGCCCAAGGTGTCCCGCACCGCGGCGACCTCGCGGGCGACCTCCTGGGGATGGATGGCGCGCTGGGCGAAACGCGAGCGGGACGTCTTCTCCCGTTCGGCGGCCGACTTCCAGTCCACCTCCAGCGCGGCCGTCTTGCTGCTGAACGTCTCGGCCTCGAACAGCTCCGCCTGCTCCGGGCGGCGGCTGCGCATCAGCAACCATTCCACGATCGCGTCCGTCACCCCGGAAGAGGCGGCGTCGGGGACCGACACCGAGATGCCCAAGTCCTTCTGGATCTGCCGGTGCTTCTTGATGAGAACTTCGAGGACCTTCCCGTCGATGCCGTTGTCGCTGCCGTAGAGCGTGACGACCTTGACGGTGTCCCTCTTCTGGCCGTAGCGGTCGACACGGCCTTCACGCTGATCGTGCCGAGTGGGGTTCCAGGCCAGGTCGTAGTGCACCACGGCGTCGAAGTGATGCTGGAGGTTCACGCCCTCGGAGAGGCAGTCGGTGGCGACGAGCACGCGGCGGGCGGCGGCATCCGCGCCGGCCTCCTCGGCCAGCGCCTCGATCCGCTGCAGCCGCTGCTGTGGGGAGAGCGTTCCGGTGACGGCACGCACCACGGTCTTCTTGCCGATCTTGCCGTCCAGATATTCGGCCACATACTCGGCGGTGGGGATATAGCGGCAGAAAACGATCGGGTGGTAACCGTCGGCCAGCAAGGCCTTGAGGTGCTTGACCAGAGCGGCCAGCTTCCGATCCTCGGTCGTTCCCTCCAGTTGCGCCGCACGGTCGGCCAGTTCGGCGAGCCGCGCGCCCGCGTCGTCGGTCTCCGCCCCGGGGGCGACGTCGACACCTTCCAGCCCGTCGCTGTCCGGGGAGTCCCGGATCAACGGGGCACCGAGCCGGTCGGCTTCCTCGACCGTCGCGGCCGTCGCCGCCGCGGACCGGGTGCGCAGGGTCTGAGCAGCGGCCCTCGGTGACGAGACGAGGGACCGCAGCAGCGCGATCGCCGACCACCAGGCGATGCGGGCCTCGCGCTTGCCCTGCTCACCAGCATTCGTGACGCGCTCACTGGCATAGGCGATGGCGTCGTCGAGCAGGGCCCGGTAGGCCGGGGAAAGCCGGTAGGTCTCGTCCTTGAAGAACCGGTCCGAGGGAAACGCGGTCTCCTCGCGCAAACTGTCGTCGGCCAGCCCGTCATTCACGGTGAGGAACTGGCGCACATCGGCGCGCTTGCGCTGCACGAAATGCGCGGCGAGTAGCTTTCGGCCCCGGTCCGAATCAAAGTCGGCCGTGGCCAGTTCCGGCTTGACGAGGCCGAGCAGCGCGCGGAAGGCGCTCTCCTTGCCGCTGTGCGGGGTCGCGGTCACCAGAAGCAGATGGCGATCCATGTCGGCGGCGACGCGCTGGAGCAACTCGTAGCGCAGCTGACTTTGGGTGGAGGCGGTCTCATCCGCGGTGACGCAGGTGTGCGCCTCGTCCACGACGACCAGGTCGGGACAGTGCTTCACGAAGTCGTCCCGGTGGCGGGTGGACTTGATGTAGTCGGTGGACACCACCACGTGCGGATGCTTGTCGAACAGCGACTGCCCCAGGTCGAGCCCGCGTTCCAGCTTCGAGACCGTGGAGGCCAGGACCAGCTCCGCGTCGATGCCGAACTTGGTGCGCAGCTCGTCCTGCCACTGCTCGGCCAAGGCGGGCGAGCACAGCACGGCAAGCCCCCGGGCGCTTCCCTGCGCGAGCAGTTCGCTGGCGATGACGCCGGCCTCGACGGTCTTGCCGATACCGACGTCATCGGAGATCAGCATGCGCACGGTCTTCTGTCGCAGGGCCATCATCAGCGGAACAAGCTGGTAGGCACGTGGCTCGACGGCGATCCCCGCGAGCGAGCGGAACGGCCCGGCGCCGGAGCGGAAACCGATCCGCAGCGCGGAGCGAAGTAAACCCGCGGCGAGCGCGTCGCCGAGGTCATCGGCCGACGGCCGCTCGAACTCGGCGTGACGAACCTGCTCGAACGCCGGGAAGACGGCGGCAACATCGTCGTCGGCCCCGCCCAACGGCCGCAGGACCAGCATGTCGTCGGCGCTGTCCGGCAGCACGACCCAGTCGCGTCCACGGGCGGAGACCAGGGAACCTGTGGTGAAGGTGGTCGTCATCTTTGTCGTCGTCTCTTTCGTCGTCAGACGCCCACGCCGGGCCCGAAGTAGCGCTCGAAATTCTTGGCTATGCCGGCCCAGTCGCCGTCGTGCGGGAACCGCACCACGTCCCAGCCCTTGTCGAGCAGACGGTCCTCCGCTTCGACATCGCGTTCGGCGACCGACGGGTACTCGTGCATCGGGCCGTCGACAAAGACGGCGACGCTGGCACCGGGCAGCCGGTAGACGAAGTCGGGCCGGGCAAGAGCCTCGGGGAGGAAGGTCTGCGCCTCGTCAGGCAAACGCAACCCGTGGTCCTTGAGCCAGGAGATGAGCTTTTCCTCCAACCGGGTGTCCGACTGCCCGGCAAGCCGCGTCAACTGCTCGGAGCGGGATTCGCCACGGCCGGCGGCAAGTGCCTGCGCGTCCGCGAAGCGCAACAGCAGCTCACGGACCGAGTGCCGGTCGATCGCGAGGTGGTTGGGCTGGTTGCCGTAGGTGAGCAGGCACTCGTAGCAGCCGCGCGCGCAAAGCCGGTCAGGGTGCGGACCGCCCCTGTCGGTGCCGTCGAGCTCGAAGTGGCAGATCTCCAAGGCGACCGCCGCGGCCTGCTTCAGCGCGTCCGGCTGGGATTGCATCAGCCGCAGCACACCAGCACCGCCCTCGGCGGCCTCGGTGAACAGCATTCGGTCTCTGTCGCCCTCCTCGGGTGGCAGGAGTTCGCTGGTCAACTCGGAGTCCTCCAGCTCGAAGGCGGCTTCGATGCCACGTTCCAGCGCATACATCAACGACAGAGCGACCGCCTCCGGCAGTGCTGCGGCGAGCTTGACCACCAAGATGTTGCGGCGGTCCTGGACGTAGGGGATTACGCGCTTCTTGCGGCGCTTCTCGTTGCCGTCGGCGTCGACGATGGGCATCTCGCTGGAGTCACCGGACGCCTCGCCCGCATCGCGTTCGTTCATCCAGCGCCCGTCCGCGGGGTCGAGCCAGAACCCGTCCGGCTCGTTCTCCTTGGCGGCCAGACGACCGACATTGGTGATACGCACCGTCGCGGAGTCGCCGTAGGTCACGGTGGCGATCGTGCCGTCGGAGTCGGAAACCGTGGCGTCCCGGCGGCCGGGGCGGGCCCCATGGTCGTGGAACCGGTAGGAGGTCACCAACCGGAAACCCGCTCGCCTGCGCTCCTCCTCGTCCGAAGAGATCCGCTCCCGCTGCCTCGTGTAGACGGTGTGCAACTGGAGCAGGCCGGTCGAGGCTGCCGGCAACCGCGCATCGCACATCTGGCAGTTGTCGGCGTTCTCCTGGATATCGTGGTGATAGCCGCAGGCGGCGCAGCGCTTGGCGCTGGTGGTGACCACGTCGCCGGTGGCGTCGGGGGGCAGCTGAATCCGGGTGACCTGGTAGCGGGCTCCTTCGTGGTAGATGAGCGCGCCCGGACCGAACTCGCGAATGGCCAGGAACCGGGGGCGCTGGAGGTAGTCGCCCTCACCGAAGCGACGACCCGTGGTGGGGATGTAGGCGGCGAGCGGCAGACGCGGGAACGAGTAGCCGGGCAGGAAACCCTCACTGGCGAGATAGCGGTAGGGACTGAAGTCCGACAACACTGACTTGCTGTCCACACTCTCGTTCTTCAACAGATTGAGCTGAGTTTCCGCTTCCTTCCGGCGCCGGACCGCGGAGTTGCGGTCGCGCTCGGACAGAGTGTGGTCAAGCACCCTGCGGTTTTGCTCGGCCTGGTCCACCAGCGCGGCCCTGAACAGATCTCGCCAGCGGTCGAAGCCGCGGTCGAACTGCTCGCCGGCGGCCCGCACGGTGTCCTCGATCCACAGATCGTGCCACCAGGCTGTGTCCGCGAAGTCGGCCAGTAGGCCGCCGAGAACCTGGCGGGAAGCCGACACGGCGCGCCGCTGCGCTCCGGAGTCGTGCATAACGACGGCGACATGCTCGTGCAGCGGCAGCGCGGGGTCGGGTCTGCGGGCGTCCTCGGCGTAGCCGATGTCGATGATCTCGGGAATCGCGCGGCCCAGCTTGAGTCCGGATTCGGCCAGCCAGATGGCCTGGACGTGGGAGCGCACCAAGTCCTCGTTGGCGAGGTCGAGGCGGGGCGGGGCGACGGCTCCGGCGACCATCCGATCCGAGCGGCGGAAGTAGTACTGGTCGTGACTGTTGCCGGTGGCGCAGTAGGTGGTGACCAGCGCAGGTTGACCGGAGCGGCCCGCGCGGCCACTGCGCTGCGCGTAGTTGGCGGGGGTGGGCGGGACGTTGCGCATCATGACGGCGTTGAGCTCGGAGATGTCCACGCCCAGCTCCATCGTCGGTGAGCAGTAGAGCAACTTGAGCTGGCCCTTGCGGAATTCCTCCTCACGCCGCTCCCGTTCCTCCGGGGAGACCTGGGCGGTGTGTTCCCTGGCGGCCATGCCGCCGAGGGCACCGGCTGCGCTGCCGTACAGGTCGCGGAAGAACGTGTTGACCCGAGGGCCGTCACCGCTGGCGTAGGTGCGGGTGAGCGGATCGTGGGTGCCGGTCTCACCGGTCCCGGCCCGCCAGATGAACGCCCTGGCAGCGATGCGGTAGCCGGTGATCGTCGGTCCCGCGGACCGCCGGAAGCGGCCGGCCCGCTGCGGCATCGTGTCGAACTTCTGCAGTAGTTGGGCGTCGGCCAGCACGTCGAGCAGATCCGCGATCACCTTCTGGGCGTCGTCGGTCGACAGATCCGTGAAATGCACCCGGCGCAGGTACTTGCCGAACTTGCCACGGCCGGACAGGAACAGGCCCGAGCGGTCCATGCCCGGCTTGGAACCCTGCGGATAGGCGGTGCCCAGCTGAGGACGATCACTCATCGACAGCACCCAGGGGTCGACGAGTCGCTCCTCGCTGGCGCGCTGCAGGGTGTCGAAGTCGTCGCGGAAGTACTGCACGTCCACGGCGAGCGCCCTGCGCATCTCGTCCAGCAGCACGCGCATGATCTCGGCGCGACGGCCCGGTTCGGCGTCGCGCAGGTCCGGGTACGCCTTGGCCCAGCGGTCGTCCCGGCCGGCGATCCACTCCAGGTCCTCGTAGTGGATCTCCAGCAGGCCGGTTTGCTCCAGGTTGGGCATTGTCACCCGCCACCCGCGCTGCAGATCGAGGTAGAGCCGGAAGGCGATGACGTCCCGCAAGGTCTTGGCGGCGTTGCGGGCCAGTGAGGGCGGCAGATCCGCTTCGCCCGCGTAATCGGCCAGTCCCAGACCCAGCGTATCCGCGACCCGGGAGGCGAGTTCCTCGTGCCGGATGCCTTCCTCCCCCGCCTCGACCGCCGCCTGATACAGGGCAGCGCGCAGTTGGGTGATCTGCACGAAGTCGTTGAAATGACCCGCCTGCAGGGAGGCGTCCTGCCGATTGTCGACGAACGTGAGGAGCTTGCGGGCCTTCTTGTCGAGCGCCTCGGCGGGAGTGTTTTTCAGGGAGCGCACGATGGAGGCGGAGACGAGTGAGGTCGCCGAGGAACGACCCTCCTGGGCAAGGGTGGCCAGTTTGGCGAAGTCCTTCCCGCGGGTCTGCTCGTAGCTCACTCCGCAGTGCAGACAGAACAGGAACGGCGCGGGGATGAACGCGGCCGTGAGATCACCCTGGCCCTCGGTTCCGTAGGGGTCCACGAAGGCGGATTTAGGCAACCGCTTCTGGTAGGAGTCCCGCACGACCTCCTGACCGTGGTCGTCGACGTCCAGCCAGGACTCTGGGAGGCGCCTGTCGGCGATGGCCTCCTCGGTTGTGCGGGGCCAGGGGCGTTCGGGGTCGATGTAGAGGTAGCCGTCCCCGGCGCGGCCACCGGTCGCGGCCGTGTCCTGGCGCGGCTCGTAAACCGTGCTGCCGTCCTTCGACTTCCGCCACACCGTCAGGTACTCCTGGCCGCACTCACGGCAGAAGGCCAACGGCAGCAGGACCTTGCCACCCGAGCCCGGCTGGACGAGTTGGTAGTCGCGCGTCAGATGGCGAGACGACTTGTCCTCGATGGTGACGTAGACGGTGTCGCCCTTGGACAGAAACTGGTGCAGCCGGAAGGCGAACAGGGGGCGTTCGGTGACGGGGTTCCTGGCTTCCGAACCTGCTGAGAGCGTCCGGCGGATCGCCTCCGCGCAGTCCTCCTCGGCCAGCCCACTGTCGAGGGCGAGTTCGGCCGCCGCGTCCTCGATCTTGGCGGGACGCTGCCGGACCAGCCGGCCCGTCCCTTCCTCGGTGGCGAGACCGAAGCGCGTCTCGATCCAGCGGGCGAGCGGGTCGGCCACCAAATCCGCGTAGGCGCGCGGCGCACCGGGCAACCGGAGCCGCTCGGCCTGCACCGTGTCGGGCGTCTCGCCGGTGGCGCGTACGAGGGTCTCGCCGATGACGTTGCCGGGGCGCACGGTGGTGCCGAAGAGATTGGACGCGACACGAGCCACGACCTTTCGCTGATCGGCGAAGGTGCCCTCACTGGACATGGTGGCGGAGGTGCCCACGCACTGCAGGCGCTCGGCCTGGCACGCTTCGCGGACTCGGCGGATGAGCAGGGCCACGTCCGCGCCCTGGCGGCCCCGGTAGGTGTGCAACTCGTCGAGGACGAGGAATTCCAAGCCGCTGGCCATCTTGATCAGCGAACGCCGGTCGTCGGGCCGCGTGAGCATCAGCTCCAGCATCACGTAGTTGGTGAGCAGGATGTCCGGCGGATTGTCGCGAATCTCCTTGCGCCGCTCGTCACCCTCCTGACCGGTGTAGCGGGCGTAGGTCACCGGCTCTCGGCCCTTGCCGTAGCCGTCGAGAAGAAACTTGTCGAGTTCCTTGAGTTGGCTGTTGGCCAGAGCGTTCATCGGGTACACGATGATCGCGCGAACTCGTTTTGGTGTGTCCGGGCCCTCTTCTTTGCGAGCCTTGAGGACCTTGTCGACGATCGGCACGATGTAGGCGAGCGACTTGCCGGAGCCCGTTCCCGTGGTGAGGACGTAGGACTCGCCGGACCGCGCGGCGTCGATCGCCTCGCGCTGATGGCGATGGAGCGTGAGCGGGCGGCCGTCGCACATCGTGGCGCCCTCGGTCTTGCCTGACTGAAAGATGCGCGTGCATTCCTCGTCCAGGACAGCTGAGTTCGCCAGCTCCAGCACTGTGCCGCCGGAGGCGAAGAAGGGGTTCAGCGACAGCCAGGGGTCGGGCCACTGGGACTTCGCGTCCAGATCGTCCTCGACGAACGACGCGATCCGGTCGTCGCGGATGATTGTTCCCCCCTCGGTGAACGACCGGTAGTCGGTGATGAGCTTCCGATGGACCCCGAAGACGTCCATGCCTGTTGCGGCCTGACGGTTGTCGGAATCGCTCACAGGGTTCACTCGGGTGGGCTTGTGGGTCTCGGCAAGCCACTCCACGGGATTCAAGGCATTCCATCCGTGGAGGCTCTCCTCACCCACCGCGAGCGGCAGCAGGGCCTCGCGGACGGCGACTGCGTCGACCGGCCGATCGACCGGATTCTTCATCAGCAGGCTCTCGATGAGTCTCGTCAGCTCCTTGGGCACGTCCGAGCGCAGAGGCCCGACGGGTGGTGGCGCCTCGTCGAGATGCTTCTGCCCGAGTTCGTGCGCGGACTCACTGTGGAACGGTGGGACACCAGTGAGAAGTTCGAACAACACACAGCCGAGGGCGTAGAGGTCCGCCGCCGGTCCCACTGCAGATGCGCGGAACTGCTCAGGAGCCATGTAGCGGGCGGTGCCGACCGTGACGCCGGTGCTGGTGAGCTGGGCGTCCTTGGCGTCGTCGACGATCCGTCCCATACCGAAGTCGAGAACCTTGACCGCGCCGCCGCGCAACACCATCACATTCGACGGCTTGAGATCGCGGTGAATCACACCGGCGGTGTGCGCCACGGACAAGCCGTCGGCGATCTGCGCGCCCAGGGCCGCGACCCAGGAGACCGGCGACTGCGGATACTCACAGACCAGGTCGCGGAGTGATCGTCCGTCGAGATACTCCATCGCCAGGTAGGCCAGGCCGGCAGAGTCCACACCCCCGTCGACGATACGGGGGAAGTTGGGATGGCTGAGCCGTTGCATGATGCGCACTTCACGACCGAAGCGCTGGACCGCCTTCGCGTCGGACCCAGAGTCGATGAGCGTGCCGGAGCGGCTGTGCAGGACGAGCTTCACCGCGACGATGCGGCTTGCAGAGCCTTCGGGTGCCTCGCAATCCTCAGCACGGTGAACCTCGCCCATGTTGCCCTTGCCGATAGGCCCGAGCAGCCGGAATCGGCTGGCCACGACCTGATGGTCCGTTGGCACTTAGTCCTCCCGCACGCAATGATCGAAAAGTGGCACATGCTGTATATCGACACGTGGCCACGGTCTGTAACAGTCTGCACGCAGCGGCGGTCACATGTTGTGAACCCGTGATGACAGAGCCGACGAGGCGGCACGAGCCGAAACCATGCGGGTGCTGCTGCACGACATCCCGACCGAGGGCATCGATGTTGCCAGGGTTGCCTCGGCCACGCCGTTGTGCAGTGGGGCCGATCTTGAAGCCGTGGTACAGCGGGCCACCGACGCCACCAGCGACCAGGCCCTGACCGCTGGTACCGAACCACCGGTGACCATGGCAGCAGTCGAACGTGCGATTGCCGACGTCCGCCCCTCGACCCTGGATTGGCTTACCCGAGCCAGAGCGTACGTGGAGTTCGCCAACCAGACGGAACGCTATTCGGACGTCGCGGCCTACCTCGCAACCCGCGAAGTCCGCCGCAGACTGGGGCGCTGAACCGACGCCGCAGGTGTACCACGGGCCGTGCGCGGGTACCAGGGAGGGTATGGAACTGGTTACAACGCGGGGAACTGATCGCCGATGGAGTTGCTGACGGTCGGGCACGGTACCGCCGGGAAGGACGAGTTGTCCGCGTTGTTGCACGACGCGGACATCGAGTCACTGGTCGACATCCGCACCGCACCCGGCAGCAGGCAAAACCCGGACGCCGGACGGGAGCGCTTGCGCGAATGGCTGCCTGTCGTCGGGATCGGGTATCGCTGGGAACAGCGCTTGGGTGGTTTCCGCAAAGTGGCCGCTGATTCACCGGACACCTTCTGGCGCAACGATTCCTTCCGCGGATACGCCGGCTACACCCGCGACGCCCGGTTCCTCGAAGCAGTCGACGACCTGATCGCCAGTGCGCGTTCGACACGCACCGTGGTGATGTGCAGCGAGAGCGTGTGGTGGCGCTGCCATCGCCGGATCGTCGCGGACTTCCTGGTACTGAGCAGGGATGTACCGGTCCGGCACCTCATGCACGATGGACGGTTGACGCCGCACCCACCCACAGCAGGAGCGCGAGTGCGAGCGGACGGGCTCGTCGTTTATGACCGGGCAGGCTGAATCCGTGGCACGGACGGCACAAGCACCACGGTTCCGAGACAGGCCTGCCCGGACGACGCCCGGGGGGGCACTTGCCCGAAGTCAGGACTACGCTCCCCCGACGCTGTAGCATCGTCGGGGCCAGGCTGGTTGATCTGCAGGATCTGACGTCGATGCCAGGATGCGGTTGCTGCCGTCGGCCGAATCGCTGCCCTGCTATTGGGAGGTAGCTTGATGCACACCCCGTCCGCGCAATCCGTCCCGCAATCGCTGGACCCCGACGACCCGGTCCGGAAGGCGGTACACCACGCCGCCACCGCGCCGCTTCGTGAGGTCTTCGGCGATCGCGTTCAGGTGGAGGTGGAACGCCTCGACCGAATTGGACCTTGGGTTTTCCTGCAGGGGAGAACGCGCGGCGCCGACGGCGGTCGCCCGAACTATGCCGGCACTGTCTACGAGTCACGCCGGGCCGACGGCGTCATGTCCGATGCCTACGCCGTACTGCTCAGGAAGACTGACGATGCGGGTGCCGACAATGACGCCGAGTCCTGGCGCTTGTCCGACCAGGCCATCGGCCCGACCGATGTGGCCTGGCTGACCTGGCCGGACAAGCACGCGGCGCCGCGCGCGTTGTTCGGATTCTGATTCCGCGCGAGCAGGCTCAGCTCGGCGGCCGGAGGATCTCGACGAGACCGCCGCCGCCACCCATGCTGATCTGTTGCGAACCGTCGGGGTTGATGTTGTTCGAGCCGATGAACTGACCGTCGCCGGCATACAGCACGACGTGCCCGCCGCCGTTCGAGACCACCACGTCACCGGGCTGCGCCTCGGACAATGACACCGTCGTCCAGCCGTCCGCCTTGAGGTTGGCTCGCAGTTCCGCGACTGAGGCGCTGGCCTGGCTTTCGTCGATCAGGCCTGCCGCTTCCAGGCAGCCGGAGACGAAGTTCGCGCAGTTGACGTCGTTGGGCACCCAGGACTGCATCGCGGGCAGCTCACCGCTGCCCTTGAGGTCGCCCGCGTTGCGGCCGAGGAACCTCTCGGCGATCTTGGCCGGGTTGTCACCTCGGGCTTCGATCGGCTTTGCGGGCCTCCCGTCCCCCTGGACCGCGGCGACCCCGCCACCGCTACTGTCGCCGCCACCACCGCCTCCACCGCCGCCGACGGCTGGAGGTGGACTGCCACCGGCATTGACGGGGCCAGGGCCGGCGCTCTGCGGCGTGGTTTGGCTGGTGTCGGCGGGCAGCAGCTCCACGAAACCGCCCTCGATCTCCAGGCCGAGGGGTTCGAGGAGGGCGTCGATCTCTTTCTCGGCGTTTTCCAGCGCCTGCTCGATCTCCTCCTTTTTGCCATTGGAGTCTTTCTCATTGAGCTGCCGAAGCCGTTCGATGTCGGACGCGGCGGATTCGATCTCGTTCTCGTCGTCGGAGCTGTTCTTCCGCTGCCGAGCGGCGCTGATCAGTTTGCGGTTGTCCGCGTCGTTGTCGTTGGCTTGCTCAGCAAGGTTTGTGACCTTTTTCTTGACGTCCTCAAGAATCTCGGACACGCGCTGGAGAATGCTCTTGGCTGCCTCGGCCTTGTCGCTGACCTTGTAGCTGGCCTTGCTCAGCTGTTCGAGGTGGTCGCCGAGGGCGTCAGCGTCTTTGCCGTCCCATTCGCGCAGCACGTCGTCGCGGAAGACTTTGAGATCGTCGCCGAGATCATTGGCGCTGGTGGCGGCTCCGTTGACCTTTTCTGCCTGGTCGTTCAGCGCTCGCGCGTCGAGCTTTCCTGCCTGTTCGGCATGTTTGTCGATGGCGTCCATCGACGCCGGACGGTCACGCGACGGATCGTCGAGCGCACTCAACTGCTGTCCTGTGGTGGTCATCGGTAAATCCCCTGGTTCCCGTCCTGATTCCGATCAAGCCCGCTCGGACTTGCCACCACCGAAGGTGTACACGCCCTGGTCCTCGTCGTTCCGCATGAGCTCAGCAGCGTTGGCCAGTGCTTGGGAAGCGGCGTCGACGAGCTTCGCGGCGGCACCCAGCTCATTGTTCACGCCACTGTAGAATCCCTGCATCGTCTTACCCGCGCTGGCCGCGTTGCGCAGATCGCCGTACGCGCCTCCAGGGTCGCCATCACCCAGGTCCGTGCCCGCCTTGCTGTAGCCGTCCTTGAGGTTGCCGACCTTCTTGGCGAGGTCGGCAATCTGCTCTGGGTCGAATCGGCGGCTCATCAGTGTTCCCTCCAGTGTCTGGCGCCAACGCCCGCGCTCACGCTGCTCTACCGCGCAGTCTACGAGCCCACACTTGCCTGCGCGCACGTTTCCCGAAACGCGACGACGACGTCGATCTCCTTCCTGCTCCGGATGCCGGCCTGGCTCTTCGGCGAGCCAGGCGAAGAATCCTTACAGTTCGACGTCTGCACACCCGGATGGTTCCACCAACTCGGCCAGAGGATTCGCGCGCCGCCGTCGAGCGGCGCTGCCACCCACACGCGGGCTACGTCGCGCGGCGGTGGGTCCGGCCGACTAATCGGTGCGATTCCACAAGTTTTCGCAGCGTGGATCACATTTCGCTATTGACCCGCATGTTGTCTCGCAGATGGATTGAACGGCGAATTCCGACGAGCCGTTCCAATTATGCATTGTTCGGCGACGAGCCAGCGAGTCGCTGAAAACGAGATCGGTGCGGTAGACGGCCGTCGCTTCCTCCAGGTGTCCCTGCTCGACCAGCAGTGCACCGCAGGCGGTCACGGCGTATCACGGCCAGTGCGCCTGGCGTAGGCCCGCGCGGCGCGCGCACGGTCACCGCAACGCGTCGAGCACCATGTGCGACGACCACGGCGGACCAGGAACCGGGTACACGGGGCCGAACCGCAGGCCGTGAGCCGGTCTGCCTCGTCCGAGGTCAACAGGTCGGCGGCATCCGCGGCGAGGGTGGCCAACGCGTGGTCGACGATCTGGGTCGTCGGATGCGGTGCAGCGCGGTACGGGCCCGCCTTGTCGTCCCACTGCAGGAGCGGGGCCGTGGGCACCCGCGTCAACGCATCATTGATCGACGACAAGGCTGCAGGGATCGCCGGCAGCGCCGATACACGCGCGGCGAACAGCGCCCTGACCTGCTCACGCAGAGACCGCAGCTGGGAGGCGCACATGTCGCGCATACCGGAATCCACCGGCGCCAAGTCGCGCTCGGTCAGCCACCGGTTCGCCGCGTCCGGGGTGCCCAGGTGATCGATGAAGTGACCACCCGGCAGCGCAATGACGCTGTTCGCCAGCGCGAGCGAGAGGTGTTCGTCCTCGCCGGGCGCGGGCGGCAACTCGTGATCCACCGTCGCGATCTCGTCCACGACCTCATGGTACCGCAGTGCCACATCCATGAGCCTCATGGTCCAACTTGCATTCATCCGTGAGAAACGATTACCGTGCATCACGGTTGATCCAGCAACATCCGTGAGAGGATTCCCATGCCCGCTTCAGCGACCGCGCAGTTCCCCGTCCGCGTCTTCGGGGGCCCCACCGCCCTGTTCGACTACGGCGGCCTGCGCTTCCTGACCGACCCGACCTTCGACGGCCCCGGCGACTACGAGAGCGCCGGGCCTGTGCTGACCAAGACGAGTTCCCCGCAGGGCTCCCCCGCCGACCTGGGCCGGGTGGACGTGGTGCTGCTCTCCCACGACGAGCACGCCGACAACCTCGACAACTCCGGCCGAGCCCTGCTTGCCGACGTTCCCTTGACGCTCACCACCCCGGGTGGCGGCGAGCGGCTCGGCGACAAGGCCAGGGGCCTGGCCGACTGGGAAGCCGTCGAACTCGACCGTCCCGATGGGGGCACGGTCACCGTCACAGCCGTCCCCGCCATCCACGGACCGGCTGCCCGCGAAGAAGTGGAGCCCATCGCCGGCCAGGTCGTCGGCTTCGTGCTCACTGGGGAAGGACTGCCGACCGTCTACGTCAGCGGGGACAACGCCTCCCTGGATTTGGTCCGCGAGATCACCGAGCGCTTCGCCCCTGTGGACACCGCCATCATGTTCGCCGGCGCACCCAGTTCCCCGATGCTTTTCGGCGGCAAGCCGGTCGTATTCGACAGCACCCAGGCGGCCGAGGCCAGCGGCATTCTCGGCGCCCGCAGGATCGTTCCCGTGCATTTCGAGGGCTGGGCGCACTTCACGGAGGGACGCGACGACCTGCATGACGCCTTCACCGCGGCAGGCCTGGCCGACCGACTCGACTGGGGCAGCAACTGAGCCGCTCGTACCAGCGCAGCCGATGAGGAGCGCCGAGGCGTTCGTCGGCGGCCACATGCGGTGACCACCACGATCCATGCCGCTCGTGGCCGGGAACGGATCCCGGCCACGAGCGGCATACGACTCGAACGGCCCGACCACGGTATCGATTGCACGAACCGTGTTGTCTCCACCGAAGATCGGCCTCACCGCAAGGTGCTTTCGGTGCTGGCGTAGGACTCTGCCGCGGACTTATTCACACCGATGGAAATCCACAACAGACAGTCGACACGCCGTACGTCCCGTAAGTCGCAAGGCTGGCTTCTGGTTCGCCGGTCAGCGCAGGGGGCGCCGGCGCCAGTTCGAATCCAGGTCGCCGACCTTGATGCCGTTCTCGTCCAGGGCGTTGTAGACGGTCATACGACCGCCGGTCATCACAAAGCTGAGGGCGACCGTTCCGTTCGCGATGTCGTCGCGACCGCCGACCCATTCGAGCACGTCGACGGCGTTGAGGCGCTGATGTTGCAGGTCGGCCACACCGGAAAGGACGTCGGCGCGCCAGGTCAGGCGGAAGTCATCGGACGTCGGCCACACAGGGTCTTTAGTCGTGTCGATGGAGTTCCACGTGATCGACACTTCGGTGAATTTCATGTGGTTGACCTCGACCTGTTCGCCGTCGAAGTCGAAGACGACCGGGCAGTCCGCGAACCACGTGGCGTTGCTGTGGTCCCAGACAAACCAGCAGCGAGTGAAACGCCTGCCGACAAGGGAAGCAAGCCGGTGGCCGTGGCGGACTATCACCGAGTCGGCACTGTCGTGCCAGTGCGGCCGATAGCCAGGGATACCGAAGTCGACGCCGAGCAGGTGGTTGAGGTCGCTCACGCGGTGATCTCCTTGCTGTTCGCCCAAATCCAGTCATCCGTCGAAGTTTTCTGCGTGAGTAGCAACGCTGCCGTACTGCCAGCCGCCGTTCTACCGAACCCTAGGAGTAAAAGGGCATTGAGGAATTCTCAAGTGCGTGTTCGAGGCGGAGTCTTATAGAGGGGTGGATGCCCAGACTCGGCAGAGAGTCCACGTCCACGCAGTGCACTTCCTTGCTCTCGCTGCTCGTCCGCATTTCGCCGCCGAGGGGCTTGGCGCGGAAGCAGATCGAGAACTCCTGGCGGACCTCGCCGTCGTCGTAAGCGATGACGTGGTTCGGGTTGGAGTAGATCCCGATCAGGCCGGTCACCTCGCATTCGATGCCGGTCTCCTCGCGGACCTCGCGCACGGCCGCCTGCGTCAGCGTCTCCCCTAGTTCGAGCTGGCCGCCAGGTATGGCGTAGTAGTCGTTGTCCGTCCGGCGGATCATCAGTATCCGGCCTTGCTCGTCCTGGATGAACGCACTGACAGCGATGGCGATGCTGTTGGCGGCCGGTGCGTTCGTGTCGTGGTAGTAGTCCCTGCGGGCCATGCTGCCTCCTAGAAGGTGGCTGGGCGAGAGAGATTCCAGGCGGATTCGAAGCTCTCGGAATAGGTCTCGAACAGATCGCCTGCGGAGAGCCTGCGCAGGTGCAGCGATGGTGCGTGTGCGCCTTGGAAGCCGTAGACGTGGGTGTTGATGATCATTTCGTCATCGAAGCGGAAGATCGAGTTGTAGAGCGTGGTGTTATGGAACCGCATGTCCACGCCCTCGACTCCCTGCAACGGCCGGTAGTACGCCAGCGCATTACGGATACGTGCGGCGAGTGTGCCTACTCCGAGCTGTTCTTCCTCGCTGCGTAGCGCCACGCTGCCACCGTCGGGATCACCGAACAGCAGCCGGACCTTTGCTCCGTTCTCGGCCTTGCCCGCCAGGTCCTTGACGAACCTCGGCCGCTCAACCAGGAACAACGCCGCGTGGACAAGGATTTCGACCGTGCTCTCGGCGTCGTCGATGAGCCGGTCCCACAGCTCGACCGGAATCGCGTTCCGATGCGGGAACACACGGACCACCTCGGCGGCGGCGGTCTCAGCCTTGCGTTCCGGGGGGATCGCCTGCGGCCAGAGGTAGCTTTCCGACTCCCGAGTCATCGCGGCGATCTTGTGCCGGTGCTTCGGGTACGGCGTCCGCTCCTTGGTGATCCACCGTTCGACCGTCTTCGGATCGACGTTCACGGCCCTGGCGACCTGATCCAGGGTCAGCCCATTGCGCATCAGCGCGTCTCGTAGCCGCTCGTTCGGCATGCCCACCCCTCGGGACCTGTAGGGACGTCTTCAACCGTACCAAGGACGTCCCGAGATGTCCCGCCGTGTGGTGATCACGTCCGTCCATTTCGCCGACATTGGAAGGCAGGTTGCCGGGATAGGCACGGCAGCAGAACCCAAGGAGGAACTTCCATGGCGATCCCGGGTGGATACCGGTTCGCGGCCCCCTTCGATGAGGTGTTCCCGGAAGGCGCGTACGTGCTCGGCGTCGAGCAGGCTTTCGACTGGGACCGCAATGGCAACAAGACCCCGGCCAAGGACAACGTGACCGGGCAGCTCGTTTGGAACGTGCAGGTGACCGAGGTGTTCGAGGGCCTGACCGCGACGACCTATGAGCAGAACGGCGGGGGTGCAGTTCAGCCTGCGCGCGAAGGAGATGCGGGCTCCCCGTGCGGCGAACGTGAACCGTGGGGGCGGCAAGTCCGGGCAGTCCGAGCAGGCAGCGGCGTAGGGCGTGGTGAGTGTGCGTGACCTGGTACAGGTCCACGTGACCGCCGATCTCCCGATTCGCGCGCGTGCCCTGCCGTTCGCGAACCGCGTGGAGGTGCGCTTCGGCAAAGCCTTTCCGGTCGCCTTGCTGGTCGATGAGGCCGCGCTTGCTCGGCTTGCGGAGGCCATCGAGGCGGCCGGAACAGAGCTGCGGAACGCCAATGGTCCGACACGGGCACAGGGGTGATCGCGTGGCGATAAACCTGACTTGGAGCCCGTGCGCGGACACGGCGGCGAGCATGCAGTTCGTCGGGATGGTCCATCACGAGCCCGCACTCGTCGTCACTCAAGGAACCGACCGGCTGCTCCTCGTCCCGCCGCGTGATCGTGCCGACTGGCCCCAGTTCGCCCGACTGCTACGCGAGATCCGGGACAGCGCCGACGAGCTGCGGGCCTTCCTCGACTTCGCGACGCCCACGAACAGCGAGGGGAGGTGAACAACATCAACAAACAACGTGAGCTGCGCACGTTGATGCAGGCGCACGAGGTCCTGTCCTCGATGCGGCCGTCCGAGGACGCCCCACTGCCGGTCTGGCGGGACTACTACCGCCGTAGTGCAGCGACATACGCCCGCATCGCCGAGATCGACCGAGGCCATCACCACGAGGCGCTGTACTGGGCCGACCGGGAAAACCTCAAGGCCGACGAGATTTCCAAGCGGCTGGCTAGCACGGAAGGTACCTCAGCTCGATAGCTGATCCACCAAGGACGAGGCACGGCCCACAAGAGTCGTGCGCGATGAAGCGCGTTCACGTGCTGTGAAGGGAAAAACGAGCAGTCGCAGTTAGATCGGGGGCCTCGGAGATTATTGAGGCACCCGATCTGTTCCACAGCGGCAGAGCACAGCAGACCCATGATCGGGAAATCGGCGTACGCCTGGTCAGGGTGTGGCGGTGTGGGCCGGGCGGGGCTCGAACCCGCGGCCAAGGGATTATGAGTCCCCTGCTCTAACCAACTGAGCTACCGGCCCCGTCGCGACCTCTCGGAGAGCCGGAACCGCCTGTGCACCCGCCCCCTGGGATCGCGGCACTGAACCTACCGCATTGACTGCTTCAGCTTCGCCCAGCGGTCCACGAAAGCAGCCTGCGCGGCGCGTCCCATGGAATACACCTTGACATTCACACTGGAACGTCGTTATATAACAGCGTTACGTTACTCGATCCGAGGAGTTCTGGTGTTCAGCCCCGAGACGCACTACCTGGCCGGCGTTGCCCTGCTGACGATCGTGACCATCGAGTTCGGCGGTTGGTTCCTGAGTCGCGTCGTGCGTGGTGCCGTGCCGATGACCGACTTCCAGAAATCCTTCGCCCGCGCCGGCCACGCTCACGCGGGCGTGCTGGTCATCCTCGGCCTCGTCTGCCTGCTCTACACCGATGCCACCGCCCTGACCGGTGCGTGGCTCTGGATTGCCCGCGTCGGCGTCCTCGCCGCCGCCGTTCTCATGTCGGCGGGCTTCTTCCTGTCCTCGATCGGTCGCGACGTCACCCGGCCGAACAAACTGATCGCACTGCTCTGGCTCGGCGCACTCTCACTGGCAGCAGGCGTGCTCACACTTGGCATCGGGCTCCTGGCCAGCGCCTGAAAGGCCATGGATGACGAGTCGGCCACGGATCCCTCGTAATCAGGCACTTCTGCTTGCAGCCGCCTGCACCTCTGTCCCGGGGTCTCGGACCCGTAGCTCGAGTCCCAGGGAATAGCCGGCGGCGCCGTCTGGTTATACCCCGTGTCGGCACGTCAACGTGTCCCCCGGGCTCACCCCATTGCCCTCGCGGAGTTCCGTTCGGCTGGAACCGCGTTGCGCCTTCCGCCGAGAGGCGACCGGGCGTGCCGACCTAAACCTCAGCAAGGCCCCGCCGGTTCTCCGGCGGGGCCTTCGTTCTTTTCCAGCACTACATCTGCCGACGCGCCTCGTGCTTGACGTCCTGGCCCGCGTGCTGCGCCTGACCGCGGATGTGCTCAGCGGAGGAACCGGCCTCCTGTTTGACCTGCTGCGCCGACTCCTTCGCCCGCTGCTCCACATGCTGGGCGCCATCCCGCGTGTTGTGCTTGAGGTTCTCGCTCAACTCCTGGCCTGCCTCGCGGGCCTCGTTCTTCATCTGATCGGCCATCGGGCCCGCCTCTTCGGACAGGGTCTGGACCGCCCTGCGCTCAGTTCGGCTCGCGGGCGCCAGCGACGCGGCCAGCGCGCCCCCACCGAGCGCGATCAGGCCCGCTGCCAGCGGGTTGCCCTGGACCTGACCCTCGGCCCGGTGGACACCGTGCTCCGCACTGCCCATCACCCTGTCCTTCATTCCGGACATTCGCTGCCGGGCACGCTGCTTGCCGCGCTGGGCGATCTGCTGCGGATGCGCCCGTTCCGTCACCTCGTCGATCGTGTGGCCGAGGTCCTGGCGCGTGCGCTCGATCTCGTGCCTCACCTGCTCTGTGCTCGTGCCCACTGTGCATCCTCCTTCAACGTTTCCATGGTCTGCTCCGGCATCGGGGAGACCTTGCGCATCTGCGAACGCCCGCTCGCGAACAGCACCGCCGCCACGACCGCGTAGACCACCGCGACGATGAGGAACGCCCAGCCGACGCTGAGCACCTCCGCCAAGCCCCACGCGGCGGCGAACGACGCCAGGAGCAGCGACAGGTAGCCGATGATCCCGGCCGCACCGAGTTTGCCGCCTGCCTTGCCCGCCTTCGTCGCTTCCTCACGCAACTCCAGCTTGGCCAGCTGCACTTCCTTGCGCACCAGTTCGCTGACGTCCTGGGTCGCCTCGTTCAGCAGGTGCCGAATCGAGTGCCCGTCGTCGGTCTGGGTGCTGCCCGGAGAAGCCCGGTTCTGCGTCTGGCTCTGAGTCATCGCGTCGTACCTTCCTGATACATCCCCGCGGTCCCTGGTGTCTGCGCGGCGCGGGCCCGCGCCGCGGCACTCGGCCCGCCATGGCCATCTCCGCTGTGCTGCTCCTGGCCGTACCGCTGCTCGTCGTGTTGCTCCTGGCGAGCCTCGGAACCACCACGAAGGACGCGCCCGGCCAAGAAACCGGTGGCCGCCGCTGCCGCGAGAAACGCCCCAGGACGCCTGCGAGCGAAGCTTTCGGTGTCCTGCACGACACCGTCGAAACCACGGGCCTCCACTCGCTGTGCGGCGTGCTGGATCTCACCGGCCGCCTGGTCCACGTAGTCCGCCAGCCGACCCGCTTCCTGTGGGTGTCCCCGTGCCAGCGCCGTCACCTGATCGCCGAGCCGGTGCAGTGACTCCGTGACCCTCTGGGTTTGCTCCTGCGCCTGACCACGAAGCTGGGACCTGGCGTCCTCCATCACATGGCGGGCCTCCGACCTCGCCTGCTCGGCCACCTCTCGTCCCTCGCGCCGCACGTCCTGCGACACGTTCCGGGCCTCATCGGCAGTGGTGTGTGCTACTTCTCGCCCCTCCGCGCGCGCCGTGCCCGCTGTCTGCTGGGCGGCGGCCGCCGGATCCCGGCGAGTCTGAGTGGAGTGCATCTGAGCTCCTTTCTCCTTCTAGGAACGGAAAAACCAGCTCTTTCGCGGTAATCCGCCAACCCCAGCCGTTGCCGCCCGGCAGACCCGCCAAACGTCATCGAGCCATTGAATAGCAGCGATTTCGTGCCAAGCAGAAGGGTTGGCACAGCGCCAATCGGGCAACTCTCAGGGCATAGATCCAGAGTGACGACGAGGGGAGCTGGACGTGCGGACCAAGCCCGAAGGAATTCCGGCGGCGGAGGATGGACTGGCCGGATATGTCCGGTCGGTGGCGGCTCTCATCGGCATTCCCAGCGCGGGAACAACCCATGAGATCAGCGACAGCGCGAACGCATATCTGGCCGTGGCAAGACGCTGCCGCACCCATCCCGACGACGATCTGATGTTGCTGTGGAACGAACGCGACGGATGGCACGCCGCGCTCGAGACCCGCCCGGGCGAACGGCCGATGATCCTCGCGTACCTGGGTGACTGCCTGGTCCCCGAGCCGGGCATGGTGGCCGCCTTCGCCGAGTCCGTTATCGCGGGCAGGCCGGCGGGGCAGTCGGAGTCACCCGGCCTGGGCCGCACAGGCAGAACCGACCACCTCGCATCGGCACTGGCTGGTTACGCCCAGGACCCCGCCCTCCTCCGGTAACACTCGATGACACCGACCGCCTCCGCTACAAGCCGAAGGTCTTGCCGATGATGTCGCGCTGAATCTCGCTCGTGCCGCCGTACACCGTCGACACGACGGTCGAGCGCAGCAGCCGTTCCATTCCGTACTCCGTGGCGTAGCCGTACCCGCCCATCATCTGCATGCCGTCCAGCGCCATCGCCTTCGCGAACTCGGTGGCCTTCAGCTTCGCCATCGACGCCTCGCGCGGGAACAACTCACCGGGGCTCTCATCGATCCGGTGCGCGACGTCGTGTACCAGCAGCCGGGTGCATTCGAGTTCGGTCGCGTGGTCGGCGATCCGATGCCGTAGTGCCTGAAACGAGCCGACAGGGCGCCCGAACTGTTCGCGCTCCCGCACGTATCGCACGGTGTCGTCGAACGCCCGCCGAGCGGTGCCCAGCATGAACGCGGCCAGGATCATCCGCTCGATGTTCAGCCCCGCCATGAGCTGCGGCCATGCGTCGCCCTCGACCCCGACCACCGCGTCCTCCGGCAGCTCACAGTCGGTGAAGTAGAGGTCGTTTACCTCCCTGCCGCCCATCGTGTCGATCCCGTGCACCGACAGTCCGTCCACCTTCGCGGGCACCGTGAACATCGTGAGTCCCTCGTGCTTGCCACCCTCGGTAGAGGTGCGGGCGACGAGCAGGATGTGCTCGGCGATGTGTGCGTTGGAGCACCACGTCTTCTGGCCGTTGATCACCCAACCGGCGCCCCGCTTCTCCGCTCGGCAGGTCAGCGCACCGACGTCGGAGCCCGCTCCCGGCTCGGACATCGAGATCGACAGCACCTTGCCCTCGAGGAAGTCGCCGAGAATGCGACGCTTCTGTTCCTCCGTACCGAACTTCTCGATCGCCGACGCGGTGATGACCGACGTCGCAAACCCGCCGATCGGCACCTGCCAGTAGCCGGTCTCCTCGAGGAACAGCACAAGATCGACCATCCCGCGGCCCGCTCCCCCGTGCTCCTCCGGTACCGCGATGCCGAGCCAGCCCAGTTCGGCCAGCTTGCCGTACAGCTCCGCGCTGTGCGGTGACCTGCCCCCACCGGTGAGCCGGTCTCGTTGCTCCGCACTGCCCACCTCGCGGCGGCAGAACTCGGCGATCGCGGCGACGAAGTCCTGCTGCTCCTGGGTCAACATATCGGTCATCGTGCTCCTCCTTCAGGCGACTTCGGCTGGTTCGGTGTTCAGAGCAACTTCACGTCGTCCACCAGCCAACGCCCGTCCTGACGCACCAGCGTCATCCGCATCCGATTCCTGTCGACGCGTGGCTGGGGGCTGTTGGTGTTGGTGATCGTCTGGTCGACGAACAACAGCACGACCGCATGGTCATCATCCGCTTCGACCGCCCCCGCCGCCAGCACCGTTCCCTCCGACACCGCCTTGTGCTGCTTGATCAGCTCCGTCAGATTCGCCCCGACCTGGGTGTACTGCTCGGCGAAGCGGCCCGTCGCGTTCTCGGTGACCCCGCTGAAGTTGCCCTCGAGATCTGCGAAGTCGTAGGACGACAGGTTCGTGGCGAACTCGGTGGCCGCCCCGATTGCCTCCGCCCGGGCCGACTCCGACGAGCGCAATCCGAGGTACTGGACCGTGAGGAACACCGCGACGCCGAGCACCAGTACACTGAGCAGGACGGCAAGCAGTACCCCTGGCCGCCGCCACCTGGCCGGTGCCGGCTCGTTCGCTGATGCGGTGCCAGTGGTGTCGTCCGCGGTGGATTCCACCTCCGCGACATCTCCCTCAGCATCACTGTCCACTGTGCTACGAGGGCTCGGCGAGGGCTTCTCGTTTCTCGTGTCGACATTGCTCATCATTGGACTCCTTGCAGAAGGATCGAGGACCACGAACGTGGGCCCAACACGGAGTTCTGCCCGCCACCCGTTCCCACCTCGAACGGCAGCGCCTGCCCGGTTTCGGGATCGTGCGCCCGTGGCGACCGGGTGGGAGCGCCCGGCCGGGGCGCGTTCCGCGCACCTCGCTGTCCGAGATCAGGGCCGGGCGGGCAGTGCCACGTCAGGATCGGGTCCCGCTCGGTGGTGTCCTGCGGCGGGCGGCGTGGCGTGTCGTTGTAGCAGACCGGCCCCTGCGTGCCGACGAGATAGAAGTTCGCCGCGTCGCCCTCCACGATGTCGCCCAGTTTAGTCAGCGTGTCCGGCAACGAGATCAGCGTCTGTTCGACCGCGGGCGCTCGGACACTCACCAACTGCGCCGTCGTGACCAGGTTTCCGAGCAGAGTGGTGAGCGCGGGCTGGTTGTCCGCCATCATCCTGGCCACGCGCCGCGCGGGGTCGGGAACGGCGTGCAGCAGCTCGGTCAGTGCCGGTTCCTGCCCTCGCAACCCGCTGGTGAGTCCGCGCATCGCCGCTGTGAACTCCCGCAGCCGGGCACCGCCCTCCCCCAGCAACGCCATACCGTTTCCGGTCACTCGCTCGATCTGTGGCCCGCGCTCCTTGGCGAACCGCAGTAATGCCGAGGTGTTGTCGAGGATCCGCTCGAGTTCCGGTGCCGTCCCAGTCAACCCCGTGGCCAAGGCCTCACCGAGTACCGCCAGATCGTCGGCGGGCAGACTGTCGGCCACCGCGAGGAAGTCCTCGAGCAGGGTCTCCAGCGGCAGTGGCCGTCGCGTGTTCTCCCCCGGGATGACGCTGCCGTTCTCCAGATACGGCGGAGCATCCCTGTGCGGCCGCAGGTCGAGGTGCAGGATCGCGAGTGGAGTGTCCATCGTGACCACAGCCTCGGCCGCGCTGGGGATGCGTTCGTCGGGATCTATCTCCAGTGACACCTCCACCCCGCCTTCCGGGGCGATGCCGATCTCGGCGACCTGACCGACACCCACGCCCCGATAGGTGACCTGCGAGGCGACCGAAAGCCCTCCGGTATCCGGCATCCGCACGGTCACGGTGATCGGCGCCCGGAACGCCTGCGGGCCGAGTACGTCGATGGCGACGTAGTAGCTGCACACGAGACCGATCGCCGCGAAGAGGGCGAGTTGACCAAGGCCGAGTCTGCTCCTCATCGCGTTCCGCCTTCCAGCAGCAGCGCGGCGTTACCCCGGCCTGGCTGGGCGCCGAACAAGTCGGGACTCAGGATCTCGGCGACACTCAACGGAACGTCCAGCGTCCCGTCGAGCATCAGATAGTCCCCCGGCGTCGCCTCCCGCAGCAGCCCGGCGAACTCGCGCAGTCCGCTCAACGTCGTACCCAGCCTGCCGTCCAGCGTGCGCAGATCGTCGAGTACGGGTCGCAGCGCGCGAAACTGTTCGGTGAGTGCGGGTCCGCTGCGCTCGATCAGCTCATGGGTCGTCCGGCTCAGCGAGGTGACGTCACCGAGCAGCGTGCCGAACCGCTCGCGCTCGGCGAGCAGGACTCGCAGTGCGGGCTCGATCTCGGTGAGCGCGGCCCGCAGTGTCGGGCGGCGCTCGGCCAGTCGCGCCGAAACCTCGCGCATCGAGTCGATGACGCCGAGGATCTCCTCGCTGCTGTCTTCGAGCGACAGCAGAATCGAGTCCAGCCGCCCGAGGAGCCCGTTGATGGTGCCCGCCCGGCCGCCGAGCATCGCGTTGGCCTCGGTGACGATCGTCCGTATCTGGTCGATGCCGGAACCATTGAGCAGCACCCCCACCGCGGCGAGCGTGTTCTCCACATCGGGTCCCCGCGCTGTGCGTTCCAGGGGGATCACCGCGTTGTCGGCCAATGTCGCTGAGCCGGCCCGTGCGGGCGGTTCCAGCACCACGAACTCCTCACCGAGGGCGGAGGTCAGCTCCAGCCGGGCACCCGTGCCCTCGGGCAGTTCGACGTCCGCGTGGATGTCGAGGTCGACGTGCGCGTGGAAGTCCTGCACGCGCACGTCGGCGACCCGGCCGACGGTGGCCTGCCCGATCTGCACGGTGCCACCGAGCGGTAACCCCGCCGCGTCGGTGAAGACTGCCGTCACCCGATACGTCGGCGTTCCCGAACCGCCGAGGCCCACCGTGTTCTGCAGGCTGATCCCGCAACCCGCGAGTACCGTAGCGAGCAGCACCGTCAGCGCGACGTCACGTGGTCGTCGTCCCGGTCTCACCGGCCACCGCCATTCATCGCAGCGTCGAGGCCGAGCGCCTCCGGGAGATGCGGCGGGAACGGAATCGGGTTGACGATGCCGGCACCGGAGCACAGTGGCAGCGGAACGCGCTCACACAGTGCCGCCGTAGCAGGGAACTGCGCCAGATTCGTGGAGATGTCCAGCCGGATGCGGAGCCGGTCGTCGCCGGTCACCGCGCGCCCGAAGTTGTCCAGTGCCAGCGGCAGGGTGTCGAGCGTCTCGGCGAGCTCCTGTTGCCGCGCCACCAGCATCGTGCTCAGCTCGGTCAGCTGCGAGAGATCACCGGTCAGTTCCTCCCCGTGTTCGTCCAGCAGCCGGCTCAATGTCGCGAGTGAGCGGGTGAACTGCCCGATCGCCTCGGCCACCACGTCCTGCTGGCCGGCGAAGTCCCGGGCCGCCTGCGATACGGTCGCGGTCACCGTGTCCACTGTGGAACTGTGTTTCACGAGCAGCCTGGTGAGCTCGTCGACGTTGTCCAGTACCGCACCGATATCGCCGGTGCCGTCCGCGACCAGGTCGGTAGCGGTGGCGATGCCGGTGATCGCGTCGCGGATCTTCTGCCCGTTCCCGGCGAATGATCGTGCACCGCTGTGCACGAGCTCGCCGAGTCCGGCGCTCTCCCCCGGTGCTCCGGGGCCGAGGGCGGTGAGCAGTTCGTGCAGTGACCCGCTCAGTTCGTTCCAGGTGATCGGCGAATGTGTGCGCTGTACCGGAATCACCGCCCCGTCCCGCAGAGCGGGACCACTGGTGTGCGCGGGAGCCAGTTCGACAAACCTGTCACTCACGACCGCCGGGCTCATGACGTACGCGTGCGCGTCCTCGGCAACCGCGGTTCCCTCGGGCAGGCTCATCGTGACCCGTACCGTGGCGCCCGCCGCGTCCACCGTTTCGACCGTGCCGACGTGGACCCCGAGCACGGCGACCCGGCTGCCGGGGAAGATCCCATCCACCGTTGTGAACTCGGCCGCGATGCGCAGTACCGGGTCCGGTCGGAGTACGACGTACCAGCCGAGCGCACCCGCGAGACCCAGTACGCACGCGAGGGCGACCATCCTGGTCGAACCGCGAGTCATCGGCAGCCTCCCAGTAGTCCGGCGACGCACAACAGGTTGTCCGGCAACGGACCCGCCGGGGCGGAGACGTCTCCCCACGGACCGTTTCCGGTGGCATTGGCCAGATACCGGCTGGCGGGCCCGAGCAGCCGCAGTGTCTCCGACAATGCCGCCTCGTTGCGGTCGAGGGTGTCGGTGATGGTGTGGACGTCGGCCAGCAACGGGCCGAGCAGGGGCTCGTTCTCGGTCACCACGGAATCCAGCGCTGTGGTCAGAGTGTGCACATCGGTGATCAGGGTGCGGATCGTCTCCCGCCGATCCGCCAAGGTTTCCGCGACGAGCCGGGCGTCGCCAAGGAGTGCGACCAATGTGTCCTGCTGGTCCAGCAACGATGTCGTGAGTGCCTGCACACCGTTGAGGAGCTCGCGGAACTGGCCGTTACGCTCGCTGACCATCCCGGTGGCCCGGCTGATGCCGTCGAGCGCTTCACCCAGCAGCTCGCCGTCCGGTGTGGACCTCGCCAGAGTGGTGATCATTTTCCGCAGCATGGGGACGTCGAGTTCGGTGGTCGTCGTGACGACGTCGGAGCCGATGTCGTTGAGGCTGTACGGCACAGAGGTGCGCTCGAGCGGGATCGACGCGCCCCTCGGCAACGTCCCGGTACCCGCGGGCCGGACGCCGAGGTAGCGGGTGCCGAGGATGGTTCCGAGCTTCACCTCGGCCGAGGTGGCGCCACCGAGCGACTGATCCCGGTCGAGACGGAAGTCCACCCGCACCCGATCACCCGCCAGCGTCACCCCGGTGACCCGCCCGGCAGGTACCCCCGCGACGTAGACCTGGTCGCCATCGGTGAGACCCGCGGCGTTCGCCAGTTCCGCCGAGTAGGCGTTGGTCGCGGCGCGGAAGGTCAGCTGTGGAAACGCGACCGCGGCGGCGAGCAGCAGAACGAGCACCGCCGCACCCACCGCTCCGTCGAACACCGGCCCCCTGCGAAGCCTGCGCGCGCTCATCGGCATACCCCCGAATGCGGGCCTGCCCCGAGATCGATCGGCTCCCCGCCGATGCTGACGCCGAGGTTGCAGACATAGACGTTGACCCAGGATCCGTAGTCCAGCGTTCGCCCCAGGGTGGCGACGAACTCGGGCGCCTCCCGCACGACGGCCTCGAACTCCTCGTCGTTCTCCACCAATGTCGAGGTCAACTCACTCAGCCGCCGCACGTTCCCGGACAGATCCGGTTCGATATCGGCGAGCAACCGGGTCAGTGAACCCGCCAGCTCGGCGCCACTGTCCAGGGCTCCCGCGATCTGCTCGCGGCTGTCCGCCGCGAACGAGGTCAACTCGGCGAGCCCGTCGATCAGGCCGGCCAGATCGGCCCGGTGCTCGTCCATGGTGTCCAGTACCGCGTTCAGGTTCGTCAGCACCTCGCCGAGCACGTCGTCCCGGCTGCCCAGCGCCGCGGTCAGCGACACCACCTTGCTCAGCAACCCGTCCAGTGAACCGGCTTCACCCTGGAACACCGCAACAATCTGGCCGGCGAGCTGGTTCACCTGGGCGGGATCTATCGAGTCGAACAGCGGCTTGAAACCATTGAACAGCGCGGTGAGGTCGAGGGCGGGCCGGGTGCGGTCGAGCGGAATCGTCGCGCCCGGCGCCAGTTCGGCTGCCGCCGCATCTTCTTCCGCGACGAGTGCGAGATAACGAGCACCGAGCAGATCGGCGTAACGAACCACGGCTCGCACGTCAGCCGGAACATGCTGGGCCGAGATCGTGTCGAAGGTGACGCGGGCGTGACCGTCCACAAGCTTCAGGCCGGTCACCGTGCCGACCCGGACGCCGGCCACCGTGACGTCCGTGCCGGGATTCAACCCGTGCGCGTCGGTGAACACGGCGTGATAGGTCGTGGTCCGCCCGGTCAGCGGATCGGTGAGCGTGTTCACCACGAGCACGGCCGAGAACACGCACACCGCGACGAAAACCGTGAGCTTGACGAGCGTCCCGCGAACGTTCACGGCACCACCACCCGAGTGCCGCGGACCAGCGGGCCGAGCAACAGCGACAGCAGATCCACGGGTGGCTGCTCGACCTTCGCGCCCTCGCCTGCTTCCGGCAGCAGCGGCGCCAGCTGGCGGATGATCTCCTGTTCCCGCTCGCCGCCGACGGGCCCCGTGCGCCCGCCGGTCTCCGGTGGCGGCGGCGGTGGGGCCGCCGGTGCTGCGGCAGCTTCGCCGCTGCGATCCGGGACCGGGTCGCCACAGTTCGCTCCGTCGAGTCCTGGATAACGGGGGCATTCCGCAGCCGTGTACGGATAGGGATCATCGAAGGTCAACGCTGCGTCGATGGCGAATCTGCCGGTGCCGAAAGCCCGCTTGGCACCGTCAAGGAAGAAGTTCGCCGCGTCCAGGCTCTCGCCCACCGCGCCGGGGTGGCGGGTGACCACTTCGGCGAGTGGACCGGTCGCGTCCACAAGCTGGATGAACCGATCGGCATGGTCGGCGAGCAGTCGTTCGGACTGGCCGGTCAGCTCGATTCCGGCCGAGAGGAGGTCGCTCAGCGCCTGCCGTTGCGCGACCACCGTGCGGGAGAGCGCGACCGCGTCGTCGAGCGCGTCCAGCAACTCCGGCGTACTCGCCGCTAGGTCCCTGCCGAGGCGGGCGGCGGTGCCCGCGTCCTCGCCGAGGGAGTCGAGCAGCGGACCGGCGTCCCCGGCGAGCTCGCTCGCCTCGTCGATCATCCTGCCGATCTCCGCGCCCCTTCCGCGCAAGGCATCGGCCAGGGCGGTGAGGGCGATCTGTAGGTCGGCGGGGCGCAGTTCGGTGATGAGTTCGTACAGCCGGGTGTAGGCGGCATAGAGCCGTACGGTCTCGCCGGAGGTATCCGCGGCGACTTCCGCCCCCTCGGTCAGGCTGCCCTCCGCCGGTGCTCCCCGTGGTACGGCGAGGTCGATGTACTGGTCCCCGAAAAGGGTGCGGGGCAACACTCGTGCCCGCACGTTTCCTGGCACCTGCTCCAGCAGATCGGCGTCCAGGTCGAGGCTGAGACGAGCACCGTCGATGTCGCCGTCGACGGCCGCCAGCCTGCCGACGGTAACGCCGAGGTACTGCACCGGCGAGTCGGCGCGAACCGGTCCGGCTGAGGCGGGCAGAGTGGTGCTCACCGTGGGATCACCCGCGAACGCGCCGCCGCTGCCCGCGATCGTCACGACCGCGACCAGCACGAACGCCACGGCGGTGGCGAGGCCACGAAGGGCCAGTGCCGCCCTGCTCGACTGTGCTCTCACGGCTACGCTCCCAGGCCCGGCAGGGTGGGCCGAAGCCCCCAGAACGCGATGGTGAGCAGGACGTCGATGATCGTCACGGCGACGATGCTCGTGCGCAGGGCTCGGCCAGCGGCCCTGCCGACCCCCTCCGGCCCACCGGTCGCGTAGTAGCCGTATCCACAGTGGACAAGGGTGATGATCAGCGCGAAGATGACGGCCTTCAACAGGGAGTACAGCACGTCGGTCGGCGTGAGCAGCAGGTGGAAGTAGTAGTCGTAGGTGCCTGCGGACTGGCCCTTGATATTGACCACCGCCAGGCTCGTGGCCGCGTAGGAGGCGAACAACCCCACCAGGTAGAGCGGGATCACCGAGATGAACGCGGCGGCCATGCGAGTGCTCACCAGGAACGGCAACGACGGCACCGCCATCGTTTCCAGTGCGTCGATCTCGTCGGAGATCCGCATCGCGCCGAGCTGCGCGGTGAAACCGGTACCGACCTTGGCGGCCAGCGCGATACTCGCGACCACGGGCGCGATCTCCCTGGTGTTCACCAGCGCCGACATCAGGCCCGTCATCGGGGAGAGACCGATCAGGTCCAGGCCGCGGTATCCCTCCAGCCCGATCTGGGTGCTCGCCACGGCCGACATCGCGAACACGACGCCGATAGTCCCGCCACCGGCGAGCAGCGAGGCGGAGCCGAAACTGATCTCCCCGATCAGCTTGAGCACGTGCCGCCAGTACCGGACGAAGGCGGCTGGCAGGTGCAGCAGCACCCTGCCGTAGAACGTGGTGTGCCGCCCGATGCCGGCGAACGTGTCGACCACCGGCGCCGCTGCGCGCGAGGGGTAGCCGCCGAGCGGACGGACGGCCATCAGTACGCCCCTCGGGCGGGCACGATGACGGAGTACAGCTCGGTGAGGACCGTGTTGGCGACGAAGACGAGAATGAACGACAGCACAACCGCCTCGTTGACGGCGTCACCCACGCCGCTGGGACCCCCCTTGGCCGTAAGCCCCTTGAAACAGGACACGAGTGCGGCGAGCACCGCGAATGCCGCCGCCTTCACTTCGGCGATCAGGAAGTCCTCGATGCGGGAGAACTGAGTGAGAGTCCCGAGAAAACTGCCGGGCGAGTCGTCCAGCACGATCACCTGGAACGCGAAACTGGCGGTGATACCGACGGCCATGACCAGGCAGGCCAGCGCCGTCGTGACAAGCACGGCGGCGATCACTCGGGGTACGACGAAGCGTTCCATCGCGGGAATGCCCATGACCTCCAGGGCGTCGACCTCCTCACGGATCGTGCGCGCCCCGAGATCCGCGCACAGAGCCGAGCCACCGACGCCGGAGATCATCAACGCGCAGATCAGCGGGGAGGCCTGCGCGACGATGACGAACGCGACCACCGCTCCGCCGTAGCCCTCCGCGCCCAGTTGGCCCGCCATGGAACCGACGTTGAGCGCCACGACCACGCCGAGCGGGATCGTCACCAGCAGAGCCGGGAGCGTGGTCACCGCGGCGAGAAACCACGCCTGCTCGAGCACCTCCCGCCAGGCGAGCCTGCGTCGCAGGAGCACACGCACCGCCGCCTGCCCGGTCTGTACCGCGAAGGCCAGCAGCATTCCAGCCTGTGTGAGCGCATCGGCGAGCGCTGCGCGCCGTGGTGGGGCTTCGATTCCCATCACGTCGCCCAGCGGTGGCGCAGGCGGGCCCGCAGGATGAGGCTGTAGGCGAGCGGTGGGTAACGCAACGGTTCCGGCAGTCGCCGGTCGACGGCTCGTACGGCCCGCGCGAGCCGAGTCAGTTCGCGTTGGTCCCGCTCGGTCCAGTTCAGGTTCATCCGCTCCCGCAGCACCGGCGGTAGCGCACCGACCGTGGTCAGGCGCAGGACACGGCTTGCGGGCCGTGTCAGCAACCTCCAAAGTGGACTCGGCAGGTATCGCGATGGTCTTGCCGGTGCGATGAGTGCGTCCAGTACGTCCCGCGTGCTCTGGTTCGCCTCCAGAATGTCGCGAACCACCTCGTCGAAGTGTGCGCACGCGGTCGCCCAGTCAGGTGCCAGATGTTGCTCCTTCAGGCCGAGCGCCAGCCCGATCGCCCGGAACTCGCACCACATCTGGTCCAGTTCGGACTCGGTCAGCGGATCGCCGAAGAGGGCAGCGGTGTCCACCGTGAACCGGGCGAGGGTCAGGTGGACCCACGCGTACGCGTGTGGATCGAGGGCGTGGTAGCGCCGCCCCGCCGAATCGACGCCCTTGATCTCCTTGTGCACCTCGAGCAGCCTGCGTCCCTCGGCCTGCGCCCCATCGCCCATTCCGTAGACGAACCGCAGGGTCGACAGGTGTGTGCGCCACGCTCTCGTCCACGGTCTGCGCCGGAAATCGGAGTGCTGCGATACGCCGGCGCCGACCACCGGGTGCGCCACCTGCAGCAGGAGACCCGTTCCGGCGAGCAGGACACCGGGAGTCGCCGCGAACCACCGCCAGGTGACCGAGCCCGGACCGGGAAGGGTCTCGGCAGCGAACTGGACGTCGTCGTCCATGGGCATCCTCCGACGAGCGCGTCATGGGCAGCCATGCGAATTCGGATTAACGTAGCTGAGTGACATGGCACGTTGTCAAGAGGCACGCGTCGGTCCCGCGTAGAGTGAAAATCGTTCGCTGAGGCAAGGAATTGCCGGTGGAGGTGCAGGATGAGCGAATCGGCCACGGAGCGGTCGGCGCTGCCCCGTCGGCGCGTCGACCGCAAGTCCCAGATCGCCCGGATTGCTGCCGACCTCTTCTGTGAGCGCGGGTACTACACCGTCGGCCTCGGCGAGATCGCCACCGAGGCCGGGATCACCGGCCCGGCGATCTACCGCCATTTCCGCAACAAACAAGCGATCCTCGCTCACGCGACAGCCGAACTCTCTTCGGCGGTCGAGGACGTGGTGAGCCGGGCGGCGCGAACCGGCGGTTCTTCATGGAGCCGCCTCGACGCGGTGGTCGGCGAGGTTGTCGGACTCGTGGTCGAGCGCAGGCGCAGTGTGCGGCTCTACCAGTGGGAACGGCGGTATCTGGGCCCCGAGGACCACGAGCGGTTCACCGCCGCGATCGCGTCGCTCGTCGATGTCGTCGCCGAACTGCTCGCCGAGGTCCGGCCACGACTGCCCCCGGCCGAGCACCGGACGCTCGCGTCGGCCGCGCTGAGCGGAATGGCGAGCCTCGGCACGCACCGAACGCCGGTGACCGCCCGCGCCGCGACGGACGGGCTGCGCGCCATCGGGCTCGGCGTCCTGGTCACCGGGCTCCCGCCGCGGCTGACCACCCAGCCCGCCCACCCCGCGCCGGAACCGGTCGTCGGCGAGTTCGGCGCCCGACGGGAGCGGCTGCTGGCCGCCGCCCTGCGCCCGTTCCGCGAGCGTGGCTTTCACGGCGTGACCATGGAGGACATCGGCGTGACCGCCGGCATCAGCGGTTCCAGCGTCTATCGGCACTTCCCGAGCAAGGCCGACCTGCTCGCCGCGGTCTACTACCGCGCGGCGGACCGGCTCGCGGCCACGACGAACGCCGCCATCGAGAACGCGGAGGAACCGGGAGAAGCGCTGCGGGAGCTGGTTCGCGCGTACGTCGGCTTCGCCTTCCAGCACAGCGACCTCGCCGCCGTGTACCTGTCGGAGTACGAGAATCTGCCCGACGACGACCGGCATACGCTGCGCAAGGTGCAACGCGAGCACGTAGAGCAGTGGGTACGCCTGCTGACGGCAGTGCGGGAGCACACTCGGGGTGCTCACGCCCGCCTCGTCGTCCATGCCGCACTGAACATCGTGCACGACCTGTCGATGAGCAGACGCAGGCTCACCGACCCTGTGCAGGTCGAGGATCTGGTGTTCGCCGCGCTGGCAAGCTGAGCGAGCCTTCTGCGGCCGATCTACCTGCGACTTCTCTACTCGGACTTCCCAGTAAGTTAATTCAGATTTACAGTGCGGTCATGACTCGGCAATCGATTCCGGCACCACTCGAGATGCACAGGGTCGTCCGCGAGGGTGTACTGCTGGCGGGGGGCGCACGGGCGATTCTGCTGCAGGTGGCCAATCCCGGCGTCGGCCGCGGGGTCGCCGAACACAGCGACTTCGCGTACCGCCCGGTGGACCGCCTGCGCACCACACTGACCTATGTGTACTGCATGACCTACGGCAGTCCCGACGAGGTCCGGCAGGTCAGCCGGATGGTCAACCGCGTGCACGCGAAGGTGCGCGGCCCCGGCTACCGTGCGACGGATCCGGAACTGCAGCTCTGGGTCGCCGCGACCCTATACGACACCGCCACTGTGCTCTACGAGGAGATGTTCGGTCCGATCGAGGACGACGCCGCCGAACGCATTTACCAGGAGTACGCGGTGCTGGCCACCTCGTTGCAGGTGCCGCCTGAGATGTGGCCCGCCGACCGCGCGGCTTTCCGCCGTTACTGGAACCAGGTGGTCGCCACCGTGGAGGTCACCGACCACGCGCGATCAGTGGCCCATGACCTGCTGTATCCCGTGCGGGCCCCGCTGGCCATCCGAGCGGCAATGCCGCTCAATCGGTTGCTCACCGCCGCGTGGCTGCCTCCCCGGCTACGGGACGGCTTCGGGATCGAGTGGAACGGACGCAGGCAACGGCGGTACGAACGGCTGATGCGGGTCGCCGTCGCGGTCTACCCCCGCCTGCCGGTCCTGCTCCGCGAGGCGCCGAAGCGGTACTACCTGCGCGACATGCGCAAGCGATTGCGTTCCGGTCGTGCCCCAATCGGCTAGGCCTGCTGCTCCCCCACGCGGGAGCAGCGCCGTCTGGGGTTGGAGCGCCTGCAAGTACCCCCAAGCAAGATCCACTAGGCACATTTCTGTTGCCAAGCCCTGGCGCCCGAACCACTATCTTGGCGCCAGGTTGGGGGTAGAAAACGCAAGAATGATCTTGCTTGGTGGTACTTGCAGACATCCCAATCTCGGTGCGCTTTCCGCCGTGCTGAGGCTTCCGATTCCCCCGGCGGATCCGGTCAAGATGCGGTTCGACGCACGGCGGCCTGTGCGGCCTCGACCGTGTGCGCGAGCAGCAACGCGGTCGTGACGGGTCCGACACCTCCCGGAACCGGCGTCAGCGCGTCGACCACCGGCCAAGCCTCGGCCGCGTGCACATCCCCGGCGAGTCCACCGTCATCGGTCGGATTGGTGCCGACGTCGATCACCGTCGTGCCCGAGCTCAGATGTTCCGCGGTGATGAGTCCTGCCCTGCCCGCCGCGACGACCAGCACGTCGGCTCGGCGGGTGTGTTCGGCGAGATCTGCCGTCCGGGAATGGCAGACTGTCACCGTCGAATGCCTCGCCAGCAACAGATGCGCCACCGGGACACCCACCACTGTAGAACGTCCGACGATGACCGCCTGCCGCCCGGCGAGTTCCACCTCGTAATGGTCGAGGATCTGGAGAACCGCTTCCGCCGTGGCGGGCGGGAAGGCCGTCATCCCGGCCGCCAGTCGACCGAGGCTGACGGGATTGGCCCCGTCCACGTCCTTCACCGGATCGATCTCCGAGGTCAGGTCCTGTTGTGCCACACCTGATGGAAGTGGGGTCTGCAGGATGATCCCGTGCACGGCGCTGTCCCCGCTCAACCTCGTCAGGGTCCCGCGGATCAGCTCTGCCGAGGCATCGGCGCCGAGATCGACGATTTCGCAGTCGATTCCCGACCTCACCGCCGCCATGGCGATGGAGCGGACATACCAGTGGCTGGATCCGTCGTCGGTCGCCACGACCACGGCGAGCTTCACCCGGATCCCGATGTCCGCCAGCTCATCGACGATCCGCGCATTTCTACCACGAAGCTCGGCTGCGATGTCCTTTCCGGACAACACTTGCGCGGTCGACGGCCCGGTGGCCACCGCCGGGCTCATGCGCCGAGTCCCGCTCGGACGGCGGCGGTGAGCTTGTCCGCGCGCTCGCAGATGAGCTCGACACCCCTGGTGGCGACAAGCAACTCCTGTCGCGCATCGTCACTGGTGATGCCGCCCAGGTTCACCTCGATGTTGACTCGCGCGGTCGTGGCCGCAGCACGCACGGCTTCCGCGGCCGCGGCCACGTCGGTGATGACATTGCGGTTGCCGATGGGCAGCAGGCTTTCGGCCAGCCCGAGCACGCGGGCAGCCACCTCGATCACCTCGGCGGGGGGCGCGCACGCGGCCAGGAGTGCGCGGGCGATGGCGGCGGACCGCTTGGCCTTCTGCTCGGAGTCGGCCTTGGGCATCGCATAGGCGTCGGTCACCGCGGTGAAGGCGAACGCGTCCTTCTCCGCCAGGCGCAGCGACAGCATCCGGAACGCGTCCGCGTCCGCGACCACCTCGGCGATGACGTCGTGGTGCTCGGCGTACTTGGGCCCGTCGCTGTACCGGGCCACCATCGCCACCAGCGCGGCAGCCTGCGCGGTGTGGAGTGCGGCGGTGGTGCCTCCACCCGGAGCGGGAACGCGTGCGGAAAGCTGCGTCAGGAAATCGTTAATCGTCTGATCACGCATCAGGGCACATCCTTCGATTCGGGCTGTTTCGGCCAGAGCAGGTCAACGACGAATCCGTTCCATTCCGGGGTCGACCAGCGGCTCCGCCGTCACTGTGGCGGCGATGCGGCGGCCGAAGTACTCAATCTCCACCTGGGTTCCCACGGTTGCCGTGGCAGGCAGCCAGGCATAAGCGATGGGACGCGCGATGGTGTAGCCGTACGCCGCGCTAGTCACGTAGCCCGCGGCCTGGCCGTCCACGAAGACCGGCTCCTTGCCCAGGACGACCGAGTGCCCGTCGTCGATGGTCAGGCACCGCAGCCGCCGCTGCGCCGTGTCCTCCGAACGCCCCTCCAATGCCGCCCTGCCGACGAACTCACCCTTGTTCGGCCGCACCGCGAATCCCACGCCCGCTTCGTAGGGGTCGTGCTCCGTGGTCATGTCGGTGCCCCACTGCCGGTATCCCTTCTCCAGGCGCAGGCTGTTGAACGCTCCGCGTCCCGCGGCGATGACGCCCAGCTCCCGTCCGGCCTCCCACAGCGCGTCCCACAGCCGCTGGCCGTTCTCCGCACTGGCGTAGATCTCCCAGCCGAGCTCGCCCACATAGGACAGGCGCATGGCCGTGACTGGAATCCCGGCGATGCGGGCGCGCTTGGCACGGAAGAACTTGAGCGCCTCGTGGGAGAAGTCCTCCCGGCTCAGCGGCTGGACGAGATCCCGGGCCGCCGGTCCCCACACGCCGATGCAGCAGGTGCCGCCGGTGATGTCGCGGACCCGCACGCTGCCGTCGTCGGGCAGCCTGCTGCGCAGGTACTCCAGGTCCAGGTTCCCGTTGGCACCGACCTGGAACACATCGTGCTCGATGCGCGCGACGGTGAGGTCACTACGAACTCCGCCCGCCTCGTCGAGTGCCAGCGTGTAGGTCACCGCCCCGACCGTCTTGTCCAGCTGGTTGCTGGTCAGCCGTTGCAGCAGCGCGAGCGCGCCCGGCCCGCTGACCTCGAGGCGCTTGAGTGGCGTCATGTCGTAGAGGGCGACCTTGTTCCTGGTCCACCAGGCCTCGGCAGCGACGATCGGCGAGTCGAACTTCGCGGCCCAGGAGTCACGGGCAGGCGGCAAAGCGTCGTGTGGCAGGTCCTTCACCAGCGATGCGTTCGCCTCGTACCAGTGTGGACGCTCCCAGCCGCCGGATTCCAGGAACACAGCTCCCAGTTCCCGCTGCCTGGCGTGAAACGGTGTGACCCGCAGGTCGCGGGGAGACAGTTTGGGCTGCAGCGGGTGCAGGACGTCGTAGATCTCCACGAAGTTCTGCTGCGCCGTCTCGCTGACGTAGTCCGGCGACAACTGAATCTCCTCGAACCGGTTCAGGTCCAGTTCGTGCAGGTCGGTTTCGGACCTGCCGTCGACCAGTTGCTGCGCGACCGCCTTGGCGATTCCCGCCGAATGCGTCACCCAGACCGCCTCGGCGACCCAGAAACCCTGTACCTGGGGAGATTCTCCGACGAGTGAGTGGCCATCAGGGGTGAAGGAGAATATCCCGTTGAAGCCCTCCTCCACCTTCGTCTGACCCAGCGCGGGCAGCAGCAGCTTGCTCTCTTCCCATTGTGGAGCGAAGTCCTGCTCGGTGAACGGCAGCATGGACGGCATCTCCGAAGCCGTGATGTCCGTGCCGTCCTCGTCGAGTTCGGCCAGATCCACCGGCATCGGGCGGTGAGCGTAGGAGCCGATCCCCATCCGGTCGTTGTGCTCGCGGTAGTAGAGGTCCTGGTCCTGGTGCCGCAGGATGGGCAGGCTCGCCTCGGAGGCCTCCGTGTTGCGTCCGACGAGTTCGGCCACCTGCCCGGTCTTCGCGTACTGGTGCGCCAGCGGTAGCAGCGGCACGTCCTGCCCCACCATCGCGCCGACCTTCGGCCCCCAGAAGCCCGCGCAGGACACCACGATGTCCGCGGGAAAGTATCCCGCGGTGGTCTGCACGCCCGTCACCCGGCCACCCGCCTGCTCGATGTCGGTGACGCGGGTGGAACCGACGAAGCGGGCACCGCGTGCTTCGGCCAACCGCGCCAACGCCACCACTGCCCGGGAAGCCTTGGCGAGTCCGTCACTCGGCACGAACAGCGCGCCGAACACCTGGTCGGCGTCGAGGAGGGGATACCGCTTCGCGCATTCGTCCGCGTCGATGAGGCTGCCGTCGATGCCCCACGACGTCGCCCACCCGTGCTTGCGCTTGAGGTCGTCCCAGCGAGCTGGTGTTGTCGCCACCTCCATGCCACCGACCGGGTTGAAGCACGACGCGCCGTCGACTTCCAGGCCGGCGAGCTTGTCCCTGGTGTACTTGGCGAACTCCGTCATGGACTTGGACGCGTTGGTCTGGAACACGAGTCCGGGAGCGTGCGATGTGGACCCGCCGGTCAACGGCAACGGTCCCTGGTCGAGCACCGTGATGTCGGTCCATCCGCGGACGGTCAGTTCGTCCGCGAGATTCGCACCCACGATGCCGGCGCCGATGATCACCACACGGGGCGTAGTGGCCATGAGAAGTCCTCCTGCGGGGTCTGGAAATGGGCGGCGAACCGACCGTGATTTCAGAAAGCGGGATGTCAAGGGGTCTGGGAGGGTTATGCACAATGCGATCGACGGGGGTCGGCTGGAGCTTGCGGAGGCCGACTCGTGGCGGTCGTATGCAGGTGACTCACTAGCGGGAGGCGAACCCGCAACTGTGCATCACCCGACCGTTGAATTGGACAAAGGATCAACGGAAGACCACGGTGCTGTTGCCGTTGAGCAGCACGCGATGCTCGCAGTGCCAGCGCACGGCCCTGGACAGGGCGAGCGCCTCGGCATCGCGTCCCGCGGTGACCAGTGAGCGCGGCGAGTAACTGTGGTCCACCCGCAACACTTCCTGTTCGATGATCGGACCTTCGTCCAGATCGGCTGTCACGTAGTGGGCCGTGGCGCCGACGTACTTCACGCCACGGTCGTAGGCCTGGTGATAGGGCTTGGCGCCCTTGAAACCAGGCAGGAACGAGTGATGGATGTTGATCGCCCGGCCTTGCAGCTTCACGCACAGGTCGTTGGACAGCACCTGCATGTAGCGGGCGAGCACCACCAGGTCGGCCTGGTATTCGTCGACGAGTTCGAGCAGTCGCTGCTCGGCCTCCGGCTTGGTCTCGGCGGTCACCGGCACGTGCACGAAGGGCAGTCCCGCGGCCTCGACCATCGGGCGCAGATCCTCGTGATTGGACACCACGACCGCGATGTCGGCGCCCAGACTGCCTGCGCGCCAGCGGAACAGCAGATCGTTGAGGCAGTGCCCGAACTTGGACACCATCACCAGGACGCGTTCCGGCCGGTCGTCCGAGATCCGGAACTCCATCTGGAACTCCCCGGCCACCGCGGCGAACTCACGGGTGAGGTCCTCGACGGTGACAGTGTGCTCGGGGCAGGAGAACGAGGTGCGCAGGAACAGCGATCCACGGACGTCGTCGTCGAACTGCTGGTGCTCGACGATGTCACAGCCGCGGCCGACGAGGAACGAAGTGACCGCATGGACGATCCCCGCCCGCTCCGGGCAACTAAGGGTCAGGGTGAAGGGTTGCGCCACGGTTTTCTCCTCGGCGTTCGTACCCGGGGGAAGCTGATAGATACTTGATATACCAGTCTCATGCTAGAGCGGTGACGGCGGACACGTCAATGAATCTTTCGCGGAATCGTCAGCACTCGACGACGTTGAGGGCGAGGCCCCCGCGCGCGGTCTCCTTGTACTTGTCCTTCATGTCGGCGCCCGTCTCGCGCATCGTCTTGATCGCCTTGTCCAGGCTGACGTGGTGCACGCCGTCACCTCGCACCGACATCCGCGCGGCAGTGATCGCCTTGACCGAGGCGATCGCGTTCCGTTCGATGCACGGGATCTGCACCAATCCACCGACCGGATCGCAGGTAAGGCCCAGATTGTGCTCGATGCCGATCTCCGCGGCGTTCTCCACCTGCTCCGGTGTGCCACCGAGCACCTCGGCCAGCGCGCCGGCGGCCATCGAGCACGCCGATCCGACCTCGCCCTGACAGCCGACCTCCGCACCGGATATCGATGCGTTCTCCTTGAACAGCATGCCGATCGCGCCCGCGGTCAACAGGAAGTCGACCACCCCGTCCTCGGATGCACCCGGCACGAACATCTCGTAGTAGTGCAGGACGGCGGGGATGATTCCGGCAGCGCCGTTGGTCGGCGCTGTGACGACCCGTCCGCCCGCCGCGTTCTCCTCGTTCACGGCCAGGGCGAACATCGTCACCCATTCCATGGCGTGCAGCGGGTCGCCCGCGTTGTCTGCTTCCAGGAGTTGCTTGCGCAGAGCCTCCGCACGGCGACGCACCTTCAGTCGTCCCGGTAGGACACCGGCGGTCGCGCTGCCGCGGTCGACGCATTCACGCATCACCGACCAGATAGTCAGCAGCCCGGCACGGATCTCGCTCTCGGACTGCCGGACCTTCTCGTTGTCCATCATCAGCGAACTGATCGAACGGCCCGTGCGCGTCGTGTGCTCCAGCAGTTCCACGGCCGTGTGGAAGGGAAACGGCACCGGGGTGGCGTCCTCCACGATGTGTTTCGCCCCGGCCGTGTCCTCGTCGACCACGAATCCGCCACCGACCGAATAGTAGGTGCGGACGGACACCGGCTCGCCGGAATCGGCGATACCCCGGAACACCATCCCGTTCGTGTGGAAGTCCAGCCGCTTGCGACGGTGCAGCACCACGTCGCGATCGACGGAGAATCCGATCGTCTGACATCCGGCCAGGTCGAGCTTGCCGATCTCCGCCACCCGGTCCACGATGGGCTGCGCCTCGATCGGGTCCACAGTGTCCGGTGCGTGCCCGGCCAGGCCGAGGACCACGGCGTTGACGCTCCCGTGGCCACGCCCGGTCGCACCGAGTGAGCCGAACAACTCGACCCGCACCGTGTCGACCCGAGCCAGCAGGCCGTCGTCACGTAGCGAATCCACAAAGGATTTCGCGGCGCGCATCGGTCCAACCGTGTGCGAGCTGGACGGGCCGATCCCGACCTTGAACAGCTCGAACACGCTCAACATTTGTTTTCCAACGCGCGACCGCGATGACGTCGACGGGGCTCAGACTTGACGTTGAGGGTGAATTTTCGCTGCTCCGCGCCCCGCCGCCGCCATCGCGGGGCTTCGCCGAACGCGCGTTCACGTGGGCGATCTGCGCTCGTCGCTTCAGTCCCAGAACTGTCTGTCAGGCTCATGTCGCCCACTCCCGGTACTCCACACTCGCATCGACCAGCCACGCCGCGAGGTACTCCGCGAACGACGAGCGGACCAGCAGGGTGAACTGGTCGCGATCGGTGTCGTCCACCAGCAACACCACCCCGGCTCTGGCGAGCATCGTCTGCACACAGGTGCCGGTAGGGGCCGCCGAGGGGTGCAGGTCGATCGAGCACCCGTGCGCCAGGACGTCACGACTCCGCGGCCCGGCCAGGGTGATCGTGGTGCGCTGTGCGGACACGTCGGTCACCGCGCCACGGGACCCCGAGAGTGCGGCTCGCAGGGCGTCCTCCAGGTCGACCTGGCTTCCGGGACGACCGAGCACCAGGTACTCGTCCGGCCCCATCCACAGAACCCCGAGTTCCCCGTACGGGCCCGCTCCTGCCGTGAACGTGCACGGGGCGGCGGGAAGGGACACACCGAGCGCATCGCCGACGGCGGAAGCCGCCGCGCTGTCGGTGACACGCAGGGTGAGCTGAGTCAAGAAGGGCTGTTCGACCGCCCGCGCTCCCGGAGCGAGCCGGGCCAGCCGGTCACTCCACGCCTCCAGTGGGCTGTGCGGGGTCGTGGTGTCAACCGTCACGGCGGGCTCCCTCCTTGTCGAACAGCACGGATTCGGTCACGGTGACCGGCACGACCGACTCGCCCAGCGGCACGAACAGCGTCTCGCCGATACGTTCGCGGCCGGACCTCAGGACAGCCAGGGCGAACGTGCGATCCAGCGCGGCGCTGTTGTAACTGGATGTCACGTGTCCGAGCATCCGGACAGGTGGCTCCGGTATGTGATCGGACTCGATGATCTGCGCCCCCTCGGGGAGCCGGACCGTGGGATCGGCGGGCAACAGACCGACGAACTGCTTGCGGTCGGGCCGCTGGTTCTCGGCCCTGGAGAAGGAACGCTTCCCGAGAAAGTCGATCTTCTTCTTCGACACCGCCCAGAACATGCCGAGGTCCTGCGGGGTCACCGTCGCGTCGGTGTCCTGGCCGATGATCGGGTAGCCCTTCTCGGCCCGCAGTACGTGCATCGTCTCCGTGCCGTACGGCGTGATCCCGTACCGTTCACCGGCCGCCATCAACGCTTCCCACAGTGCGAGGCCGTGCCAGGCGTCGACGTTGATCTCGTAGGCCAGCTCGCCGGAGAAACTGATCCGGCACACCCTGGCGGGAATTCCGGCCACCGTCGCGTCCCGCCAGTCCATGAAACCAAACGCCTCGTTGGACACGTCCAGTTCTGGTGCCAGAGCACCCAGCACGTCACGGGAGCGCGGGCCGACCAGTGGCACGGTGGCCCAGTGCTCCGTGACCGAGGTGAGGAACACGTCGAGGTGCGGCCATTCCGTCTGCAGCCACTCCTCCATCCACTCCAGAATCTTCGCCGCGTTGCCGGTGGTGGTGGTGATCAGGAATCGGTCCTCGGCGAGCCGGATCACCGTGCCGTCGTCGATGACCATGCCGTCGACACCGCACATGAGCCCATAACGGATCCGGCCGACCTTGAGGTTGCTCATCATGTTCGTGTAGAGCATGTTCAGGAACTCGCCGGAGTCAGCGCCCTGCACGTCGATCTTGCCCAGCGTCGAGCCGTCCATCAGCGCCACGCTCTCGCGCGCGGCGCGGCACTCCCGCAGTACCGCGGTGTCCATGTCCTCCCCGGGAAGCGGGTAGTACCAGGGTCGCTTCCACTGCCCGACGTCCTCGAACTCCGCACCGTGGGCCACATGCCAGGAATGGATCGAGGTGGTCCGCACGGGATCGTGCAGCTCGCCGCGGTCGCGTCCGGCCAGCGCCGCGAAGGGCACCGAGGTGTAGGGCGGCCGGTAGGTCGTGGGGCGCTGCTCGGCCAGGTCGACTCCGAGAGCCTCGGCGACGATGCCCGCGGCGATCAGACCCGACGTCTTTCCCTGGTCGTGTGCCGTACCGATGGTGGTGTAGCGCTTGATGTGCTCCAGGGAGCGCAAGCCGGCGCCGGTGGCACGCAGGACGTCGGACACCGTCGCGTCGCGCTGGAGGTCGACGAACCGCGTGTCCGCCTCGTGCCTGGCTCCGGTCCTGCCTGCCGGGACCAGCCACATCACCACAGGCGGCGCTTCCGCGGGGCGCGCGTCGCACTCGGGCAGGGGACAGCCCGCGGCAGGGCGGAAGCCGGCCGCCGTCGCCGCGGTCCGGCCCGATTCCCGGCCCTGCAGCACGCATGTCTCCAGGTCGAACGCTCCGTTCGCCGAACCGGCGACTCGCGTCGCCGGCAGCGGGTCGCCGGGCACGTAGGCGCCGATCTCGGGGGCGTAGCGCAACGTTCCCCGCGCCTGGCTGAACAGGTGCACGACCGGGTTCCATCCCCCGGAGACCAGCAGCACGTCGCAGTCGATCACGTCGGCGGGCCCGGTCCCTTCGCCCTCGAGCGCCGAAACGTGCGCGGCGGACACCCTGCTGCCGCCCTCGGTGCCGGTTACGACGTGTCCTGCTCGCACGTCGATACCCCGTGCGGCGCACTCCGCGGCCAGACCGGCCGGGGGCCGGTCGCGCGCGTCGGCGACAGCGGCGATGTCGACACCGGCTTCGGCCAGTTCGATCGCCGCTGTGTAGGCGCTGTCGTTGGTCGTGAACACCACGGCGCGCCTGCCCGGCACGACACCGTAGCGGTGCAGGTAGGTGCGAGCCGCACCGGCGAGCATGATCCCGGGACGGTCGTTGTCCGCGAAGGCCACGGGACGCTCGTGCGCGCCCGTCGCGATCACGGTCTGTTTGGTACGGATGCGCCACACGCGTTGGCGGGCGACGGTTTCCGGCGCCGAGGCGCCCCGGTGGTCGGTACGCCGCTGCAGCGCCAGCACGAAGCCGTCGTCATAGGCACCGAACGCGGTGGTGCGTTGCAGTACCAGCACGTCGGGGGTGCTGCGGAGCTCGGAGACGATGTCCTCCACCCATGCCGAGGACTGCCGTTCGCCGAGGTACTCGTCCGAGCCCAGCAGTGACCCACCGGCCTGGTTCTGGTCGTCGACGAGGACGACCCTGGCGCCACTGCGGGCAGCGGCGAGCGCGGCTGTGAGTCCAGCCGGTCCCGCCCCGACGACCAGCACGTCACAGTGCACGTGTTTGGCGTCGTAGCGCGCCGGGTCGGGCCGGTCGGCGAGGCTGCCCTGCCCGGGCAGACCGTGTGCCACGAGCCCGTCGTAGAGCTCGACGGTCGTCGCGGTGATCATGGGCTCGGGGAATGGTTCGTCGATCTGGACCAGTGCGTTGGCCTCCTCGGCGCCCGCCGCCATGATCCCGCGGGGCCTGCCGTACTTGATGCTCGTCGCGACCTGGTGCACGCCATTCGCCAGCAACGCGGACGCGAGCGTGTCACCGCGATACCCGGTCAGGGCCTGCCCGTCGAAGGTGAAGTGCAGTTCCTCGTCCCGGTCGATCAGGCCGCCGCCGGGCAGCCGGAAGTCCGCGCTCATGAGATCACCGGCCTCGGCTCGTCGATACGGTAGACAGCAAGGAGTTCGTGTGTGCTGGTGTCGCGGACCGCGTTGAACCAACGCCGGCACCCGGCCGCATGACTCCAGCGCTCCGCGAACGGCCCACGCGGGTTGTCGCGGAAGAAGACGTACTTGGCCCACTCCGCGTCGGACAAGGCCGACGGGTCCTCGGGATAGGCCACGTGTGCCTGGCCGCCGTGGTGGAACTCGATTTCCTCACGAGGCCCGCACCACGGACATGGGATGAGTTGCATGAGAACTCCTGTGAAGGACGCGGAAGGCTGATCAGTGCGCGACGGCTGCCGCGCCGTGTTCGTCGACGAGGGCTCCGGTGGTGAACCGCTCGAGGGTGAACGGCTCGTTGAAGGGATGCGGCTTGTTCGTCGCGACGGTGTGCGCGAAGCAGTCCCCCACCCCGGGCGTGGCCTTGAATCCGCCGGTCCCCCAACCGCAGTTGAGGTACAGCCCGTCGACCGGCGTCAGCCCGACGATCGGTGAGGCGTCCGGGCTCACGTCGACGATGCCCGCCCAGGTCCGCAGCAGATGCGCCCTGGCGAAGATCGGGAACAGTTCGAGCGCGGCGGCCATCTGCTGTTCGATGATGTGGAAGGAGCCGCGCTGGCCGTACCCGTTGTAGCTGTCGATACCCGCGCCCATCACGAGTTCGCCCTTGTGTGCCTGGGACACGTAGACGTGCACCGCGTTCGACATCACGACCGTCGGGTGCACCGGCTCCAACAGCTCCGACACCAGGGCCTGCAACGGGTGCGACACCACCGGCAACTCGAGGCCCACCATCTCGCCGAGCACCGAGGAGTGCCCTGCCGCGCACAGCGCCACCTTGCCCGCCGCGATGCGGCCCCGGGTCGTCCGCAGCCCGGTGACCTTTCCGTTCGCGGTGTCGATCCCGGTGACCTCGCAGTTCTGGATCAGATCGACGCCGAGCCGGGCCGCGGCACTGGCGTATCCCCACGCGACGTAGTCATGTTTGGCGATGCCCGCCCTCGGCTGGAACGTGGCGCCCATGACCGGGTACCGCACGTCGGACGAGATGTTGACGATCGGGCAGATCTCCTTGACCTGCTTGGCATCCACCCACTCGGCGTCGATGCCGTTGAGGCGGTTGGCGTTCACCCGGCGCACGCTGTCGCGGACGTCCTGCAGGCTGTGTGCCAGGTTCAGCACGCCCCGCTGGTCGAACAGGATCGGGTACTCCAGCTCCTCCTCGAGGGTTTCCCAGAGTTTCAGGGAGTGCTCGTAGATGCCGGAACTCTCGTCCCACAGGTAGTTGGACCGGATGATGGTGGTGTTGCGGGCCATGTTTCCGCCGGCCAGCCAGCCCTTCTCCAGGACCGCGACGTTGGTGATCCCGTGGACCTTCGCGAGGTAGTAGGCCGTCGCGAGACCGTGCCCGCCGCCGCCGACGATGACCACGTCGTAGGAGTCGGCGGGATCGGGGTTGTCCCAGAGGAACGACGGGTGGTCCGGCAGGTGCGCACCGGGGGCGGTGGTTGCGGTCTCGGTCATCGCGACACCTCCTGCAGGTGCGGGTAGAGCGGGAAGCGGTGGGCGAGGTCCGCTACACGGGCCCGGAGGGAGTCGGCGACCTCGTCGTCGAACGAGGGCACCAAGGCTGCGGCGATGATGTCGGCGACCTCGCGGAACTCGTCGGCGCCGAACCCGCGGGTCGCCAGCGCGGGTGTGCCGATCCTGATGCCGGAGGTCACCATCGGCGGACGCGGATCGAACGGGACGGCGTTGCGGTTGACCGTGATCCCGATCGAGTGCAGCCGGTCCTCGGCCTGCTTGCCGTCGAGTTCGGAGTCACGCAGGTCCGCGAGCACCAGGTGGACATCCGTGCCACCGGTGAGCACGGAAATCCCGGCCTCGCCGGTGTCAGTGCCCATCAGGCGCTCCGCGATGATGCGCGCGCCTTCGAGGGTGCGTTGCTGGCGTTCGCGGAACTCCGGTTCCGCGGCCATCTTGAACGCCACGGCCTTGGCCGCGATCACGTGCTCCAGCGGGCCGCCCTGCTGGCCGGGGAACACCGCCGAGTTGACCTTCTTCGCCAGCGCCTGGTCGTCGGTGAGGATCACCCCGCCGCGCGGACCGCCGAGCGTCTTGTGGGTCGTGGTGGTCGTGACGTGTGCGTGCGGCACCGGAGACGGGTGCAGGCCCGCGGCGACGAGACCGGCGAAGTGCGCCATGTCGACCATCAAATAGGCCCCGACCTCGTCCGCGATCTCGCGGAACCGGGCGAAGTCGAGCCGGCGGGGGTAGGCGGACCAGCCCGCGATGATCAGTCGCGGCCGGTGCTGCCTGGCCAGGCGGGCGACCTCGTCCATGTCGACCCGGAAGTCGTCGGCGGACACCTCGTAGGCGGCCACGTCGTACAGCAGGCCGGAGAAGTTGATCCGCATTCCGTGGGTCAGATGCCCGCCGTGCGCCAGCGAGAGGCCGAGGATCTTGTCGCCCGGCTTGATCAGCGCGGCCATGGCGGCGGCGTTCGCCTGCGCGCCGGAGTGCGGCTGCACATTGGCGAAACCCGCTCCGAACAGCATCTTGATCCGCTCGAGCGCCAGGGTCTCGATGACATCGACGTGCTCGCAGCCGCCGTAGTACCGCTTGCCCGGATAACCCTCGGCGTACTTGTTCGTCAGTACCGATCCCTGGGCCTGCAACACCGAGGCCGGGGCGAAGTTCTCGCTCGCGATCATCTCCAGCGTGGACTGCTGGCGTTCCAGTTCGTCGTCGATCGCCGCGGCGACCACAGGGTCGTACTCGCGCAGGGAACGGCTCAACACGTCGTCCCGCTGGTCGATCGTCGTGGTCATATCCCGCTCACTCTCCGATAAGGGACCTGGTCGATTACTGGTATATCAGTCTTCGATGTAGGGTAGGCCGGGTGAGCACACAGGTCAACATCGAAATGCCGGACGCGGGCCCTTCACTGGCCGAGCGTGCCTATATGTCCATTCGCGACCGTCTTGTCATGCTGGAGATCAAGCCTGGAGAGCCGATCAACGAGGACTGGCTGAGCAGCACGCTCGGTGTCGGGCGTACCCCTATCCGGGAAGCCCTGAAGCGGCTGGAGAACGAGCGGCTGGTCGTCGCGTTTCCCCGGCGCGGGACGTTCGCGACCGACGTCAACATCTCCGACCTCGCGCACATCTCCGAGGTGCGGCGCACACTCGAGCCGGTGGCGACCGCCGCGGCCGCCGAGCGGGCGACCCACGACGACCGAGGCGTCCTGACCGCGCTGCGGGAGCAACTCGACGCGGATGAGCGGCTCCAGGACAACGCGGACCTGCTCAAGATGGATCTGAGCGTGCACAGGGCGATCTATCACTGCGTACACAACCCGTTCATGGAGGACACGCTCATCCGGTACGACAACCTGGCCACCCGGATCTGGTGTGTCTTCGTACCTCGCCTTTCCGGCATGGCCGGGCACGTCGACGAGCACATCCCACTGCTCACGGCGATCATCGACGGTGACGCCGAGAAGGCGGCGGACCTGACCCGCGAGCACGTAGCGGGGTTCGAGCGCGCGATCCGGGCACTGATCTGACGCGGACGCCCGGAACGGGGAACTCACCGCCGTTCAAACCGGACGACGATCGCCTTGGACACGGGCGTGTTTGATCCCGTCGCGACAGAATCGAGTGGCACCAACGGATTCGCCTCCGGATAGTAGGCGGCCGCGCAACCGCGAGGAGTCGGGTAGCCGACGATCCGGAACCGCTCGGCCCGCCGCTCTTCGCGCCCGCCGTCCGCGCCGGTCCACTCCGAGACCAGATCGACGATGTCACCGTCGGCGAACCCCAGCGACGCGATGTCGTTTTCGTTGACCATCACCACCCGACGGGCGTCCTCGATTCCGCGGTACCTGTCAGAGAGCCCGTAGATGGTGGTGTTGTACTGGTCGTGACTGCGCAGCGTCTGCAGCAGCAGCCTGCCCTCGGGGACCGCGATCGGTGCGGCCGCGTTCACGGTGAAGTTCGCCTTCCCCGTCGCGGTGGGAAAGCTGCGGCTGTCGCGGGGCGGGTGTGGCAGAACGAATCCGTCCGGCGCGCGCACCCGTTCGTTGTACCCGGCGCATCCGGGCACCACGTGCGCGATGTGCTCGCGAACCAGGTCATAGTCGTGTTCGAACTCCGCCCATCGAACGGGATGCCCCGCTCCGAACAGCTTTCCCGCGAGCCGGGACACGATCGCGACCTCCGACAGCAGGTGCTCCGAGGCCGGTTCGAGTCGTCCACGCGAACGATGGACGACCGACATGGAATCCTCGACCGTGACGAACTGCTCGCCCGTGGCCTGGCTGTCACGTTCGGTGCGCCCCAGCGTGGGCAGGATCAGCGCGGTCCGGCCGGGAACGACGTGTGAGCGGTTGAGTTTCGTGGACACCTGCACGGTCAGATCGCACCCCCGCAGGGCCCGTTCGGTGCCGGCGGAATCCGGCGTCGCGGCCGCGAAGTTGCCGCCCACCGCGACGAAGGCCTTGACCTTGCCGGACTTCATCGCCCGCAACGTGTCGACGGTGTCCAAACCGTGCTCGCGCGGGACCGTCACCCCGAACTCTTTCTCCAGGGCCGCGAGGAACTCATCGGGCATCTTCTCCCACACACCCATCGTGCGGTCGCCCTGCACGTTGGAGTGGCCACGAACCGGGCAGACGCCCGCGCCCGGCTTCCCGATCATGCCGCGAAGCAGGAGCACGTTGACCACCTCGCGGATGGTGGCCACGCCGTCCCTGTGCTGGGTCAGACCCATCGCCCAGCAGACGATCGTGCGCCGCGAGCCGGCGAGCATGGCCGCGATCCGTTCGATCTGCTCGCGGCCGAGGCCGGTCGCCAGCTCCGTCGCGACCCAGTCGATGTCGCGCGCCCGCTCGGCGAGCTCCGCGAAACCATGCGTGTGCTCGTCGATGAACGTCCGGTCGAGTACGGAGCCGGGCTCTCGATCCTCGGCCTGCAGCAGGAGTCCCGTGAGGGCCTTGAACAGGGCCAGGTCGCCACCGATGCGGATCTGCGCGAACTCGTCGGCCAGTGGTGTTCCGCCACCGATGACCCCACGGACGTTCTGCGGGTTCTTGAACCGCAGGAGCCCGGCCTCGGGCAGTGGGTTCACGGCGACGATCTTTCCGCCGTTCCGCTTGACCTTCTCCAGTGAGGCGAGCATCCGCGGATGGTTCGTCCCCGGATTCTGGCCGACCACGAGGATCAGGTCCGCGCTCTCCACGTCCGACAGAGAGACCGAACCCTTACCGATGCCGATCGTCTCCGTCAGCGCCGCGCCGGAGGACTCGTGGCACATGTTCGAGCAGTCCGGCAGGTTGTTGGTGCCGAAACAGCGCACCATGAGCTGGTACAGGAACGCGGCCTCGTTACTGGTCCGGCCGGACGTGTAGAACGCCGCCTCGTCTGGACCGCTCAGCCTGCCCAGCTCCGCGGCGATCACCTCGAACGCGTCGTCCCAGCTGATCGGCTGGTAATGCTCGGCATCGGGACGCAGGATCATCGGCTGCGTCAGCCTGCCCTGCTGGCCGAGCCAGTAGTCGGTCCTCGCCGCGAGCTCCGTCACGGAGAACCGCGCGAAGAACTCCGGGCCGACCCGGCGCTTCGTGGCCTCCTCCGCTACCGCCTTCGCACCGTTCTCGCAGAACTCCGCCTGCTTGCGCCGGTCGCCCTCCGCCTCCGGCGGATCGGGCCAGGCGCAACCCGGGCAGTCGAACCCGTCCCGCTGGTTGATCAGCGGGAGCGTCCTGGCGGAGCGGGCGAATCCCATCTGCTGCCCGCTCCGCCGCAGTGACACGAGCACCCCGGTGAGCCCGGCGGCCACGTTCTCGGGCTCACCGGTGGCGAGCGCCGCCTCGTCGATGTCGTGGTCGGGCGCACGCCGCACCACCGCACACTTCCTCTCCTCGCCGAGAACCGCACCACACCGCAAGCTCCCGGCGCCCGGCCGAAAGCGCGAGCACGTTATCGAGCCGTGGTCACCTCGTCCGCATCGATCTGGTTGCGCACCCAGTCGTGGAACTCGCCGATGTGGTGCTCGCTCGGTACCAGCACGCCACCACGCGCGTACGCCCGTGAATCCATCGCGAGCTGACAACGCTCGCACGCGTCGAAGTCCTGCTGGTTCACTCGGTGGAACAGTTCCACCGAACGCGAGAGGTCACGTCCCGACTCCACGACCTCCGGCAGGTACAGCCAGTCGCAGTGGATCAGGGTGCGGTCCGGGGCGAGCGGGAACATCCGGTGCACGATCACGTGGTCCGGCACCAGGTTGATGAACACCTGCGGCCGTACGGTGATCGCGTAGTAGCGCCGGTCCTGGTGCTCCCCCACCCCCGGCAGCCGGTCGACGCCCGCACTGCCGTCGACGGTGAACCCCTCGACCTCCTCGCCGAACTGCGCGCCGTGACCGACGTAGTACTGCGCGGCGAACCCGTCCGCGAACTCCGGCAGCACCTCGGTCAGTTCGGGGTGAATGGTCGCGCAGTGGTAGCACTCCATGAAGTTCTCGATGATCTGCTTCCAGTTCGCCTTGACGTCGTACTCGATGCGCTTGCCGAGTGCGAGCTGGTCGATCTGGTATCCGGCGATCTCGTCAGCGCCGCCGAGCCGATCGGCCACGTCGGCGATGACCGTTTCCTCGAAGGACGGTGGTTCGGCGGCCAGGCACACCCACGCGTATCCCAGCCACTCCCGCAACCGCACCCGGTGCAGTCCGTACTCCGAGCGGTCCACGTCCGGCATGCCGGTGAGGTTGGGCGCCGCGATGAGCTTTCCGTCCAGCCCGTAGGTCCAGGCGTGGTATGGGCATTGGAAGGAACGTTTGACCGAGCCGGTCTCCTCGGTGCACAGACGCGCACCGCGGTGGCGGCAGACGTTGAGGTAGGCGTTCAGCTTTCCGTCCCGGCCGCGCGCGATCAACACGCTCTCCCGGCCGACCTGCACTGTCTGGAACGCCCCCGCGGCCTGCAGATCACCGCTGCGCACCGCGCAGAACCAGCCGCGTTCGAAGATTCGGGTCTGCTCGAGGGAAAAGATCGTCTGATCGGTGTAGTAGTGACCGGGCAGGGTCTCCATCAGGCTCTGCGGCAGGTCTGTGGTGGTCACGGACTTCGGTCCTCTCCGTGTAACGACGGCTGATTCGGAACAAGAAAAGCTAGTGACCGCGCGCGATCCACTCGTCGAGGTGTGGTGCCTCGTCGGCGATGGTCGTCGTCGGCCCGTGTCCGGTGTAGACGGTGGTCGCACCGTCGAGAACGAGTAGCTTCCGGGAGATCGAGTCGATGATGGTGTCGAAGTCCGAGTACGAGCGGCCGGTGGCTCCCGGGCCTCCCTGGAAGAGGGTGTCGCCGCCGAACAACCAGCCATGCTCGGGCACATGCAGGCTGACGCTGCCCCAGGTGTGCCCCGGAGTGTGCAGTACGTGCAGGTCGATACCCGCGACGGTCAGCACCTCGTCCTCGGACAGGCTCCAATCCGGCCGCCGTTCGGGGTTCTCCTGATCCCAGAGCTCTCGGTCCTCCGGATGCAGCAGCACCGGTGCACCCACCTTGTCCGCGAGCGGGATGGCGCCGTTGACGTGATCGTTGTGTCCGTGTGTGCACACGATCGCGGTCAGCGAGCGGGATCCGACGGTCTCGAGGATCGAATCGGGATCGTGGGCCGGATCCACGACGATGCATTCGCGCTCGTCGCCGATCACCCAGACATTGTTCTCCACGGCGAAGGTTCCGCCGTCCAGTACGAAGTTCCCGGACGTTCGTACGAGGTCGACCCGCGCGGACATCAGAGAACCACCACCGAACGCAGCACTTCACCGCGGTGCATCTTCTCGAACGCCGCCTCGACGTCGTCGATCGCGATCGTCTCGGAGACGAAGGCGTCCAGCGGGAGCCTGCCCTGCTGGTAAAGGTCGATCAGCATCGGGAAGTCCCTGCTCGGCAGGCAATCGCCGTACCAGGACGACTTCGTCGCCCCGCCGCGGGAGAACACGTCGATCAGGGGAAGTTCCAGCTTCATCTCCGGGGTGGGGACGCCGACGAGCACCACGGTGCCTGCCAGGTCTCGCGCGTAGAACGCCTGCTCGAACGTCTCCGGCCTGCCCACGGCGTCGATCACCACATCGGCACCGTGGCCGCCGGTGAGTGCCCGGATGGCTTCGACCGGATCCACCTCGGTCGCGTTGATCGTCTGCGTGGCCCCGAGTTCGCGGGCCCAGGCCAGCTTCGTATCGTCCAGATCCACGGCGATCACCTCACGCGCACCGGCCAGTCGCGCACCAGCCACGGCGGCACTGCCGACGCCGCCACAGCCGAGGACCGCCACGGAGTCGCCGCGCGTGACCTCGCCGGTGTTGATCGCGGCGCCGATGCCCGCCATCACCCCACAGCCGAGGAGGCCGGCGACATCGGGGCGCACGGCCGGGTCGACCTTCGTGCACTGACCGGCCGCGACCAGGGTCTTGTCCGCGAAGGCGCCGATACCCAGCGCCGGGGACAGCGCGGTCCCGTCCAGCAGGGTCATCGGCTGGGCAGCGTTGTGGGTGTCGAAGCAGTACCAGGGACGACCCCGGCGGCAGGCGCGGCACACACCGCACACCGCTCGCCAGTTCAGCACCACGAAATCACCCTCGGCCAGATCCGTGACGCCGGCACCGACGGACTCCACCACGCCCGCGGCCTCGTGGCCCAGCAGAAACGGGAACTCGTCGTTGATCCCGCCCTCCCGGTAGTGCAGGTCGGTGTGGCAGACACCGCAGGCCTGCACCCTGACCACGGCCTCGCCCGGGCCCGGATCGGGCACGATGATGTCCACCAACTCGACCGGCGCACCCTCTTTGCGAGCGATCACGCCACGAACCTGTTGTGGCACAGGCATATCTCCTTCTCGGCCAGTTCGGATAAGCGTCTTGGGGGTGTGGCAGGCGGGCTGACTGCACGGTGATGGCCATCGCGTCGATCGCGCGAGGTAGTTGCGTATTACGCTGCTTGTTGCCCTATAGGGAACAGAATGGGGGTGGCCCGAGTCACTGTCAAGACGAAATTCTCATCAGTCGTCGACAGGTCGCCCGGCCGGCGGCACGAGGGCGGCACTTTGGCGGGGTTTGCCGGGATAGCCCCAAAAGATCGCCCGAACGGACGTGGACTCGGGGGCGAAAACTCTTGACGAGCGCGAACGCATCGGGGACCGTTAGTTGCGTCTTCCGCAGTTCGTTCCGCCATACGCAACAGGAGCCGAGATGATCGCCGTCTGCCGAACCGACGAACTCCCCGTCGGCGAGTCGATCCGCTTCACCGCCGACGTCCCCGTCGCCGTCTTCAACGCCGACGGTGACTTCTACGCGGTGGATGACACCTGCACCCACCAGGACGCCGCCCTTTCGGACGGCTTCCTCGAAGGATGCTTCGTGGAATGCCCGCTGCACGCCGCGTTGTTCGATCTGCGCACCGGGATGCCCACCTGCCTCCCGGCCAAGCGCGCCGTCCGCACCCACCCTGTCTTCGTCGAGGACGGGATGATCTACGTGCACGTGGCCGCGGCCGAGCCGGTCCGGCAGACGGAGTACGCGCTGTCCCAGGAAGGCGCCGCCTGAGCGAGCGCGTGTAGGCCGGGCGGGCACGAGCCCGCCCGGCGCCCTAATCGGACCGAACAGGACCCGCGATCGCGCGGCGGAACAGGGCCTCGATCTCGGCGCCGGACGGCATCGGTTCGGCCAGCGCCAGCTGCATGAGCAACCCGCAGAACATCGCCGCGAGCAGTCGTCCGGTGATCGCGTCGGTTCGGTATCCGAAGAGCTGGATCAATGCCTCGTCCCACGCCGCGCTCACTTCGCGAAGCGCAGGCCGGTGCAGGGCGGCGACGTAGAGGTCGTACTCCACCAGCGTGTGCGAACGCTGGTCGTCGAGGAAGCTCAGCACCAGATCGGCCAGCGCGGCCGCGAAATCGACCTCCTCGGGTAACCCCTGTTCCCATTCCCGAAGCTGGCGGACGTTGTTCTCGGCCGCCTCCGTGAGCGCGACAGCCAGCAGGTCATCCAAGGTCGCGAAGTGGTACGTGGTCGAGCCGAGCGGAACATCGGCCGCCGCGGCCACTGCCCGATGCGTGAGTCCGTCGATCCCGCGCTCCGCGACCACGGTGATCGCGGCCTGCGCGATCCTGTCGCGCCGATCGGGATCGTTGGGCCCGCGAATCTTCTTCCGCCGGACGGTATCGGCCTTCGACATGAGTACTGGACCTGCTCCTCTGTGCTACGTCGGCCGGACCGGCCCTGCGACGTGTCGATCCTCCCACGTCCGGCCCCGGGCGCTTCCCACCGGCGCGGCCGGCTCCCCGTCAGAACGATCCCTGAGCAACTCGCCGACCAAGTTTGTGGACATCCGTACATAGTTTCGCGTACAAATGTACGCACTTGAGATGCCGGCGGTCACCCGCCGGCCGTACTGCTCGGCGACTGGGACGGGAAGTCCGAATGAAAGATCTCTACATCGACGGAAGCTGGTACGAGGCGGGCGACGGCGCGCGCACCGACGTACTCAACCCATACGACGGCAGTGTGCTGACATCGGTCTCGCTTGCCGGTCCAGCCGACGTCGACGCCGCGGTCGACGCGGCGCGCTTCGCCTTCGACAACGGCGCGTGGCGACGTACCAGCGCCGGGGAACGCGGCGAGGTGCTGCGCCACATCGCGGACCTGCTCATTCGCGACCGAGAGGAACTCGCACGCACGGAGAGCCTCGACACGGGCAAGACCCTCGAGGAGGGCCGGGTCGACGTCGACGACGTCGTCGCGGTGTTCCGCTACTACGCGGATCTCGCGGGTAGCGACGCGGGCCGCGTGGTCGACGCCGGCAGTCCGGACGTCGTCAGCAGGATCGTCCACGAACCGGTGGGGGTATGCGCCCTGATCGCGCCGTGGAACTACCCGCTGCTGCAGATTTGCTGGAAGGTGGCCCCCGCGCTGGCGGCCGGCAACACGATGATCGTCAAACCCAGTGAGGTCACCCCGCTGACGACGATCAAGCTCGTCGAACTGGTCGCGGAGGCCGGTGTCCCGGCGGGCACGGTGAACCTCGTGCTGGGGCCGGGGCCGGTCGGCGAGGCACTGGTCACGCATCCGGACGTCGACCTGGTGTCGTTCACCGGCGGACTTTCGACCGGCGAGCGGATCATGGCGAACGCCGCGAAGGGCGTGAAGCGAATCGCGCTGGAACTGGGCGGGAAGAACCCCAATGTCGTGTTCGACGACGCGGACTTCGACACCGCCGTCGACTACGCGCTCGCCGCGACATTCGCGCATTCCGGCCAGGTGTGCTCCGCCGGGGCGCGGCTGATCGTCCAGGAGGGAATCCACGACCGGTTCGTCGACGAGTTCGCCGCCCGCGCCGAACGCATCCGGCTCGGCAACGGGCTGGACCCGGAGACCGAATGCGGGCCACTGGTATCGGCGGAGCACCGGGAGAAGGTCGAGCGGTACATCGCAGGCGCGCTCGACGCGGGCGCCACCCTGCGCGCGGGCGGGAAGCGCCCGGACGACCCGGCACTGAGCGACGGCTACTTCCTGCGCCCCACCATCTTCACCGACTGCACTCGCGATATGGCGGTCGTCCGCGAGGAGGTGTTCGGCCCGGTTGTCACCGTCGAGACCTTCCGCGACGAGCAGGAAGCGATCGACCTGGCCAACGACACCGACTACGGCCTGGCCGGTGCTGTGTGGACGACCGATGCCTCGGTCGCCCAGCGGGTCGCCGGCGCGCTGCGCCACGGCACCGTGTGGATCAACGACTACCACCCGTACCTCCCCCAGGCGGAGTGGGGCGGTTTCGGCAAGTCCGGCATCGGCCGCGAACTGGGCCCCTCGGGTCTTGCCGAGTACCAGGAGACGAAACACATCTACCACAACATCGACCCCACGCCCGCCCGCTGGTTCAAGGGCTGACAAGGCACCCTCAGGAGGAACTCATGAGCGGCAATCAGTACGACTTCGTCATCGTCGGCGGCGGTTCGGCAGGCAGCGCTCTGGCCAACCGGCTCTCGGCCGACCCCGCCAACAAGGTGCTGGTGCTGGAGGCCGGGCGGTCCGACTACCCGTGGGACGTCTTCATCCACATGCCGGCGGCGCTCACCTTTCCCATCGGCAGCAAGTTCTACGACTGGGGATACCGCAGCGAACCCGAGCCCCACATGCACCGCCGCCGGGTCTACCACGCCCGAGGCAAGGTGCTCGGCGGCTCGAGCAGCATCAACGGAATGATCTTCCAGCGGGGCAACCCGATGGACTACGAGCGCTGGGCAGGCGACCCCGGAATGTCCAACTGGGACTACGCGCACTGCCTGCCGTACTTCCAGCGGATGGAGGACTGCCTGGCCGACGACGGCGAGTACCGCGGCCACGACGGCCCGCTGGAACTCGAGCGCGGCCCGGCCACGAATCCGTTGTTCCAGTCCTTCTTCGCCGCTGCCGAGCAGGCGGGTCACCCCCGCACGGACGACGTGAACGGCTACCGGCAGGAAGGGTTCGCGCCGTTCGACCGCAACGTGCGCCGAGGACGCAGGCTCTCCGCCGCGGGCGCGTACCTGCGTCCGGCGATGAACCGGCCCAACCTGACCGTACGTACGCGCGCGTTCGTCTCGCAGGTTCTCTTCGACGGCACCAGGGCGATCGGCGTGGAGTACCAGCAGGGCAGGCGCGCTCCGACCGAGGTCTACGGCAAGGAGATCATCCTCTGCGGTGGCGCCATCAACACACCGCAACTGCTGCAACTCTCGGGTGTCGGTAACGCCCGGGAACTGGAGGCGCTCGGCGTGGACGTCGTAGCCGACCTTCCTGGAGTCGGTGAGAACCTGCAGGATCACCTCGAGGTCTACATCCAGTACGCCTGCCGCAAGCCGGTCTCGATGGCACCGTCGCTGAAGAAGTGGAAGCGCCCGTTCATCGGCGCCCAGTGGCTGTTCCTGCGGTCCGGACCCGCCGCCACCAACCATTTCGAGGGTGGGGGCTTCGTACGCAGCAACGACGAGGTCGAGTACCCCAACCTGATGTTCCACTTCCTGCCGGTCGCGATCCGCTACGACGGTTCCGCCCCGACCGAGGGGCACGGCTACCAGGTGCACATCGGACCGATGTACGCGGACACGCGGGGCAGCGTGAAGATCACCTCGACCGATCCGAGGACCCACCCCGCGTTGCGGTTCAACTACCTCTCCACCGAGCGGGACCGCCGCGAGTGGGTGGAAGCCGTTCGAGAGGCACGGCGGATCCTCAACCAGCCCGCGCTGGACGAGTTCAACGGCGGCGAACTCTCACCGGGCCCCGACGTCGAGACCGATCAGCAGATCCTCGACTGGGTGGCCCGCGACGCGGAGACGGCGCTACATCCGTCCTGTACCGCCAAGATGGGCACCGGCGAGCATTCCGTCGTGGACCCGGAGACCATGCGTGTGCACGGGCTTCAGGGACTGCGCGTCACCGATGCCTCCGTGATGCCGTACATCCCGAACGGGAACATCTACGCGCCGGTGATGATGACCGCGGAGAAGTCGGCCGACCTCATCCTCGGCAACACCCCGCTGGCCCCGGTCCATCTGCCCTTCTTCCGGCACAGCGAGACCGCGACCTAGGCCCCGCCGGACCTGTCCGTCGCCCGGTGGACCGCCGGGCGACGGGCAGCCACCGTCCAGCGGGTCCGGAGGCGACCCGAATGCCCGAATATCGGCTCATACCAACAAGTATCCCCCGGATTGACGATCGGGACACCCTTGACGCACCACGGTACGAGAAACCAGACTGTGTTGCGTAATACACATCCATTCTCGTAATACGCAACTAGCGCAGCATCGGACGCGGCGAGTGAGGAAGCGGCATGAAGAGCATCGCGATCATCGGGGGGTCCCTGGCCGGGACGCGTGCGGCTCAGGAGCTGCGCGTCCAGGGGTACGACGGCCAGTTGTTCGTGGTGGGTGAGGAACATCAGCAGCCCTACGACCGGCCCCCGCTGTCGAAGGCGTTTCTCGCGGGCACACTGGACCGCTCGGAACTCGATCTGCTCGATGCCGGCGAGGACGCCGAATTGGACCTGCAGTTCCGCACCGGCATCCGGGCCGAACGGCTCGATCCGGCGAACCGCCGGATCGCCCTCTCCGATGGCAGCGAACTCGTCGTCGACGGCGTCGTCATCGCGACCGGCGGACGCCCCCGGACCTTGCCCGGCACGGACGGCATCTCCGGGGTACACGTTCTGCGAACGGTCGACGACGCGCTCGGGTTGCGCGCCGATCTCACCGCGGGCTCACCAAGGGTGGTCGTGGTCGGGGCCGGATTCATCGGCGCGGAGGTCGCGTCCACATGTCGCGGCCTAGGGCTGAACGTCACCGTCCTGGAAGCCCTCGACACACCGCTCTCCCGCGTTCTGGGCCCGCAACTGGGAACGGCGTGCGCCCAGTTGCACGACGACCACGGGACGGTGCTGCGGTGCGGGGCCGTGGTCGACGGTCTGAGCACCACCGATGACGGCGCGAACGGCCGTCGTGTCACAGGCGTCGACCTCGTCGGCGGCGAGCACATTCCGGCCGACGTGGTCGTCGTCGGCATCGGCATGATCCCGGCGACCGAGTGGCTGGCGGGCTCCGGCCTCGCCGTGGACAACGGGGTCGGTACCGACTCCGGCCTCGTGACCGGCTTTCCCAACGTGGTCGCGGTCGGTGATGTCGCCCGCTACACGTCCGCGGTATCCGGCACCGTCGTGCGCCACGAGCACTGGACCAACGCCGCCGACCAGGCGGGAGTCGCTGTCACGAACCTCCTCGCCGGTCACACCGCGCGGCACTACACGCCCACCGGATATGTCTGGTCGGATCAGTACTCCTCCACGATCCAGCTCTCCGGGCACCCGCACCCGAGTGACGAGGTGACGATCGTCGACGGCACACCGCAGGAGCGTCGTTTCGTCGCGACCTACCAGCGCGACGGCGTCACGGTGGGAGTGTTCGCCATGAACAACGCCAAGCTGTTCAACCGGCTGCGCCGCCAGATCGCGCGACCGGCTACAGCCGTCGGCTAAGCGCCCAGTCCATCGCACTTTCCCGGGAAAGTGCGATGGGCGGGGGTGGGGGTGTGCGCAGTGCGGGTCATCGCGGGGTGCCGTTGGGAGCGATCGTGCCGCTCGGCCCTCTCGACTGGACCGATGAGCTTCTGGCACGAAGACTGGGCGAGTCGCCGACCCAGCAAGGAGGGCACCGTGAACGATTCCGAAGCAGGCCGCCACGAGCTTCCGCAACCGGAGCACGTGCAGCAGGTGGCGACGGCGATGGACATCCACGATCAGGACGCTCCGTTCGAGCCGGTCCGCCCGCTGACCGCCCCGCCGGACGCGCCGAACGTGGTGATCGTGCTGGTCGACGACATGGGATTCGGCACGTCCAGTTCCTTCGGCGGACCGTGTGAGATGCCCACCGCGGACCGGCTTGCCGACAACGGGCTCCGATACACCCGTTTCCATGTGACCGCGCTGTGTTCCCCGACCCGACAGGCCCTGCTCACCGGACGCAACCATCACTCCGTCGGCATGGGCGGCACCAGCGAGATGGCCACGTCCGCGCCCGGCTACAACGGGTTCCGTCCCCGCAGCGCCGCGACCATCGCCCAGATCCTGCAGGGCAACGGTTACAGCACGGCCGCCTTCGGCAAGTGGCACCAGACGCCGCCACGGGAGATCAGCGCAGTCGGCCCCTTCGACCGCTGGCCGACGGGGGAAGGTTTCGACTCGTTCTACGGTTTCATGGGCGCCGAGATGAACCACTGGTATCCGCTGCTGTACGAGGGCACCACGCCCGTCGAGCCGGCTGGGCGGCCGGAGGACGGATACCACCTCTCGGAGGATCTCGTCGATCACGCGATCGACTGGGTCCGCACGCAGCACACGCTGACCCCGGAGCGCCCGTTCTTCACCTACCTCGCGCTGGGCGCGGCGCACGCACCGCTCCACGTCGGCGCCGAATGGCGGGAGAAGTACCGGGGCGCGTTCGACCACGGGTGGGACCGCCAGCGCGAGATCACCCTGCGACGGCAGAAGGAACTCGGCGTCGTGCCGCCGGACACCGAACTCGCGGACTGGGCCGAGGGGGTGCCGCGCTGGGACGAGCTCACCGAGAACCAGCGGTTGCTCGCGGCCAGGTTCATGGAGACCTTCGCGGGCTTCGCCGAGCATGCCGACACCCAGATCGGCCGGTTCACCGCCGCGCTGGAGGAACTCGGCGAACTGGACAACACGCTGTTCCTCTACATCCTCGGCGACAACGGTGCGTCCGGCGAAGGCGGGATCGAGGGAACCGTCGTCGAACACCGTCTGGGCCACGGCGTGGTGGACGACCCCGACGAGATGATCCGGCACATCGACGAGATCGGCGGCCCGCACAGCTATCCGATCGCACCGGCAGGCTGGGCCCTGGCGATGAACACGCCCTACCAGTGGACCAAGCAGGTCGCATCACATCTCGGCGGCACGCGGGACGGCATGATCATGCACTGGCCACGCGGGATCGAGGAGCGTGGCGGGCTGCGGCACCAGTTCCACCACGTCATCGACGTACTGCCCACGGTGCTCGAGTGCGCCGGTATTCCCGCTCCCACCCGGGTGGACGGCGTGCGGCAGCAACCGATCGAGGGGACGAGCATGCGGGAGACCCTCGCCGATCCGCACGCTCCGGATCGCCGTCGTACCCAGTACTTCGAGATGTGCGGCAACCGCGGCATCTACCACGAAGGATGGATGGCCGTCACCAGGCACGGCATACCGTGGGAGATGGTCTCGACGGCGGAAAGGCGGTTCGCCGACGACGTCTGGGAACTCTACGACCTCGACAACGACTGGAGCCAGGCCCACGACCTCGCCCACGAGCACCCCGAGAAGCTCCGGAAGTTACAGGAACTGTTCCTGATCGAAGCCGCGAAGCACAATGTCTTCCCGCTGGACGATCGGGTCACCGAACGGGAGAACCCGGCCCTGGCGGGACGTCTCGACCTGCTCGGTGACCGGAAGTCGGTGACCTACCGCGGCGGAATGCGGCGCTTCACCGAGGAGACCACGCCCAACATCAAGAATCGCTCGCACGCGGTGGTCGCCGACGTGGAGGTGCCCGCAGCAGGGGGCGAGGGCGTCCTCATCGCCCAAGGAGGCCGGTTCGGCGGCTGGGCAATGTACTTCACCGATGGCATGCCCGCCTACGTCTACAACTACTTCGGCATGGACCTCTACCCGGTGCGTGGCGCCGAACGGATACCGCAGGGGCGGCACGAGATCAGGATGGACTTCGACTACGACGGCGGGATCGGCAACGGCGGCACCGTCGTCGTCAGCGTCGACGGCACCGAACACGCGCGAGGGCGTGTCGAGCAGACCATTCCGTACTACTTCGCCTTCGACGAGACACTCGACATCGGGGTGGACCTCAGCACGCCCGTGACCGACGACTATCCGGTGATCGACAACGAATTCACCGGCCTCATCCACTCCGTGCGGGTCGATCTCGACGCGCAGGGCGAGGAGGAACCGGGCTTCGACGGCGGCCTGCACCGGCGGATCATGGGGGCACAGTGAGCTGCTGCGCCCCGTCCGGAGGCCGTGGCCCGGTACCGGCCGGGGCGGGGGCGCCGATCGAGACGGCGGCGTCGCCCGTCTCCACTGAGGGCATGACCCGGGTCGCCGCAGGCAGCTTCCTCATGGGCAGCGTCCATCCCTCGGCGTATCCGGACGACGGGGAGGGGCCGGTTCGCGAGGTCACCCTCGACTCGTTCCGGATCGACACCCGTGCGGTGACCAACGCGGACTTCGCGCGATTCGTCGAGGGCACCGGCTACCGCACAGAGGCGCAACGGTACGGCTGGTCGTTCGTCTTCGCCGGACTACTGCCCGACAACTTCCCGCCGACGCGCGGCGTCGCCGCGGCACCGTGGTGGCGGCAGGTCGAGGGCGCGGACTGGTCCCGTCCGGAAGGACCAGGATCCACCGTGGAGCTTCGTCCGGACCATCCCGTGGTGCACATCTCGTGGGCCGATGCCGATGCCTACGCCCGGTGGGTGGGCAAACGCCTGCCCACCGAGGCGGAGTGGGAGTGCGCCGCCAGAGCCGGACATCAGGGCAAGCTCTTTCCGTGGGGCGACGAACTGGAACCGGGCGGACAGCACCGGATGAACGTGTGGCAGGGCAGTTTTCCCGCGCACAACTCGACGGCTGACGGCTGGTACGGCACCTGCCCGGTGGACACCTTCGAACCCAACGACTTCGGCTTGTACAACATGACCGGCAACGTCTGGGAATGGTGCGCCGACCAGTTCGGCGGGGACGGCACCCGGCGCGTGGCGAAAGGCGGTTCCTACCTGTGCCACAGCTCCTACTGCCGCCGATACCGCGTCGCCGCCAGGCAGGGCATGACGCCGGACTCCACCACGGGCAACGTGGGCTTTCGTTGCGTCGCCGCCGATACCGGGCCGGAGCGGGACCGGCACTGACGACGCGGACCACGAGAGGCCCGGCGGGACGACACCGCCGGGCCTCTCGTGGTCACCGCTAGGGCGTGTCTGATGGATCTCCTCCGTGCGAGCGGTGATCCAGGTGGATGCATCGCAAGGCGCCCCCGCACCCTCGTACTGGTTGTACGGGGGTGCGGGGGCAACGCCGCGAGGCGCCGCCTGGGCACCGCGCAGCCGGAAAGCGGATCCGTCAGACACGTCCTAGTCCTCGCGATCGACCCTCGCGACATGCTCGGTCATGTCGCGTAACTCCTCCTCGAGCCCTAGGTCGTCCGCTATCAGGTCGTCAGGGGAACATACTGGCCCGTCCACAGCGGCGGTGACCTGCAACTGGAAGTCGCCGTCGTACTCGGCATCGCCCACCATGACTGCCTGATCCACTAGCTCGGCGCTCTTCTCGTCCCGCCGGACCATCGGATCGCTGCGCAGGTCCTTCGCCAGCGCCACACACAACACGATCATCACGAGCACGAACGGCGCCGCCGCGATGATCGTCAGGTTCTGCAGGCCGGTCAACGCCGTGCCACCGCCGCTGCCTACGAGCAACATCACCGCGGCGACCGCACCGGTTGCCACACCCCAGAAGATCACCACGGACTTCCTGGGCTCGATCGATCCCCGTTGCGACAGGGTGCCCATCACCATGGACGCGGCATCGGCGCCGGAGACGAAGAAGATCGCCACCAGAACCATGACCAGCACACCGGCGACGGCGGGCAGTGGAAGCTGACCCAGCACCCCGAACAGTTGCGATTCCGGGCTACCCGCGCCGGCGAGGTCCGTGCCGCCGCGCTGGAGGTCGACGGCCGTACCACCCAGGATCGCGAACCAGACCAGGCTGACGACCGTAGGCACCAGGATCACCCCACCGACGAACTGCTTGATGGTGCGACCGCGGCTGATCCTGGCGATGAACATGCCGACGAACGGCGTCCAGGAGATCCACCAAGCCCAGTAGAAGATCGTCCACGACGACAGCCAGCTCTCCATCGGATCGCCACCCGACGCCGCGGTTCGGGAGACCATCTCCCCCATCTCCCGGAAGTAGTCACCGATCGCCGAGGGAATCAGATTGAGGATGAACACCGTCGGCCCCACCACGAAGATGAACAGGGCGAGCACTCCGGCCAGCACCATGTTGATGTTCGACAACCACTGGATTCCCTTCGCCACGCCGGAGACCGCCGAGGCGATGAATGCGACGGTCAGCACCGCGATCACCGCCACCAGCAGGCCGACCTCGGGCTGCCCGGAAAGCCAGCCACCTTCGGTGAGTCCACTACCGATCTGCAAAGCACCCAGGCCCAGCGACGCGGCGGAACCGAACAACGTCGCGAAGATCGCGAACACGTCGATCATCTTGCCGACCGGTCCTTCGGATGCCCGTTTGCCGAACAGGGGCGCGAAGGCAGCGCTGATCAGCTGTTTGCGGCCGCGCCGGAAGCTGCCGTAGGCGATCGCCAGACCCACCACCGCGTAGATCGCCCACGGGTGCAACGTCCAGTGAAAGAGCGAGGTGGCCATCGCGGTGTCGATCGCGGCGTCGGTTCCACCGGCCACGGTGCCGGGCGGTGGTTCGGTGAAATGCGCAAGCGGCTCACTCACGCCGTAGAACATCAACCCGATGCCCATTCCGGCACTGAACATCATCGCGACCCACGACACCGTCCGGAACTCCGGACGTTCGTTGTCCTTACCCAGTGGGATCTTGCCGTAGCGGCTGAAGGCCAGCCACAGTGCGAAGACAACGAAGCCGCTCGCCGCGAGCAGGAACGCCCAGCCCATGTTCGTGATCAGCCAGTTGAGCGCCGAAGTGGACACCCCGCTCAGGGAGTCGGTGGCGATCACGCCCCAGGCGACGAACCCGAGCACCACCAACGCCGAGCTGCCGAAGACGACCCGGTCCGTCCGGCCGGGACGGCCGCCAGGCCCGTCGTTCGAGGTATCTGGTGAGTTATCCGCTGACATTGGTATCCGGCGCCCATAGGACGCCGCCTCCTCTCGCCGTGGGGACAACGAAAACCCCGGGAATCAAAGGCGAAATCAATGTGCCCGATTTGCCGGGTAAGTCGTACACATAACGTGATGAATTGATCTGATCAAGGAATGAGTATTACCCGTGCAACTATGACCTGACGCACATTACCTGTCAAGAGAGCCGGCGTTCCGATTTATCCCAAGCCGACGGCCCGATCTCGCATTATGAGAACAAGGAAGAATGGCTGAGGAACATGACCAATGAAACCGCGATGACCTAAATAAGATTCGTGTTCTTCAACCTCGAAGACGCGTCATTCCGGGGTCGAACAACGGCTCCTCGGCAACCACCGCGGGCACCTTCTCACCGAAGTACTCGATGGCCACTTCGTTGCCCGGCACCGCCACCCCCGCCGGCAGCCAGGCGTAGGCGATGTTCCTGCCGATGGTGTAACCGCGCGCGGCACTGGTGACATAACCGACCGGCTCTCCCGCCCCTAAAACGGGTTCGCCGCCCATCACCACCTGATAGTCGTCATCGATGATCAGGCAGGTCAGCTTCCGGGACGCTGTCGCGGGCGAACGTCCCACCAGTACATCCCTGCCGATGAAATATCCCTTGTCCATCCGCACGGCGAAGCCGACACCGGCCTCGAACGGATCGTGTTCCGTCGTCATATCGACACCCGAGGCGCGGTACCCCTTCTCCAGTCGCAGGCTGTCGAGAGCACCTCGCCCGGCAGCGATAACCCCGTGGTCCTGGCCCGCCTCCCACAAGGTGTCCCACAGTTTCCGCCCCAGATCCGCCGTGGTGTAGAGCTCCCAGCCGAGCTCACCCACATAGGACAATCGCATTGCCGTCACGGGCACGTCGCCGACGAAGAGCTTCTTTGCCGTGAAGATTCCCATCGACTCGGGCGAAATGTCCTGCCGGATGAGCGGCTGGAGCAATAATCGCGCACGCGGACCCCATAATCCGATACAGCAGGTTCCCGCGGTGATGTCCCGCAATTGCACCTTGCCCCCGGGAGGCAGGTGCCGCTGCAGCCAGTTCAGGTCCAGATTGCTGTTGGCACCCACCTGGAATCTGTCCTCGGCAAGGCGTGCGACGGTAAGGTCGCTGCGAATCCCACCGTCCTCGCCGAGCAACAGACTATAGGTCACCGATCCCGGGCTGCGGTCGATCTGATTCGTGGTCAGGGTCTGCAGAAAGGCCAGCGCCTCGGGACCGCTGACCTCGAAGCGCTTCAGTGATGTCAGGTCGAACATCGCGACCCGCTCGCGGGTGACGAGGGCTTCGGCTCCGGATATCGGCGAATAGTACTGTGCGGCCCAGTCGTTTCGCGGCGGTATCTGCTCAACCTCGGGGAGTTCCGCGTTCGACTCGTACCACTGTGGACGCTCCCAGCCGGTCGACTCGAGGAAGTGCGCTCCGAGCTCCACCTCGCGTTCGTAGAACGGGCTGGTCCGCAAGGGGCGGGGGTGTTCCATCGGCCGCAGGGGATGCACGATGTCGTACACCTCCGCAAAAGTGCGGCTGCTGCGCGCCTCGACATACTCGGGTGCCAGCTGTGCGGGCTCGAACCGATTGAGTTCGCAGGCACGCACGTCCACACCCGGTTGCCCGTCCACGAGCCATTCCGCCATGGCTTTGGCCACCCCCGCGGAGTGACTGATCCGTACGGCTTCGGCGACCCAGAAGCCTTCCATTTCCGGGTGCTCGCCGAGCAGCGGATTGCCGTCGGCGGTGAAGGGCAGGAGACCGTCGCTTCTCTCCTCCACCTTCGTATCGGCAAGCCCTGGTAACAGCGCAACAGCGCGCGCCCAGGAGGAGTCGAACTCCTCCGCGGTGAAGGGCGACTCCGTAGGCACGCTCCCCACGGCCGGAGCCGCGAGCTCCCCTTGGCTCACCGGCATGGGCCGGTGCCCGTACGAGCCGATACCGATCCGATCGGCGTGCTCAAGGAAGTACAGCCCGGCTTCCTGGTGCCGCAGCAGCGGGCTGGTCGCCTCGAGCCGAGAACCATCCTGTTCGCGCTGCCCGCGCGATCGTGGAACCGGTGCGGTCTTGGCGTACTGGTGCACCATCGGGACGAGCGGTACGTCCAGTTCCACCAGCTCGCCGATCGCCGGAGCGCGCATTCCCGCACAGGAGACGATGACATCGGCGCGGAAGCCGCCCTGATCCGTCGTCACCCCGCGCACCCGCCCCGCGTGACGCTCCACGCCGGTCACCGTGTGCCACGCCAGAAAGCGCACGCCGCGATCCATCGCGCGGCGCGCCTGCGCCTCCGCGGCGCGCGACGGCCGGACCAGCCCGTCGCCCGGGATGTGGAAGCCGCCGATCAGCCGGTCGGCGGCGAGCATGGGGTTCAGTGCCGCGCACTCCTCTGGCGAGCACAGGTAACTCTCCACTCCCCACGACGTCGCCCAGCCGTGCCGGCGTTTGAGGTCTGCCCAGCGTGACTCGCTGACCGCGACCTCAAGCCCACCGACGGGATGGAAGCACTGCTCGCCGTCGAGCGTCAGCTCGGCGTATTTGTCCACTGTGTAGTTCGCGAAACCGGTCATCGTCTTGGATCCGGTGGTCCGGAACACCGGCCCCGGAGCCTGGGAGGTGTGTCCACCCGTGGTGAACAACGGCCCCTGTTCGAGGACGGTGATATCGCTCCAGCCACGCGCGCTCAGCTCGTCGGCCAGCGCACACCCCGTGATGCCCGCACCGATGATCACCACGCGCGGCGTCCTCGCCATCAGCCGTCCTCCAGTCTTTCGAACGATGCCGGATCGACCGGATCAGAAGCTGCGCATTACGCAACAACCTTCGATTGACGCAACTTCGCTCGACATAATGTGAGGCCTGCGACAGGCGCTGTCAACCCCCGTACGGGGTGCGGCGCCAGGACGAAAAGGATCTACTGGTTGAAGTAGCCCAACTGGTTTGACAGCTCGGCGGCACCCGTGCGCAGGTCCTCGACGATTTGCCGGATTCGCTTACGGGACAAGCGATACGCGGGACCGGACGCACTGATGGCGGCGATCACTTCACTGTTCTTGCCGAGCACAGGCACGGACACGGCGTGCAGGCCCAGTTCCAGCTCCTCGTACGAGGTGGCGTAGCCGTCGTCTGCGACGACCTGCAGCATCGACCGCAGCTCGTCCGGATCGGTGACGGTTCGAGGTGTGTACGACGGCTGCGGCCCGCCGAGGATCCGTTCCCGGTCCGCTTCGTCGGCGTTCGCGAGCAGGACCTTCCCGCTCGATGTGGCGTGCAACGGCGTCCGTTGCCCTGTCCAGTTCTGGGCAGCGACAGCGGCGGTACCGCGCGCCTGACAGATGTTGATGGCCACCGAACCGTCGAGCACGGCGATGTTGACGGTCTCGCCCAGCTTCTCGGCGAGGGATTCGCAGACCGGAGTCCCGAGGCGGGCGAGGTCGAGCTGACCGGCCGCGGCACCGGCCAGCCGGACGATGCCGAATCCGATGGTGAACTTGCCGCGCTCACCTTGCTGTTCCACCATGCCGCGCGCCTCGAGTGCACCGAGCAACCGGGACACGGTCGACTTGTGCACGCCCAGGTTTCCAGCGATTTCGGTGATGCCTGCTCCGCCGTTGCTCGCGAGTAGCTCGAGGACGCTGATCGCCCGATCGACCGACTGCACGAGCACCGGTGGCTTGCCGTCGTCGGAGTTTCCCATAGCGCAACAATAACCGCTGGCGCAATCCGGTCCGATTCGGCCGTCTTGTCGTGTTGCCCAGGACCGGCCCCGCCCAGCGCATACGGCATCCGCGGAAGATCCCTGTCAGTCCGCCTCAACCGAAGCGTGATCGCGGTCCGGCAGCGCGTCACCGCCCACCGTTTCCCGATGCAGCCGGAGAAATTCGAGGTGCCGTTCGTACTGGTCGAGGATGTCGCCGATGAGCTGTTCCTTGCTGTAACCGAGTACGTCGTAGCCCTGGCTTCCCTCGGTCAGATACACCTCGTAACGGAAGTAGGTGTTCTGCGTGTTCAACGAACTCAGAGCGAACGAAGGGGTCTTCTTCTCCCCTGGCCGGATCCGATAGGTGAACTCCTCTTCATCGCCGAGCGCGACGTTCAGGGCGAGGTGCGGGAGATCGCTGTCGTCGGTCAGGCCTTCGCTTACCTCGGCCCGTGCTCCCTGCGTGCACAGCTCCTCGGCGACCTCGGCGAACGCGGGCCTGCTCACCTCATCGATGAACCTGGCTGCGGCGTGGCGGCCCGGATAGCTCATGACCCGGGTCAACCGCTGCCGCCAGCCGCGCGGCGCGCCCCGGCCCTCGGCCTGGGTTCGCTCCGACAGCGACGAGGGGAGGCTGGTCCGGAAACTGTCCTCACGGAACCGTTCGACGCGCAGCGCCTTGTAGAGGCCCCACATGATCAGGAACATCACGAAGGAGAAGGGCAGGCCCATGATGATGGTCGCGTACTGCAGGGTCGTCACTCCCCCGACGATCAGCATCGCCAGGGTGAGCAGGCCGGTGGCGACAGCCCAGTAGACCCGGACCCAGCGAGCCGAGTCGGTGGTCGCGGTCTTGAGGTGCGAGGTGAAGTTGCCCATCACCAGCGCACCCGAATCGGCCGAGGTCACGTAGAACAGCAGCCCGACGAAGGTGGCGAGACCGGCACTGAACGTGACTCCCGGATACTGGGTGAGAAGCAGGTAGAAGCCCTGTTCGGGAGCGTTCATCGCGGTCTGGCCGAACTCGGTGTCGCCGTCGCGCACCACACGTAGCGCGCTGTTGCCCAGAATGGACAACCAGCTGAGGGTGAACAGGAACGGGATGATCAGGGTGGCGGCCACGAACTGGCGGATGGTCCGGCCGCGGGAGATCCGGGCGAGGAACAGGCCGACGAAGGGCGCCCACGCGATCCACCACGCCCAGAAGAACAGCGTCCAGCTGTTGAGCCATTCGGTCGGCTGGTCGTAGGCGAAGGTGTTCAGCGTCATCCCGGTGAAGCCACTGACGTAGTCACCGATGTTCAGCACGAGACCGTTGAGCAGGTACAGCGGATCCTCGTGGATCATGATGTAGATCATCATGCCGATGGCGAGCACGACGTTGAGCTCGGAGAGCCTGCGGATTCCCTTGTCCACACCCGCGAACGCGGACACGGTCGTCATGAACACGGCGACGGCGATCAGTCCGATCTGTGCGGGCACGCCTTCGGGGACGCCGAAGAGGAAGTTCAACCCGAAGTTCAGTTGCACCACCCCGATCCCGAGCGAGGTGGCGATGCCGAAGATGGTGCCGAGGACCGCGGCGATATCGACACCGTGGCCGATCCGGCCGTGAATGCGCCTGCCGATGAGGGGATACAACGCCGAGCGGATACTCAACGGCAGGCCGTGACGGTAGGCGAAGTAACCCAGCGCCATCCCCATGAGCGCGTACATGGCCCACCCGGTGATCCCGTAGTGGAACAGGGACCACACCATCGCCTGGCGCGCCGCCTCGATCGTTTCGGGAGCGCCGTCCGGCGGGGCGAGGTACTGCGTGACGGGTTCGGCGACCGAGAAGAACATCAGGTCGATACCGATACCAGCGGCGAAAAGCATGGACGCCCAGGCGAACAGGCCGTAATCGGGCCGCGAGTGCTGCGGGCCGAGTTTGACCTTGCCGTACTGCGAGGAGGCGACGTACACCACGAAGACGAGAAACAGCGTGGCGGCGAGGAAGTAGTACCAGCCGAAGCCGCTCGAGATCCAGCCCACCACTGTGCCGATGGCCTGTTCGGCACCGGCCGGTGTGATGATCGCCCAGATCGAGATGGCCAGGATGATCACCGACGCTCCGGCGAACACCACCGGATTGACCCTGCTCTCCTTCGCAGCGGCGATCGCGCCTGAAGGTCCGCCCGTCGACGTCCCTCGGTCCTGTCCGGCTTGGGCATCAGGTTCGCCAGTTGTAGACAAGCGCGGTCACCTTTCCTCTTGAGGCGGGCCGAGTTCGCACGCGATTCGTGCCTGACTGCCTGGCCCAGAGAACCTGCCCTGTGGCTTCCGCCACAGATTTGCGTACATTCGTACACGGACGGCGCACCGATGTCCATGCCCGATCGGGGATTCGGGCATCGCCGGTTCCTCGCACTGGACCTCGTCGCGCTCGCCGCGGCGCGGTTACGTCGCCGAGCGGCGTCACTCGGCCTCGTGGACGAGCCATCCAGACAGCCGCGGCTAACCCACTCGCCCGACAAGGAAAAGCAATAGCAGTGGGTCGATCGTCACCTAAATGTAGTACGACAAGTGACTTGACGCACAGCCGGAGCTCGGCGCACTGTTGCGTATAACGCGATTAGTTGCCCTACACGCAATGCTTTGAAGGCGGCCGTTATGGACTCCAGCGCGCAGACCGTCGTCATCGGTGCCGGCATCGTGGGTTGCAGCACCGCTTACCACCTCGCTGACCTGGGCATCACCGACGTGTTGGTACTCGAGCAAGGCCCTCTCTTCGCCACGGGCGGGTCCAGCTCCCACGCGCCAGGGCTGGTGTTCCAGACGAACGCAGCACAACTGCTGAGCCAACTGGCGGCCTACACCGTCGAGCGCTTCACCTCGGACGAGCTCGACGGCAAACCGTGCTTCCATCAGGTCGGCGGTATCGAGGTCGCGACCACCCGGGAGCGCTGGCTGGACCTCGAGCGCAAGCTCGGCCTGGCGCGTGCATGGGGCATCGACGCCGAACTGATCGGGCCCGCCGAGGTACACGCCCGCATCCCGCAGGTCGATCCGGCACGGATTCACGGCGGTCTGTACACCCCGACCGACGGGATCGCGAAACCGGTTCGGGCGGCCGAGGCGATGGCCCGTGCCGCGCGGTCTCGCGGTGTGCGCTTCCAGGCGGACACGAGGGTGACCGGTTTCGATATCAGTGACGGCAGGGTTCGCGCCGTGCGAACGACGCGGGGAACGGTCGCGGTCGAACGTGTGCTCTGCTCCGCCGGGATCTGGGGACCCGCGGTCGCCGCACTGGCCGGTGTTTCGGTGCCGGCTCAGCCACTGGCGCACCAGTACGCGGTCACCACAGCGCTTCCCGGACTGAACGATCCCGGCCTCAAGGATCCGGCGGCGGGCGTCGAGGTCGCCCAGCCCATCCTGCGGCATCAGGACCGCTCGATGTACTTCCGCCAGATTCACGACCGGTACGGCATCGGGTCCTACCAGCACCGCCCGATGCCCGTGCGCGCCGAGGAAATATCGGTCAGCACGTCCGGCAGCGGCGCCGAAGCACCTTCCGAGGGCGGGGCATGGAAGGGGATGCCCTCGGTGCAGCCGTTCACCGCCGAGGATTTCGGCGGGCCGTGGCAGGACGCCGTGCGTCTGTTGCCCGAACTCGGGCACACCCAGGTTTCCGAGGGGATGAACGGACTGTTCCTGTTCACCTCGGACGGTATGCCACTGCTCGGGCCGAGTAAGGAGGTGGACAACTTCTGGCTCGCGGAGGCGGTGTGGATCACCCATGGCGGCGGGGTCGGGCGTGCGGTCGCGGAGTGGATGGCCGAAGGTGTCCCGAGTATCGACCTGCGCGCCGCGGACGTCCGGCGCTTCGAGGACTTCGCCCACAGTCCGTCCTATGTGTCCCAACGTGGATCTCAGAGCTTCCGCGAGGTCTACGACATCATTCATCCGCAGCAGCCTCCCGAGCAGCCGAGGCCGTTACGCACCAGCCCGTTCTATCTTCGCCAGCGCGAACTCGGCGGCGTCTTCCTCGAGGCGAACGGCTGGGAGCGCCCGCACTGGTTCGAGAGCAACGCTCACCTGGTCCGGGGGCGTGACATCACCGGCCCTGGACCGTGGGCGGGCAGGTACTACTCCCCGATCGTCGGCGCCGAACACCAGGTCACCCGTGAACGCGGCGGGCTGTACGATATGACCTCCCTGGCCCGGGCCGAGGTCAGCGGCCGAGGTGCGCTGAACCTGCTGCAGCGACTGACGACCAACCAGCTCGACCGGCCGCCGGGCTACGTCACCTACACCCTGATGCTCGAACCGACGGGAGGGATCCGAGCCGACATCACCGTGGCCCGGCTGTCCGAGGACACGTTCCAGGTCGGACTCAACGGCAGGCGCGACATCGCCTGGCTTCAGGCGCATGCCGATGACACCACCCACGTCCGGGACATCACCGGTGGTACCTGCTGTGTCGGTCTCTGGGGTCCGCGTGCACGTGATGTACTCGGCCCGCTGGCCAGTACCGACATCTCGAACGAGGCCTTCCGGTTCTTCCGTGCCAAGCGGTTCTTCGTCGCCGAGGTGCCGGTGACCGCACTGCGGCTGTCCTATGTAGGCGAACTCGGCTGGGAGATCTACACCAGTGCCGAGTTCGGCCTGCGGCTGTGGGATCTGTTGAGCGAGGCGGCAGCCGCCCACGGGGTGATCGCCGCAGGGCGCGGTGCGTTCAACGGGATGCGCATCGAGAAGGGCTACCGGGCCTGGGGCACAGACATGTGGAGCCTGCACGATCCGGACGAGGCCGGGCTCGGCTTCGCCGTCAAACCCGGCAAGGGCGAGTTCATCGGCCGGGACGCGCTCCTGCGCCGCAGGGAGCGGTCCCCGCGCCGGCGGTTGCGGTGCCTGACCGTCGACGACGGCACCGTGCTGCTGGGGTCCGAGGCCGTGCACGCGCCGGAAGCACCGGAACGCGGGGTGGTCGGCTTCACCACCAGCGCGGCGTACGGCCATACCGTCGGCGCCAGCCTGGCCTACGCCTGGTTGCCCGCCGACCTCGCCGTGGAGGGCACCGGACTGGAGATCTCCTACTTCGACAAGCGACATCCGGCAACGGTCGTGGCCGACCCCGTGCTGGATCCAGAGATGCACCGGATGCGGCAATGACCGCCGAATCCGCCGACGACGTGAAGGAGAGTGCCATGACCATCAACCCACAGCCCGGAATCCTGCAGTACCCGCGGATCCGCAAGTCACCGTACTTCTACGCCTCGCGCAAGCACCACGTCGGGCTCTACAGCGTCTACAACCACACCTACCATCCGCGTCACTACGGCGATCCGGTCGGTGAGTACTGGCACCTGCTCGAAGCCGTGACGCTGTGGGACGTCGGTGTCGAGCGGCAGGTGGAGATCACCGGGCCGGACGCGTTCGAGTTCACCAACATGCTCGTCCCGAGGGATCTGACGAAGTGCAAGGTCGGGCAGTGCAAGTACGTGTTCGTCACGAACGCCGACGGCGGGATCATCAACGACCCGGTGCTGCTCCGTCTCGGTGAGAACCACTTCTGGTTGTCACTCGCCGACAGCGATGTCCTGCTCTGGGCCAAGGGCCTCGCCTACAACCTCGGCATGAACGTACAGATCTCCGAGCCTGACGTGGGTCCGGTTCAGGTGCAGGGGCCAAGGTCGAGCAAGGTCATGGTGGACCTGTTCGGCGAGTCCATTCTGGACGTTCCCTACTACTATGCGGTCGAACGGCAGCTCGACGGAATGGACGTGGTGGTCTCCCGTACCGGTTTCACAGCCGAACTCGGGTACGAGATCTACCTGCACAACGCAAGCCGGGACGGTGTCCGGTTGTGGGACCGGATCTGGGAGGCCGGCAGGCCGCACGATCTCCGGGTGATCGGACCGTGTCACATCCGCCGCATCGAGGCAGGCATCCTGTCCTGGGGCAACGACATCACCTACGACACCAACCCGTTCGAAGTGGGGTACGGGTTCGAGTCGACCTGGATGGTCGATCTGGAGCAGGAGGCTGACTTCGTCGGCAAGGACGCGCTGCGCCGGATCAAGGAGACGGGGATCAGCCGGAAACTCGTCGGCGTCGAGATCGGTGGGCCAAGTGTGGGCAGCTTCAACGACGGGTCGATGATCGACGTGTTCGCTGTGCACGAGCCGGGCGGCGCGCGCGTCGGCGAGGTCACCTCCGCCTGTCATTCACCACGTCTGGATCGCAACGTCGGCTACGCGATGGTGCCGATCGAATACCAGGAGATCGGCACGCGCCTGCTCGTCGAGACCCAGCACGGCACGCAGGACGCCGTAGTGGTGGAAAAGCCTTTCCTGGACCCGACGAAGGACATTCCCAAACGCCTCGAGCGCACCGCTGCGCCGGTCTAGCCGGGAACCGGTCCGATGAGTAGTCACGGGTACGCGGTGCTGCGGCGGCACCTGCTGAACGCACGGTTCGAGGTGCTGCCGCTGCGTGGCGTCGTCGACCAGGTATCGGAGCTGGCCGCGGGTACCACGGTGACCGTGACATCCTCACCCCGCAAGGGCGTCGCGACCACTCTGGACATCGCCGGGCAGCTGACCGGGCTCGGCATGCGGGTGGTCCCTCACCTTGCCGCGAGAATGATCCAGGATCGCCGGGCACTCGTGTCACTGCTCGACCGGGTCGCCGATCTGGGAATCGCCGAGGTTTTCGTGGTCGCGGGGGATGTGGACACGCCCGCGGGAGAGTTCGGTGACGCGATCGCGCTGCTTCGTGCGATGAGTGAACTCGAACGCAGACCCGCACGGGTCGGCATCACCGGCTACCCCGAGCGGCACTCGTTCATCTCCGACCAGGCCACGATTCAGGCCATGCACGAGAAGTCGCGATATGCCGACTACATCGTCTCCCAGATCTGCTACGACCCGGCGACCATCATCTCCTGGATACATGCGGTGCGGGAACGCGGGATCACGCTTCCCATCCATCTCGGTGCACCCGGTGTGGTGGACGCTTCGAAGCTGCTTCGGATCTCCCTCAAGATCGGCCTCGGCGATTCGATGAGGTTTCTGCGTTCGCAACACTCCGTCCTCAGCAGACTGGTCACCCGATACACGCCGGAGGAGCTGCTGACCCAGCTCGTACCGGCCGTCGTCGATCCCGCGAACCGGATCGCGGGATGGCACTTCTTCACCTTCAACGAGATCGCCAGGACCCGGGATTGGAGCCACCAGCTCGCCGCCCGGCTACAGGAGGTGCCAGCATGAGTATTCCGTCCGATCTGGAGATATCCCGCGCGGCCACGATGCGGCCCCTCGGCGAGATCGCCGCCTCACTCGGCCTGGGGCCGCACCTGCTCGAGAGTTACGGGCCCAACGTCGCCAAGATCGACCTGGATGCCGTCGACGAACTCGGAACTCGGCCACGCGGCAAATACGTCGTGGTTTCCGCGATCACGCCGACCCCGCTCGGGGAGGGAAAGACCACCACCACTGTCGGGCTCGGCCAGGCACTCCGGCAGCTCGGCAGGAACGCTGCCGTGGCCATCCGGCAGCCGTCGATGGGGCCGACCTTCGGCATCAAGGGCGGAGCGGCGGGAGGCGGGTACAGCCAGGTGGTTCCGATGGAGGCGATCAACCTTCATCTCACCGGCGACATGCACGCGGTCACCGCCGCGCACAACATACTGGCCGCGATGGTCGGCAATCATCTGCACAAGGGAAACCGGCTCGGCCTGGATCCACAGCGGATCACCTGGCGACGAGTGCTCGACGTCAACGACCGCGAGCTGCGTTCGGTGATCACCGGGCTCGGCGGAAGCGCGGACGGCACCCCGCGGCAGACCGGTTTCGACATCACCGCCGCGAGCGAGGTGATGGCGATACTCGCACTGTCCACCTCGTTGCGGGACATGCGCTCGCGCCTCGGTCGCATCGTGGTCGGCTACACCAGCGGTGGGGTGCCGGTTTCGGCCGAGGAGATCGGCGCGGCTGGAGCGATGACCGTGCTGATGCGAGAGGCGATCAAGCCGAACCTGATGCAGACGGTCGAGAACACGCCTGTGCTGGTGCACGCTGGACCGTTCGGCAATATCGCCCACGGCAACTCCTCGATCGTGGCGGACCTGATCGCCACGCGGGGGGCCGACTACGTGGTCACCGAGGCGGGGTTCGGCGCGGACATGGGCGCGGAGCGCTTCTTCAACATCAAGTGCCGGAACTCGGGACTGGTACCGGACGCCGCGGTGCTGGTGGCGACGGTTCGCGCGCTCAAGGCGCACTCGGGCCGCTACCGGGTGGTGGCCGGGCGCGACCTTCCCCAGGAACTGTTGGCGGAGAATCCGGACGACGTGCTGGCCGGCGCGGCGAATCTTCGAAAACAGATCGACAACATCCGGTTGCATGGTGTGTCTCCGGTCGTCGCGATCAATGCCTTCCCCACTGATCACCCCAGCGAGCACAACGCCATCCGGACGGTGGCCGAGGAGGCGGGTGCGCGCGTGTCGGTGAGCCACCACTTCACCGGTGGCGGCAAGGGGGCGCTCGAACTGGCCGAGGCCGTGATGGAGGCCGCCGACGAGCCGAGTGAGTTCCGGCTGCTCTACCCGGACTCGGCCGACCTGCGGACGAAGATCGAGACGATCGCGACGCGAGTGTACGGGGCGGCCGGTGTCAGCTATGAACGCTCGGCAGCGCGGGCGATCGACGACTACGAGTCCAACGGGTTCGGGCGGCTGCCGGTGTGTATCGCCAAGACCCACCTTTCGTTGAGCTCGGACCCGAGTCTCGTCGGTGCACCAACCGGATGGACGCTGCCGGTACGGGAGGTCAGGGCGTCGGTCGGCGCGGGTTTCGTCTACCCGATCTGCGGGGACATGCGTACGATGCCCGGGCTCGGTTCGCATCCGGCGGCCGAGCGGATCGACATCGACGACAACGGAGAGGTGACCGGACTGAATTGACTGACACGGCGCCTGAAAACAGCGGATCGCCTGGTCCTGGTGGCCCGGTTTCCCGGACGAGCGGCGACATCTCGTTACGCGGCTTCCTCTCCGAGGTGGCGGCTCCCACGCCCAACTGGAGTGCGGGCGGGGTCGCGGCCGTCACCGCCGCTGCCGCCGCCGGACTCCTCGCCATGACCGCGAGGCTGGCGACCGACCTCGGCGACGCGGGCGAACGCGCCGCGGAGGCGGACGCGCTCGCCGCGCGCGCGATGGAACTGGCCGAGGAGGACGCGGAGGCCTACCGCGCCGTGCTGGACGCACAGCGGGTTCGAGATGGCGGGGAGACACGCGGGGGCCGGCTCAGCGTCGCACTCGCCGGGGCGGCACGACCACCGCAGGAGCTGGCCGGCCTGGGTGAACGAATCGCAGGCATGGCCGAGTCGTTGGCAGTGCGGGGAAAACCGGTCACTCGTGGGGACGCCATCGCCGCCGCACTGCTGGCCGCGGGGGCAGCCGGTAGCGCGGCCGTACTGGCGCGCATCAATCTGACAACAGCCGGTCGCCCCGACGACGAGGGGATCGGTGCGGCCGATGCGGCAGCGAAGGCGGCGGATGACGCGGCGAAGAGGCTCGCCACACCATGACCGTCAACTGCGGATGTATCCCAGTTGTGTGGACAACTCCGCCGCGCCATGGCGGAGTTCGTCGACGATCCACTGAATGCGGTCGTGCGACAACCGGTACCCCGGGCCGGAGGCACTGATCGCGGCCACCACGTCGTTCTGTTGCCCGCGCACCGGTACCGCGACGGCGTGCAGCCCGACTTCGAGCTCTTCGAAACTGGTGGCGTAGCCGTCCTCGATCACGTTCTGGAGCAAAGTCCTGAGCCGGCCCGGCTGGGTCACCGTGTTCGCGGTGTATGCCGTGGTTCCTTCGGTGATGAGCCGCTCCCGCTCGGGTTCGGCCATGAACGCCAGCAGAACCTTGCCGCTGGAGGTGGCGTGAAGCGGGGTCCGCTTGCCGATCCAGTTCTGCGCCGCGACGGCAGCACCACCCCTGCCCTGGCTGATGTTGATGGCCACGGAGCCGTCCAGCACCGCGATATTGACAGTCTCGCCAAGCGTGTCGGCGAGGGATTCACAGACGGGGGTGCCGAGCTGTGCCAGATCTAGCTGGCCGGTCGCCGCACCGGCGAGCCGGACGACCCCGAATCCGATCGAGAACTTGCCCCGTTCTCCCTGTTGTTCCACCAGGCCACGGGCCTCCAGCACGCTGACCAGCCGGGAAACGGTCGACTTGTGCACATTGAGTTCGGCCGCGATCTCGGTGATTCCAGCCGCCCCCTTGTGCGCGAGTAACTCGAGGACACTGATGGCGCGGTCCACGGACTGCACGAGTGCGGGCGCCTTGGCGCCGTCCGAGTTTCCCATGACGCAACACCCTAGCCGGATATGACGGTTTCGTGCACCAGCGCCCGGCCACCACCGTTGATCACCTCAGCTCACCCGCGTGCCAGGCCGGATTCGCAGTCGCGTTGACATTTTCCGCTAATCTGTCACGATAGTAGACACTCTGATGCTGAGTGTCATCGCAGGAGGTCGAAAATGGAGACGGTCGCGACTCGCAGCGAGGCACGACAACCGGTTCGCGGATTACCGGATCCCGGCGAGAAGATCCCGAAGCTGGCTTGGCCGACGGCGGCGTTGTACCTGGGTACGCTGCTGCTCTTCGCCGCCGAGATGTACGCGGTCTTCGCCGCCGGATGGTCGCCGTGGGCGACGGTTCCCATGGGAGCCGCGGTGACGTTCCTGATGTTCAGCGTGCTACACGAATCGACGCATCACGCGATCAGCACCAGCACTCGTCTCAACGACATCTTCGGTCACCTTTCGGTTCCGTTCGTGACGCCGTACGCGTCCTTCCGGATGGTCAAGTTCATCCACATCGAGCACCACCGGAACACGAACGAGCCGAAGGGGGTGGATCCGGACGCCTGGACCGACGAGGGCCCATGGTGGCAGCTTCCGCTGCGCTGGGCGACGATCGATGTCTGGTATCTGGTCTTCTACCTACGCCGGTTGACCGGCCGTCCACGCGGAGAGGTAGCGGGTACCGTCGCCGCGTTCTGCGTCGTGATCGCCGGTTTCACCTGGCTGACAGGGGCAGGCTACGGCGCGCAACTACTCGTGGCCTTCATCATCCCCCAGCGAATCGGGCTCGTCGTCCTGGCCTGGTGGTTCGACTACCTGCCCCACCACGGGCTGAGCAAGACACAGCGGGAGGACAAGTACCAGGCCACCCGCGTACGAGTGGGCGGGGAAATGTGGCTGACTCCCCTGTTCGTCTACCAGAACTATCACCTGGTGCACCATTTGCACCCGAGCGTGCCGTTCTACCGCTACTTGCGCGCGTGGCGCCGCAACGAAGAGGCCTATTTGGACCGGAACGCCGCGATCTCGACGTGGTTCGGACGCTCGATGACCACGTCGGAGTACCGCACCTGGCGACGACTGACCGACCAGCTGGCCCCGACCCCGGACCGCGCTTCGGCGCAGCGGCCCATGTTCCATCCCCTCCGAGTCCGTTCGGCGCAGCGGCTGACCGCGGACAGTACGGTGGTGACCTTCGACGTACCCGCCGATCTCGCCCACGAGTACCGCTACGTGCAGGGCCAGCACATCACGCTGCGCGCGGTCATCGGGGGCCGGGAACTGCGGCGCAGCTACTCCATCATCGCTCCGGTATCGGCGAAAACCTTGCGGGTCGCCGTGAAGCAGATCGAGGGCGGCATCTTTTCCACCTATGTCAACAATGAACTGGCCGCAGGCGACATCCTCGACGTGATGTCTCCGACGGGCAGCTACCACAGCGTCCTCGACGCCGACCGAGCCAGAGAGTACGTCGCGATCGCCGCGGGCTCCGGTATCACCCCGATTCTGTCCATCATCGCCACCACGCTCGAAGTCGAACCGGCGAGCCGGTTCACCTTGATCTACGGAAACCGGACGGTCGAGTCGACCATGTTCCGCGACGAACTCGACGAGCTCGCCGGGCAACGACTGAAGGTGCACCACGTTCTCTCCCGCGACGACACCGCGGAACTCACCGGCCGTATCGAACCCGCGCTGGTGGACCGGCTCGTGCCCAACCGGCCCGAGGTCGACACGTGGTTCCTGTGCGGGCCAGGTCAGATGGTCGAGTCGGTGAAGTCAGCGCTCACGGCGGAAGTGGACCAGTCCCGCATCCGCACGGAGGTCTTCCACACCGAGGCCGCCCATGCCGATATCGACGTCGACATCAACAGCCAGGTCACCGTTGCCGTCGACGGCGTGGAGACCACCTTCACGCTCTCCTCATCAGGTGACACCGTGCTCGACGCGGCGCTGCAGCAGGGCATCGACCCGCCCTACTCCTGCGCGGGGGGAGCCTGCGGAACGTGCCGGGCGAAAGTGCTGCTTGGGCAGGCGGTCATGGACCAGAACCAGGTGCTCGACGAGGACGAGCTGGCCCGCGGCTATGTGCTCACCTGCCAGGCGCATCCGGTGAGCGAGGAACTCCGGATCGACTACGACGCGTGAGTGGCGCCGGTGGAGTCGTAACGTGCTGACGAACCGCGAGAATCAGCACACGTGGAACGTCCTGTTCGACGCGCTGCTCGGCGAGCTCGGCGAACTCTCGCGACGGGTTCGCGAAGCCATGCGGACCGAGTTGCCCGCCTACCGGTCAGTGCCCGCCGGGACCCTCGACGACGACGTTCGGGTCGAGGTCGAGCGCGTACTGCGTGCGGCACGTGCCGGCAGCGCGGCGGCGAGCGAGCACGAAATCGATGGGCTGGCGGTGATCGGCAAGCTGCGCGCGCAGCAGGGTGTCCCTGTCGATGACATGTTGCGCGCCTGGCGGATCGGCGTCCAGATCGTTGTCTCCCACGCGCGCGAGGTGGGAAGCCGTCTCGGCATCGATGACGAGCGGGTCCTCGAGTTCGTCGAATCGGCGCTCGCCTGGTCCGATGTCGCGATGGTCACGACGGCCAGGGCACACCGGCAGGCCGAGGTGGAGGTCGCGGCCGCCGACCAGGAGCGCCGGTCGGCGTTCGTGCGTGACGCACTCCTCGGCGTCCTCGCCCCCGCCGAGCTGCGCATCCAGGCCGAGAGTTACCTGCTCGACCCCGACCGCGAATACGTCGCGGTGCGGGCACGCGGCACCGGGCGGGAGGCGGCCCGCACATTCGAACATGCCCTGGGTTTGCCCGAGGCCGTGCGGGACCGGTGTGGGCTGAGCACGCTCTGGGACGGCGACCTCGCGGGGTTCCTGTACGCGGTCCCGGACACCGACTTCGACGGTGTGGCCGGTGTCGGGCCACCGCGCCCACTGGAACAGCTCGCCGAGTCGTACCGGCTCGCGACGCGAGCGCTCACAACCGCTTCCGCCTGCGGCCTCACCGGCGTCCACGATCTGCCCTCGCTGAGCCTGCGCGCGGCCGTCGCGGCCGACGCGGAGATCGGAGACATTCTGCGCGCTCGCTACCTCGATCCACTCGCGGACAGCGGCTCAGCCGACGAACTGATGGCAACGGTGCGCGGCTACCTGGCGTGTGGAACGCACGTCGAGACCACCGCGAGGCGGCTGTTCGTACACCAGAACACCGTCCGCTACCGGCTCGCGCGCTTCGAGGAACTCACCGGGGCAAACCTGCGGGAGCCGGAGGTCGCGTTCGAGGCCTGGTGGGCGCTCACGCGGGCTGCGATGCGCTGGTAACCGGGCCCAGCTCCCAGACGGATGAGAACCGGGCGCGCGATACCTAGCCCAGCAGGCAGTTGACTATCGTGGCGATCCGCGTCGTCGCACGTTTGACCCCCACCGTGGGTTGCAGCATGTTGCTCATCGTCAAACGGACCACACAGTCCAGTACGGTTTCGAGGGTCTCCTCATCGGGCAGGGTGTCCAAATGCCGCCGGGCCGACTCGCGTACGCCATCGATGGCCTGGGCAAGAACCGCGTTGGGCCGGGATGTCAGCAGGGACAGCAGTTCCGAGCCCTGACCGGCCCCGAGCACCGCCTTGAGCAGGTCGTTTCGCGAGCCTGCCTCCAGGCTGAACCGGACGGCCGCGATCAGTCCTGCCGCGAGGTCGGTGTGGTTCGCACGGATCCGGTCGTCGATGCCGGTGAGGAAACGATCGGTTTCTCGCCGCACCACGGCTTCGCCCAGCTCGGCCTTGGAGCTGACCTCCTTGTACAGGCTCTGCCGAGGAATGCCGGACCGCTCGCCGACACGGGTCATCGTCAGGCGCTCCCAACCGTCCTCGCCGATGAGCTCCGCCGCCGCATCGAGCAGCCGCTCCCGACGCAGGTTCCGTAGCTCGTCGTAGAACGCGGGTGTGCTCACGCCACAAGCGTACGACAGTTCCACCGCTTCTGTCGCAGCAGGTGACAACCCCGGCGTCCGTGCGCCCGCGGTGGCGAGTCGCGCGGGCATCGTCCCCGCCGCGGTGATCTTTGGAGCTGGCACCAAATCGCGGGTCGCCAGAATTTGAATTGAGTCCATGGCTGAAACAGCCAGGCTCTGGCGACCATGGAATCTCTGCCGACAGCGATTCGGAGACCAAACCATGGCCAAATTTCTCGCGTTCTTCCTCCCGCTTCTCGTTCTCCAGCTTTCGCCGATCCTGTTGCCCCTCATCGGCTGGGTGTTCGGCACGCTCCGCGATCTCGCGTTCCCCGCGAATTCCGAGGCATAACTCCGCTCAGGTGGTTCGACCGAGGCTTGACCCCGTATCGGCCACCACGACATCGACACCGCGCTCCGCGAATCGGGCTCGCTCGCTCTCGTCGGGTTCGGAGTCGGTGAGCAGTACGTCGAAGTCGTCCGCCGGACAGATCAGCGCGAAGGCGCTCTTGCCGACCTTCGAGGAATCGGCGACCACCACCACCCGTGCGGCACGGGCCGCGATCTGGCGGTTGATACTCGCCTCACCCTCATGGTGCGCCGTCGCTCCGTGCTCGGCGTCGACCGCGTCCACTCCGAGGAAGGCGATGTCGACGTTGATCTGCTCGAGTATCGACGTTCCCAGCGGGCCGATCAGTTCGTAGGACTGCGGGCGGGCCACCCCGCCGAGCACGAGAATCTTGATGTATGGCCGCACGGCGAGTTCCGTTGCGATGTTTAGGGCATTGGTGACCACGGTGACGCGGGGACCGCTGTCGGAGACCGCGAGGTCCGGCCGGCTCGCGATCGCGCGCGCGACCTCGTTGGTGGTGGTGCCTCCGTTGAGCGCGATGGTGCTGCCCAGGCCGACCATCTCGGCCGCCGCACTCGCGATGCGCAACTTCTCGTCGGCGTGGCGCGCGATCTTGTACCGCAACGGCAGATCGTAGGACCCCGCGGCCGTGACCGCGCCACCGTGGGTGCGAGTCAGCAACTGTTGCTCGGCCAGGTGATCGAAATCCCGGCGAACGGTCGCCGCCGACACACCGAGTCGTTCGACGGCTTCTTCGACATCGAGGTGACCGTCCTCGGAAAGCAGTCGAAGGATGTCGTTGAGGCGCTGATGACGAGACATGGTGGCATCCTGCCCGACGCGCTGATGGGCCGTGTCAGGGACGACGGACTATCGCGCGAACAGGCGACCCGCCAGGGAGCCGCGCTGGGACGAACGGTTGATTGATTGTGCGTGAACAGCGGCAGTTTCAATCAACTATTGACGTTTACTCGAGCGTGCATCAGCATTGCCTCCACCCTTGAGACGTAGGAGTGCTGATGTCCGGACCGAGCTGGAGAAAGTCAACGGGACGACGTTGTGCCACTGGAGTGCTCGCAGTGGCAGCACTCCTCGTGCCGTCCGGCCTGGCAACCGCCGCGCCGATCCCGGAGTCCGCGAGTGCGTCCGCGGCCGGAACGGGAATCGGACCGATCACCGGTGTCGAACAGGACGGCGCGAAGGTCGTACTCACCGGGGAAGAGGGCGCCGCTCGCGTCACCTTCCTGGAGGACGACGTTCTCCGCGTGGAAGCCGATCCGACAGGGCAGTTCACCGATCCCGCCAACGACGCCCCCGCGGACCCCGCCGCGCCGGACGCCGACATCATCGTCCGTGAGGGATGGCCCGGCGCGGATCTCGCGGTCACCGACGCCGACGGGGTCGTCACCGTCTCCAGCGACGAAGTCCGGCTGCGGATCGACAAGGCCACGGCACGAATGGCCCTGCATCGCAGCGACGGCAGCGTCGTGTGGCAGGAGACGGCGCCGGTGTCCTTCGACGACGCCGGTGCCACTCAGCATCTGGACCGCGCAGCGCGGGAACAGTTCCTCGGCGGCGGCATGCAGAACGGCCGGTTCAGCCATCGTGGGCACACCATCGAGATCGACCGCGACTTCGACTGGGATGACGGCGGCAACCCGAACGCCGTCCCCTACTACATGAGCAGCAATGGGTACGGCGTGCTGCGCAACACCTTCGCCCCGGGCCGGTACGCGTTCACCGAACCGGTCGCCACCACCCACGCCGAACAGCGGTTCGACGCCTACTTCCTGGTCGGGAAACCGGGTGACTACAAGCACGCCCTCGACGAGTACACGGAACTGACCGGTCGCCCCATGATGCCGCCGGTCTACGGCCTCGAGTACGGCGACGCGGACTGCTACAACCGGTCGAATCCGGCGTACCGCGGCGATCGAACGCCGGGCAAGCTGCGAACACCTGATGCCGTCTCGGTAGCGCAGGACTTCGTCGACCACGACATGCCCGGTGGCTGGATGCTCGTCAACGACGGTTACGGCTGCGAGTACGTCGAACTCGAGGAAACCGGCGATGCCATGCGCGAACGCGGCATCGAAATGGGCTTGTGGACCGAGCGCTCCCTTACCGAACAGGAGTACGAGGTCGGGCAGGCGGGCGTACGGCTACGCAAACTCGACGTCGCCTGGGTCGGACAGGGCTACCGGATGGCGTTGTCCGCCTGCGAGGACGCCCATGCGGGAATCGAGGACAACAGCGACGCGCGTGGCTACGTACTCATGGTCGAGGCGTGGGCGGGCGCGCAGCGCTGCGCCGTGCCGTGGACCGGCGATCACTCCGGGAATCTCGATGCCATCCGCTGGCAGGTGCCCGCGATCCATGGTTCGGGCAACTCCGGCATGGCATTCACCACCGGGGACGTGGACGGCATCTTCGGCGGTTCCCCGGAGAGCTATGTGCGGGACCTGCAGTGGAAGGCGTTGTCACCGGCGCTCTACTCGATGAGCGGATGGGCATCGGTAGACAAGCGCCCCTGGCTGTACGGCGAGGAGGCCACGGAGATCAACCGCAGCTACCTCCAGTTGCGCAACCGCCTCATGCCCTACATCTACACATTGGCGGCGCGGGCACATCGCACAGGGACGCCGGTCGCTCGTTCGATGCCGATCGAGTACCCCGAAGACCCGAAGGCGTACGGCGCGGAAGCCACGCACCAGTACCTGCTCGGCGAGGACCTGCTTGTCGCGCCCGTGTTCGAGGACTCGGGCGTACGCGACGGCATCTACCTGCCCGAAGGACGCTGGATCGACTACTGGGACGGCACGGTGTACGAGGGCGGCCGGGTGCTAGACGGGTACAGCGCCCCGCTGGCGACGTTGCCGTTGTTCGTCCGGGCCGGCGCGGTGCTCCCGATGGGACCCGACGGCTACCGCAACGCCGCGGAGGTTCCCGCGGACGCACCGATCACTTTGGACGTCTACCCCAGCGACGACGAGTCCTTCACTCTCCACGAGGACGACCAGGTGACTCGAGAGCACACGACGGGCGCGGTGGCCGAACAGGTCTTCAGCGTCCGGTCGCCGAGCCAGGGCCGCGGTACGGTCGCGGTCACGATCGGCGCGAGCGAGGGCGACTACGAAGGCAAGGCCGCGGCTCGGCCCTATGAGCTGAGTGTGCATACCGGCTCGGAACCCGCGCGGGTTCGCATCGGCGGACAGGCGCCGCTCATCAAGGTCTCCGGTGCTGACGCCTTCGAGTCGGCCGTGACCGGGTGGTACTACGACCCGTCCGAGCGCGGCGGCGTGGTGCACGTCAAGGCCGGTTCCGTTCCATCTGGCGAAACCCGCACGGTGAACCTCGAAGGGACTTCGTCGGTCGGCGGACCGCGCGTGGAGGACGGTCTGGCCACACTCAGCACGCAGGTACCGGAGCTGGTCGCGCAGGAAGACGAGGCCGAACTGCGGGTCACGTTCACCAACAACACCGGTGGACCGGTTCGCGACGTCGAGATCTCCGCGACCCTGCCCACCGGGTGGACGGCCGGCGCGACCGAAGGCAGCGCGATCGAGCACCTCGGCGCCGGCGAGAGCGCCACCGCGACGATCCGTGCCCAGGTCGGTCCGACAGCGGAACCTGGACGGACAACACTGCGCGCCAAGGCGCGCTACCTCTCCCACGGGCGGGAGCAGGCCGTGTCGACGGCGGCAACCACCGAAGTCGTGTACTCGTCACTGGCCGCGTCGTACAACAACGTGGGAGTCACCGACGACGGCGACACCGCGAGCGGCAACTTCGACCTGGGCGGTGCGTCATACTCGGCGCAGGCGCTGGCCGCGGCCGGTGTGACACCGGGCAGCACGATCACCGCTGACGGCGTCGACTTCACCTGGCCGTCGGCGGCCCCGGGCACGCCGAACAACACCATCTTCAGTGGACAGACGGTGAAGCTGTCCGGAACGGGAACACATATCGCGTTCCTGGGGGCCGAAGCGGGCCAGCAGACCGGGACCGTCACCATTCGCTACGCCGACGGCAGCACCGAGAAGCGAGATCTCCGGCTGCCGAACTGGTGCTGTCTCGACCCGAGCGCCGGTGGCTCCAAGATCGCCGTCACGACGGACTACCGCAACACCCAGGACGGCCCGGCCAACCACGGCACGAAGTACCGCGTGTTCACCAACCAGGTGCGCACGACGCCGGGCAAGGAGATCTACGCGGTGACCCTGTCGAACACCCAGGCGCTACACGTGTTCGATCTGAAACTGGTCACCCGCGAACTGCCAACGCCACCGACCGGACAGGTCTGGGCCTCGGACGTTCCATGGGTGGAGGCGACCAACGGCTGGGGACCGGTGGAGAAGGACACCAGCAACGGTGAGAGCGCCGCCGGCGACGGACGTCCGATCACATTGGACGGTCAGACTTACGCCAAGGGACTCGGCGTACACGCGACCTCCCGTATCAGCTATTACGTCGGCGGTCAGTGCGACCGGTTCGTGTCGGACGTGGGTGTCGATGACGAGATCCCCGACTACGGTTCGATCATCTTCACCGTGCTCGTCGACGGGGAGGAGAAGTTCCGTTCGTCGACGATGACCGGGACGTTCGCCACCGAGCATGTGGACATCGACCTGAACGGGGCACAGTACGTCGAGTTGGTGGTGGATCCAGCAGGCGGCAACGCCGGGGACCACGGCGACTGGGCCGGGGCCTCGTTCACCTGCTCCTGACCGTAATCAACCGGACAGCGATGCACACAACGAACGTCGAACTGCGCAAAGATGATTGTTTGTGGTGTTGTTCGATCAGTTTACTCCAGGTATGGTCGTTGTGTGCATCGCTGTCTGCCAACCGAAGGGGTCTCGCCCAGTGAGTGACCATGTCAGCGCCGAGATCGTGAGTCAGCCGGACCTCTGGCGGCGCGCCGCCGGTCTGGCGCGCGGGGTCTCCGACGCGCTTCCCCAGGCGGGCGAGAGGGTCGCGGTCGTCGGCTGCGGTACGTCCTGGTTCATGGCGATGGCGTACGCGGCACTACGCGAAGAAGCCGGAATCGGCGAGACGGACGCCTTCGCGGCGTCGGAGATGCCGACCGGCCGCCGCTACGACCGGATCGTGGCGATCACCAGGTCCGGCACGACGACCGAGGTGCTTCAACTGCTCCGGCGGGAAAGCACACCGAGTGTCGCGCTGACGGCGGTCGCCGACGCGCCGATTCGCGATGTCGCCACACACCTGATTCCGCTCCGTTTCGCTGACGAACGGTCGGTCGTGCAGACCCGCTTCGCCACGACCACCCTCGCACTGCTGCGCGCCAGCCTCGGCCATGACATGGACACCGCGGCGGTGGACGCCGAGAAGGCACTGCAGCTCCCGGTGGCGAGCCATCTCGACGCACCGCAGGTCACCTTTCTCGGTCGTGGATGGACGGTCGGGCTGGCTCACGAGGCCGCCCTGAAGACAAGAGAGGCGGCACAGTTCTGGGCGGAGGCCTACCCGGCCATGGACTACCGCCACGGCCCGATCGCGATCGCGGAACCCGGACGGCTCGTCTGGAACTTCGGCGAGCCCATCGAAGGACTCGCCGACGACGTCGCCGCGACCGGGGCGTCACTGGTGACCAGCGACCTGGACCCATTGGCGCAACTGGTGATCGCGCAGCGGTTCGCGGTCGCGCTGGCACATCGCCGGGGCCTCGATCCCGATCGACCACGGCACCTGTCCAGGTCGGTGGTCCTGCCCACGGCGCAGCCGTGACACAGGTCTGTGCCATCGATGTAGGTGGCACCACGGTCAAGGCCGGAATTCTCGACGACCACGGCCAGCTCCTGCACACGACCACGGCACCCACCCCCATCGGACGGGACAGTGACGCCCGAGCCGTCGTCGACCTGGTTTCCACCCTCGCCAACCAACTGTCGGATCGGCACGGCGCCGCCGCGGTCGGCGTCGTCGTGCCGGGGATCGTCGACGAAGCGCGTGGACTCGGCGTGTGGTCGCAGAACCTTGGCTGGCGCGATGTACCGATGCGCGAACTGCTCGCCGAGCGCATCGGGGCACCCGTGGCGTTCGGGCATGACGTGCGCGCGGGCGGGCTCGCGGAGGCCCGGCTCGGCGCGGGACGCGGTCACGAGAGCCTTCTCTTCCTGCCGGTCGGCACCGGAATCGCGGCCGCGATCGTTCTCGACGGCCGCTGCTACTCCGCGGGCGGCTGGGCCGGCGAGATAGGGCACGTCGACGTCGGTTATGAACAGTCGTGCTACTGCGGCCTCCGAGGGTGCCTTGAGGCAGTGTCCTCCGGAGCGGCGATCGCCCGCCGTTACGCCGCGAAGGCCGGTCGCAGGCCCGCGGGCGCCGCCGAGGTGGCCGCACTGGCACTGAGCGGTGACGTCGTGGCGGAATCGGTCTGGTCGGACGCGATCGGCGGTCTGGCCCACGCTCTCGCGTGGAGCGCGAGCGTGCTGGCCCCCGGGGTGATCGTGCTGGGCGGAGGCCTGGCGGATGCCGGGCAGCGACGTCTGCTGAACCCGCTACGTGAGAGGCTCGCGGCCCGGCTGAGCTACCAGCGGGTCCCCGAAGTTGTGCCAGCCGAGCTGGGTGACCGGGCCGGTTGCGTGGGCGCCGGGCTGATGGCCTTCGACCTGCTGGAGAGTCGCTGATGATTCTTACCGTCACGCTCAACGCCGCACTCGACGTGACCTACCCGGTCACGTCGCTGATGCCGGGCTCCTCGCACCTTGTCGAACGACCACATGAGCGGGCGGGCGGCAAAGGGGTCAATGTCGCGCGTGTACTGGAGCACTTCGGCCTGCCGGTACTCGCCACGGGATTGGCCGGTGGCATCAGCGGTGACGCACTACGGGCCGATCTGGACAAGGCACGGATCCGGCATAGTTTCTCCGCCATCGCCGGCGAATCACGGCGAACTGTGACCGTCGTATCCGCCGACACCGCTGAGGCCACCGCCTTCAATGAGCGCGGTCCGGTTGTGTCCACAAGGGAGTGGCAGGACTTCATCGACTACTTCGACGACGCGGTACGTGCCGCGACTGTGGTGGTCTGTTCTGGCAGCCTCCCACCAGGGCTGCCCGTGGACGCCTACGGTCAATTGTGCCTGCGTGCGCGCAATCACGGCGTTCCCTCTATTGTGGACACCAGCGGACCCGCTCTGTCCGCTGCCGTCGGAGCCGGCCCTGCCCTGACCAAACCCAACGGTGTCGAGTTGCGGGCCACCACCGGATCTCCCGATCCCCACGAGGGAGCACGGCGGCTGCTCGCCGGCGGCGCTGAGGCCGTCGTGGTCTCGCTCGGCCCGGACGGCCTGCTCGGCGTGACGCTCGACGAGGCATGGCAGGCCCGTCCGCCCGCACGGATCTCCGGCAACCCGACCGGTGCGGGCGACGCCTGCGTGGCGGCGCTCGCGGCGGATTTCGTGACGGGGGTGAGGTGGCCCGGCACGTTGCGGACTGCCGTGGCCTGGTCTGCGGCTGCCGTACCGGCGCCCTACGCCGGTGACATCGACGACGAGACGTACCGAGAGGTCATCGACCTCGTTCAGCTCAAGGAGATTCATGACCCGCACAGCGACCGGTGACATCGTGGGCTCTGCCCGCGACCGGGGACGCGGAGTAGGCGCGTTCAACGTGATCCAGCTCGAGAGCGCGGAGGCGATCATCTCCGGCGCCGAGAACGTGGGTCTTCCAGTACTGCTGCAGATCAGCGAGAACTGCGTCCGGTACCACGGTGCGCTGGAGCCCGTCGCGGCCGCGACACTCGCCGCGGCTCGTGCGGCACGGGTACCCGTCGGAGTCCACCTCGACCACGCCGAGTCCACTGAACTGGTCTACGAGGCGGTCGAACTGGGATTCACCTCCGTCATGTTCGACGGCGCCAAACTCGACTACGACGACAACATCCGGCTGACCCGCGAGGTCACCCGTGCATGCCATGAAAAGGGCGTCTGGGTCGAAGCCGAACTGGGCGAAGTCGGCGGCAAGGACGGGGCCCACGCACCCGGGGTGCGAACCGATCCCGCCGAGGCCGAGAAGTTCGTCGCGGACACCGGAGTCGACGCCCTCGCGGTGGCCGTGGGGTCCTCGCACGCCATGCTCAGTCGTGACGCGGCACTCGACTTCGACCTCATCGCCCGCCTGCACGACGCCGTCCCCGTGCCTCTCGTACTACACGGCTCGTCCGGAGTCAGCAACGCGGCTCTGACGAAGGCGGTGAAGGCGGGGATGACCAAGATCAACGTATCGACACATCTCAACAAGGTGTTCACGGCAGCGGTCCGCGAATACCTCGCCGCCAATCCCAGTGCGGTCGATACCCGCAAGTATCTGGGTGCGGGCCGCGAGGCAATGGCCGCGGAGGTTTCGGCGCTGCTGCGAACCATCTCGGGCTAGCCAGACCCCCGGCCCGGCCCACCCCTCTCGCACTTTCCCGGGAAAGTGCGAGATCAGGCGTGGCGCGAGCTCTGCGAGCGCGCGCTTTCCCGGGAAAGTGCGACCGGCACATACACACGGAGAATCGGATCATCTGGCGCCGATAAGGACCGGAACCCTGGCGGGAGCTCGTGGACGAGCTCCCGCCAGAGCCCTACTGGGTCAGCTCCTCAGCCGCCAGCTCGCGCGCCACGTCGCCCCGTGGCGGCCACCTTCACCTGCTCACTTGACTCCGGACGGTCTCGGGAGAGTCCCTGTCGCTCCTCCTCCCAGTGTCCCCGCGTGAAGTCGGGGACCTTCACCGCCCGGCTGCCGGCCGTCAGAGATTTCTCGCTGAGCTCGATCACCGCGCACCACGCGGCGGAGTCGTACACATCGATGTCCGGCGTGAGCCCGAGGCGCATCAGCTGGATCGTCCGGAAGATCGAGATGAAGTCACCACCCCCGTGACCGCCGTACTCCTCCGCTGAGTCCCCGATGTCCTTCCACAGCCAGTGGTCGTACTCGGCGAACTCACTGCCGAATGAGCGCCAGGAATGGTTGTTGTGCCCGAGGGTCTCCAGGTAGATCCCGAGGTTCTCGTCCCAGACGCCGCGCGTTCCGACCAAAGTGGTCCTGCGCGTGTAGGGGTGCGGCGTGGTGACCTCGTGCTCCACCCGGATGAACCGGCCGTTGACTGTCTGGATGAAACAGGTGTTGCGATCACCGGAGATGTACTTCTCGCCCCACGACGGATGGTCGGGCGGCATGTTCTCCTCGCGGTAGAGCGCCAGTCCCATAGCCGGGGACGCGATCGACACCAGCCGGTCGAAACGGTCGCCTCGGTTGATGTCCATCGCCGCGCTGATCGGCCCCAGGCCGTGCATCGGATAGTGACTCGCGTTCATTCGCGTGTGCCACAAGCGGCGCCAGCCCTCGGGGTAATAGGCGCCGTGGAACATGTAGGGATCGCGGAGATCGTGCACATAACCGCCGGAGCCGTGCAGCAGATCACCGAAGAGACCCTGTTTGGACATCATCAGCGCGCGCAGCTCGGGACGGAAGTAGCAAACGTTCTCCAGGAGCATGCAGTGCTTGCGAGTGCGCTCCGATGTCCGCACCAGGTCCCAGATCTCGTTCAGGTACGGCGCGATCGGCAGTTCGACGACAACGTGTTTACCGTGCTCCATCGCCGCCTTTGCCATGGGATGGTGCCATTCCCACGGCGTCGCCACGTAGACGAGGTCGATATCGTCACGCTTCAGGAGGTTGAGATAGTCCTCCTCGCCGTTGGCATAGATCGCCGGACGCGTCTGGCCACTCTCCTGCACGATTCGATCCGCCGCCTGTTCGGCTTGGCCTCGGCGGATATCCGCGATCGCCGTCACCGTCGAGACCGCGGCCCATCGACGGGCCTGCCCCAGACCGCGGTTGCCGACTCCCACCAGGCCAACGCGAACCTCATCGAAGCCCTCGAACGGAACGTTCGTCATCGTGCCCTCGCGGCCGGTCCTGGCCGGCTCGGGCGAGGACAGCTCGTCGGCTGCTGCGGGTAGCCCGCTGGCGAAGCCAAGCCCAGCGGCTGCCCCCAGCAAACCGCTTGACCGCAGGACGGTCCGCCGGGACGGCCCGCTGTTGGTGGATGACGGCATTGACATCACTTCCTTGATCGAAGATGACACTTTTAGCCGGACATCAATCAGTATCAAGCATCCGAAGGTGTTATAGCAAGGGTGGAATCACTTCACGCTGCCGGCAGTGAGACCGGCGACGAGCCTGCGCTCGATCAACGCGAAAAGGATCACGACGGGAACGATGCCGACCACGGACACGCCGAAGACGTACTGCCAAGACGTGGAGTACTGGCCGACAAATTTCGTCAGCGCGACCGACAACGGCTGGTTCTCGGCGGTGGTCAGAATGACCAGGCTCGCCGCGAACTCGTTCCAGCAGGCTACGAACGTGAAGATGATCGCGGTGACGATTCCCGGCCAGACCAGTGGCAGTATCACGGTGCGCAATGTCTGCATTCGCGTGGCGCCGTCCAGGGCCGCGGCCTCTTCTATCTCTTTCGGCACCCCGGCGAAGAACGAATGCATGATCCACACCGCGAACGACAGATTGAATGCCGCGTTGACCAGGATCATGGCAAGCCAGGTGTCGTGAATGCCGAGAGTGAAGAACTCCCGGAACAGACCAGCGGCCAGCACGGTCGGCTGCAGCATCTGGGTGACCAGGACCAGCAGCAGGAACACGAGCTTGCCGGGAAATCTGTGTCGCGCGCTGTAGTACGCCGCAGGCATGGCCACCGCGAGAACGAGCAGTGTGGCGCATACGGAGATCACGATCGTACTGACCATGTTGTACGGCAGTGGTGTCTCCGGCGTACTCCACATGTCGAAGTAGTTCTCTGGATGCCATTCCGTCGGCAGGTACGTCGGCGGCACCGACAGGATCTCGGATCTGGTCTTGAACGACCCGATGATCATGACCAGATACGGCGCGAGAAAGAACAACGCAACCGCCAGGCCGGCAACGGACAACAGCCAGCGTGGCCTTCGGGCCCCACTGAGGGACATCCGGTCAGTCCTCTCTCATTGGTCGGACCGCGCGCAGGTAGACAAGGATGATCACCAGCACGAGCGCGAAGTTGACGACACTCAACGCACTCGCGGTGTCGACCTGGCGGTCGGCCTGGATGAACTTGAAGATCAACGTCGTGGTCGTGTCCGCGTCGTACCCGGGCAGGCTCCCGGTGAGGGTGCGCAGGATCGGCAGCGAGTTGAACACGTTGATGATGTTGATGATCGCCGCGACCGCGAGCGCGGAACGCAGATTCGGCAGAACCACGTTGAAGTAGGTGCGCGTCGGGCTCGCGCCGTCGATCTGCGCCGCCTCGAGAATCTCATGTGGAATCGCCTGGAGGCCTGCGAGCAGTGTGTAAGTGGTGAACGGTAGCGAAACGAAAACTGCCGTTGCCATCGATACCACGAAAGCAGAGACCGGGTTCTTCGTGAAGCCGTACGGCTGGTCGAGAATTCCGATGTCGACGAGCGCCTGGTTGATGACGCCGTAGAACGGATCCAGTCCATAGTAGAAGACGATCGAGGTCATCACGACGCTCGAGGCCCATGGCACGATCACCGCAAGCCGGACCAGCCGTCGCCCCGGAAAAGCCTTGTTCAACAACTGGGCGAGCGCGAGGGACACGAGCACGGTGACGGCAACCACGCCGACCACCCAGATCACGGTGTTGATCAGCACCTGCGGGAGCGCTTCGAAGTCGAGCAATCGCCGGTAGTTCTCGAGTCCCGCGGGACCGCGATCAGTGCCGAACTCCGACAGGTCCCGCAGCGAGGTCCAGACCATGTAACCGGCCGGGAAGAGCACGATCGTGACGATCAGCAGAAGCGTGGGCGTTATCCATGGCAGCGCCGCCACCACGGACCGTCTCTTCCCGGCCTGCTTGAGCATGTTCTTCGATCTCCGCAGTTGAGTGTCAGGCTGCCGCGTCGGCCTTGGCCTGGATGGCGGACAGCACCTCATCGGCGGACTTGCCCTGACCGATCTGACCCACCAGTGTCTGGAACGCGCCCTGAGTCGCCGACCAAGCGGGGTTCGTGCTCGGATAGAACTGAGCCTCGGGCAGGGCATCGAGGAACACTTGCAGATCGGGATTGTCTAGCTTCTCGGACGCGGATGTGGTCACCGGCAGGAAGTTCTCGGTCTTCACGAAGTTCGTGTAGACCTCGGTCGAGTAGAAGTAGTCCAGGAAGGTCGTAATCGCCTCCTGCTTGTCACCGTCGTTCTTGAACGCCATCAGGTGATCGGCCACGCCGAGGGTCACCGGCGAGCCGTCCGCGGTGGGAATCGGCGCCAGCTCGAGATCGAGCTCCGGATTCTCCTGCTCGATCTGGGCGACCGTGGGCGGTAGCGCCTCGATGAACCCGATCTTGCCCTGGACGAAAACGTTGATCAGCGGAGTCCGGTCGGTCGCACCGGGGTTCGGCTGGGTGGCCTTCTCGTCGATCATCGTCTTCATGAACTCGACGGCCTCGACGGCCTCGGGGGTGTTCACCGTGATCTTGCCGCTGTCACCCCAGTTCGCGCCGTTGCCGAACGCCCAGATGGACGTCTCGGCCTGCGCCTCCTCGCTGCCGAGCGGCATACCGTATCCGCTGATGCCACCACCGAGCGCGCTGATCTTCTTCGAGGCATCGAGCAGTTCCTGCCACGTCTCGGGGATCTTGGTGACGCCGGCCTGCTCCATGAGGCTCCGGTTCACGAACAAGGTACGAGCCGACGCGATGAGCGGCAGGCCGTACTGGGTGCCGTCGATCGAGGCGTTCTCGGCGAACGCCGGGAGGAAGTCCGCTGCCGTCTGCTCGGAGAGCACCTCGGATGCCTGGTAGAGCAGGTCATCACCGGCGAAGCCGGCGAACGCGTCGATATTGAGGATGTCGGGAGCCTCGCCGGCTTGCACCTTGGTCCGAACGACGTCGTTGATATTGTCCCATGACTGCACGTCCAGCTTCACGTCGATATCGGGGTTCTCGGCCGTGAAGTCCTTGATGATCCCGTCCCACAGACTTTTCGTGGCGTCGCTGTACGAGGGCACCAGCAGATCCAGCGTGGTGCCGCCGCCGGCCTCGTCGCTGGCACCGCCGAAGCCGCAGGCGCTTGCCACCAGGCCCATGCTGAGCGCGATCGCCCCAAAACGGCCCGCGCGAAGCATCCTTCTCGTGTTCCTCACGATTCCGCCTCTCCTCGGAGCATCTCCACACCGAGAGTGATTGATTGCGCGTGATTTAGGTACGTTTCGCGCACATTCTGTCGTGACAGGGATCATCGTCGGACACAGGCCACTAGGTCAAGAGTTGATACCTAGTCGTTTTCGGCGGCAAGCACCCGAACCGCGACGAGCGACAGCGGGTCGTTCGCCACGCAACCGCTCCCACTCGTATCCGCCACCGGATCCGACGGTGGCGATCCGTGTGTTCTCGCCGGCCAGGTCCGGCATCCGAGCGCCATGATGCGCGAGTTCTTACGCGCGGTGGCGGCTGTGATCGTCATGGATTCTGGCTCCGCATCGTCCGCCTCCCACGAGAACCTGACGAACAAGCACCATTACAAGGTCATGCGGCCCCTGGCGGTGGACGCACCAGGGGCCGCATGCCGCTCGGGCAATCAGTCAGCGAGCCACTCGTATGACAGCTCGTACCGGTCGGCGGGCAACACCATGTCGTTGACTTCCAACGCCCGATCCTCCCCGTGCGCCACACGAGTGACGGCCACGACGGGAACACCGGAGCGGAGCTGAAGTGCAGCGGCCTCCTCCGGAGTCGGCATTCGAGCCCCGACATGCTCCACGAAGCGAAGGATGGTGCGGCCCGTGTCCTCCAAGCGGGCGTACGTCCCACCGGCTCCGGTATCGACCTGCTCGATGGCGGTGTCACGCGTCAGTTCGCGCGGCAGGCGCGACACGGCGAGTTGAACCACCAGTCCGTTGGCCCGCATCACCCGGTCTCTCACGGTTACCTCGTCACCGGGCTCGATACCGAGATACTCGGCCGTGCGGTCGTCGGCCTCCTCGAACCTGACCTTGACCGACGTCGACGGGGTGAATCCGCGTGTGGCGGCGTCAGCGAGAAACGCACCCTGGTTCCGATCACGCGCTTCTTTGGAGAGCCGCGACCTGGCCAGCCGGTGGATCGCGGCCGGCGGCCGGACGAACACGCCCTTGCCGTGTTCTGCCACGACGATGCCCTCGGCGCGCAGCACGCTCACCGCATCGCGAATCGTCGGCCTCGAAACACCGTAGGCCTCCACCAGTTCACGTTCACTGGGCAGTTGCGCGCCGGGCGCGTACTGCTCGCTGGTGATCTTCGCTCGGAGGTCGGCAGCTACCTGCCGGAAGGCGGGAACGCCGCTTGTTCGATCCACCATGGCACCCATTCTCCACACGTCTTGACCAGTAGTACCACTGCTGCCATTGTAATACTGGTAAGGACGAGTTGACCAGTGAGTGGATATGCGTACACCGGTGTGGCGGACGAAGGTCCGTGGGGAGGCGCGCACCGCGGCCGGGCGTGAGCGGGGACGGCGATGACGCTGCGCTGGCAGCAGGCCGAACGGAAACGGCACGCACTCGACATGAACCCGGCCAACCGGCCGCGACCGGGCGAGCGATTCCGCGCACTGTGCGGCGCCGAGGTCACCCCGACACGGCTGGACTTCCAGGAACTCGGCGGCCACTGGCACGCCCCGACCTGCTGGCACTGCGACCACGAATGGCGGGTGATCGAACACTTCCCCGCCAACGAGATCCCACCCCTGCCGGTGGGCAGGTGAACGTGGTGGACAACGACGGCCTGCGCAACACCTACACCAACGCCAAGGGTGAACAGATCGACCTCGACACCTTGCTGCCGGTGGACGACGAAACCGACGAGGACGACCAAAGATCTCCCGGACGGCGGGAGTGACGAAAGCAGCGGATCTCTGGCGGGATTGGGGGTGTCCGTGTTTGGGCAGAAAAAAGCCCCAGGCCAATGGCCTGGGGCGAGTGCTCCCCCGGTTGGACTCGAACCAACAACCCTCCGGGTATCGCTCCGTCGGTCATCTCAAGTCACGTCATGTCGCTGACCTGCCAGGTCAGAGTGTTGCGTCGTCATCTCATGTCACCTCAATTCGCCTAAAGTCACCTGGTTTTCGTGCAGTTAATGTGCGATTCCACCAGCGTCTCCGCGCCTATCTCTGGCCCTCCGCTGGCCAGTCCACCCACGCCCGCGTCGTCGACTCTCGCGGCTGGCGAATCGCCCGCATCTTCGCCTACCCGATCCTCGCCGGTCTCGCCGTCGTGATCTTCACCGGCTTCAGTAACCCCACCCTGATGCACTCCGAGATCACGCCCGAGGGCGCACAGGTGGTGACCGTCCGATGATGGAGGAAGAGTACGCGCGACTGATTGGCCAGGTCGCTTTCCTGGCCGGGTACTACGACTACCGGGGGTCTGTGCCTGTCGAACTGCTCCAGGTGGCGCTCAACGATGGCGACGTGCGCCAGGCAGTGAAGGACCACGCGAAGGCGGAGGGCACATGATCCGCCGGTTCTTCCGCACCGTCGCCGACGTGATCGTGACGATCGGCGTGCACCTCGGCATCGTCCGCTGGCCGAAGGATGAGCCCAAAGAGTCGGGCCGGCCGGGTAACGACCAGTGACACCGCAACGAGTAATAGACGACAACCAAACCGAACACGAGGAGAGGGCCATGCCAGAAGTCACGAGGCAGGACAAGCTTCGAGCGCTAGCAAGCATCGTCCTCAACGGGTTCTTCGTGCTGCTCGTAGGCGGCGCAATATTGTTCTTCGTCGTGATGGTGATCCACGGCATCGGCTCCGGCTCAGGCGCCACACTCGGGCTGGCGATCGTCGCCCTGCTGGCCGTGATCGCCTGGAAGCTGCCGAAGAAGCGCTGACCCCTGCTGGCATACGAGAGCGGCCCCCCGGTGTGTGCGTGACACCGGGGGGCCGCTGTTGGTTGTCGGGCTAGCCTCGCTTCACCTGGTCGGTGAAGGCCCGCCATCCAGCCGACGGTAGAACGAGGTGCCCGCCCTCACGGTCCTTCGTGTCGCGGACCCCGATGGACTGGCCGTGGGCCACCTCAACGCATTGCGACTGCCCACCGCTGTAGCTCGACTTGCGCCACGTGTCGGTGGAGTGCGGTATCTTCACTGTGTTGTCTCCCATTCCGTGATGACATCGGCGATGAGCCCCATGGATTCGGCGGGGTTCATCGCCGTGTCACGAAGGGTATCCGCCGCCGCCTGGTAGCGAGCAACCGTCTTTGCGTCAGTGATCGTGGACGCGGCGCTGAAGTGCTCCAGGTGCACGACCGGTTTGGCCCGGTCGAACTCGATCAACCCCCACCCGCCGGTCAACGCCGACGGGGTAGGGCGATCTAGTGGCAGCACCTGGATCGTGATGTTCGACAGGGCCGACAGCTTCTCCAGCTCGCGTAGCTGCTCCAGCATCACCTCTCGGCCGCATAGTGGGTAGCGCAGCGCGGCCTCCCCGATGATCGCGGTGAACCGCTTCGGTGGGGACTCGGTGAGCACCTGCCGCCGCCCCAACCGGACGAGAGCGCGCTGATCCGCTTCACCGGAGGTGGCACCGAACGCCACCATCACCGCCCGGGCGTAGGGGCCGGTCTGCAACAGTCCTGGTATCAACTGTGGTTCGACCTCGGTGATGCTGCGGGCGGTGCGCTCGTACTCCGCCAACGCGGCCAACTGCCGATCAACACCGGGTGCGATCCAGTTGGGGTCGGCTGCGTCGCGCGCCAGTTCGAGCAGCCGGTCCCGTTCGGGGCCGGTGACGTTCAGGACCGCGAGGACGGTGGCCACGTCGGTTTCGCTGGGGATCAGCCGGCCGGTTTCCCAGCGGGAGATGTGGGAGCTGCTTCGGCCGGTGCGTTTGCCCAGTTCACGGGTGGTGAGTGTGCCGCGTAGTTGGCGGAGTTCGGCGCCGAGTGCGCGGGCGCGGGGGGTGTCAGCGCTGCTAGCCATGCAGCAGATGGTAGGCGGTCACGGTGCGTTTACGCCCTGTCATACGATCGGAGTATTGCACGGTTGCTGCATGCAGCGGATAGTTAATCGTGCAGCGCTCGAAGATGCAGGACCGAAGCCTACCGGGGAGGCCGAGCATGGGAAAACCGGAGTGGCAGACCGCCAACCTCGTCGACGGGCGCACCGCAGCCGGGAGGCGTATCCCCATCAAGACCGGGGTCGTCACGCTGAACGGTGTGGAGTACTTCGCGGTTGCGATCGACGACGCGCCACCGCTGATCGTCGACGTCGAGGACGGGAAGCGGCTGGCCGCGAACATCTACGTGGGACTGGCCGAGAAGGACAAGCGCGACCGGGAGCAGCAATGACTCTCCGTTGGCAGCAGGCCGAAGGGCGGCGGCACGCGCTCGACATCGACCCCTACACCCGGCCCCGACCGGGCGAGCAGTTCCGGGCCCTGTGCGGCGACGAGGTCACCCCGCAACGCCAAGACTTCCACGAACTCGGCGGGAAATGGCTGGACCCCACCTGCCCACTGTGTGACCACGTGTGGCGCGAGATCGAACACTTCCCCGCCAACGAGATCCCCGCGGTGTCGCCATGAGCGTGTACGTGAACGACCGGGGCGAGGCACGAGACATCGGCCCGGACGGCTGGCCCATCGACGACGAAGACGAAGACGACTAGATCTCCCGGTCGGCGCGGGTGAGCGCCGCCAGCCTCCAATCCCCCAGAGCTGGCAGCGCATTCCCCTCCCCCGCCCCCGC
>NZ_PQHZ01000029.1 GCF_003385185.1 Amycolatopsis palatopharyngis | reverse complement strand
CATCACCCCCTACGGCTAACCCGCCGACCGGGGGGTGCGGGTGGGTTCCCCGCACCCCCTGGTGGGTGGGTTAGCCGAAGGGGGTGATGGTGAGGGTGTAGGTGGCGGTGTCGGTGGCTCCTGTGGTGTCGGTGGCGGTGATGGTGATGGGGTAGGTGCCGGGGTTGGTGTTGAAGTTGGTCCAGAAGTAGGCGGTGGAGGTTTGGCCGTTGCTGATGGTGGTGGGGGAGAATTGGACGGTGCCGGGGGCGCCGTGGGCGGTCAGGGTCATGGGGCCGTCGCCGCCGGTGGCGGTGATGCGGGTGGTGGCGAAGAATCCTTGTTGGACGGTGCTGCTGGTTGGGGACAGGGTCAGGGTGATGTCGCTGGGGGGTTGTTCGTTGCCGTCGCCGACGGTGAGGGTGATGGTGGTGGTGTTGGTGCCGGACCCGGCGGTGCCGGTCACGGTCACGGTGCTGGTGCCCGTGGGGGTGCTGGTGGCGGTGTCCAGGGTCAGTTTCGCGGTCTTACCGGCCGCCACCGTCGACGGCTGGAACACCGCCTCGGTCCCGGACGGCAACCCCGACGCCGACAACGCGATGTCCTCAACACCAGCCTCACCCGCGGTCGTGTTCACCGTCGCCGACACAAACCCACCCGGCTCCACACTCACCGAACCCGGCACCACCGACAACGAAAACTCACCGTCCGGCGGGTCGCCTGGGTCACCGCCACCGATGAATCCGGTGTACAGCAGGCGGTTCGGCGAACCGCTGCCCGGGTTCCTGACGACGCCGGTGGTGGCGTTGGAGTTCAGCGCCTCGCTGACCTGTGCCGGGGTGGCACTCTGGTTCGCCTGCAGGTACAAAGCCACCGCGCCGGCGGCATGCGGGCTTGCCATCGACGTACCGGACATGTTGGTGCTGCCGTTGTCGCTGCCGTTCGAGGCGGAGGTGATGTTGTTGCCGGGAGCGAACAGGTCTACGCAGCTGCCGTAGTTGGAGAAGCTGGCCCGGTTGTCCTGTGCGTCGGTCGCGCCGACCGTGATCACCTCGGGGATCTTCGCCGGGCCGGTGTTGCAGGCATCCGCACCCGCGTTTCCTGCGGCCACTGCCGTGCTGACGCCCGCGTCGATCATCCCGGCCATCGCCTCGTCACCGATGTTCGGCGTGTCGAAGGTCAGGCTCATGTTGGCGACGGCGGGCAGTGCCGCGTTCTTGGTGACCCACTCGATGCCCTCGATGGAGTCGGAATCGGGCGCCGATCCCCCGCAGCCGAGCACCTTCACCCCGACCAGGCTGACGTTCTTGGCCAGCCCCCAGGTCTTTCCGCCGACCGTGCCCGCGACATGCGTGCCGTGACCGTTGCAGTCGTTCGCGTCCGGGTCCTCGTCGACGTGGTCGTACCCGCTCTTCGCCCTACCGCCGAAATCGTTGTGGGAGTAGCGGATCCCGGTGTCGATGATGTAGGCGGTGACCGCGTCGGCCGTGTTGTTGTAGGTGTACTTCTCATCCAGCGGCAGCTCCCGCTGGTCCACCCGGTCGATGCCGTAGGTCGCACCGGTCTGGGTATCGGCGATCTTCGCCGTACCGTCCTCGAACACGGTCCGCACCGAAGGCTCCGCGGCGAGCTTGCGCGCATCTGCCGCGCTCATTCCGCGCACCGCGAATCCTTGCATGGACGCGGTGAACGTGGACTTCAACTCGGCGGAGTACTTCTCCACCAGGGTTGTGGCAGCCTGCTTGACCGCATCCGGACTCGACGTCGCCTGCACTCCGTCCTTCAGCGACACCACGTAGCCGCCGGGGACATGCTGGCTCGCCTGCACGATCGACCCCTCGGCCGCCGTCGCCGCCGTGGCGGACGCGCCGATGCCGGTGGCCAGCACCATGGAGAACACCCCCACGACACCAACCGCTCTTCTCGTTCTTCTCATGCTCGGTCGTTCCCTTCAAGAACCGTCGAATCGACGGGGATCGGTTACGGGGAAACGGGTCCGCGGCGCGGAGCTGTGGACCTCCGCGCCGCGGACACTGCCCCTCCTGGAATGGAGCTCAACCGGCGTGACTCAGAAGGTCACGCCGAAACTGTCGATGCTTCCGGAGTCGTAGTCGTAGACGTCCTGCACTCGCAGCTTCCAGATCCCGGTGCGGTTCTCAGCGGAGGTGTCGACCGTGTAGGTCTTCGTCAGGTCCACCGAACTCTCACCACCAGCGGCCTTCAGTTCGTACACGGTTCCACTCGGGCCGACCAGGTCGATCTTCAGGTCACCGGTGTAGGTGTGCTTGATCGCGACCGCGATCGAGGTGCCCGTCGTGCCCTTGCTCGTGCAGTCGGCGAACGTCAGCTCGCTGGTCACCGCCGAGCCCGAGTCCGGAATGGACACGTCGTCGCCGTTGGTGCCACCGTCACAGGTCGGCGGCTCGACAGGACCACCATCGTCGTTCAGGTAGGACATGTTCAACAGCTCGTTGGGCGAGCCGCTGCCCGGGTTGGTCACCTTGCCGCTGGTCGCGTTACCCACCAGCGCGTCACCCACCTGACTTGGGCTGTCGCTCTTGTTGATCGCCAGGTGCAGCGCGGCCGAACCGGCCACGTGCGGCGTCGCCATCGAGGTCCCGCTGATGGTGTTGGTGTCGGAGTCGCCACCGTTCCAGGTGGAGGTGATGTTGCGGCCAGGGGCGAAGATGTCCGTGCAGCGGCCGTAGTTGGAGAACGACGAACGGGAGTCGTTGCTGTCCGTCGAGTTGACGGTGATGGCCTCACCCACGCGCGCGGGCGATGTCCCGCACGCGTCCGTGTTGGCGTTGCCGGAGGCGACCGCCATCGTCACACCCGCGTTGATGACTCCCCTGGTCGCATCGTCGACCGAGCTGTCGGCCGAGCCGCCGAGACTCATGTTGCCGACAGCGGGCAGCTTGGCGTTCTCGGCCACCCAGTCGAGCCCGGCGATGATCTGCGAGTACTGACCACTTCCCTGGCAGTTGAGCACACGCACGCCCACGAGGTCGACCTTCTTCGCGACACCGTAGGTCTTGCTGCCCACGGTGCCCGCGACGTGCGTGCCGTGGCCGTTGCAGTCGTTGGCCACCGGGTCCCGGTCGATGAAGTCGTAGCCGTCCGACGCGCGGCCCTCGAACTCGTTGTGGGTCTTCCGGACACCGGTGTCGATGATGTACGCCGTCACGCCGCTGCCCGCGCTGTCCGGGTAGGTGTACTTGTCGTCCATGGGCAGGTCCGCTTCGTCGATGCGGTCCAGGCCCCACGTGGGGTTGTTCTGGGTCGCGATCGTCGTGGCGACCTTGTCCTGCTCGACGTAGGCCACGTGTGGTTCAGCCGCGAGCTTGAGGGCCTGGCCCTCGCTCATCTTCGCGGAGAACCCGCGTAGCGCGGTGTCATAGGTGAAGGTCAGCTGCCCGTCGTACTTCGCGGCCAGCTCCTTCGCCTTGGTCTCGACGGCCTGGGCGCGCACGTCGCTGTCCTCGAACACCACGATGTAACTGCCGTCGACGGTGCCCTCGGCACCTGCTCCGCGAATCTCGCCCGTTTCCTGCGCCACGGCGTTACCCGCGACCGCGAAGGCCGCCAGCGCGGTCGCGCCGGCCAGGACGCTCGCCCCCGCGACCCTTCGCCGGGATCGATGATGTTGACGCATCAGATACTCCATTTCGCTGACCTCGTGACCAGGCGGCCACGGCGCGGCATCGGCAGGGGAAAAACTCAGGTAACTCACAGCCACGCTCGACTCACTGTTGGCTCTCCCCATCGGGTGAACAACCGAGGCCTGTCTAGGTATGAGTACGTATCTAATCTCGAACAAATGATCACGATCTGGCCACGAGGCATGGCATTGACCTGCGAAAGCAGGTAGTCGAATCGGACACGAGCATCTACAGTCGGCAAACTCGAAGGTGTGTGTCGCAGGACACATCCAGACTCGGCGAGGTGGGAGCCGACCATGACACGCTCGATGCCGCACAGGGATTCGTCGCTGGCGTGGGGAACCACGGTGCGCACGAGTTCACCCGTTCTGGTCGACCGTTCGGAGGAGCTGCGGACGCTGATCTCCGTCGCGACCCGTCCCGGCGCCGTCGTGTTCGTCGAGGGCGAGGCGGGGGTCGGCAAGACGCGACTGGTCACCGAACTGCTCGAACAGCCCGAGCTGGCCGCACAACGAGTGCTGCTCGGTCATTGCCAGCCACTGCGCGAACCGTTCCCCTACGGCGTCGTGCTCGATGCGCTTCGCGGACTGGACGCACGGCGCATCGACTCCTCCGCGCTGAGCCCTGTGGCCGGCGCCCTGCGCCCCTGTCTGCCCGAGCTGGCCGACGCCCTCCCGGAACAGCCCGAGCCACTCGGGGAGTCGCGAGCGGATCGACACCGGCTGTTCCGGGCTGTGCGCGAACTGCTCACCGCGCTCGGCCCGGTGCTGCTGGTGATCGAGGACCTGCACTGGGCCGACGACGGATCCCGTCAGCTACTGCGTTTCCTGATGTCGCGGCCCCCGGCCCAGCTGAGCCAGCTCGTGACGTACCGCCGCGAGGACGTCCCCGGGGGTATCGCACTCGGAACCGCCTACCGGCCCGCGGCAGGCGGAGTCAGTGCCACGGTGGAACTGCAGCCACTCGACGCGGAAGGGGTCCGCAAACTCACCTCGGCGATTCTCGGCGTCCATCTGGTCTCCACCGGATTCGCCGCGCGTCTGCACGAACGCACGGCCGGCATCCCGTTCGTCGTCGAGGAAACGCTGCGTGCCCTGCGTGACCCCGAGGGCGCCGTGCGCTCCAGTGGCGCGACGGCGCGACGGCTGCTGGACAACGTCGAGGTGCCAGCGCTGCTGCGCGAGGCGATGCTGGAGCGGCTCACCGGGCTCTCGCTGCCCGCACGCAGGGTCACCCAGGCCGCTGCCGTGCTCGGCGTACCGGCCTCGGCCCAGCTGATCACCACGGTGGCCGGGCTGACCACCGAACGGGGCAGGGTTGCCCTGGCGCAGGCACTGCACGCCAACGTGCTGCTGGAACCCGCCGACTGCCGATACGCCTTCCGGCACGCACTCGCGCAGCAGGCGGTCTACCGCACCCTGGCCGGGCCGGACCGCGAACGACTCCACCTGCGGGCCGCGGAAGCACTCCGCGCACAGGATCCGCTGCCACTGGTGCAGCTCGCGGAGCACTGCCGTAAGGCAGGTGCCAGGAATGACTGGGTGTACTACGCCGAGTCGGCCGCCGACGCCGCGGCCACGGCAGGAGACGCGGGAACCGCGACAGCATGCCTGCGGTCATTGCTCGAAAGTCCGGATCTTCCGTCGCCCGATGTGGACAGACTGGCGGGAAAGCTCAGCGGGGTGGCCTTCAACGGTCTCGCCCAGCACGAGGTCACCGCCGCGTTGGAGCGGCTGCTGACCGACCCCCGGCTTTCCGGTGTGGTCCGTGGAGAGGTGCGGCTCAGCCTCGGTCTGCTGCTCATCCGGCAGGCAGGCGGCCTCGCCGCGGGCCGGCTCGAGATCACGCATGCGATCAACGAGCTGGAACATCGGCCGGAGTTGCGCGCCAAAGCGATGTCCGTGCTCGCGCAGCCCTACATCGGCACCACGCCGGTGGCGGAGCACCTGCGCTGGCTCGACGAGGTGGACAAGATGGTCGAGCAGGCGGGACCGGGCCCGATGTCCACCGGCCTACTGGCGAACAGCATCGCCGCCAGATTGCATGTCGGCGATCCGGCGGCATGGCGGCTGGCCGAGCGGCTACCCGAGCGCGTGACGACCGCGGAGGAACAACGGTTCCTCGCCCGAGCACACTGCAACATCGCCGACTCGTGCTCCTGGATCGGTTACCACCACCGCGCACACGACTACATCCGCAGCGGCATCCGCCTCGCGGCCGACTGCGGAGCACCGTTTGTCGTGAGCACCGCCCGCGCGACCCAGGCACACGTAGACTGGCTCACCGGATCGTGGGACGGCCTCGCCGAGCGGGCGCAGCGGCTGCTCGAGGAGTACCACGACCTGTTGCCGATAACCGGCGAACTCTCCCTCGTACTCGGCTCGCTGGCGGTCGCCGCCGGTGAATGGGACCGCGCGGCCGGGCACCTCGAACACACCGGCATCGACGATCCGGAGAACGCCGTCACCCCGGTGGTGCTCGCCGCCCATTCGGAGATGATCCGCCTACAGCTGGCGAAGGGAGACCTGCAGGAGGCGACGGCACAGGCCGACCGGGCCCTGCGGATCCTGCGCAAGAAGGGTGTCTGGGTGTGGGCTGGCCCGCTGGCGCCATCCGCCGTCGAGGCGTTCTGCCGGTCGGGCCGGGCATCCGAGGCCCGCACCCTGGCCGAGGACCTGGAAGCGGGCATCGCCGGACACGACACTCCTGTCGCTCAGGCCGCGCTCACCCACTGCCGCGGACTGCTCGCACTGGAGGACGCCCTGCCGGACCGGGCCGCCGAACTGATGGGCGAGGCAGCGGCCGCGTACGAGGAACTCCCCGCTCCCTATCTCGCCGCGCTGGCCACCGAACGGCGAACCCGGCTGCTCGTCGAGCAGGGTCTCGACGCGGGGACCGAGGCGCTCCTCGCCCGGCTCGCCGCGACGTTCGACACGCTCGGCGCCGCACGAGACGCCGCACGCTGCCGGCACCTGTTGCGTTCGGGCGGTGCGGGACAGCCGTCGCGGCGGGGCAGGCGGGGCTACGGTGACGAGCTCTCGCCCCGCGAGCGCGATGTCGCTCGGCTGGTGGCCGACGGGCGGACGAACAGGGAGATAGCGGACGCCCTGTTCCTTTCCCGCAGGACCGTCGAGCAGCATGTCGCCGGAATTCTGCGCAAGCTCAAGCTCAGCTCGCGCACCGAACTGCGGATGCACTGACCGCTCACGAAAATCGGTTGCGGGCGCGTGCGGCGGACGCCATGGTGGACCGGTCCGGCACGTAGCTGTGATCGCGCCCGCACGTTCTCGATACGGGCACCGAGCGAATGCGCTGAGTGGAACGAGAGGAGGTAGCCGATGGCCGTCGATGTCGCGGATGCCGTCCGCACCCTCTCCGCTGTCCCACCCGGCTGAGCCAGTCGTACCGGTGGGGCTTCCACTTCTGCCAAGGAGTCTCACCAGTGCGATCGCACGATTTCCAGCACGCTCATGACGACCTTCCCCGTCGACGGCGCAAACCCCGATTCGACGACGAGATCCAGCCCGCCCGTTCCGGCCGCCTCACCGAGGCGGCCAAGGAACGTCTGCGGGAACTACGCGACGACGCGTTCGAGACCGAGATACCCGGCGACGGCGACCGCTGGTCCACCTGGGGCGACTGCGAGCAAGGACCGCGCCCCCTGCCCGCGTGGGTGGTCACCGAACTCGGTGCGGTCGACACCGAGCTCGGAGTACTCAAGACCGGCAAGGAGGCCGACGTTCACCTGCTGCGGCGTGGCCTGCCGGGCGCGGAGCCCAGTTGCCTGCTCGCCGCGAAGCGGTACCGGGGCGACGAACACCGGCTGTTCCATCGCGATGCCGGCTACCTCGAGGGCAGGCGCATGCGCCGCTCGCGAGAGATGCGGGCGATGCGACAGCGGACGTCCTTCGGTCGCAACCTGGTCGCCGAGCAATGGGCCGTCGCGGAGTTCGCCACACTCGCGACGCTCTGGACCGCGGGCGCCCCCGTGCCTTACCCGGTCCAGCGGGACGGGACCGAGTTGCTGTTGGAGTTCATCGGCGACGCCGACGGCACAGCGGCTCCCCGGCTGGCCGAACTGCGCCCGCGGGGAGGTGAACTGCGTGATCTGTGGCACCAGACGACGGCGGCTCTCGAGTCACTCGCCGTGCGCGGCCTCGCCCACGGCGACCTCTCCGCCTACAACATACTGGTCCACAAGGGACAGATCGTGTTGATAGATCTTCCGCAGGTGGTTGACGTGCTGGCCAACCCGTCCGGACTCGACTTCCTCGCTCGTGACGTGCGAAATGTGGCGAACTGGTTCGCCTCGCGAGGTCTGCCGGACGACATGCTGGACGTGACCGGGCTCACCGCCGATCTCCACGCCGCGATGGGGCTCACCTGAGGCCGCCCACTCGCTGAGGTACAGTAGGTGACGCACCGCAACTGACAGCGCGCTTTCGCGCCGTCAGCCGGCAGACAGGCGCGGTGCTCCACCCCCCAACGGTGTTGTGGTTCCCCCGCGGGATCGCCGCCGGGTTCGTCCCTGTGAACGCCCACTTGATCTTCATGTCAGCCCGCCTGCGTGCGGGCGCCCGGGCCTCCTTGCGACGTTCCACGTCCGAGAGGCACGAGGCATTTCTGTGACAGTCACGCTCGATTCCGACCGTTCGACCCGTAAGCCGAAGCAGCACGCCGGCGCGGATGCGCTCTCGCGCACCGCCAGCGGCGCTCCGGTGAAGTCGTTCGCCGAATTGAACCTGCCCGCTCCGCTGCTGCGCACGCTGCAGGAGGCGGGAATGAACACCCCATTCGCCATCCAGGCGGCGACGCTGCCCGACGCGCTCGCCGGCCGCGACGTGCTCGGCAGGGCACAGACCGGTTCGGGCAAGACCCTCGCTTTCGGCCTCGCCCTGCTGACGCGGCTCGACGGCGGCAAGGCCCGCGCCAAGCGCCCCAGGGCGCTGGTGCTGGTCCCGACCCGGGAACTCGCCATGCAGGTCGCCGACGCGCTGACCCCGCTGGCTAAGTCGATGAACATGTGGTGCCGCACCGCCGTCGGCGGGATGGCCTTCAACCGGCAGGCCGAGGCACTCAACCGGGGCGTCGACCTGCTGATCGCCACCCCCGGCCGGCTCTCGGACCACGTCCGGCAGGGCACCTGCGTGCTCTCCGACGTCAACTTCGTCACGCTCGACGAGGCCGACCAGATGGCCGACATGGGCTTCCTGCCCCAGGTGCGGGAGATCCTCGACCTCACCCCGGCTCGCGGACAGCGACTGCTGTTCTCCGCCACGCTCGACGGTGACGTGGAGAAGCTGGTCAAGGCGTACCTGACCGACCCGGTCACGCACTCGATCGCACCGATGACCGCCAGCGTCACCACCATGGAGCACCACCTGCTGCAGGTGTCGCACCAGGACAAGCAGGCCGTGCTGACCGAGATCGGCGCCCGCGAGGGCCGCACGATCATGTTCGTCCGCACCAAGCACCACGTGGACCGCCTCGCCGAGCGCCTCAGGGCCAGCGGCGTGCACGCGGCCGCGCTGCACGGTGGCAAGACCCAGGGCCAGCGCAACCGCGTGCTGTCGGACTTCAAGGAAGGCAGGACTCCGGTCCTGGTCGCCACCGACGTCGCGGCTCGCGGCATCCACGTGGACGACATCAGCCTGGTCGTGCACGTTGACCCGGCAGCCGACCACAAGGACTACCTGCACCGTGCGGGCCGCACCGCGCGTGCGGGCGCCTCAGGCACCGTCGTGACGATGGTCACCAACGATCAGCGCCGCATGGTTCGCCGGATGATCGACCGCGCAGGCGTCAAGGCGGAGCAGACCGTTGTTCGCCCCGGCGAGCACGAGCTGACTCGGATCACCGGTGCGCGCACCCCGAGTGGCGAGCCGGTCCCCGAGCCCAAGTTCCGTGCGCCGCGGTCCTCCTCTGGCGGACGCCGTACCGGTGCTCCGGCCGGTCGCGGAAGGCCGCCGTTCGGCGGTCGTCGCGAGCAGGGCGGCAACGGCGGCGGCCGAGGCCGGTCGCAGTTCGGCAGGCCGCAGGGCGGCCGAGGGCCAGCCCGTCGCCGTACCGAGGGCTGATATCCAGAACCTAGGGTGCGGTTCTGCCGCTTCCCAGGCGATGCGAGACTGCCAGACGTGAACGCACCAGGACCCGCCATCGCCGCCGCTCCGCCCGAACAGGTCTTCGACTGGCTCGAGACCGAGGCGCAGCGGCGTGCGGAGGCGGGTCTTGTGCGTCGTCTGCGGGCCCGCACACCCGACACCGGCGAGCTCGATCTCGCCGGTAACGACTACCTCGGCCTGGCCAGGGAGAAGCGGGTCGCAGGCGCTGCTGCGGCGGCCTCCCTGCGCTGGGGCGCGGGCTCCACCGGTTCCCGGCTGGTCACCGGCTCCACGGAACTGCACGCCGAACTCGAGCACGAGTTGGCCCGGTTCTGCGGCACGCAGGCAGCACTGGTGTTCTCCTCGGGCTTCGCCGCGAACCTCGGAGTCGTCACGGCGCTGTCCGGCGCCGAATCGGCGATCGTGACGGACAAGTACATCCACGCCTCACTGATCGAGGGCTGCAGGCTCTCCCGCGCGGACGTCGCCGTCGTCGCCCACAGCGACCCCGACGCCGTCGCGCACGCACTGCGCACCCGCCGCAAGCAACGAGCGCTGGTGGTCACCGACTCGGTCTTCTCCGTGGACGGCGATCTCGCCCCGCTGACCGAACTTTCCGCGGTCTGCCGGGAACACGGTGCCGCACTGCTGGTGGACGACGCACACGGGCTCGGTGTGCTCGGCGACGGCGGCCGGGGAGCGGTCCACGAAGCGGGCCTCGCCGGTCAGCCGGACGTCGTCACCACCATCACCCTCTCGAAGTCGCTCGGCGCCCAGGGCGGAGCCGTTCTCGGGCCCCGCAGGGTGATCCGCCACCTCGTGGACACCGCGCGCAGTTTCATCTTCGACACGGCACTGGCACCCGGGAGTGCGGCGGCGGCTCTGGCCGCGCTCGGGGTGCTACGCGGCGAACCGGACCTGGCCACCAAGGTCCGCACCACCGCCCAGAATCTCGCCATGCGACTTGGCGACGCGGGGCTTTCCGTCAGCGCGCCCGCGGCGGCCGTCGTCTCGGTACGCGCGCCGAGCGCGGAGGACGCGGTGGCGTGGGCGGCCCGCTGTGCCGAACAAGGAATCCGGGTCGGCTGTTTCCGGCCGCCCTCGGTGCCGGACGGCGTGTCCCGCCTCCGGCTCACCGCCCGCGCCGACCTGACCGAGTCCGATGTAGACCGCGCGGTCGCGGTAATCACCGAAACCGCCCCCAACTGACCCGAGTTGGCAGTTCCGGCGCCCGACTTTGCAGTTCAGGCGGCCGGCCTGCGCATGGTGATGTGCGGGATCCCGTCCTCCAGGTACTCCGACCCCACCGTCAGGTACCCGAACTTCGCATAGAAGCCGGTGGCGTAGGTCTGTGCGTCGAGCACACTCTCAGCATCACCGATGACGTCGAGGGCGGCAGCCATCAGCCGAGCGGCCAGCCCGCTACCGCGGGCCTTCTCCGACGTGCACACGCGTCCGATCCGGTAGCCGACATCCGGTTCCACCAGCACTCGCAGGCAGCCGAGTACTCCCTCAGCCGCGTCCTCGGCCTCGATCCAGAAGTGCCGTGTGCTCGCCAGCAGGTCCTTGCCGTCGAGTTCGGGATAGGGACATTCCTGTTCCACCACGAAGACGTCAACGCGCAGCCGGAGAATCGCGTAGGCATCGGCCGTGTTCAGTTCGTCGCCGCTAGCCACCTTGATGTCACTCATCCTGGCAAGTCAATCACGCCAGGACCGGCGCGGTTCTACCTGGTCAGTCCGTTTGTTCCCGGATCTGGTCGGCGTAGGTGGACACCCTGGTGTACACACCGGGCTTGCCCGCCTCGGCGCAGCCTTCGCCCCAGGACACGATGCCGATGACCCGGCTGCCGACCATCAGCGGCCCGCCGGAGTCACCCTGGCAGGCGTCGACACCACCCTCCGGGTAGCCCGCGCAGAGCATGGTCGTCGCATCGTAGCTGCGGAATGCCTTGCCACAGTCGCTGTCGCTCACCACCGGCACCTGCGCGCTGCGTACCGTGTTCGACCGCGCTCCCCCGGCCGACATGCGGCCCCAGCCGATCACGGTGGCCTTGGTCCCGGCCGCGTACAGCTCGCTGTCGTCCGCATCGGCCACGGTGGCAGGACGGTAGGGCACCCGGTCGCGCAAGGTGAGTACGGCGAGATCGTTCCCGGCGGACGGCTCCTGGTACCCAGGGGCGATCCAGACGTCCCGGACGGACACTTCCCAGCCGTCCCGGGACCGTTTGTCCTCCCGGCCGGCGACCACCCGCAGGTCGGCGCGCCGCACGGCCAGCGCACAGTGCGCGGCGGTGGCGACCGACCGGGAGCCGACGAGCACGCCACCGCAGTACTGGTGGCCGCCGCCGTCGGTCAGGAACACGGCGTAGGGGTGGTCGGCCAGGGAGGCCTCCTCGCCACCGACGATGTTCGGCTGGGCTCCCGCCCTCGGCGTCGCTACGTCCGCTCCGGCGGATGGGACGAAGGCCGCGGCGGCGACCAGGGCCAACGCGGCCGCGATCGGGGCGCGCCGGTACCTCTGCGGCATGAGATCATCCCTCCGGTCCTACGACTGGCTGTAGGCGCGCCATTACCGGCAACACCTGCTTCGGCGATACACCCTAATCGGCTGAAGCCCAATCCGGTGTCGCTGAACCGGGTGGTGTCCGCGGCGCTTCGGTGGCTCTGCGAAGCTGAACGGCGTGCGGACGACGGCAACGGGACCTCGGCGTGGCGGGCTGGTTGTGGCTGGTACCACCTCGGATGCGGGCAAGTCGACCGTGACCGCGGGCCTCTGCCGCTGGCTGGCGCGCCAGGGGGTGCGGGTGGCGCCGTTCAAGTCGCAGAACATGTCGAACAACTCGATGGTGTGTGCCGACGGCGCCGAAATCGGCAGGGCGCAGTGGCTGCAGGCGGTCGCGGCCGGTGTCGAACCCGAGTCGGCCATGAACCCGGTGCTGCTCAAGCCGGGCGGGGACCGGCGTAGTCACGTCGTGCTCCGGGGCAAGCCATGGGGCGAGCTCGTCGCGGGCGAATGGGCCACGGGACGCGCCGCGCTGGCCGAGGCCGCATACGCGGCCCTCGCCGAGCTGCGTTCCCGGTTCGATGTGGTGATCTGCGAGGGAGCGGGCAGTCCCGCCGAGATCAACCTGCGCTCCGGGGACTACGTCAACATGGGGCTGGCGCGGCACGCGGATCTGCCGGTGCTGGTGGTCGGCGACATCGATCGCGGCGGCGTACTCGCCGCGATGTCCGGCACGCTGGCACTGCTCGAACCATCCGATCAGGCGCTCGTGGCGGGCTTCCTGGTGAACAAGTTTCGCGGCGACCCCGCCCTGCTCCGGCCGGGACTCGAGTCGCTCGAACAGCTGACCGGCAGGCCCGTACTCGGGGTGCTGCCCTGGCTGGCCGAGGCATGGCTGGATTCCGAGGACGCGCTAGCGATGGCGGGCTGGGGCAGCCAGGAACCCGGCGATGGTGCGACTTTGCGGATCGCCGCGGTGCGCTTTCCCCGTGTCTCCAACGCCACCGACCTCGACCCGCTCGCCGCCGAACCAGGTGTGTCGGTGGAGGTCACCGCGGATCCGCACGTGATCGCGGCGGCGGACGTAGTGGTGCTGCCCGGCACTCGGTCCACTGTGGATGACCTCGCATGGCTACGGGAACGAGGCATCGAAAGGGCGCTGCGGGCCAGGGCCGAGCAGGCCCGGCCGGTGCTGGGGATCTGCGGCGGGTACCAGATGCTGGCCCGCACCATCGAGGATTCGGTCGAATCGCGTATCGGCTCCGTTCCCGGCCTCGGGTTGCTGCCACTGTCGGTGCGGTTCGCCGAGGAGAAGTCGCTGGCCAGGCCCACCGGCTCCTGGCGGGGGCATTCCGTACGCGGTTACGAGATACATCACGGTGTCGTTCGTATCGAGGATGCGGCACAGGACGGCCTCGAACCGTTCCTCGACGGGGTCCAGAGCTCAGCCGTATGGGGCACCATCTGGCACGGAGTCTTCGAGAACGACGAATTCCGGCGGGCATGGCTGACCGAGGTCGCAGGGCAGGCGGGGGTGGACTGGCACCCTTCGGCCACACCCGGCTTCGCGGCACGGCGGGAGGCCATGCTGGACCGGATCGCCGACGCCGTCGAGGAGCATGCCGACACCGCTGCTCTGCTGGATCTCATCGGCTCCGGTGCCCCGGCCGGGCTACCGTGGGTGCGGCTGGAGCGAGTGCACGACGGGAACAACGCCGGACCCCCGCGGGTTAACCAACTGTCGACAGGAAAGAACAGCGAAGGGTGACACGGTGACGCACTACGACCTGGTGATCGTCGGAACCGGATCGGGGAACTCCATCCTCGATCACCGGTTCGCCGACTGGAAGACGGCGATCGTGGAGAAGGGCGTGTTCGGCGGCACCTGTCTCAACGTCGGTTGCATCCCGACCAAGATGTTCGTCCACACCGCCGACCTGGCGGCCGTTCCTGCGGCCGCGGCCAGGCTGGGAGTGGACGCCGAACTGCGCGGGGTGCGCTGGCGAGACATACGCGACCGGATCTTCGACCGGATCGATCCCATCGCCGCGGGCGGACGGGAGTACCGGACGTCGCATGTGGACAACTCCGCGGTCACCGTGTACGAGGGTGAAGGCCGCTTCACCGCGCCGAAGGAGATGCGGGTCGCCTTCAGCGACGGCAGCCCGGCCGAGACGATCACCGCGGACCGATTCGTCCTCGCGGCAGGTGGACGCCCCGTCCTTCCTGACGTTCCAGGTCTGTCCGATGTGGAATACCACACCTCGGACACCGTGATGCGCGTGGACGAACTGCCGGAGCGGGCCATCGTCCTCGGCAGTGGGTTCATCGCGGCGGAGTTCGCGCACATCCTGGACGCGTTGGGCGTGCAGGTCACCGTGATCGCACGCTCGGGCGCCCTGCTGCGCGCCGAGGACGCCGACATCAGCACTCGATTCACCGAGATCGCCCTCGACCGCTTCGACGTGCGCCTGCACCGCAACACGCTGCGCGCCCGGAACACCCAGCACGGAGTCGCCCTCGACCTGCACGGTCCCGACGGCGAGGAAACGGTCGAGGCGGGCCTGTTGCTGGTGGCCACCGGGCGTAGGCCGAACTCGGATCTGCTCGACGTCACGGCAGGCGGCATCTCCACGACCGACGGCGGACACGTTGTCGTGGACGAACACCAGCAGACCGATGTAGACGGTGTATACGCACTGGGAGACATCAGTTCCCAGTACGAACTCAAGCACGTCGCCAATCACGAGTCACGGGTGGTGCAGCACAACCTGTTGCACCCGGACGAGCCGATCGCGGCGGACCACCGATTCGTACCGCACGCGGTGTTCGGCTCTCCGCAGATCGCGTCGGTGGGCCTCACCGAGCGGGAGGCCAAGGAGCGGGGCCTGCGCTATGTCACCGCCACTCAGGAGTACGCGGGGATCGCCTACGGCTGGGCCCTCGAGGACACCACCGGGTTCGCGAAGCTGCTCGCCGACCCGGCGACCGGGCAGCTACTCGGTGCGCACATCATCGGACCGCAGGCGCCGACGGTGATCCAGCCGTTGATCCAGGCGATGAGCTTCGGGCTCGACGCCCGCACGATGGCTCATGGCCAGTACTGGATTCACCCTGCGATGCCGGAGTTGGTCGAGAACGCGCTGCTGAACCTGCCGCTGGACGACTGAGCGGCGGCGGCCGTACTCAACGGGCGGCTGTGATCGCCGGATCGCGAGATCGGACCGGGCGGCCGTGCGGCCTCAGACGTAGCGCGGCCGCCCGGCGATCCAGCCCGCCACCAGTTGGATGGTGAGCGCCACGATCAGCATCACGAAGGGCAGTGTCCAGCCACCGGTGAGGTCGTGCAGCAGACCGAACATGAACGGACCCAGCGCGGCCAGCAGGTAACCGAAGCCCTGTGCCATGCCGGACAGCTGGGCCGTCTCGGCGCTGGTCCTGGCCCGTAGCGCGATCGTGGTCAGCGCGAGGGAGAACACGCTCATCCCGAGGCCGAGCAGCAGTGTCCACAGCAGCGGCGCGGCCCCGGGCGCGAGCAGCAGGCCGAACAACCCGGAGAGGCCGAACACGCCGAGTCCGACGATCCAGCCGCTCTGACTGCCCTGCCTTGCGGCGAGGGCTGGGACCGTCAGGCTGATCGGTACCGCGATCAGGGAGAGCACACCGAGCAGGAGACCCGCGTTGCCCTTGCTCACCCCGGCGTCCATCAGCACCTCGGGCAACCAACCCATCACGACGTAGGCGAGGAACGCCTGCAGGCCGAAGAACAGCGTGACCGTCCAAGCCAGCGGGCTGCGCAACAGGGAGCGGCGGGGACCGTCGCCTGCGCGGGGAGCGCCCGCGGAACGCATCGCACCGCCCCTGGTCGCGACCGCCCAGACCACCAACGCGACCAGCGCCAGCACGGCCCAGCCCGCGAGGGCAGGTCGCCAGCCGCCGAGGGCGCTGTCCAGCGGCGGTGTGGCCGCGGAGCCGAGCGCCCCGCCCGCCTGCAGCGAAGCGGTGTAGACCCCGGTCATCAGCCCGATCCGGGCGGGGAACGAGGACTTGACGACCACGGGGATGAGTACGTTGGCGAACGCGATGCCCGCCGTTGCCACCAGGGTGCCGCCGAGCACGACCAGGGGACCGTCCAGTACGCGCAGGACGAGTCCACACGCGAGCACTGTGAGGGCGATACCGATCGCGGCGGCCATTCCGACCCGCCTGGCGAGCCATGGCGCTGCGAGTCCGGCCGCGGCGAAGCTCAGCCCCGGCAACGTGGTCAGCACGCCCGCCCAGGTGGCCGACGCGCCGAGACTGGCCCTGGCCTCGCCGAGCAGCGGACCGACGCTGGTGATCGCGGGGCGCAGGTTGAGTGCGACGAGCACCACTGCCACCGCCAGTAGCAGCCCGCCGACCACCCGCGTCTGCCTGCTGTCGATCAGCGCCTCCACCGAACCGGGGGCAGAGAGATCTTGCTGGCGCGAGGGGCTGGAGTCGACAGGCACCCGGCCAGTATGACAAAACATAGGATGACTGGATGAATGATGTTCCGCACTATCCTTGTCCACGTCATCGGACCGAAGGGATACGCCTGTGCCTCTGGCCACAACCCGCCGCACCGGACTCGTCGAGCAGGTGATCAGCCAGCTGCGTGAACTCGTCGCCGACGGGGAGTGGCGCATCGGTCACCGGATACCCACTGAGGCGGAGCTGGCCGCGGCGCTGAGTGTGGGACGGAACACAGTTCGCGAAGCCGTCCGCGCGCTCGCGCACAGCGGCCTGCTCGAGGTGCGGCAGGGCGACGGGACATACGTGCTCGCCACGAGCGAGGTGTCCGGGGCGATCCGGCGGCTGTGCGGCTCGGAACTGCGCGAGGTACTGCAGGTCCGCCGCACGCTGGAGGTCGAGGGTGCTCGGCTGGCGGCCACCTCCCGCACGGACGAGGAACTGGCCACGCTCGGCGCGCTGCTCGACGAGCGGGACAGAGCGTTGACCGAAGGCGACCTCGGCGACTTCGTGCGGATCGACGCGGAGTTCCACGCGACGGTGGTGCAGTGCGGGCACAACTCCCTGCTCAGCGAGCTTTACCGGGGCCTGACTGAGGTCGTCGAGCAGAGTGTGGCCAGCACCGCGCGATTGGCGAACGAATCGCCGGGCGCACGCGACGCCGATGCAGGTGAGGCAAGGCGAGGTGCTCAAGGAAACGCGGACAGCGGCAACGAGATCGGGCACCGTGGCCTGCTGCACGCGATCATCGACAGGGACCCGGCGAGAGCGGCCGCCGAGGCAGCAGGCTTCCTCGACGAACTCCTGGCCGACCTCGACGTCACCTCCCATCCCCTCCGCCAGTCCTGATGCGCCCTCACCTCCACAGCTTGGGGCGTCTGCAAGTACCACCATGCAAGATCAAGTAGTGCTGTAACCGCTACCAAGTCAGCCACACGCCAATCAGCTTGGCGGTAGAAAAAGGCGATGTCGATCTTGCTTGGGCGTACTTGCAGACGCTCCAACCTGGGGACGTGGCGAGGTGCGGGTCAATTCGGGGGTGGGGCGGCACTGGCCAGTTGGTGAAGGCGCAGGGCCAGTTGCAGTTCGAGCGCCTGGTCCGGCTCCTGCCAGCCCGGGCCCAGCAGCGCCGAAATCCGTTCCAGCCGCTGGGCCACCGTGTTGACGTGGACGTGCAGTTCATCCTTCGCCCTGGTCAGGTTGCCCGCGTTCGCGAAGTACACGCGCAGTGTGTGCTCGAGCCGAGTGCCCCTGCGCTGGTCGTAGTCGAGTACCGGCCCCAAGGCCGACCGGACGAACCCGCCGACGTCGGCGCGGTCGCCGAGCAGCACGCCGACGAAGCCCAGGTCCTCGGCGGCCGCGCCCTGCCCGCTGCGGCCGAGCGCGACCAGTGCCCGCAGGCAGTCCCGCGCCTCGCGGTGGGCGGCGGCGATCGCGGCTGGCCCGGACACCGGTCCCGCCGCACCGGCGCTCACCGGGATCCCGAGCAGGGTGCCGAGACGTGCGGCCATCGTCGAGGCCACATCGCCAGGTCGCACGGCCGGATCCGCGTGCCCGTCCGCCTCGACGAGTGCGACGACTCCTTCGGCATGGACACCCGCGAGCGTGGCGGAGCGGGCCGCCACCGACGCCAGCCTGACCCTGGCAACGTCCTCCGCCCGAAGTGCCAGCACCACGTGCGCCTTCCCGAGATCCACCCCGAGCCTGCGCCCTCTGTCCAGCAGAGACACCGGATCACGCGCTGGCACCGTCAGCAGATCGGTCACCAGCTCACCGCGAACCCGGTCCTCGGCCTCAGCCGCCGAACGGCGCAGCAACAGCAGCAGCGCGGTCACGACACTCGCCCTCTCGAACAGCCTGCGGTCGGCGTCGTCGAGATCGATTCGGCCGGTGAGGCTGATGCTGCCGAGCAGCTCGGGGCCGGCCAGCACCGCACACAGCCAGCCCGCGCCATCCGTGACCGCCCGCCCCGACGCACGCGACGCGGCAACCGCCCGCTCGGACCGGTCGGCCCTGCCAGGACCGGAGCGGCCGAGCTCGGTGCCATCCGCGTCGTGCACGACGATCCCGCCGCCGAGCACCTCGGCCACTGCCGCCGCCACCTCCGGCACGTCACCGCCGCCGAGCACCAGCGCTGTCAGCCTGTCGTGCGCCTCCTGAGCGCGCGCGATCGCCTCGTGGTGCGCACTTATCGTGCGGTTGGCCGTGGCCACCTCCTCCAGCGCCGCGTCGCTCTCCTGCAGCAATCTGGCGTTGTCGATGGCGATCGCCGCGTGGTCGGCGAACGACGAAAGCAGCGCCACCTCGTCCGGGGAGAACGTGCGGGGACGACGGTCGGAGGCGTAGAGCACGCCGATCACGGTCTCCCCCAGCGCCAGCGGGACCCCGAGGATCGCGACCAGCCCCTCGTCGCCCACCGCCCGGTCGATCGGTCCTGTGTGGTCGAAGCGGTCGTCGGACGGGTAGTCCGCGGTGGCGTACGGCCGGGCGGTCTGCGCGACCAGCCCGCCCAGCCCCTCCCCCATACCCAGGCGCAGCTGCTGGAAAAGCGCCGATGCGGAACCATCCGTGACCCGCATGTACGTGCCGCCGTCCGCCGCGTCGTTGAGGCTGAGGTAGGACACGTCCACCCGCAGCAACATGCGCGCCCTGCGCACGATCGAGCGGAGGACGGCGTCCAGATCCCGGAGCCGGGCCAGGTCGCTCGCGGTGTCGAACAACGCCGCCAGTTCCGCCTCCCGCCTGCTGTGCGCGTCGAGGGTCCGGCGGATCCGCATCGCGAGCCGCACGAGACCGTCGGCCGCGGGCACGCGCGCCAGCTCCTCGGCGCTCGCGCCCGCGGCCAGCAGGTCCAGTAGCCGGTGGCCCGGGTCGGTCATCCGCTCATGCCCCTTGCCTCACTCGCCGGCGGGCCGCACATCGCTCAGTGCCGTGCCCGACTCGCTCACGGTGCCAGTCCACTCATGTTGTCACCGAAGCACGGTCCGCGGCCCGCTCGGCAGCGGAATCGGCGGCCTCCGCTTCGGTGTCGTGCTCCTCGCCAAGTGAGCTTCCACGCGTCTCCTTGGCCAGGTACACGGCCACGATGGTCAGCACGCAGGTCGCCGCCACGTAGAACGAGATCGCCAAGCTGCTGCCAGTGGCGGCGAGCAGGGCGGTCGCGATCAGCGGGGCGAGCCCGCCCGCGATGATGGACGCGAGCTGATAACCGATGGAGGCGCCGGTGTAGCGCACCCGTGTACCGAACAGTTCCGCGAAGAAGGCCGCCTGCGGCGCGTACATCGCGCCGTGCAGCACCAGCCCGACCGACACCGCGAGCACCATCGCACCCTGCGACGTGGTGTCCAGCAGGGCGAAGAGCACGAACGACCACACCAGCATCCCGCTCGCCCCGAAGATGTAGACGATCCGGCGACCGAGTATGTCGGAGAGCCATCCCCACGCCGGGATGCTCACGAAATGGATCGCCGAACCGATCAGCACGGCGTTGAGCCCGGCCGCCTTCGGCAGGTCCAGTTCGGTGGTGATGTAGACCAGGATGAACGCGGTGATCACGTAGTACGACACGTTCTCCGCGAACCTCGCGCCCGAGGCGATGAGGATCTGCCGCCAACCATCACGCAGCACACGCACGATCGGCGGCTTCTCCGGGACGACCTGCTCCCGCGCCTTGCGTGCCGCCTCGAGGAACACCGGGGACTCCGCGACCGAGAGCCGGATCCACAGACCGATCAGCACGAGCAGGCCGGACAGCAGGAACGGGATTCGCCAGCCCCATGCCTCGAAGGCCGCGTCCGACTGCACCGAGGCGAGGATCGCCAGCACACCGGTGGCCAGCAGGTTGCCGCCAGGGGCGCCGGCCTGCGGCCAGGACGCCCAGAACCCGCGCCGCCGCGCGTCACCGTGTTCGGACACCATGAGCACCGCGCCGCCCCACTCGCCGCCGAGGGCGAACCCCTGCAGCAGCCGGAGCAGGATCAGCAGCAACGGGGCGGCCAGCCCGATGGAACCGTAGGTGGGCAGCAACCCCATCGCGAACGTGGCACCGCCCATCATCAGCAGGCTCAGTACGAGCAGCTTCTTCCGGCCGACCTTGTCCCCGAAGTGGCCGAAGACGAGCCCGCCGAGCGGTCGCGCGAGAAAGCCGATCGCGAACGTGCCGAGGGCCAGGATGGTGCCGACCAGCGGATCGAACCCCGGGAAGAACAGCTTGTTGAACACCAGCGACGCGGCCAGGCCGAACAGGAAGTAGTCGTACCACTCGATGGTGGTGCCGATCATGCTGGCGCCGACGACCTTGACGATCGAGCGGCGTGGCGGGGATTCGATTTCGGACATGGCTCATCACCACTTCGTTGTGCGGATGGGGCGGATGGGCGGATGGGCGGATGCGAGATTCAGGCTGCGGTCCAGCCGCCGTCGAGGGGGATCGAGGCGCCGGTCAGGTGTGCCGAGTGGTCACCGCAGAGCCACTGCACGACGGCGGCGACCTCCGCGGGTTCGATCAGGCGTTTCACCGCCGTGCGCGCGAGAAAGACCTCGTCGAGGACCTCGGTCGTGGAGATACCCCGGCTTTGCGCCTGTGCGCGGACCTGGCCCTCGACCAGCGCTGTGCGCACGTATCCCGGGTCCACGCAGTTGCTGGTCACGCCGTAGGGGGCACCTTCGAGAGCGGCGACCTTGCTCAACCCCTCCAGGCCGTGCTTGGCGGCCACGTAGGCGGCCTTGAACGGGCTCGCCCGCACGCCGTGCACGCTGGAGATGTTGATCAGCCGGCCCCAGCCCTTCCGGTACATCGCGGGCAGACAGTGGCGCATGAGCAGGAACGGGGTGTGCACCATCAGCCGCTGCATCATCGCGAACCGCTCGGGGGCGAACTCGTGCAACGCCGCGACGTGCTGCACGCCTGCGTTGTTGACCAGGATGTCGACGTCGTCGGGCAGGCCGGCGAGCCCGTCGTCGGTCAGGTCGGCCAGATCGACGACGTGCGCGACGGCGCCGGTCTCCGCCGCCGTGGTGGTAGCGGTAGCGGCGTCCACGTCCGCGAGGTGCACCCGGACGCCCTCCGCCGCGAGCGCGGCCACGCAGGCCCTGCCGATCCCGCTCGCGCCACCGGTGACGAGGGCGGTACGGCCGTGAAGCGAACTGCTGGTCATGGCTGCCGACGTTAGAAGTGAACCGTCGTCGCGGCCATGTGCGTGGGACCTACAACCCTGGACCGATCCGTGTAGGGATCATCCACCTACGGCAGGGTGAGAATCTCCGCGCCGGAGTCGGTCACCAGGAGGGTGTGCTCGAACTGCGCCGTCCACTTCTTGTCCTTGGTGGTGACGGTCCAGTCATCGGCCCAGACGTCGTAGTCGATCGTCCCGAGTGTGATCATCGGTTCGATCGTGAAGGTCATGCCCTCCTCGATGATGGTGGTCACCGAGGGCTCCTCGTAGTGCAGCACGGTGGGGGCGGTGTGGAAGGCGGGGCCGACACCGTGGCCGGTGAAGTCCCGGACGACGCCGTAGCCGAACCGCTTCGCGTAGGCCTCGATGACCCTGCCGATGACGTTGAGCTGACGGCCGGGACGCACCGCCTTGATCGCGCGGGCGGTGGCCTCGCGGGTGCGCTCGACGAGCAGCCGAACCTCCTCGTCCACGTCCCCGGCGAGGAAGGTGGCGTTCGTATCGCCATGCACCCCGCCGATGTAGGCGGTGACGTCGATATTGCAGATGTCACCGTCCTCGATCACCGTCGAGTCGGGGATACCGTGACAGATCACCTCGTTGAGCGAGGTGCAGCAGGACTTCGGGAATTTCCGGTAGCCCAGCGTCGACGGATAGGCGTTGTGATCGAGCAGGAACTCGTGAATCACCTTGTCGACATCGTCGGTGGTGTTGCCCGGCTTGACGGCCTTGCCGCCCTCCTCGAGCGCCTGCGCGGCGATCCTGCCGGCCACGCGCATGGCCTCGATGATCTCCGGGGTCCGGACACCGTTGCCGGTGTCCCGCTTGGGCGCGGGCCGGTCCACGTACTCGGGACGGGCGATGCTGGCGGGAACGGCACGGCGCGGCGTCTGCACGCCAGGCTTCAACGGGGCACGAACGGGCATGCCTCCACCCTACGACGATCCCCGAAGGCACACCCCGCCGCCCGTGGTCGGAACACCGGAGCGCGGACGAACATCACACTCCAGAACAGTCGCGCTCAGAACAGCACGGTCGCATACCGGCCGACCTGCCGGAAACCGATCTTGCGGTAGGCCGCGAGTGCGGGGGCATTGAAGGAGTTGACGTAGAGGCTCGCCGTCCGCCCCATTCCCCGGACCAGCCGGTTGACCACCGCCGCCGTGCCCGCCGTACCGAGGCCGTGACCGCGCCTGTCCGGGTGTACCCAGACTCCCTGGATCTGCCCCACTGTGCTGGAAAGCGCGCCGACCTCGGCCTTGAAGACGACTTCGCCACCCTCGAACCTGGCGAACGCCCGGCCACCCGCGATCAGTTCCGCCACCCTGGAGCGGTAGCTGGTCCCGCCGTCGCCGCTGCGCGGATCGACCCCCACCTCCTCGATGAACATGTCGATCGCGGCGGGCAGGTATCGGTCGAGCTCATCCGGGCGCACCGGACGCACGAACGGGTCGGCCGGCAGTGTGGGCAGCCCGTCCAGGGCCATCAGCGGCTGGTCCTGGCGGATCTCCCTGGCGGGTCCCCACTCCACGGAGAGTTCCTCCCACAAACCGAGCACCTGCTCCGCGGGACCGACCAGTGAGGAACAGGTGCGCTGGCGGCGCAACGCGCGGTCGGCGAACGAACGGAGTGCGGCGGCGTTACCCCGCAGCGGGATGAGGTTGGGGCCGGAGAAGCAGAGGCCGTGCAGCCGCCCCGAGCGCCCCGCCCGGGCGTCCGCCGCCCAGATCTCGCCACCAAGGCGCCACGGATCGAGCCCGGCCACCTCCACCCGGGCGGACACCATGCAGCTACCGACCGGGTCTGCCGCCAGCGCGGCACGAACCGCCGGGTAGTCCCGATCATCGAGCAGCCGCGCACCAGCTAGCCGCAACACGCTACTAAGACTGCCAGATAATTCGCGGTAACGGAAAAGTTTCGTCCCGACACGCTGGGTCCCTGTTCGATCAGGTGCCCTGGTACTTCTCGTCCGCTGTCCCGGCGAGATCTTGGAGCGCCGGGAGTTCCTCGGCGATCCAGGTTCCGGGCGAACAGCCCGCCAGCGCCCGCCACTCGTTGCTCAGGTGCGCCTGGTCGTAGTAGCCACAGGCGACAGCGACACCGGCGAGGTCCCCCGGTCCGTGTTGTCGCAACAGGGCACCCGCGCGCTCGAACCGCAGCACTCGTGCCGCCTGCTTCGGCGTGAGACCCAGCTCTCGCCGGAACCGCTCGGTGAGATGACGTCCGCTCCAGCCCACCTCCTCGGCAAGCGCGCCGACCCTGACTCCGCCTCCCGCCGTGAGCAGCCTGCGCCAGGCCTGTCCGACCTCGGGAGGCGAAGCCCTGGCCGGGGCGACGGCAGCCAGATGCGCCAGGAACACCTCGTCGAGGATCGCGAACCGCCGTCGCCAGCTGTTCGTCGCGGCGAGCCGGTCCGGCAGGGCCACCAGCCCCGGCGACCCGAGATCGGCGAGATCGGCCACAACGCCGCTCAACTCGGCCGCGGGAAAGCCGAGCAGCATTCGGGTGCCGAGTGGGTTGAGTTGGAGATGCAGGCCGGTCTGGGAGCGGTCCTGCTCGATCAGCATCGGAGCCAGGTGTATGCCGCCGACCAGCGCCTGCAACCCCCGCCCGGGCTGATCCACGCGGGCCATGCGTACCGGTTGCTCGAGACTGATGACCAGTGTGGCGTAGCGCGACGGCAGCCCTCGGTGCACGCGCGGCGTCACCTCGTGCCGGCGATATCCGATGTAGCGGCTGATGAACGGCCGCAGTGCCGGATGCGGCTGCCGGACGGCCCACTCGTCGACCACTGGCCCAGTTTAGAGCCGGTCGGCGCGAGGGCAGGTCAGCCGACGGTGACCTGTGGCTCGCCCGTGGCGGCGTCCCCGCTGTCCTCGCTCTCCTCGGCGATGCGCATCGCTTCCTCGATGAGGGTTTCCACGATCTGGTGCTCGGGGACGGTCTTGATGACCTCACCCTTGACGAAGATCTGGCCCTTGCCGTTGCCGGAGGCGACACCGAGGTCGGCCTCGCGGGCCTCGCCCGGGCCGTTGACCACACAACCCATCACCGCGACGCGCAGCGGGACCTCCATACCCTCCAGCCCCGCGGTGACCTCGTCGGCCAGCTTGTACACGTCCACCTGCGCACGCCCGCACGACGGGCAGGACACGATCTCCAGCTTGCGCGGCCGCAGGTTCAGCGACTGCAGGATCTGCGTGCCGACCTTGACCTCCTCGACCGGCGGCGCCGACAGCGACACCCGGATCGTGTCGCCGATGCCCTGGCGCAGCAGCGCGCCGAACGCGACCGCCGACTTGATGGTGCCCTGGAACGCCGGACCGGCCTCGGTCACACCGAGGTGCAGCGGGTAATCGCACTGCTCGGCGAGCAACTCGTACGCCCGGACCATCACGACAGGGTCGTTGTGCTTCACCGAGATCTTCACGTCGTGGAAGTCGTGCTCGGCGAACAGGCTCGCCTCCCACAGGGCCGACTCGGCCAGCGCCTCCGGCGTCGCCTTGCCGTACTTCTCCATCAGCCGCTTGTCCAGCGAACCTGCGTTGACCCCGATCCGGATCGGGGTGCCGTGGTCCTTGGCCGCCCGCGCGATCTCCTTGACCTGGTCGTCGAACTTGCGGATGTTGCCCGGATTCACCCGCACCGCGGCGCAACCGGCCTCGATGGCGGCGAACACGTACTTGGGCTGGAAGTGGATATCGGCGATCACCGGGATCTGCGACTTCTGCGCGATGGCGGGCAGGGCCTCGGCATCGTCCGCGCTCGGGCAGGCCACGCGCACGATGTCGCAGCCCGCCGCCGTCAGCTCGGCGATCTGCTGCAGCGTCGCGTTGACGTCCGAGGTGACCGTCGTGGTCATGGACTGCACGGAGATCGGGAACTCGCTCCCGACTCCGACCGACCCGACCTGCAACTGACGTGTCGCACGCCGCGGCGCCAACACAGGGGGAGGCATTGCGGGCAAACCAAGTCCGACAGTCATCGAATCCTCTGCAACCGATGGGCGAATGAGACCAACCCCAACGATACAGCGAAGTCGCTATGGAGAGATTTTGATGGGGTTGACGATGTCCGCGGTCACGGTGAGCAGCACCACGGCTCCGCCGACGAGCACGAGCACCATCGTCACGGCGGATAGTTTCGTATAGTCCACCGGCCCGGCTGCCGCCTTGCCCCGCATCCTGCGCAGTGCGTCGCGAACCCGCTCGTACCAGGTCACGGCGATATGCCCGCCGTCGAGCGGCAGCAGCGGCAACAGGTTGAACACACCGACGAAGAAGTTCAGGCTGGCCAGCAGGAACAGGAAGAGGATCCACAGCCCGTCCTCCACGGCCTCGCCACCGATCCGGCTCGCACCCACGACGCTGACCGGCGTGTTCGGGTCCCGTTCCGCACCGAAGATGGACTCCACCACAGCCGGGATGCGCTCGGGGAACTCCAGCAGGCGATGCCAGGTCTGGACGAACATGTCCCCGGTGAAGGTGAACGCACCACCGATCGCCTCGACCGGCCCGTACTGGAAGGTGCTCGGGAACGTCACCCCGATCGAACCGACCTCGACGATCTTCGGCGGCGCATCCGGGTTGTCCGCATCGAGTACGGGACGGGCGACCTTGGTCACATCCACCTGTAGCGGGACGACGTCGCCGTCGCGGCGGACCTCGAACTCAGTCGGCCCGGACAACGGCCGGACCTGCTCGACCACGTCGGAGTAGGTCGGGGTCGCGGAGCCGTTGACCGACACGATCACGTCCCCTGGCTGCATTCCGGCGGACAGCGCGGGCGCCGGGTCCCCGGGGGCGCAGTCCGGGTTCTGGTAGTCCTGGTTGGAGGTGGAGTTCTGCACACACTGCGACACCGAATCCACCTGCGGCGTGCCGAGGAAGTTCGGCAGCCCCATGGTGGCGGCCATCAGGTAGAGCACGATGAAGCCGAGGATGAAGTGGGTGGCCGAGCCGGCGGCCAGCACCACCGTGCGCTTCCAGGTCTTGTACCGCCACATCGCGCGAGGCGACTCGTCCGGGGTGACCTCGTCCAGGGCCGTCATGCCCGCGATGTCACAGAAGCCACCGAGCGGGATCCACTTCAGGCCGTACTCGGTCTCACCCCGGCGGAAGGAGAACACCGTCGGGCCGAAGCCCACGAAGTAGCGGCGCACCTTCATGCCGAACATCTTCGCGGTGACCATGTGGCCCGCTTCGTGTAACGCGACCGACACACAGATGCCCAGCGCGAACAGCACCACTCCGAATATGTACGCGGCCACCCGCTACTTCCCCTCCGTGTCGATCTCGATACCGGCGATCTCAGCCGCGTGCACCCTCGCCCACCGTTCAGCCGCGAAGACGTCGTCCACGTCACGTGGCTCGCTATGCCACTGGTCGGCGGCAGTCACCACCTGGGAAATAGTGTCCACGATGGACGTGAAGCTGGCGTTCTGTGCGAGGAAGGCGGCCACCATCACCTCGTTCGCGGCATTGAAGACCGCCGGTAGGCATCCGCCGACGGTACCGGCGTGCCGGGCGAGCTCCACGGCGGGGAAGGCGGCGTCGTCGAGTGGCTCGAAGGTCCAGGCCGACGGCGCGTCCCAGCGACATGCCGCGGCCGCACCCGCGACCCGGTCCGGCCAGTTCAGCGCTAGTGCGATGGGCAGGCGCATGTCCGGCGGGCTGGCCTGGGCAAGGGTGGAACCGTCGACGAAGGTCACCATCGAATGCACGATCGACTGCGGGTGCACGACCACGTCGATCCGGTCACACGGAACGTCGAACAGCAGCCTGGCCTCGATGAGTTCGAGCCCCTTGTTCACCAGGGTGGCCGAGTTGATGGTGATCAGCCGACCCATCGCCCAGGTCGGATGCGCGAGCGCGTCGTCGATGGTGACCCCGGCCAGCTGCTCCCGGCTCCGGCCGCGGAAGGGCCCGCCGGACGCGGTCAGCACGAGGCGGTCCACCTCCTCGGCCCGCCCGCCGCGCAGCGCCTGCGCCATCGCCGAGTGCTCGGAGTCCACCGGCACGAGTTGCCCCGGACCGGCCGCCGCGAGTACCAGCGGGCCCCCCGCGATCAGCGACTCCTTGTTCGCCAGCGCGAGCGTGGCGCCGGTGCCAAGTGCCTGCAGCGTCGGGGCGAGTCCCTGCGATCCGGGCAGGGCGTTGAGCACGGTGTCCACCGGCACGGCGTTGATCAGCTCGCCCACCGAATCGGCCCCCGCGAAGATGCGCGGGAGCCGGAACTCGCCACGGGAGTAACCCCGCCGCTGCGCCTCGGCGTACAGCGCGAGCTGCAGATCCTCCACCACGGTCGGCCTGGTCACGGCGACAGCGTCGACGGAGTGGGCGATCGCCTGGGCCGCGAGCATCGCCGGATCGGAGCCGCCGGCCGCGATCCCGGCGATCCGGAACAGGCCCGGGTCGCGAGCGGCGACATCCAGCGCCTGGGTGCCGATCGAGCCGGTCGAGCCGAGGACGAGCACGCTGCGGGGCGGGGTGCTGTGTGAGTTCATCGGGTCCATTGTCGCGAACACCACTGCCGGGCCGTGGCCGAGTCGCTCAACCGGTGTGGAATCATCGTGGCGGTATCGGTGTCTGTGGTGGCGAGGAGTGATCGTGGCGGGCAAGGCGGTCGAGAAGCGGCAGCAGGCGGGCGTGAGCAACGTGGACCCGCGTGACGAGCCGTCGGCCGAATGGGGCTGGCACGGTGGCTTCCCGAAGGCGGCACGGGTCGCGGGCTGGTTCACCGCATTCGCCATGTTCGCCATGTTGATCGGAAACCACGAGACGAACACCGAGAACGTCTGGCTGATCGGCATCGGCCTCGGCCTGATCGCCGCATTGCTGCTGGACATGCGCAAGCAGCGCACCGCCTGGCGCAGGTAGTCACCGGGAACCGGCCGATTCGAGTTGCCGCCGGTCGGGGGTGGAGTACCCGGGTGCGTTACCGGGAACATGGAGTGTGACGGTTCCGCTCCCCGCTCTCGGAGGACGACACTCACATGGAGTCTGACAGCGAGTTCCTGGCCGGGCTGGACGAGGCTGTGCGGCGTGCACACGACGTGATCGCCCGGCAGTACGCAGAGGCCCTCGATCATCTGTTCCGGCAGGCGCCACCGCCCGAGCAGCAGACTTACTCCCGTTACCCCGGCGAGCGTTGGTGAACCTGCCGCTCCGGTCCTGATCCGCCACGAGTCCACTGTGGACCACCGAGTGTGCGCGCCCCGGCGCGACCACTGCGCGGGGCGGCGGCGTTGGGTACCTTCTCGCAATGGACAAGCGACACCAGCAACGATCGATCGCGGGCGCTGTCACCCGTGCCCTGCGCCACCGGGCCAGTCACGGGCTGAACCGGCTGGCCACCCGGTTGCACGATCCGTGCGCCGAGGAGGTCAGCCGGATGACGGAAACGCTCCGGGAGGAGATCGTCCGGCAGGGCGACCGGCTCGTCGACCGGGTGGTCGAGTTCGAGATTCGCACCCGCCGCGACATCGTCTACGCGGGTGATCAGGACGCCGCGCTGGAGAGCAATGTCTTCGCGAGGGAGAACCTGATCGGCGCTCGACATTTCGGCAGCCCACCGGAAACCCTTGCCCACGCCCTGTCACTGGCGCCCACCGGCGGCATGGCCCTCGAATTCGGTGTGGCGACCGGGAACACGCTGCGGGCGATCGCCAGGGCAAGGGGTGGCGCCGAGGTCTACGGCTTCGACTCGTTCGAGGGGCTGCCGGAAGCCTGGCTCAACGGGCTACCCGCGGGTGCGTTCGCCCGCGACAACCTGCCGGACGTGCCGGGTGCGGAACTCGTCGTCGGGTTGTTCGCCGACAGCCTGCCCGGCTTCCTCGAGGCACATCCCGGCCACGTCGACTTCCTGCACGTCGACAGCGACCTGTACAGCTCGGCCAAAACGGTGCTCGACCTCGTCGGGTCGCGGCTGCGCCAGGGCAGCATCGTGCATTTCGACGAGTTCTTCAACTATCCGGGTTGGAAGCGCCACGAGTACCGCGCATGGATGGAGTACGTCGAGCGAACCGGGATCGAGTACGAGTACGAGGCGTACACCTACAACGACAACCAGGTGACCGTCCGCATCACGGGTGGGGTACCGAAGCTCACCGAGCGAAAGAACACGGCGCGGACCGACCAGGGCTGATCGCGGCCGGCTCAGCCGGGGCGCTCAATCGGACGGCAGCACCGAGCGGACGGCTTCCGGTGTGCGGCCGACGACCGCCGTGCCGTCGTCCGCGGTGATGATCGGCCGCTGGATGAGGATCGGGTGAGCGACGAGCGCCTCGATCCATCGGTCCCGCTCGGCCGCTGTCCGGGGCCACTTCCGCATCCCGATTTCGACGGCTGCCGGCTCGCCCGTACGCGCGATGTCCCACGGTTGCAGTTCCAGTCGCCGCAACACCTCGTCGATCTCGCTCGCGGTGGGTGGCTCGTCCAGGTAGCGCCGCACCGTGTATTCGGCGCCGGCCTCGTCCAGCAGTGACTGCGCGGACCGGCATTTGGAACACGCCGGGTTGACCCAGATTTCCATCGACCTCGACCTCTCGGCGCGCCAGCATGATCAAACGTCAGGATACGAGGACACCGATGGGAACGTGGCCTCGCATCACGCACGCGATCGCCGCGAGACGCCGTGCTACTCCTCGGCGGCGAGTTGACCGCAGGCCGCGGCGATCTCCTGGCCTCGGGTGTCACGCACCGTGCACGCCACTCCCCCGGCATTCACCCGGCGCACGAACTCCCGCTCCACCGGCTTCGGCGACGCGTCCCACTTCGAGCCCGGCGTCGGGTTCAGCGGGATCACGTTCACGTGTACCAAATGCCCGAGGTGCTTGCGCAGCACCTTGGCCAGCAGGTCCGCCCGCCATGGATGGTCGTTCATGTCCCTGATCAACGCGTACTCGATGGAAACCCTGCGCCCGCTCACGTCCAGGTAGTACCGAGCGGCCTGCAGCACCTCGTCGATCGACCACCGGTTGTTCACCGGCACCAGCTCGTCGCGCAACTCGTCGTCCGGAGCATGCAACGACAACGCCAGACGCACCTGCATCTTCTCGTCCGCCAGCTTGCGGATCGCCGGCGCCAGACCCACGGTCGAAACCGTCACCGACCGCTGCGAAATCCCCAGCCCCTCGGGTGCGGGCTCGGTGATCCGCCGCACCGCTGCCACCACGCGCTTGTAGTTCGCCAACGGCTCACCCATGCCCATGAAGACGATGTTCGACAGCCTGCCGGGGCTGGGCTCGCCGTCCGCTCCTGGCATCAGGCCGTCGCGCATGACCGCGGCGGCGGAACGTACCTGGTCGACGATCTCGGCCGTGGACAGGTTGCGCTCCAGCCCGCCCTGGCCCGTCGCGCAGAACGGGCAGGCCATGCCGCAGCCTGCCTGGCTGGAGATGCACAGCGTCGCGCGGTCGGGGTAGCGCATCAGGACGCTTTCCAGCAGCGTGCCGTCGTGCGCGCGCCAGAGCATCTTCCGAGTGCTGCCGTCGTCGCAGGCGAGCGAACGGATCTCGGAGAGCAGGGGTGGCATCAGGTCGCCGACCAGCCGCTCCCGGGATTCGGCCGGGATATCGGTCATCTCGGCGGGATCGACGGTCAATCGAGCGAAGTAGTGGTTCGACAACTGCTTGGCGCGAAACGGTTTCTCACCGAGGGCGACCACGGCTTCGGCCCGCTCGGCCGCGGTGAGGTCCGCGAGATGCCGAGGCGGCATGCCGCGCCGGGGAGCTTCGAAAACAAGGGGGAGGGCAGTCATAGCTCCTCCAGTGTCCCACGCCGCCGCCGCTGCCCCCTCGGCCACCGGGCATCCTTGACAGCCGATAGTCGGCGATATATCGTTGACATGTCGAGATAGTCTAAGAAGCATCGAAAGGATTGACACAATGCGAGGACAACGAAGAATGCGCTTGCCGTTCATGGAACACGGCACAGACCGCCGCTCGCCCCACCGCCACGGCGGCTTCGGGCCGATGCCGCCTGTCCCGCCGGGATGGGGCGGACCACACGGAGGCCGTGGCAGGGGGCCCGGCGCGAGGCGCGGGCGAAGGGGGGACATCAGGGTGGCGATCCTGACCCTGCTCGCGGAACAGCCACGGCACGGATACGAGATCATCAGCGAGATCGGCGAGCGCAGCAACGGACTCTGGCGTCCGAGCCCCGGCTCGATCTACCCGACGCTGCAACTGCTGGCCGACGAGGGGCTCGTGGTGAGCAGTGAGGCGGGCGGCAAGCGACTGTTCGAACTCACCGACGAGGGCAGGGCCGCGGTCGAGAAGCAGGAGAGCACGCCGCCGTGGGAGCACATGGCTCAGGAGGCAGACCCGGCCGAGGTCGAACTCGGCAACGCCGTGCGCGCGCTGATGGGTGCGATGCAGCAGGTTGGGGCGGCCGCGTCAGCGACTCAGAAGTCGAAGGCCGTCGCGGTCATCAACGAGGCTCGCAGGTCGCTCTACGGAATCCTGGGCGAGATCGAGGAATCCGGCCCGGCCGACGCGAAGTGAACGGCGCGGGGCAAGCGGACCAGCCCGGAAGGCTTCTCGCGCAACAGCACGCGATAGCCGACCGGGATGGTCAGCGGGCCCGCCGGAAGGCCACCGTTGCGCCGGAGCACCTCCCGGACGGCGCCTGCCGCGACCTTTGGGCTGAACTCGATCCGCAGAGCGGATTCCGCCGCCGCGAGGTTCTCGAAGCCCCACCGGGTCTCCACCCTGACGCACCGGAATCCCTGCTCCGCGAAGAACCTGTCGACCTCGGCCGGGTCGTAGTCGGGCAGATCGGCGCGCATCCAGTCACCGTATGGGGAATGCCGCACGTCGAGATCGACGATCGCCAGCGTGCCCCCTTGGCGTAGCACCCGGTCTGCTTCTCTGAGCCCGGGTTCGCAGCCAGGGCCGAAAAAGTACGCCGTGCGCGCATGAACGAGATCGGCGCTGCCGGACGGAAGCGGCAACCGTTGCGCGGGCCCCTGTTTCACGCCTATACCAACGATTCCGTTCGTCCGGCCACGTGCCCGCCGCACCAGAGGCGGATGCGGTTCGACACCCACGACAGACCTGGCGGTCTCGGCGAACAGCGGCAGGTGGAAACCGTCGCCGCAGCCGACATCCACGACGTCCCGTCCCGCCCAGTCGCACTGGGTTCGCAGTATGCGCCAGAGGTCCCCGTCCACGTCCTGCGCGTGGTTCTCCTGTTCGTACGCCTCCGGGTGGTACCAGATGTTGGGACTGGGCAGGATTTCTGCCTTGCGTACAAACCTGATCACGTGACCAGCATATTCGCCCGAGGCGTAAGCCGGGGCAATCCGGGGAGATCTCACTCTGAGACACCGGATCACGTCGATCTGTGAGTTTCCGCCATCCACAACCAATCCACGTCGTAACATGGTCGGCTCACCGGAGGTGATGATCATGTCGCTCGACCTTTCCGCCACGACGCCGGACCTCCTGCCGGGAACGCCATGCTGGGTGGAACTCGCCACCCCGGACGAGGCCGCGGCACAGAACTTCTACTCGGGTCTGTTCGGCTGGACCTTTCAGGACAAACCGGACCCTGCCACTGGCCGCTACACGCTGGTGAACCTCGCGGGGCTACCCGCAGGCGGGATGTACCGCGCCGGTGCGGGGCAGGCACCGGGATGGACCTTGCACCTCTGCGTGCACAACACGGCTACGGCAGCGGAATGGGTCGAACACCTTGGTGGCCGAACCACTCTGGGGCCGGTCGACATCCCGGGCAGGGGCAGCATTCTGCATGTCGTGGATCCCAGTGGTGTTCCGGTCGTGCTGTGGCAGCCGGCCAGTTCGTGGAACTTCGGCTTCGGATCGCCGGGGATGTTCGCCGGTGCCGAGCTGAACACTCATGACGGACCCACGTCGGACGGATTCTTCTGCCGGCTGTTCGGCTACAGCAGTATGCAGATCGGCGCCGAGGGTCTGGACTACGCGGAGTGGCGCCTGGAGCAGCAGCCGGTGCTCCACCGCTACGTGATGGGGACCGAGTATCAGGCGACCGCGCAGCCGCACTGGATGGTCTACTTCGAGGTGGAACCAGCGGTCGGCACGGACGCACTCGCCGTGCGCGCGGAACAGCTGGGCGGGCGCGTCGTGGCGCCGCCGTTCGACACGCCCTTCGGCCGGACCGCGGTACTCGCCGACCCCGGTGGCGGCACATTCTCGGTGATCGACCACAGCAATCCGATCGACGGCTGGGGCAGAGCGGAAGTCGACGATCCGTACACCGACTGAGGCGGCAACGAAAAGAAACCACAACGAAAGCCGCCCGCCGAAGGAGGTGCACGCAGCACGGAGCCTGCGGAGTGCTGCCAACAAACACAGCCTGAGGCAACGCGACCCCGCGCGCTCAACCCACCACAACGAAACCGCCCGCCGCAAGAACCGCACGCAGCACGGAACCCGCGCAGTGCCGCCAACAAACCACAGCCTGAGGCAACGCGACCCCGCGCGCTCAACCCACCACACGGCACCCGCCCGCCAAAGCAGCCGCACGCAGCACGAAGCCCCGTCCCCCACTCCCGAACATGTCCCCAATGTGGCATTGGGGAACTTCAACGTCCCCAATGCCACATTGGGGACATCCCGCGAGCGCTACGGGAGGAACGCGCTGAGCAGCAGCCAGGACACGACCGCCGAAGGCAGCAGTGAATCGAGGCGGTCCATGATCCCGCCATGGCCGGGCAGCAGGTCGCCCATGTCCTTGATCCCCAGGTCCCGCTTGATCAGCGACTCGACGAGGTCGCCGAGCGTGGCGGTGAGCACGATGGCCGCGCCGAAGATGACCCCCTGCCAGGCCTGGCCATCGAGAATCACGCTGAGTGTCAGTACACCGGCACCGATGCCGGCGATCATCGAGCCCGCGAATCCCTCCCAGGTCTTCTTCGGGCTGATCGACGGTGCCATCGGGTGCTTTCCCCTGAGCACCCCGGCGATGTATCCGCCGGTGTCGGACGCGACCACACCGATCATGAACGCGAGCACCCGTCCGACGCCGTCTTCTGGCGGCACCAGCATCGCGGCGAACGCCGCGAACAGCGGCAGGTAAGCGGTGGCGAAGATGGAGGCGGCCACATCACGGAGATAACCGTCGGCGCCGCGCGGAAGCCGCCAGAACAGGCAGGCGAACACGGTGAGCACGAACGCGGTGAGCGCGCCCTCGCGGCCGAATGGCCAGGCCAGCCAGATCGTCGCCTGACCGCCCACGAGCACAGGTACGAGCGCGAGCCGGATATCGGCCGCCTTGCGCAACGCCCTGGCCAACTCGATCGTTCCGAGCGCGATCGCCGCGGCGACGATTCCGATGAACAGGAACCGGACGGTGAACAGCGACACCAGGATCGCCGCACCGAGTGCCACTCCCACCGCGATGGCGGCGGGTAGATTCCTGCCCGCCCGCGAGGAGTTCACCACAGGCTGTGCCGGCTGTGCCGCCCCTTCCGGTGATCCGGGCCCGTCGGATGCCTCGGCACCCTCGCGCTCCTCGCTCACGCTCACTCCCGCCCCGGGCACCCGCTCACACCTCGAGCAGTTCGGCTTCTTTGTGCTTCACGAGCTCCTCGACCTGGGAGACGTAGCTGTCGGTCAGGTGCTGCAGCTCCTTCTCCGCACGCGCGACCTCGTCCTCGCCTGCCTCGCCGTCCTTGCCGATCCGGTCGAGCTCCTCCTTGGCCTTGCGGCGCACACTACGGATGGAGATCTTGGCGTCCTCACCCTTGCTCTTGGCGACCTTCACCATCTCCTTGCGCCGCTCCTCGGTGAGCTGCGGAATGGAGATACGGATGATGGTGCCGTCGTTGCTCGGGTTCACACCGAGATCGGAGTCCCGGATCGCCTTCTCGATCTCGCCCAGCTGACTGGCGTCGTAAGGCTTGACGACGGCCATGCGTGCTTCCGGGATGCTCACACTCGCGAGCTGGTTCAGCGGCGTGAGAGCACCGTAGTACTCGACGTGGATCCGGGAGAACATCGACGGGGTCGCACGGCCGGTCCGCACCGACGCCAGATCCTCCTTGGCGACGGACACCGCTTTTTCCATCTTCTCCTCGGCGTCGAGGAGGGTCTCGTCGATCACGGCTACTCCTTGCTCATGTGGCGCTGCTCGTTGGCTGTGGCGGAATCCCAGCAGGTCTACACCTGGATGCGACCGGCGGGGGTGTTCACCAATGTGCCGATCCTCTCACCACTCACCGCGCGGGCGATGTTCCCCTCGGTGAGCAGGTTGAAGACGATGATCGGCATGTTGTTGTCCATGCAAAGACTGAAGGCGGTGGCGTCGGCGACCTTGAGGCCACGCTCGAGCACCTCCCGGTGCGTGATCTCGTGGAACATCTTGGCCCCCGGGTCGGTCTTCGGGTCCGCGGTGTACACCCCGTCCACCGCCTTGGCCATCAGCACCGCGTCACAACCGATCTCCAGCGCACGCTGCGCGGCGGCCGTGTCGGTCGAGAAGTACGGCATTCCCACACCGGCCGCGAAGATCACGACGCGACCCTTTTCCAGATGACGCTCGGCCCGGCGGGGGATGTAGGGCTCCGCGACCTGCCCCATCGTGATCGCACTCTGCACCCTGGTCGGAACGCCTTCCTTCTCCAGGAAGTCCTGCAGCGCGAGGCAGTTCATCACCGTGCCAAGCATCGCCATGTAGTCAGCCCGGTCGCGGTCCATGCCGCGCTGGGAGAGTTCAGCTCCCCGGAAGTAGTTGCCGCCCCCGATCACCACGGCCAACTGCACTCCGTCGCGAACGACGTTCGCGATCTGCACGGCCACCGAGTGCACGACATCGGGATCGACACCGACCGCGCCGCCACCCAACATCTCGCCGCCCAGTTTGAGCAGCACTCGCCGGTAGCCGCCCTCCGGTCGATCTTCACCCATGTCTAAGCTCAGCCTCCTGCTTCGGCGGGACACCCGGATCTGTCATGACGGTGCCCCGTCCCCGACGCTGCCGGAGACGGGGCACTGTCCGTGTCGCGTACGTCGGTCTACTGCTGGCCGACCTCGAAGCGGACGAACCGGGTGACGGTCACACCCGCCTCGTCGAGCAGAGCCTTGACCGTCTTCTTGTTGTCGGTCACCGAGGGCTGGTCGAGCAGCACGGCGTCCTTGTAGAAGGCGTTGACCTTGCCCTCGATGATCTTGGGCAGAGCCTGCTCCGGCTTGCCCTCCTCGCGGGCGGTCTGCTCGGCGATGCGCCACTCGTTGTCCACGAGCTCGCTGGGCACCTCGTCGCGGGTGAGGAACTTCGCCTTGAGTGCGGCGACCTGCAGTGCGGCGCCACGAGCGGCGTCAGCGGCCGCGTCACCCTCACCGGTGTACTCGACGAGCACGCCGACCGCGGGCGGCAGATCGGCGCCACGGCGGTGCAGGTAGGTGGACACGGTGCCGTCGAAGTAGGCGGCCCTGCGCAGCTCGAGCTTCTCACCGATCTTGGCGGCGAGCTCCTGCACGGCCTCGTCCACCGTCTTTCCGCCGAGGTCGGCGGCCTTCAGCTGCTCGGCGTCGCTGGTCTTGGTGGCCTTCGCCGCCTCGACGATCCTCGCGGCCAACTGCTGGAACTCCGCGTTCTTGGCGACGAAGTCCGTCTCGGAGTTCAGTTCGATCAGCGCGCCGCCCTCGCCGGCGACCAGGCCCTCGGCCGTCGCGCGCTCAGCGCGCTTGCCGACGTCCTTGGCACCCTTGATGCGCAGGAACTCAACGGCCTTGTCGAAGTCGCCGTCGCTGTCCTCCAGTGCCTTCTTGCAGTTCATCATGCCGGCACCGGTGAGTTCGCGGAGGCGCTTCACGTCTGCCGCGGTGTAGTTCGCCATCGTGCGTTTCCGTTCCTTTTCCCCTGTACGCGGGATGGTTTGGTGGCTGTGCCCCGCGGCCGCCGGGACGGCCGCGGGGCAACTCGAAGTCGGTGTTCGAACCGCCGTCAGGACGCGGTGGTCTGCTCGGTCTGCTGGGGCTGCTCGGTCTCCTGGGTCGCGGCCTCGACGCTGGTCTCGGCCTTCTCGGCGTCACCAGCGGCGGAGTCGGAGCCGGCGAGAAGTTCCTTCTCCCACTCGGCCAGCGGCTCGTCCGAGGCCACACCCGGCTCCGGCTTGTCCTGACCGTCGGCGGCGGAACCGTTGCGGCCCGAGCGGGCCATCAGGCCAGCCGCGGCGGCCTCGGCGACGACCTTGGTCAGCAGCGCCGCGGAGCGGATCGCGTCGTCGTTACCCGGGATCGGGTAGTCGACCTCGTCCGGGTCACAGTTGGTGTCCAGGATCGCGACCACCGGGATGTTGAGCTTGCGCGCCTCACCGACGGCGATGTGCTCCTTCTTGGTGTCCACGATCCACACGGCGCTGGGCACCTTGGACATATCGCGGATACCGCCGAGGGTCTTCTCCAGCTTGTCCTTCTCGCGGGTGAGCGTGAGGATCTCGCGCTTGTTCAGGCCCACGAAACCGCCGGTCTGCTCCATGGACTCGAGTTCCTTGAGCCGCTGGAGACGGCGGTGCACGGTCTGGAAGTTGGTCAGCATTCCGCCGAGCCAGCGCTGGTTCACGAAGGGCATGCCGACGCGCAGGGCCTCGGCCGCGATCGCTTCCTGGGCCTGCTTCTTCGTGCCCACGAACATGATCGTGCCGCCGTGCGCGACCGTCTCCTTGATGAACTCGAAGGCGCGGTCGATGTAGGTCAGCGTCTGCTGCAGGTCAATGATGTAGATACCGTTGCGCTCGGTGAAGATGTAGCGCTTCATCTTCGGGTTCCAGCGGCGGGTCTGGTGCCCGAAGTGCACGCCGGAGTCGAGCAGCTGCTTCATGGTGACGACGGCCATAGCCGGATTCGCACCTCTTCTATCTTGGGCATGCCGTGCGTTCGCCGGCATGCGCGGTCGGTTTTGTCGCGATCGGCCAGGTAGCCGTTCGCCCTGGTGCCGCGCCGGCGTTCGGACCCCTCGGTCAAGGAACCGGGGGGACCGCCGAACGTCGTGTGTCCCGCTGACCAGGAGTTTCAGCTGAAATCCCGGCGGGATGCGCACGGCACTGCGGAGTCAGTCAGTGCATGCACAGACTGCGGTACAGATTGTACGCCACCCGACCGGCACCGATACCGGCCAGGTCACAGCGCCCCCACCCCGAGCCCGCGACTACCGCGCTTTCCCGGGAAAGCGCGGTAGTCGCGGGCGCGGCGCAGGTTGGCAAACGGCGTGGCGCCTGGTTGTTCCTGACGCGTCCGGTTGTCCACAGATTCGCGCGGCACTCCCCACGCGGCCGCCGCCGGCCGCAGTTTGAGCCCATGTCCATCGACCAAGCCCACCGGCGGCTGAGGCGTTCACCGCTCGCGCTGCTGTTGACGATCTCGCTCCTCGTCCTGTCGTGGCTGACCCCGCAGGCAGCGGCGGTACGTTTCGCTCCCGGCGATCCCGAACCGCGCTTCGACTGGCCGCTGTCTCCGGATCCGCCGGTCACCAGGAACTTCGATGCACCCGCGCATCCGTACGCACCGGGTCACCGTGGCGTCGACCTGGGAACCGAGGTGGGGCGTCCGGTTCTCGCCGCAGGCGAGGGCGCCGTGCGATTCGCCGGCACGGTGGCGGGCCGTGGAGTGGTTTCCATCGACCACGATGGCGAGCTGCGGACCACCTACGAGCCGGTGATCTCCGCGGTACGCACCGGAGAACAGATTTACCGCGGACAAGTGATCGGCAAGGTGACCGCGGGCCACGAGAACTGCCCGGTGGCCGCCTGCCTGCACTGGGGCGCACTCAGGGCGGGTGACTACCTGAACCCGCTGCGACTGGTCCGGCCGGACACCAGGCTGCGACTGAAGCCATGGGACGCGGCTGGCTGAACGCCCCATCGAGGCGATTCAGACGGTGGCCTGCTCGACCAGTTTCGCACGCAACCGAAGCACAGCGCGGGTATGTAACTGGCTCACCCGGGACTCCGTCACTCCGAGGACCTTCCCGATCTCGGCCAAAGTGAGGTTCTCGAAGTAGTAGAGGCTGACGACCACCCGGTCGCGCTCGTTGAGTTGCGCGATGGCCTCGGCCAGCTGCCGGCGATTGTCCTGGTCGACCAGGACGGCGACCGGATCCACGGCGTCGTCGTCGGGCAGCGTGTCCACCAGCGAACCGCTGTCCTTGCCCGCCGCGACCAGGTCTTCCAACGCGACCACGCTGGTCAGGCGCAACTGACCGTAGAGATCCCGGAGGTCGTTCGCCGTGATACCGAGCTCGGTGGCCAGCTCGGCGTCCGTGGGTGTGCGGTGCAGCCGCGCCCCCAACCGCTCAAGCGCGCGCTCGGCCTCGCGAGCGCGGCTGCGCACCACTCTCGGTACCCAGTCCTGGGATCGCAGATCGTCCAGGATCGCACCCCGGATGCGCTGCATCGCGTAGGTCTCGAACCGCAGTCCGCGTTCCGGATCGAACTTCTCGATGGCGTCGACGAGTCCGAAGATGCCGGACTGCACCAGGTCGCCGACGTCCACATGGGTGGGCAGGCCCGTACCCACCCGGCCAGCGACGTACTTGACCAGCGGCGCGTAGTGCAGCACAAGCCGATCGCGAAGCCGCTGCTCAGGAGCACACGAGAACTGCCGCCACAACGCCTGGATGCCGGCGTCGACATCACCGTTCTCGGTCTCACCCTTCTCGGCGAGCTCGTACTGGGCCGTCATGACGGCCCGGGTCTCGGTGTTCTCGGAGGCAGTAACGCGGTCAGGGTGATCTCCCGGCTTGTGCGAGGTCGGCTGCACACCCTCATCGGGCTCGGGGGTGGGTTCGGTCATGGATCGCCTTCAGCCGCTCGACTGTCACGTGAGTGTAGAGCTGCGTCGTCGCAAGCGTAGCGTGACCGAGTAATTCCTGAACGCTGCGAAGGTCAGCGCCCCCTTCCAGTAGGTGAGTAGCCGCCGAGTGGCGCAGGCCGTGCGGCCCCATCGACGCCGCTCCCTGCACGGAATCCACGGCGTCATGCACCACCCGGCGCACTGCCCTCGGATCCATCCTGGCGCCCCGGACGCCCAGGAACAACGCCGGTTCCGCCGAGGTGACCCCGCGGTTCGCCAGTACGTGCGGCCTCCCGTCGTCGATCCAGTCGCGTACCGCTCCCGCGGCCGGAACGCCGAACGGCACAGTCCGTTCACGTGAACCCTTGCCGAGCACCCGGAGCACCCGCCGGTCGAAGTCGAGGTCACCGATGTCCAGACCGCACAACTCCGCCACACGGATACCAGTGGCGTAGAGCAACTCCACCAGCGCGTGGTCACGCAACGCGACCGGATCCCGCTCGCGTGCTCCCGCACTGGACGCCCGCATCACCGCACCGGCTTCGCCAGGGCGCAGCACCCCGGGCAACGTGCGCTGCGGACGCGGGGCAACCAGACGCGACCCTGGATCCGTGGCGAGTTCGCCCCGCTTGTGTGCCCATGCGGTGAAGGTGCGCACGGCGGCCGCGCGCCGGGACAGTGTGGCCCTGGTCAACCCGGTGGCGCGCTGGCCGGCCAGCCAGGCCCGCAGTTCCGCTATGTCGAGTCCGTCCAGCGGGCCCGCGGTGTCATCGGTGGGTGTGGTTTCGACCGAGCGGCCGCCGGGGATTTCCTCATCCCGGCTTTCGCTCTCGCTCACTCCGTGCAGGAATCCCAGAAACGACACCACATCGCCGAGGTAGGCGCGCACGGTGTGCGCGGAGAGCCCACGCTCCAATGTCAGGTGCCGCTCGTACTCGGCGACAAGTTCGCCGGCGGCGCGCGGCAACCGGGACCGAACGCGGAGCAGATCTGCTCGTCGTGACAGGGACGCCATAACACTGGACGCTGCGCCACCAGAGGGCTGCGGTCAAGCATCGCCACGCCCCGCGACGCCCCCACCTCGACCGTTCCGCCGCCAGCCGCTCTCGCAACGTTCGGCCAGCCCGTCCAGCTCCAGTTGCGGTAACAGCGCACGAACGCGCGGGAGCGGCACTCCCGATTCGGTCGCCACACGATCGGGTGATTTTCCCTGCCTTCCGCCCAGTGCCTCGTACACGCGAAGGGCCTGCGGGCCGAGTCCGTCCGTGGAGCGTTTCGGCCGGGGCGTTTCCGGTACAGCGGATCCCAGTGGGCCGACGCTGTCCAGCACGTCGGCCACCGAGGCCACCAAAGTCGCATCAGCAGCGCGGATGAGCGCGTGACAGCCCACCGACAGCACGGAGCCGACCGGTCCAGGAACCGCCATGACTACCTTGCCCAATGCGCTCGCTCGTCCGGCCGTGTTGCGCGCTCCGCTGCGGCCGCCCGCCTCCACGACCACGGTTCCACTGGTGAGGGCGGCGATCAGCCGGTTGCGTACCAGGAAACGATGCCGGGCAGGTGGTGTGCCGGGCGGATACTCGCTGATCACCAGGCCGTTGCTGGTCACCCTGTCGAGCAGCCCAACGTGTCCGGCCGGGTAGCCCGCGTCCAGCCCGCAGCCGAGAACCGCGATGGTCGGCCCCTCGCCCGCGAGACAACCCCGGTGTGCGGCCCCGTCGATGCCGTACGCCGCACCGGAGACAACCGTCATGCCGGCGCAGGCGAGCCCATGCCCGAACTCGGCCGCCGTGTACTCCCCGTACCCGGTGGCCGCCCGGGCGCCAACGACGGCAACGGCCCGTTCCGTGAGCACGTCGAGTTTGCCCTCGCCGCGGCCCCACAGCGCGAGCGGCGGCGCCAGCCCGCCCGCTCCCCTGCCGGTCGCCACCTCAAGCGACAGCAGGGGCCACGCCGGCCATTCCTCGTCCTCCGGCGTGATCAGCCGCATGCCGAGCCTCGTGGCCTCGGCAAGATCACGCTCGGCCAGCTCCAGTTCCCGACGGGCACTGGTCTCCTGTGCCACGAGCTCAGGCACCTGACCGGCACGTACCCGCTCCGCCGCTTCGGCTGCCCCTCGTGCCGCGACGAACGCGGCCAGCGCCGGCGCGGGCGGCTCCGCGACCCGCAGCAGATAGGCCCGCGCGAGGCGCGCCTCGCCAGTGGGCGCGACCGTGCTCATGCCGCTCTCCTGTCCCGGAACTCGAGTGCGGCAGCGACGTGGTCGGGGTCCGGCCGGGGAGTCCCGGCGAGGTCACTCAGCGTCCAGGCGATTCGCAGACAACGATCGGCACCCCGCGCGGTCAGCGAGCCTCTGCGCAGCGCGCGTTCGAGCAACGCGGTCGCCGAGGTGGGCAGCGTGAACTCGCGCCGCAGCACCGGGCCGGGCACCTCGCCGTTGTGCTGCCAGCCCCGACCCGCCCAGCGGTGCGCGGCCCGCTCGCGCGCCTGCAGCACGCGCTGGCGAACGACCTTTGTGCTCTCTGGTTCACCCCCGTCGAGGCTGCTGATCGCCGTGACGGGACGCATCCGGACCCGCAGGTCCACCCGATCCAGGAGCGGACCGGACAGCCGAGCCAGATAGCGGCGCCGCGCCGATGGCGAACAGGCACAGTCCGTCTCTCTCGCCGGAGCGCAGGGACACGGATTGCTGGCGAGGACCAGTTGGAATCGTGCGGGATAGCGGGCGACACCCCGTTGGCGCGCGATACGCACCTCGCCCTCCTCCAACGCGGTGCGCAGCGACTCGAGCCGTTGCGGACCGAACTCGCATGCCTCATCCAGGAACAAAACGCCGCGATGGGCCCTGCTGATCGCCCCTGGCACAGCGAGCCCGCTCCCACCGCCGATCAGCGCGGCCACGGAGATCGAGTGGTGCGGCGCGACGATCGGAGGCACTCGCACCAGTGGAGACGTCGGCGCCAGCGAACCGTGGATCGAATGGACCGCGGTGACCTCGAGGGATTCGGCGGGACTGAGCAGCGGCAGCAGCCCCGGCAGGCGTCGCGCGAGCATCGTCTTGCCGATTCCCGGCGGCCCCGTGAGCAGGAGGTGGTGCCCGCCCGCCGCGGCCACCTCCAGTGCCCACCTGGCCTCGGGCTGGCCGACGACGTCAGCGAGGTCGGGCCCCTGCTGCCGCTGTTCATCACCGGTACGTGGGCCAGGAGCGTCCAGGGACCGCTCCTGCCTGAGCCACTCGAGCACATCGGCCAGGCAGCTGGCGCCGCCGACCTCCATCCCGTCCACGAGTGCCGCCTCGGGCAGTGACTCCGCCGGCACCACCGCCCGGGTGAGCCCGGCTCGGTGGGCCGCGAGCAGCGCAGGGAGGACGCCGCGCACCGGGCGCAGCCGTCCATCGAGTGCCAGTTCGCCCAGCAGGGCGGTGCCGGGCAGCTTCTCGGCGGGCGCGATGCTGGCCGCCGCGAGCACGGCGACGGCGATCCCCAGGTCGTAGGCGGATCCTGCTTTGGGCAGGTTGGCAGGCGAGAGACCGAGCGTGACATGGCGATCGGGCCAGGCCAGCCCGCTGTTGCGTACCGCCGCCTTGACTCTGTCCTTCGCCTCGCGCAGGCCGGGATCCGGCAGACCGAGCAGTTTGACGCCGGGGAGCCCGGCGCCGAGGTCCGCCTCGATCTCCACGAGCCTGCCCTCGACCCCGAGCAGCGCGACCGACCAGGTGCGCGCCAGCGGCATCACAACACCCCCGGCAGGTGACGGATCTCGGCCGGGCGATGTGGTCGGAGCAGAACCGACACGACGTCACAGCGGACCGTGCACCAGCCGATTCGCTGCTCTCGCAGCCATCGGAAAGCCAGCCTCCGGACGCGAGCCGCCTTCACCGGAGTGACGGCCTCCTCAGGAGCCCCGTAACCGGTCCCCGAGCGCGTCTTAACCTCGCAGACGACAACTATCGTCCCGTCGGTGGTGATGAGGTCGAGTTCGCCGTCGCGGCAACGCCAGTTCCGGCCGAGTACCACGAGACCGAGGTCGCGCAGGTACTCGGCCGCCAGGTCCTCCCCCCTACGCCCCAGTTCGAGGTGCGCCGGACGGCCGTTGCCGGACGCCGGTGCTTCCCGCTCGATGGTTCCCGCCACCACTACCCCCAGGTTCTGCCAGCCACAGCTCGGTCACCATCGACGCTGCCAGTGGGGTGGACGCAAGAACCAGGGTCAGTTCGCAGGACTGTGGACAAGTCGGGGGTTGTGGACAACTCTCGCTGCCCATGGGGCGCTGGATGTCACTACATCCGCGGTTTCACGAAGGCTCGGGAGCCGAGTACACCTCTCAGCTGGTGAACTTAGCCGGTGAACGGGCCGTCCTCGGGTAACCGGAGATCGGGTTTGTCCAGTTCCTCGACGTTCACGTCCTTGAAGGTGATAACCCGGACATGCTTGACGAACCGAGCAGGCCGGTACATGTCCCACACCCAGGCATCGGACATCCGTACCTCGAAGTAGACCTCACCGCCACCGTCACGCACCTGCACGTCCACGGCGTTGGCCAGGTAGAACCGGCGCTCGGTCTCCACCACATACGAGAACTGGCTGACGATGTCGCGGTACTCCCGGTACAGCGACAGCTCCATCTCGGTCTCGTACTTCTCGAGATCCTCTGCGCTCATGAAATGCGCGCCCCTCCTCGCGAGCTGGTCGGCCGTTGTACGGCGGATGCACCATTCTGACCCACATCACCGTCGACTGTGGGTTCCGCCTCGCCCGACATCCGCAGAAGTGCCGCCGCGGTGAGCATGACCCGCCGCGTCGGCCGTCTGCCGTGCGCGACGGCTGCCCGCGCGACGTTCGCGTAGGACCACCGGTGCACCTCGCTGGGACCGTGCTCGGTGAGCGCGGCACCGTGCTCGGGCGTGGTGTACCCCTTGTGGATGTCGAAGCCGTACACCGGGTGTTCCTCGTGCAGGCCGGCCATGAGCCGGTCCCTGGTGACCTTGGCCAGTACCGACGCCGCCGCCACACACGCCACCGCACGGTCGCCCTTGATCACCGGAATACTGGGCGCCGGAAGGCCGGGGACGCCGAAGCCGTCCGTCAGCACGTACCCCGGTCGAAGGTCGAGGCTCGCCACGGCCCTGCGCATGCCCTCGACGTTGGTCACGTGGATCCCGATCGCATCGACCTCTTCGGTCGGGACAACCACGATCGAGTAGTCGAGTGCACGAGCCACCACACGGTCGTAGACCCGCTCTCGCGCGGCGGCGGTGAGGAGCTTGGAGTCGGTCAGTTCGGGGAGCCTGGCACCGTCACCGGGACGCAGTACGCAGGCGGCGACCACCAGCGGGCCCGCACACGCTCCCCTGCCCGCCTCGTCGACCCCGGCCACCGGACCGAGACCCCGGCGATCGAGCGCGGCTTGCAGACCCCATTGGATCTCCCCGCGAATGACGGCGCGGGGTGGACGGATTGGCGATACGAGCTGCTTAGGCGCGATCACGCCGGTTACCGCTTTCGGTCAGCCGCCCCGCGGACGGAAACGGCGAGCCTGCGCCCACCCGCCACGGCCGGCCATGCGGCGAGCGCTCCAATACCGATCGGCAGTCCGTCCTGCCACTGCGGGGCGCTCAGCGCCATCGCCTGAGCAGGAGACTGCTGTGGGTTGTGATCGCTGATCCCGCCCCAGCGGCTCGGTGGCAGCACGATGATTCTGGCCTTGCCGATGATGTTGTCCACCGGGACCGCGCCGCGCTCACCGCCGCCGCCCTGGTAGCGAGAGTCCTGCGAGTTGTTGCGGTTGTCGCCCATCACCCAGACCGAGCCCTCTGGAACGGTCACCGGACCGAACTCCAACTGGGTCCGCTCCGCGTCCTCCCAGTGGATGTAGGGCTCGTCCAGGGGCTGACCATCGACGGTGACCCGATTCTGGTCGTCGCAGCACTCGACCGTCTGTCCACCGGTGGCGATGATGCGCTTGACGAAATCCCGCTCGTCGGGCGGAGCGAGTCCCACGACGGAACCGATGCTGCGGAAGAACTCCGCCACGTCGTTACTGGACTCCTGGGGAGGCAGTTCGTTCTCGACCCACGGCTCGGGCCCCTTGAACACCACCACGTCCCCAGGTGCGGGATCGGTGAAGTTGTAGGTGACCTTGTCCACCAGGATGCGGTCCGGCGTGCAGCCGGGGCATCCGTGCAGCGTCTCCTCCATCGAGCCCGAGGGGATCATGTAGACCCTGGCAAGGAACTGCTGGATGAGGAAGGCGAAGACCAGCGCCACCACGATCAGGATGGGCAGCTCTTTCCAGAACGAACGCTGCTTCTTCTGCTGTTTGCGGTGGCGGTGTGCCGCCTCCTGCTCGGCCTCCCCCTGTTCGTCGGGGGAGGCACCAGCGGAGTCCGGGGAATCCGGCGACATGTCGTCCTTGGGGCGCTCGGGCTCGTCCTCGGCTGCGTTCGAGGGCACAGGTTCAACCACGTAGCCAGGCTACGGTAACCAGTTCGCCACTCAGGAGGCAGTCGGGGTCTCGCGACGCTCCTTGATCTTGGCTGCCTTGCCGCGCAGATCGCGCAGGTAGTACAGCTTGGCGCGCCGCACGTCACCGCGCTTGTGCACCTCGAGCTTGGCGATGTTCGGCGAGTGCACCGGGAAGGTCCGCTCGACGCCAACGCCGAAGGACACCTTGCGCACGGTGAAGGTCTCCCGGATGCCGCCACCCTGCCTGCGGATGACGACCCCCTGGAACACCTGGTTGCGCTCGCGGTTGCCCTCGATAACGCGGACGTGCACCTTCAGCGTGTCGCCCGGGCGGAATTCCGGGATATCGGAACGCAGTGACTGAGCGTCCAGGGCGTCCAGGGTGTTCATCGGGAGTCCGTCCTCGTCCTTCGTGGCCTACGTACATTCGGGCGCGCACCTGATTGACTGGCGGCAGGCCCTGGGGGTTCGGTGGGCGCGTGAACGATGTGGTCCACAAGCGCCAACCGGTCAAGTATTACAGACGCCGGGTGCTGTCCCTGTCACGGGGTCCGCTCGGGCTGGTCCCTGAGCCGTTCGAGCACCGCTCGGTCGTGTGCGTCCAGGCCCTCCTCCGGCAGTTCCGCGATCAGGTCGGGACGGCGAAGCATGGTCCTGACCAGCGACTCGTCCCGGCGCCATCGATCGATCAACGCGTGGTTACCCGAGCGCAGCACATCCGGCACCGCCAGATCCCGCCACACCTCGGGCCGGGTGTAGCTCGGCCCCTCCAGCAATCCGCCGGAGAAGGCGGAGAAGGAGTCCTGCTGCGCGGAGGCCGGGTTGCCCAGCACCCCGGGCAGCAGGCGGACGACCGCTTCCACCATCACGAGTACCGCCGCCTCACCCCCGACCAGCACGTAGTCACCGATCGAGACCTCGTCCACGGGCATCCGCCGCGCCGCGTCGTCGATCACTCGCTGGTCGATTCCCTCGTACCGCCCACAGGCGAAGACGAGATGCTGCTCCTCGGCGTAGGCATGCGCGAGGGACTGGGTGAACGGCCTGCCCGCCGGGGTCGGCACGACGAGCCTGCTGCCCTCCGCGCACACGTCGTCGAGCGCCGCGCCCCAGATCTGTGGCTTCATCACCATTCCTGGACCGCCGCCGTACGGGGCGTCGTCCACGGCCCGGTGCACGTCGTGCGTCCAGTCGCGCAGGTCGTGCACGCCGACCTCGATCAGTCCCCGGTCGATGGCGCGGCCGAGCAACGCGGCCCGTAGCGGGTCGAGGTATTCGGGAAAGATGGTCACGACGTCGATACGCACGCGGGACTCCTATTCCAGCTCGAGCAGGCCCTCCGGCGGATCGAGCACGACCCGGCCCGCGGCGACATCGACCTGGGGGACGATCTCCCGCACGAAGGGCACCAGCACTGTCTGCCCGTCCCGATCCACTGCCAGCAGTTCGCCACCGGGCGAGTGGACGATCTCTCGCACCGTTCCCACGACGGAACCATCGGCGAGTTCGGCGCGCAGGCCTTCGAGTTCGTGGTCGTAGAACTCGTCCGGGTCCTCGGTCGGCGGGAGATCGGCGGTGTCGCCGAGCAACAGCAGCCCGCGTGCGGCCTCGGCCGCCGTCCGGTCCGGAACCTCCTCGAAACGCACAAGCAGCCGCCCGCCGTGCTGGCGGGCGGCTGCCACTGTGAGCCTGCGGGTACTTCCGTCACGGGACCGGCCGACCAGCACCGACCCGACCGCGAATCGCTGCTCGGGAGAATCCGTGCGCACGTCCACGGCGAGTTCGCCGGTGATGCCGTGCGCCTTGGCGACACGGCCGACCACGAGCTGGGAGGCCTCTGCCTGCCGCCCCGGCCCTGTCGGTCCGGTCGGATCTGTCGGCTCAGTCGCCATCGGTGTCGAGCGTCCGGCCGGTGTCAGCGGTCCGTGTCGACCACGTCGACGCGTACCCCACGACCACCGATGCCGCCCATGACGGTGCGCAGCGCGGTCGCGGTCCGTCCACCACGGCCGATCACCTTGCCCAGATCGTCCGGATGGACGTGCACCTCAAGGGTGCGCCCCCGGCGGGTGGTGAGCAGCTCGACCCGGACGTCGTCCGGGTTGTCGACGATTCCGCGAACGAGGTGTTCGAGGGAGTCGGCAAGAAAGCTCACGCCTCTGCCTTCTCGCTCTCGTCAGCCTTCTCCGGCTTCTCGGCGCTCTCCGGCTTCGCGGCCTTCTCGGCGCTCTCGGCCTTCTCCGGCTTCTCGGCGGAGTCGGCCTTCTTGCCGCCCTTCTTCTTGGCCGTGGTGGCCTCGGTCGAAGGAGCATCACCCGCTTCGGCGAGCGCGGCGTTGAAGAGGTCCTGCTTCGACGGCTTCGGCTCGGCCACCCGCAGCGTGCCCTCGGCACCGGGCAGGCCCTTGAACTTCTGCCAGTCGCCGGTGATCTCCAGGATGCGCTGCACCGGCTCGGTCGGCTGCGCGCCGACCTTCAGCCAGTGCTGGGCGCGGTCGGAGTCGACCTCGATGAAGCTCGGCTCCTCCTTGGGGTGGTACTTGCCGATCGTCTCGATGGCCTTGCCATCCCGACGGTTGCGCGCGTCGGCGACGATAATCCGGTAGTACGGCGCACGAATCTTGCCGAGGCGCTGCAGCTTGATCTTGACGGCCACTGGTGTGGGTACTCCTTGCGTATCTCTCGATGCTCGAGGTTCGGGACACGATCCGTGTGGGGAACCGGATGCGAGCGCCCGCAGGTCAGGGCGCCCCGGCACGGTGAGAGGGTCCGGCCGGAGCAGGCAGTCCATTATTCTGCCAGATGGGACCGAGCGCCTGGTCCTCGGTCCCCGCAAAGAGCTCAAACGGCAAGTACACCGAGGCCGGTGAGCAGGATCGCCAGTGCAGGCAGGAAGTTGTTCATCTGGTGCGCCACGACGCTGCCGAGCAGGCGACCGGTGAAGAACCTGGCCAACCCGATCGGGACCGCGATCACCAGCAACAGCGTGGTACGCAGCGGCTCCAGATGGCTTACGGCGAAGACGGCGGTGGAGATCAGGAACGCCGCCAGCCTGCCCCACTTCTCGTTTCCCCAGTTCAGCCGCTCCACGGCACCCCAGAGCAGGCCACGGTAGATGACCTCCTCGCAGATCGGCCCGAGCAACCAGAGGTAGAGGAACATCGCCACGGCGGCGGAGACCGACATGGGCTGGTCCTCGACCATGGCGCTGATCGCCGAGGTCGCGTTCTCCTCCCCCACTGCCTGCGTCCAGACGAACGCTCCCACCGTCGTGCAGATCAGGCCGATCACCCCGAGGCGCAGGCCGAGTCGCACGTCGTCCCATCGCCAGGACAGACGCAGATCCGTCAGGGGACCGTTGCCCCGGACAACGGTGATCAGTATCGCCACGGAGGCGGCGATGACCGTGGGAGCCATCGTGCCGATCAGCACGTGCCAGACCGGTAGTGGGCCGCCGTCGGCAGGCGAGCCGAGCAGTACCCCGACGAACGCCGCCGAGGCCAGCAGCGCGGCCTCCACCAACAGGAACGCGCCGAATCCCCAGCGGTGGGTCGGGGGCTTGGCGCTGACCGGTTCACCGATCGGGGAGGACACGGCATCGAGGGTGTCGTCCGTGTCGGGGACCGGCTCCCAGGACTGCCGTGAGGTCACACCGATCCTTCCGTTGCGACAGGGGTGTACTGCAGCTTAGCGGCAGTGCGCCGGAGGTTCAGGGCATAGTGAACAACAGCAGGGCTGGCGGCAGGTTGTTCGCCGCATGCGCGACCATGCTGGCGCCGGTCCGGCCGGTGACCATTCGGGCCACGCCGATCGCCACGCCCTGCCCGAACAGCGCGAGCATTCGCATTGGTTCACCGTGCACCTGCGCGAAGACCAGCGCGGTCAGCAGCAGGATGGCCCACTGTGGCACCCGGTAGAACGCGAGCGCATTCCACATCGCGCCACGGAACAACAACTCCTCGGTGACCGGCGCCGCCAGCACGACGATCAACGCGGCCAGAATCAGCCAGACGAGTTCGTCACCGAGGCCCGACGCGAGCTCGACGAGCGGACCGCTGTTGACCGAATCGGTGCCGTACACGGCGAGCAGCACGAGGTTGAGCAGGTATCCCACGAGCAGCGCGAACCCGCCGCAAGCCAGACCCACCTTGAGATCACGTGCGTTCGGGATCAGCCCGAAGTCCGCGCGCAGGCCGCGGCCGCGCAGCCGCGACCCGAGCACGGGACCGAGCCCGAGCAGCAGGTTGGGCAGGAACGCCAGCAGGATGATCGGCCCGATCTCGGTCGGCGCCTGGGTCGGCAGATCGTCGACACTGCCGGAGAGCACCGCTGCCAGCACGAGCGAGACCAGGTAGTAGCCACCGAGCCCGGCGAACAGCGCCAGAAAGCCCCAGTGCACCCCGAACACCAGGCCGTCCCGGACCCCGGGCGTGCTGTCTTCGTGCTCGCGAACCACCCGGCCTCCTGCCCTGCTCGTCCTCCGGTGTGAAGTTCCCCAATGTGGCATTAGGGAACTCCAACGTCCCCAATGCCACATTGGGGAACTTCTGCTCAGCTCAGGACCTGCCCGCGCAGGATGATGTGCCGGGGCCGGCGCAGCGCCCCGAGGTCGGTTCTGGGATCGGTGTCGAGGACCAGGAGGTCGGCCGGTGCGCCGTGCACGATGCCCTGGTGGCCCAGCCAGTCTCGAGCGGCCCAGGAACCCGCCGCGAGCGCCTGCTCCGCGCTCATGCCGGCGTGGTGCAGCGCCTCGATCTCGTCCACCAGCCTGCCGTGCTCGACCATCCCGCCAGCGTCACTGCCCGCGAAGACCGGCACACCCGCTTCGATAGCGGCCCGCACGGTGGCCCCGACGCGGGCGTGCAGATCCCGCATGTGTGCCGCGTAGGCGGGGAATCGCGTGGCCTTGTCGGCGATGCCGGGAAAGTTCTCGATGTTGATCAGAGTCGGCACCAGAGCGGCGCCATTCGCGGCGAGCAGATCGATCTGCTCGGCATTCAGCCCGGTGCCGTGCTCCAGGCAGTCGATGCCCGCCCCGATCAGCCCTGGCAGCGCCTCCTCGCCGAAGACGTGCGCGGTCACCCGCGCTCCGGCGTCGTGCGCCACCGCGATCGCCTCGGCCAGTACGTCGTCCGGCCACAACGGGGCGAGGTCGCCGACCGACCGGTCGATCCAGTCACCGACGAGCTTGACCCAGCCGTCGGAGTCCGCCGCCTGTGCCGCGACGGCCTCCGGTAGCTGTTCCGGGGCGTCGAGTTCGATCCCCAAGCCGGGAATGTAGCGCTTGGGCAGGGCCAGGTGCCTGCCGCTGCGGATGATCCGTGGCAGGTCCGCCCGTTGTTGTAGCGGCCGGATGTCCAGCGGTACACCGCAGTCGCGGATCAGCAGCGTGCCCGCGTCCCGGTCGGTTCTGGCCTGGTCGGCCGCCTCCTCGATGGAGACCGGTCCACCGACTCCGATACCGGGGTGACAGTGGGCGTCGACCAGGCCGGGAACCAGGTAACCGTCGACGTCGAGGGTCCTGGCTCCTGGCACGGGCTCGGTGCTGATCCGGCCGTCGGCGATCCAGAATTCGCGATGCTCACCCTCGGGCAGCACCACGCCACGCAGGTGCAGCACGCTACTTGTTCTTCGGCAGCTTGAACTTCGACGGGTCGAAGTCCGGCGGCAGGTCGTTCAGCCCGCCGCCGAGCTGGGACAGGTCGGGCATACCGCCTCCACCTGCGCCACCGCCGCCGCCGGGGAACCCACCGGGCGGGAAGCCCGGCATGCCGCCGGGGAAGCCGCCCTTCACCTTGGGCTGGGTGGGGCCGCGCCCCTTGCCCTTCTTCCCCTTCTTGCCCTTGCGGTTGTTCTTCCGGTTACCGCCACCGGGACCGCCGCCGAAACCGAACCGGCCCGCCATCTGCTGCATCATCTTCTTGGCGTCGTAGAACCGGTTCACCAGGTCGTTGACCTCGCGGACCGCGACCCCGGAGCCCCGCGCGATTCGCTGGCGACGGGAGGCGTTGATGATCTTCGGGTCGGCCCGCTCCGCGGGCGTCATGCCACGGATGATCGCTTGCAGCCGGTCGATGTGCTTGTCGTCGACCTGCGCCAGCTGGTCCTTCATCTGCCCCGCACCCGGCAACATGCCGAGCAGGTTGCCGATCGGGCCCATCTTGCGCACCGCCAGCATCTGCTCGAGGAAGTCCTCCAGCGTCAGCTCGCCGCTGCCGAGCTTCGCCGCGGCCTGCTCGGCCTTGTCCTGGTCGAAGGCCTGCTCCGCCTGCTCGATGAGGGTGAGCATGTCGCCCATACCGAGGATGCGGCTGGCCATCCGGTCCGGGTGGAAGGCGTCGAAGTCCTCGAGCTTCTCGCCGTTGGAGGCGAACAGGATCGGCTGCCCGGTGACCTGCCGGACCGAGAGGGCGGCACCACCACGGGCGTCGCCATCGAGCTTGGTGAGCACCACACCGGTGAAGCCGACGCCGTCGCGGAAGGCCTCGGCGGTGTTGACCGCGTCCTGACCGATCATCGCGTCGACCACGAACAGGGTCTCGTCCGGGCTGACCGCGTCGCGGATGTCCGCTGCCTGACGCATCAGTTCCTCGTCGACACCGAGACGGCCCGCGGTGTCGACGATGATCACGTCGTGCTGAGCGCGGTGGGCCTCGTCGATACCGCGCCTCGCGACATCCACCGGGTCACCGACGCCGTTACCCGGCTCGGGGGCGAAGGTGGGGGTGTTCGCGCGCTCACCGACCACCTGCAACTGGGTCACCGCGTTGGGCCGCTGCAGGTCGCAGGCCACCAGCAGGGGCGCGTGACCCTGCTTCTTCAGCCATACGGCGAGCTTGCCTGCCAGCGTCGTCTTACCGGAACCCTGCAGACCGGCCAGCATGATCACGGTCGGCGGGTTCTTGGCGAGGTTCAGCCTGCGGGTCTCGCCGCCGAGGATGCCGACCAGTTCCTCATTGACGATCTTGACGACCTGCTGCGCCGGGTTCAGCGCGCCGGAGACCTCTTCACCCTTCGCCCGCTCCTTGACCTGGGCGATGAAGTCCTTCACCACGGTCAGGGCGACATCGGCCTCCAGCAACGCGATGCGGATCTCGCGCGCGGTCGCGTCGATGTCGGCTTCGGTGAGCTTCCCCTTGCCGCGCAGGTTCTGCAGGACCGACGTGAGCCGATCGGAGAGGGTGTCGAACACGGGTGTGCACGCTCCAGCAGTTCGTCGTTGTTCACCCGGCGCGCCCGCCGGCTACCTTCGAGGGTAGTCGCCCGGCTCGGACCAGCTTCGGCCACGGCGGCACTACCCGCTCAAGACCCCGTCCGCAATGGCGATGAGGTCCGTCCAGCCGGCCTGCTCCCTCTTCAAGCCGGCCGGACGGCCAGGTCCCGCGGCTGACCGGCCCCCCGGCTGCGGACGTCGCCAGACCCCCAGTACCTGGCGATTCCCGCTGCCGCCCGGTGCGGCTCCGCGTGATGAGCACAAGATTGCCCGTCGGCGGAGTCTTCCGGCAGCGTGAAGACACCCAAGTAGGGATGGGTACTTCTACTCAGGTGCGGCGGTGTCAACTACCGCAGGCGGCGAGGACCGCGGCCGCCACGCCGTCACGCCACTGCCCATCCAGCCTGCCGTGCCGTGGGGAAACGCCGAACGAGTCGACGACCGTGGGGCCCATGGTGGCCACCTTCGCCCAGCGCACCTCGGCGTCGTGACCACTCAGCGCTCTGGCCACGCTGTACAGCAGGCCGATCCGGTCGGCTGCCCGCAGTTCCAGCACCACGGTATCGGCGCCACTCGTCTCCTCGTCGAACCAGAGCACCCTCGGTAGCACCGTGGTCACCGAAGGTCCTCCGTAGTCGCGCTCCTTCGCGGCGAGCTTGGGTGTGATCGCCAGTGCGCCCACCGCCGCCCTGGCGAACTGCTCGCGCAGCAGGGAGGTCTGCGGCAACGAGCCGAATTTCGGTGACGCGGTGAACACGCCCACGCGGCCCCCGTCGTGCGCGCGAAGGGCCGCGGTGTGCACCTCCATCGAGTTCAGGGCCAGCACTCCGGCCGCCGGCGCGAGCAGTTCGGCGGCCGCCGGGACAGCGAGGGTGATCGTGGCGAGGTTGCCTTCGGTGTGCACGAGCAGCTCACCTCGTCCCGTGCCCACCGCGCTCGCGACGAGGTCCCGCTGGACCTCGGTCACCAGGGCCGGTGCGACGAAGGCGTTGCCGTGCATCACCTCCCGGCAGCGCGAGACCAGTTCCGCGACGAGCCCCGCCTTCCACTCCGTCCAGACACCCTGGCCGGTGGCGACCGAGTCCGCGATGGTCAGCGCGTGCAGCAGTTCGAGCAGGACCGGATCGTCGTTCAACGTTTCGGCAACCCTGCGGATCGTGTCCGGCTCACTGATGTCTCGCCGGGTCGCGGTATGCGGCAGGAGCAGGTGGTGGCGCACCGCGGAGGAGACCAGCGTGCGGTCCGCGGGCGACAGCCCGAGTCGTTCCGACACCTGCGCCGCGATCTTCGCCCCGAGCTCGGAGTGGTCCGCGGGCCGTCCCTTGCCGATATCGTGCAGCAGCGCGGCGAGCAGGAGCAGGTCCGGCCGGGAGACCGTGGTGGTCAACCGGGCCGCCTCGACGCAGGCCTGCACGAGGTGCCGGTCCACGCTCCAGGAATGCACCGGCTCCCGGGGCGGGAGGTCGCGCACGGCGCCCCATTCGGGAAACAGCCGGGCCCACAGCCCGGTCCTGTCCAGCGCCTCCACGGCATCGACGAGGCCCGCGCCGGCGCCGAGCAGTTCGGTGAGCGCCTGCCTCGCGCTCACCGGCCATGGCGTTCGTAACTCGGGTGCCGAGTCGGCGAGTGTGCGCAGGGTTCCGTGTGCCATCGCCTTACCGGTACGTGCCGACGCGGCGGCGACCCGCAGCAGGAGCCCGGAATCCCGGGCCGGATCGGCGTCGCGGGCGAGTGCCACCTCGTCGCCGTGCAGGACGACCCCTTCGTCCAGCGGGGTACGGGACGGCCGCCTGCCGAACCTCGCCCTTGATGAGTCCACAGTGGACCGAAAAGCGACGTCCACCGCGTAGGCGACCGCGCGTCCTGCCCCGGACAGCTCGCGTGCCAGCGCGAACCGGTCATCGAATCCCAGTTCGGTGGCGACCAGATCGGCGTCCGCGGCGTCGAGCACGTCGCGGTCCCTGCGCAGTTCCCTGCGTAGCTCCGTCCGGACGTCCAGCAGGAGTTGCCGCGCCGCCCGCAACTCCTCGCCGGGGCGGTCGGTCAGCTGGGCGAGCGCGAACGCGTCGATCAGGCCGAGATCGCGCAAACCGCCACGGCCGTACTTGAGATCAGGCTCGGCGGACTGGGCGATCTCCCCGCTGCGGCGCCAGCGCTGCCTGGCGGACTCCGCCAGATCAGGGATGCGCTTTCGTGCGGTACGGCGCCAGGCGTCCCGTGCCGCAGCGGTCAGCCTGCCGGTCAAGTCGGGGTCACCCGCGATGTGCCGGGCATCGAGCAGCCCGATCGCGGTACGGAGATCCTCCGCTGCGACCCGCAGAGCCTGCGCCGGGGTGCGTACCGAGTGATCCAGATCCACCCTGGCGTCCCACAACGGATACCAGAGCGCGTCCGCGATCTCCCCGATCCGTGGATTGTCGTTGTGTACCAGCACCAGATCGAGATCGGAGAAGGGTACGAGTTCACGACGGCCGAGCCCGCCGACGGCGACCAGTGCGACACCGGGTTCAGCGGTGTCCACACCGGCCGCCGCGGCGGCCTTGCCCAGCCAGAACTCGTAGAGGTCGACGAGCGCGGCGCGCAGTGCCGTGGCACCGAGCCGGCCGTGCCTGCCCTCCAGCAACCTGTCGGCGGCCTCGACCAGGGCGTGTCTGATGGATCCGCTCCGCGCGAGCGGTGATCCAGGTGGTGCGTCGCCGCGAGGCGCCGCCTGGGCATCGCGCGGCCGGAAAGCTGATTCATCAGACACGCCCTATCCCCCTACGACCACGTCCGGCCCCTACAGGGCGTCCGTGCCGCGTTCGCCGGTGCGAACCCGGACAACGGTGTCCACATTGGTCACCCAAACCTTGCCGTCGCCGATCTTGCCGGTGTGCGCCGCGTTGACGATCGCGTCGATCACCTTCTCCACACCGGTGTCGTCGGTGACGACCTCGACCCGCAGTTTGGCGACGAAGTCGACGGCGTACTCGGCGCCGCGGTAGACCTCGGTGTGCCCCTTCTGCCTGCCGTAACCCTGTACCTCGCTCACCGTCATCCCGAGCACTCCGAGCTGTTCGAGGGCGGAGCGAATGTCGTCGAGGGTGAACGGTTTGACGATCGCGGTGATCAGCTTCATGGCTTGGTCTCCTCCAGCTTCTTCGCCGCACCGGCCACACCGGTGCCAGATAGGACGCCACGACCGCGGCTGCCGCCGAACTCGTACCCGGTCTCCGCGTGCTCGGCCTCGTCGATGCCGATCACCTCGTCCTCGGCCTCGACCCGCAGGCCGAGGGTGTACTTGATGATCAGGGCGAGGACGACGGTCACCACGAACGAGTAACCCAGAACCGCGAACGCACCGACCGCCTGCTTGCCGAGCAGCGAAAGGTCACCGCCGTAGAACAGTCCGTCCGCGCCGCCTTCGTTGACGCCGACCGTGCCGAAGAATCCGATCAGCAAGGTGCCGACGAGTCCACCGACCAGGTGCACGCCGACGACGTCCAACGAGTCGTCGAAGCCGAAGCGGTACTTGAGCCCGACGGCGAGTGCGCAGAGGATGCCCGCGATGGCGCCGATCGACAGCGCACCCCAGGTATCGACGAACGCGCAGGCCGGGGTGATGGCGACGAGTCCGGCCACCACACCGGAGGCGGCACCGAGGCTTGTCGCGTGCCCGTCCCGGATCCGCTCTATCAGCAACCAGCCGAGCATCGCGGCCGAAGTCGCGGTGAGGGTGTTGATGAAGGCGACTCCCGCGATGTTGTCGGCGGCGAGCGCGGACCCCGCGTTGAATCCGAACCAGCCGAACCACAGCAGGCCCGCGCCAAGCATGACGAACGGCAGGTTGTGCGGCTTCATCGGTTCCTTCGGCCAGCCGACGCGCTTGCCGATCACCAGGACCAGCGCGAGCGCGGCCGCACCCGCGTTGATGTGCACCGCGGTGCCACCGGCGAAGTCAAGGGCGCCGAGCTGGTTGGCGATCCAGCCGCCGGCCACACCGGACTCCTCATCGTCGAACGCGAAGACCCAGTGCGCGACCGGGAAGTACACGATGGTCGCCCACAGGCCGGCGAACAGCAGCCAGGAGCCGAAACGCACGCGATCGGCGACGGCGCCGGAAATCAGCGCCACCGTCAGGATCGCGAACATCGCCTGGAACGCCGCGAAACCGGTGCCGGACAGGGCATCGCCACCCATGAGCCCGCTCAGGCCGAGTGCCTCCAGCGGGTTACCGAGGAGACCGCCGCCCACGTCGTCGCCGAAGGCGATGGAGTATCCGTAGATCACCCAGAGGACACCGATGAGACCCAGTGAGCCGAAGCTCATCATGAGCATGTTGAGCACGCTCTTCGAGCGCACCATGCCTCCATAGAAGAACGCCAACCCCGGGACCATCAGCAGGACCAGAGCGGCACTGGTGAACAACCAGGCCGTATTCCCTTCCACGCTTCCTCCTTCGAGCACTCGCCGAGCCGCACGAGGGTTGTGCGCGGGCAGGACGCGGACCAGGCGAATCTGCGGCTGTGCACAACCCGACTCGTGAATCGGTTACTGCGGGGAATCTTGGAAAAGCGTTGTTGCACGAGATGACGTTCGAGGTTTCGGCATCGTGAACCAAATGGTGACGCTTGTTACGGCTGCGTTTCGCGAAGACCGTGTCCTGCACGGGGAGGGCCATTCACCTCCCGTACGTCACCTCTCCGTGGCCGTTTCGTCCGTTCCGGAAACCTCGTGGTCGAATAGGAGCGTGACCACCATGGGCTCAGCTGCGCGAGGGCTACCGCCCGCTGCCGTCTCGGCGTTGCGCTGCTCGGTGTGTACCGAGGAGCTCGAGCGGGCTGGTCCCGCTCTGCGCTGTCCCCGAGGGCACTCCTTCGATCTCGCGAAGCAGGGATACGTCAATCTGTGCCGGGCCGGCGTCGCGGTGGGCACCGCCGACACCGCGGAGATGGTGGCTGCCAGGATGGCGTTCCTCGGCGCAGGTCATTACGCGCCGCTTTCCGAGCTACTGGCCACCACCGCCGCCGGACTCGATCCGGAACTGGTCCTCGACGCGGGAGCGGGCACTGGCCACTACCTCGCCGAGGTGCTGGACGCCGTGCCGAATGCCACCGGTCTCGCGCTGGACGTCTCGGCGGCGGCCATCAAACGCGCGGCACGGGCACATCCCCGTATCGGTGCGGTGGTGTGGAACCTGTGGCAGGACTGGCCGGTCGCGTCCGGCGTGGGCGATCTGGTGCTCAACGTGTTCGCTCCACGCAACGCAGCGGAGTTCCACCGAGTGCTGCGACGCGACGGGGCGTTGGTCGTCGCGTCTCCCGGGCAGGGTCACCTGGCGGAACTGGCCACCACTCTCGGACTGCTCGAGGTCGACAGGGACAAGCAACAACGGCTGGACGGCACGCTCGGCGGGCATTTCGAGCTGGTGGACCGCGTGCGGCGGGAGACGCGACTGGAACTGGATCCCGAGCAGGTGCGGCAGGCTGTATTCATGGGACCGAACGCGCATCACCTGCACCGGGACGGACTGGGCGAACGATTGACCGCTGTGACCGAGCCGGTGGCGACGACGGCATCGTTCGTGGTGTCCACCTACCGTCCCCGCACGGAAGCCGGAGCGCGATGACCCCGGACGACGTCTACCGCGTGCTCGCCGCCCGGATGCGCTACCACGCGGGTAGCACGGCAGGCAGCGGTCTGCCCGCGGTCCCGGCGACCGCGTTCGCCGACCGGGACTGGTTGACCGAGGACCTCGAACGAGCGGCGCGGATGTACGGCGGCAGGACCGAGCGCCGGGTGCTGGGCACGATCCGGTGGTACTCGGCGTCGTCGGTGCTGGTGGCCCCGTCCGTGGAGTCCCTCGTGCTGACCGGAACCGCGCTGGACCCGGCACTGTCCGCCGTCACCGTGGACCTGCACCCGGACGGCAGGATGCCTGGCGCACGGTCGAACCGGGTACTGGGGGACGATCTCGGCGAACTCGGCGCGGCGTTCGGCTCGGCGCTCGGCGCCGCGGTGCGGGCGATCGCCGAGCTGTCCGGCGCGAGTGAGCCCTCGTTGTGGGCCATCGCCGGTGATTCGATCTGCAATCGGCTGCTGTGGTCCGGCACGGCAGCCGGTGATGTGGACGCGGCCATGGCGCTGGCCCGGCCGCTGCTGGCGGCCGTGCACCCGAGGCTGCCTGCGCCCAGATTCGTGCGCGTGGGCCGGACCCCGGTCGTGCGCAGGGCGTCGTGCTGCCTGATCTACGAGGCCGGCGGTAGCGAGAAGTGCACCAGCTGCCCGCGCCAGACGCCCGCGACCCGCGAGGCACGCCTGCGAGCCCTGCTCGGCTGACGCGGCCGGGGCAGGCCGCATGGTGGCCCCGGCCGCGTCAGGTGGGGATCAGGCGAGCGCCGAGAGCTTGGTGAACTCCTCGTCCGTGAGTTCGATGTCGGCAGCGGCCATGTTGTCCTCCAGGTGTGCCACCTTCGACGTACCGGGGATCGGCAGCATTACCGGCGACCGGCGCAGCAGCCAGGCGAGCGCGAGCTGCGCGGGCGAGCTCCCGTGCTCGTTCGCCGCCTGCTCCAGCACGCTGCCCGGCTTGGCCAGCTCGCCGGTGGCGATCGGGAACCACGGGATGAAGCCGACGTTGTGCTCGGTCGCGTAGTCCAGCACGGCCTCGTGATGCCGGGTGGCGAGGTTGAACAGGTTCTGCACGCTGACGATCTCGGCGGTCTTACCGGCCTCCTCGATCTGTTCAGCGTCCACCTCCGACAGTCCGATGTGGCGCATCTTGCCCTCGTCCTGCAACGACTTCAGCTCGCCCACCTGGTCGGCGAGCGGGTAGTCCCGGTCCACCCGGTGCAACTGGTAGAGATCGATCCGCTCCACGCCGAGCCTGCGCAGGCTGGTCTCGACCTGCTGGCGCAGGTACGCGGGTTTGCCAAGCGGGACCCACCCGTCCGGACCGGTCCGCAGCAGGCCGCCCTTCGTCGCGATCACCAGGTTCTCCGGGTACGGGTGCAGCGCCTCCCGGATCAGCTCCTCACTGACGAACGGGCCGTAGGAGTCGGCCGTGTCGATGAAGTTCACCCCGAGCTCCACCGCCCGCCGCAGCACCGCGATCGCGCCGTCGCGGTCGGAGGGCTCACCCCAGATGCCCTTGCCGGTGATCTGCATCGCGCCGTAGCCGAGGCGGTGCACCGGCAGGTCACCGCCGAGCCGGAACTGACCACCTGGCTGCCTGGCCTGCTGGTTCGCCTGCGAGTCTGCCACGTTGTTCTCCTCGTTCTCCGCGTTCTTGTCGATGCTTCCCACGTGGTTCAACTCGCCGGGATCACGCGCTGTTCCATCGCAGGTCAGGTCGCGGAAGCCGCGTCGAACCGGGCCCGCAGTCCCCGCAGTCCCCGCTCGGTCAGCCCACCGGACAACCGCAGCCTCGCCACGCCCCCGTCCGGGAAGATGTCGAGTCGCACATGGGTGACCTCCTGATCGGCGGCCACGGCGAACCGGTGCCTGGTGTCCGGCTGCAGCCGGGTGCGGGGCAGCAGTTCGAACCAGGAGTCCGGAATGTCCGATCCATCGGACGCTGTGCCGCCGCTCAGGGAGAACCAGCCCGGGGCATTACCGCGCAGGTTGCCGGTGTCCACATCGGCGAATCGGACGACGCCCGCACCCGCGAGCCGGACGATCGCCCAGTCGTTGCCGTCGTCCCGCCTGCGCGCGGTCTCCCAGCCCTCGGCCTGATGCGCCGCGAGTCCCGGCGCGAGCATGTTGTCCGGCGAGGAGTAGAACATGTTGCTGCATCCGGCGATTCGTCCGCCGTTCTCCAGTGCGGCGAGGTCGAGAGCGGCCGGGTCGAGCAGTGCCGGGTCCGGTACGGCGGTTCCGTGAGCGCGCAACCGGGCCACACCACCGTCTGGGTGCATCGTCAACCGCACGTGGGTGAACCGGCGATCGCTCGCCACGGGGAAGAAGTTCTCCGTGTCACCCCGCACGGCTGCCCGGTCCACGAGAACAGTCCAGTCTTGTTCGGACAGTTCATCCGGGCTCGGATAGCCCTCGACCGCGCAGGCTGCCACCGACACCTCCGGCGGGTAGTTCCCCTTGAAGTAGGCCGTATCCACCACCACGCCGGAAAGCACGCCCGGGATTCCGAGCCGGATGAGCGCGCTGTCGTCACCCGGCTCTCTGCGCCGACGCGTCTCCCAGCCGTCGTAGAGCTGCCCCTTCGGCCCGAAGGTCTCCGGCTGGTGCCGGGGCGTCCACGGGTTGACCAGGTTCTCCTTCTCCGCGAACAGTTCGTCGGTGGCCCACATGACGGTTCCACCGAACCGTCGCGATGCCAGATCGGGCTCTGTCGTCCATTCCGGACTTTCGTTCATCACTACCTCTCTCCTCGACGGAGCAGCTGACCATGCGGTTCGCCACCGGTGACCTCCCGGCCACGTAACCACGTTCGCCGCACCACTCCGGCCAGCGGCCTGCCGTCGTACGCACTCACCGGATTGCGGTGGGCCAATGCACGTGCGTCCACCAGGAACGCCTCGTCGGGCGCGAAGGCCACCAGGTCGGCGTCGCACCCCGGCGCGATCCGGCCCTTGTGCCGCATCCCGACCAGATCCGCGGTGTGCTGTGCCATCCACCGCACCACGTCGCCGAGTCCGAAACCGCGCTGCCTTGCCTGCGTCCACACGGCGGGCAGGCCGACCTGCAACCCGGCGATTCCGCCCCAGGCCACCCCGAAGTCACCACTGTCGAGGCGTTTGAGTTCGGGCGTGCAGGGCGAGTGGTCGGTGACGATGCAGTCGATCACCCCATCGGCAAGCCCGCGCCACAGTCGCTCCCGGTTCTCGGCCTCCCGAATAGGCGGGCAGCATTTGAACGTCGTCGCCCCGTCGGGAACCTCCTCGGCGAGAAAACTCAGGTAGTGCGGACAGGTCTCCACGGTGAGCGGAAGCCCGGACGCTCTGGCACCGGCGAGAACACCGATCGCGTCGGCCGAGGAAAGGTGCAGCACGTGCGTGCGGGCGCCTGTCTCCTCGGCCAACGCGATGACCTGCTCGATCGCGAGCATTTCCGCCTGCTGTGGCCGGGAGCGCAGGAACCCGCCATAGCCCCGGCCGTGCGGCTGGGGCGCGTGCTCGATGGTGCCCGCGTCCTCCGCGTGCACGATCATCATCGAGTCCAGGTCACGCACCACCCGCATGGCATCGGCCAGTTCCGCACCGCCGAGTGGCGGGAACTCGTCCACCCCGGAGTGCAGCAGGAAGCACTTAAACCCGAAGACACCTTCGGCGTGCAGCCCGGCAAGCTCGCCGGTGTTTCCCGGCACCGCTCCACCCCAGAACCCGACATCGACGTGGACCCGGCCCCGCGCCGCCGCCCGCTTGATCCGCAGTGCCTCGACATCGACGGTCGGCGGCAGACTGTTCAGCGGCATGTCGACGATCGTCGTGACACCACCCGCCGCTGCCGCGCGCGTCGCCGTCTCGAATCCCTCCCACTCGCTGCGACCGGGGTCGTTGACGTGGACGTGGGTGTCCACCAGTCCCGGCAGCAGGGCGAGTTCGGGTTCGAGTTCGACCACCTCAGCCGCCCGCCAGTCGGCGTCGTACGGCCCGATCTCGGCGATCCGGCCGTCGACGACCCCCACACTGCCTGCCGACTCGCCGTTCTGGGTGAGCACGCGCCGGGCACGGACGAGCAGATCAAGTTCGGTCATGGCACCAACTCAATCACGTCGGGTTCCGGCTCGATCGCCTCGAATTCGACCACGTTGTCCAGCGCCGTGCCCATCGCGGCATTGCCCTCACGCTCGATCATGACCTCGACCAGCACGGGACGGCTGGTGCGCTCGGCCTCCTTGCGGGCCCACTCGAGGGCGGGCGCGATCCCGCCTGCCTCCTCCACCCGTGTCCCGGAGCAGCCGTAGGCCTCCATGATCTTGAGGTTGTCGGTGCCGTTCTCGTCGTAGTGGATGTCGACCTGGAAGTTCATCCCATAGCCGGTCTCCGCCTGCCGGATCAGGCCGAGATACGTGTTGTTCAGCATGATCAGCACGAACGGAATGTCGTACTGCGCCGCCACCGCCAACTCCTCCACCAGGAACTGGAAGGAGTAGTCGCCCACGACGCCGACCACCTCGGCATCCGGCTTCGCCCGTTTCACGCCGATCGCGGCGGGAATCTCCCAGCCGAGCGGGCCGGCCTGCCCGCACACCTGGTAGTGGCGGGGCTTGTGCGCGCGCTGGAACTGCCCGGACCAGATTTGGTAAAGCCCGATCGCGGTCACGAAGTAGGTGTCCGGGCCGTAGGTCTTGTTGATCTCGGCGAACACGCGGGGCGCCTTGATCGGCGTGCTGTCGAAGTCCTCCCTGCGTGGCAGCTTGCGCTTGAGTTCACCGAGATGGCGCACCCACTCGCCTGGCTCCCCCCGCACCTCGCGGCGATCCAGCTCCGCAAGCAGGGCCACGAGGAACTCCCTGGTGTCGGAGACGATGCCGAGATCGGGCCCGAACACCCGGCCGAGCTGGGTGGGCTCGATGTCGACGTGGATGAACTTGCGCTCGCCCCGATAGACGTCCAGCGCGCCCGTGTGCCGGTCACCGAAGCGCGCACCCAGCGCGAGCACCAGATCGGCGTCGAGGAACGCCGCGTTCGCCCACCGCTGCGAGGTCTGCACGCCCGCCATCCCGGCGAACAGCTCGTGGTCCTCGGGGAAGCTGCCCTTACCCATCAGCGTGACGCCGACCGGCACGCCGAGGCGTTCGGCGACGGCACGCAACTGCTCGCTCGCCTCACCGAGCACCACGCCGCCACCCGCGAGGATGAGCGGCCGCCGGGCGGCCAGCAGCATGTCGGCTGCCCGCTCCACCCTGGCCGGTGCGGGTGTCACGGCCGGAACCGGCAAGGGTGCGTCCACTGTGGAGTCCCATTCGATCTCCTGCTTCTGCACGTCCAGTGGCAGGTCGATGAGCACGGGCCCCGGCCTGCCGGAACGGGCGAGCCGGAACGCCTCACGGAAGATCCAGGGCGCCTGTGCCGCCTCCTTGATCTGCACGGCCCATTTGGTCACCGGCTTGGCGATCTCGACGATGTCCACGGCCTGGAAGGCCTCCTGGTGCAGCTTGCTCGACACCGCCTGACCGGTGATGCACAGGATCGGGATCGAGTCCGCCTGCGCGGTGTACAGACCGGTGATCATGTTCGTGCCCGCCGGACCGGAGGTGCCGATCGCGACGCCGACGTTGCCGGTGGTGCGAGACCACCCGTCGGCCATATGGGTAGCGCCCTCCTCGTGCCGGACCACCAGGTGGTCGATCCCGCTGCCCTGCAGGGCCTGGTAGAGCGGGAGGATCGCGGCCCCGGGACAGCCGAAGACGGTGTCCACCCCTTCACTGGCGAGGACCTCGACCACTGCTTGCATAACGGGAATTCTGGGCATCGTCGCTCACTCCTGTGCTTCGGATCGGCCGGAAAGCTGCTCGGTGACCTTGAGCAGCGCGGAGTGGTCCAGTGCGCCATAGCCCATACTGCGACCCGCTGCGACGAGCTGGGCGACGAGACCGGTGAGTGGCAACGACACGTCGGCCTGCCGTGCGGCGGCGAGCGCGATGCCCATGTCCTTGTGGTGCAGATCGATCCGGAATCCGGGCCGGAACTCCCGCGCCACCATCGACTCCCGCTTCAGGTCGAGGATCCGGTTGGCCGCGAGTCCGCCCGCGAGCACGTCGAGGCCGGTCTTCGCGTCCACACCGGACGCTTCCATCAGCACGATCGCCTCGGCGACGAGCCCGTAGATTCCACCCACTACGAGCTGGTTGGCCGCCTTGACGACCTGTCCCGCGCCGTGCGGTCCGACATGGACGATCGTGCTGCCCACCGCCTCCAGCAGCGGCCGGGCCGTGGCGACGTCCTCCTCCTCGCCGCCCACCATGATCGACAGGCTCGCCTGCTCGGCACCCGCCTGCCCCCCGGAGACCGGCGCGTCCAGCACCCGGATCCCCTTGTCCCCCGCGGCGCGAGCGATCTCGATCGAGGTCTCCGGCCGGATGGTGCTCATGTCGATCAGCAGCGTGCCGGGCCGGGCCGAAGCCAGCACCCCTTCCGGTCCGAGCACGACCTCCTCGACCTGTGGGTGGTTCGGCAGCATGGTGATCACGACATCCGCATCGGCGACGGCGTCGGCGATGCCGGTGGCGGCCGTGCCCCCTGCCGCCGCCAGTTTGGCGAGCGCGTCGGCGTGCACGTCGTAGCCGCGCACGGCGTGCCCGGCAGCGGCCAGATGCGCCGACATCGGCCCGCCCATGATGCCGAGACCGATGAATCCCAGTTTGGTCATGCTGTTCCCCTTCGCTCTCGCGGCAGCCAGTCGAGCGAGTCGAGACTGTCTCCGCCGGGTGAGTATTCGATTCCCACGTGGCCCGAGTAGCCCGCGGCCTGCAGCCGCGCCAGGTGGCCGTGGATGTCCAGTGCTCCGGTGCCAGGGGCACCGCGGCCGGGTGCGTCGGCGATCTGCACATGCCCCATGCGCGCCGTCTGCCCCGCGATGACCGCGTCGATGTCGTCGCCGTTGGCCGCGAGGTGGTAGAGGTCGGCGAGCAGCAGCACGTCGTCCCTGCCGAGTTGATCGATGACGTCGAGCGCGTGCGCGGCCGTGGTCAACGGGTAGGCGGGTGCACCGGAGAGCGGCTCCAGCACGAGCCTGGCACCGATGGCCGATGCCGCATTGGCGGCCAGTTCCAGGTTGGACAGTGCGAGCTTGTCCTGATCCGCCGGATCGATTCCGTCGATCCGGTTGCCGTACAGGGCATTGAAGCTACGGCAGCCGAGCTGGTCCGCGACGCCGATCGCCACGTCCACGTTGTCGGCGAACTCGCGTTCGCGCCCCACCCACGACACCAGGCCGCGGTCGCCCGCCTTCATGTCGCCCGCGTAGAAGTTCAGCCCGACCAGGTCCACACCCGCGTCCCGGACCGCGCGGACGAACTCGTCCACCTCCCGGTCGCCAGGCACCGGCTCGGTGAACGGCCACCAGAACTCGATCGCGTCGAACCCGGCATCCCGCGCCGCCGCGGGTCGCCGCGGTACCGGCAGTTCGGTGAACAGGATCGACAAGTTGACGTCGTAGCGCAGGGAGTGTTGCGCCCCGTTGCCTTCACTCATGAGACACCTCGCTGAGCGATTTCGTATAGTGGAATTTCTATTTCACATAACGACAGTAGCCAAGCAGTCCGGTCGGCGTCAACGGGTCGGGCGCCGAAGACTCCGGCAGCGGTACGGTTCGCCCGTGGAACTGGAAGCGGAGTTCACCACCGAGCCGTTTCGCGGCGAGGGCAGCCCACCCGGTCACGCGACACGAGCCAGAGACGCCGCGCTCGCAGCCGGGCTCTCCGTCGACTTCGGACCGCTGGGGACCGCCGCGAGAGGCGAACGTGAGGCCGTACTCGAAGCCCTGCCCGGGATCGCCCGTGCCGCACTTGACGGCGGGGCCACGCGGTTCACCCTTCGCCTCGGCTCCATCACGAACGACACGCCCGCGGGCGAGCCGGTCAACGTGCTCGACCAGCTGGTTCGGCAGGTGGAGCACGAGCTCGGAAGCCCACTGGGAGAACTCGACCGCCCCGGAAAACAACGGGCCGTACGGCTACTCGAGGAACGTGGAGCGTTCCAGCTACGCAAGTCGGTGGCCGCCGTGGCCGAGACGCTGGGCGTCACCAGGTTCACCGTCTACAACTACCTCAACCGCGACACCTCCTAGCGTCGTCACCTGCACGGTCACCATAGATTCAACAAACTGTTGACGCTCGGCACAAGCGGCCGTACCGTCTCCAGATCAGAATTTCTTTTCCGCAATGCAGAAGAATCTCCGCTCTCACGGGATCGAGAACTCACGAGGGTTATGCACAATGCGGTCGACGAGGGCCGGCCGGAGGCCGGCTCGTGGCGGCCGCATGCACGTGAGACAACAGCGGCGGCCGAACCTACGACCGTGCATCACTCCGAGTATCGAATAGGACACAGCATGTCGCCAAGCCAGGACGCGGAAGCCACACTGACCCTCGCGGAGTTCAACGAAGCAGGACAGCCGCGAGCGAGTGCCTTGCTGACCGCCTGCCTGGCCGTCCCGCGCTGGGTGGACACGGTGCTGGCCGGCAGGCCGTATCCGGAGCTGGACTCCCTGCTCGCGGCGGCCCGCTCGGTTGCACCATTGCGCACCACCGAAGTTCGTGCCGCACTGGACTCCCATCCCCGGATCGGCGAGCGCAGTTCCTCGAAGTGGTCCCGCAGTGAGCAGTCCGGCGTGGACAGTGCGGCGGCGAAGGAGTTCCGGGATGCCAATGCCGAGTACGAGCGGCGGTTCGGCCACATCTACCTCGTCTGCGCCGGCGGACGCGGTGGTGACGAGCTGCTCGCGGACCTGCGGCGGCGACTGGACAACGATCCGGACACCGAACTCGCGGTGGCCGGCGAGGAACTGACGAAGATCGCCGAGCTACGACTGAGGAAGGCGGTACAGGCATGAGCCTGGTGACCACCCACGTGCTGGACACGGCGAACGGGCGACCCGCACGCACAGTGCCGGTTGCGCTGGAAGCCGCTACCGACGACGGCTGGCGCGCCGTCGCGACCGGACATACCGACGATGACGGCCGAGTTCGCGACCTCGGGCCGGAATCACTGAATCCCGGTGTCTACCGGCTGGTGTTCGACACCGCGGCCTATCTCGGCCAGGACGCGTTCTTCCCGGAAGCCACGATCTGTTTCCGCATCTCCGACGGCACCGCGCATCACCACGTACCGCTCCTGCTCAGTCCATTCGCCTACTCCACCTACCGAGGGAGCTGATCAACTGTGGCCATCACCCTGGGCCCAAACCAGTACGGCAAGGCCGAGGTCCGCCTGGTCACGGTCGACCGCACGGAACCCACCCACCACATCAAGGACCTCACGGTCTCGACGGCCCTGCGCGGGGAACTGGAAAGCACCCACCTGACCGGGGACAACGCCGACGTGGTCGCGACGGACACGCAGAAGAACACTGTCTTCGCGTTCGCCAAGGAGCAACCGGTCGGCGAGATCGAGGACTTCGCCCTGCGACTCGGCACGCATTTCGTCGGCCAGTTCAGCCCTATAGGGCAGGCCAGGATCCTCGTCGAAGAGCACGGGTGGGATCGCATCGCCGTCGGCGACAGCCCGCACGAACACGCCTTCTCCCGATCCGGCGACGAGCGCAGGACGACCGCGGTCACGGTCGCGGGCGAACGGTCCTGGGTCGTCTCCGGCGTAACCGGGCTGGTCCTGCTCAAGTCGACCGGCTCGGAGTTCCACGGGTTCCCGCGCGATCGCTACACGACGCTCGCCGAGACGACCGACCGCATCCTCGCCACCGCGCTGACCGCGCGCTGGCGCTACCGCTCCGGCGGGCACGACTGGACGTCCTGCTTCACCGACGTCCGGCGGATCCTGCTGGAAACCTTCGCCACCAAACACAGCCTTTCGCTGCAGCAGACCCTGTACGCGATGGGTGAGGCAGTGCTCCTCGCGCGCGAGGAGATAGCCGAGATCCGGCTCTCCCTGCCGAACAAGCACCACTTCCTGGTCGATCTCAGCCCCTTCGGGCTGGACAACGACAACGAGGTCTTCTACGCCGCCGACCGTCCCTACGGCCTGATCGAGGGAACCGTGCAGCGTGAGAACGGCGATCCTGCCGCGGAGGACCCGGGACTGGCCTGGCACACCCTCGCCGCGTTCTAGGAACGTGGCCGCACCAGTTGTGGAGCCCGCATGCCTTCCACCCCCACCACGACCACCGACGTCCACCCCGTCGACCAACGTCCACCCCTGCCACAACTGATCGCGGGCGGTCTCCAGCATGTGGCCGCCATGTACGCCGGGGTGGTCGCGCCGCCATTGATCATCGGCGCGGCCGTCGGCCTCGATCCCACCCAACTGAGCCTGCTGATCAGCGCCAGCCTGTTCACCGCTGGACTGGCGACCCTGCTGCAAACGCTCGGCGTATGGCGATTCGGTGCCCGGCTGCCCCTGGTGAACGGCGTGACGTTCGCGACCGTGGCGCCCGTACTCGCGATCGTCAGTCAGCACGGCCCGCAGGACTCACTCGGCGTGATCTACGGGGCCACCCTCGTCGGTGGCGCACTGGTGGTCCTCGCCGCGCCGTTCTTCTCCCGGCTCACCCGGTTCTTCCCACCACTGGTCACCGGCACGGTGATCACCCTGATCGGCGTCTCCTTGCTGCCCGTCGCGGTGCGGTGGATCTCGAATCAGGAAGACACCGTCGCCCCGACCGGACTGCTACTGGCCGGCGTCACCATGGCCTCGGTACTGGCGTTCAACCGATTCCTCTCCGGGTTCTGGAGCCGGATCGCCCTGCTGCTGGGGCTGGTGATCGGCACCCTCGTCGCCTGGCCGCTCGGTGCCGTGGACACCTCGACACTGGCCGACGCCCCGACCTTCGGCATCGTCACCCCGTTCCACTTCGGCGTGCCCGCCTTCGACATCGCGGCGATCGTCTCGATGGCGATCGTCATGCTCGTGGTGATGGCGGAGAGCACCGCGGACATGCTCGCGCTTGGCGAGATCGTGGAGAAGCCGACATCCGAGACGACGCTGGCGAACGGGCTGCGGGCCGATGGATTCGCCACCGCTGTCAGCACCTTGTTCGGCGGCTTCGCCTGCACTGCCTTCGCCCAGAACGTCGGGCTGGTGGCGCTGACCAGGATGGTGAGCAGATACGTCGTTGCGGCCAGCGGCCTGATCATGGTGCTGCTGGGTATGTTCCCGGTGACCGGCGGGATCGTCGCACTGGTCCCGCAACCGGTGCTCGGCGGCGCGGGCCTGGTGCTGTTCGGCAGCGTCGCCGTCAGCGGCGTGCGAACACTGGCGAGGGCATCGTTCGAACGACCGGCCAACACGACGATCGTCGCGGCCGCCCTGGGGATCGGGATCATCCCGATCGCGTCCCCGACGTTCTACGAGAGCTTCCCGTCCGCGGTGCAAACCGTGATGGATTCCGGAATCAGCGCGGGTTGTATCGCCGCCGTGGTGCTCAACCTGATCTTCGGCGAGCGTACCCGGCGTCCGGAGACAGCGGGACCACTCACGCCGGAACTCAGTCAGGACTGAGTGCTTGCCGGGGCGGTCCCGAGAACTCGCGGATCGTCCCGGCAAGCACCTCCGTCCGGTCCTCCAGAACAAGCTGCAACTTCCCTCAACCTCGCCCCCGACCACCCCGACGCCCAGATGACGAGTACGAGTCCCAGCCGTCCCCCACAGTTGGAGCGTCTGCAAGTACGCCCAAGCAAGATCATCAAGGCATTTTTCCGCAACCGACACCACCGCCGCTTGGTAACAGTTAGCGGCGGAGTTGATCTTGCTTGGTGGTACTTGCAGACGCCATAACCCCGACGGCGGTCAGAGGTTCAGCAGCTGCCTGAGTTCGCGGACCGCTGCTCGGCCCGCGCGGTTCGCGCCGATCGTGCTCGCCGAGGGCCCGTAGCCCACCAGATGCACTCGCGGGTCGGCGACGGCCCTGGTGCCGTCCATCCGGATCCCGCCGCCGTTCTCGCGCAGGCGCAGCGGCGCGAGGTGATCCACCGCGGCTCGGAACCCGGTGGCCCAGAGGATCACGTCCGCACGCTGTTCGGTGCCGTCCGCCCAGACGACTCCGTGCGAGGTGATGCGCTCGAACATCGGCCGCCGATCGAGCAGTCCCGCGTCGCGGGCCCTGAGGAGGTCCTCGGTCAGTGGCAAGCCGGTCACACTGACGACGCTCGCCGGGGGTCTGCCCGCGCGGACCGCCCGCTCGACGCGCGCGACCGCGGCCCTGCCGTCCTCGCGGGTGAACGGTCCCTCGTGGAAGGTCGGTGGCCTGCGCGTCACCCAGGTCGTGCTTGCCGGAGCACCTTGCTCGGCGATCTCGATGAGCAACTGCACAGCCGACGTTCCGCCCCCGACGACCACTACATGCCGACCCGCATATCCGGCCGGCCCCGTGTAGTCCGCGGTGTGCAACTGACGGCCGGCGAACGTTTCCTGGCCGGGGTAGTACGGCCAGAACGGCCGGTCCCAGGAGCCCGTCGCGTTGATCACCGCGCGGGCGGACCAGGACTCGGTGGCACTCTCGACCACCAGCCTGCCGGCCTCGACATCCTCGCCCTCACGAACGGACAACACGTCCACCGGCCGCAGCACGGGCAGATCGAAGGCACGCTCGTAGGCGTCGAAATACTCGGACACGACCTCGGAGGCGGGCCGGGAACCGTCCGGCGAACCCAGCGCCATTCCCGGCAGGTCGTGCAATCCGTGCACCCGGTCCAGGCGCAGCGACGGCCAGCGGTACTGCCAGGCCCCGCCCGCGTGTTTCGCGTGGTCGAGCACGACAAATCCGCTGCCGTTGGCCAGTCCCGCGCGGCGCAGGAAATACGCGGCCGACAGTCCGGCCTGTCCCGCTCCGATCACCGCGACGTCGGTCCGGTGGTCCGCCTGCCCACTGCCCATACCGGGTACAACGGCGACCGCGGCCGGGTATTTCCCGCACCTGGCAGGTCTTTGGTCACAGCCGGACGGTTCAGCGGCGGCGAATCCCCCGGACGACGGCGACGACGGCCAGCAGTGCGGCGGCAGCGGCGATGACCGGTCCGAGGCGTTTGACCACCGAACCACCCGCATAGTCGAACAGGTCGATCGCCTCCGCCTCGCGCGGACTTTCGCTGCGCGGGGCGGCGGCGGGCCCCGGCTTCTCGGCAGGTTCCTCCTCCGGAACCGGTTCGGCCTTCGCGGGATCTTCCGCCACGGGGGGCGGTTCCGGTGCGGAACCGAGTTTCTCGGCGAGACAGGACGCGAAGGAGTCCAGGATCTTCCCGCCGACCTCGGAGATCATCCCGCGGCCGAACTGAGCCGGTTTGCCGGTGACGCTGAGATCCGTGGCGACAGCACCCCTCGTGGTGTCGCCCGCGGCGGTCAGCGTGACCGTCACCGTGGCCGATGCGGTACCCGCGCCGCGTGCGTCCTTGCCCGCGGCCTTGATGACGACCCTGCGAGCCTGCTCATCCTTCTCCAGGAACTCGCCAGATCCCTTGTAGGTCAGCGAGATCGGCCCCAGCTTGACCTTGACCGTCCCGCGGAACGTGTCACCGTCCACCCCGGTGAGCGTGGCGCCCGGCATGCACGGCGCCACCCGTTCCGGGTCAACGACGGCCTTCCAGACGTCCTCGATGGGCGCTGGGACGGAGAACTCGTGGTCGAGCCGCACGGGCCGGTCTCCCTTCTTCGTGGTGTGGAAGAAACCATCATGGCCACTTCGGGAGCGAGAACGACGCACCCGAAGTGGCCATGGTGGCTTGCTGCTAGACGCTCACCGCAGAGGTGAGGGCGCGACCGGTCAGGACCCTGGCCAGGTGCTGGCGATAGGCGGCGTCGGCGTTGCCGTCGGTGGCCGGACTGGTGCCCTCGGCCGCCTGCTGCGCGGCCTCGTTGATCGACTCCGCCGTCGCGGGCCTGCCGACGAGCGCCTGTTCGACGGCTGTGGCGCGGACCGGGACCGACGACATGTTCGTCAGGCCCACCCGTGCCTCCGCGATCGTGTCGCCGTCGGTGCGGATCGCCGCCGCGACGCCCACCATCGACCACGCCTGCGCCACCCGGTTGAACTTCTCGTAGTGCGCGTGCCACCCGGTGTACTTCGGCACCCTGATCTCGAGCAGGATCTCGCCCTGCCGCATGGACGTGGTGAAGAAGTCGGCGAAGAACTCCCGCGCCGGCACCGTACGCCTGCCGTCCATTCCGGACATCACCATCTCGGCGTCCAGTGCGAGCGCCGGTGCCAGCAGGTCACCGGCCGGGTCCGCGTGGGCGATCGAGCCGCCGAAGGTACCCCGATGGCGCACCTGCGGGTCGGCCACGGTGTCGGTGGCCTTGCGCAGCAGCGCCGCGTGTTCGGCCACCAGCGGATCCCGCTGCACGTCGTAATGCGTGGTCATCGCCCCGATCACCAGCATGTCGCCGTCCTCCCGGACGCCGCGCAGCTCGGGTATCCGGCCGAGGTCGATCAGCTTGGTCGGCGTGGCGAGGCGCATCCGCAGCACCGGCAGCAGACTCTGTCCACCTGCCAGCACCTTGGCGTCCTCCCCCGCATCGGCCAGAGCGCGGACGGCATCGTCCACAGTGGTGGGAGCAACGTAGTCGAAGGCAGCGGGGATCACTGCGCACCTCCTGTGGTTCCTGAGCCGGACGCGTCCATCGATCCAAGGCCTCCACCCGCTTCGGCACCGACTCCGCCCGAATCGGACGATCCGGTGTGGATCGCCGACCAGACACGCATCGGCGAGCAGGGCATCTCGACGTCGTTCACCCCGAGGTGACGTACGGCGTCGACGACCGCGTTGACCACGGCCGGTGTCGAGGCGATCGTGCCTGCCTCACCGACTCCCTTCACGCCCAACGGGTTCGTCGTGGAGCGCGTCTCGGTTCGGTCGGTGACGAACGAGGGCAGATCGGCCGCCGACGGCAGGAGGTAGTCGGCGAACGTGCCCGTGGTGAGCGTGCCACCCTCGTCGTGCACGGCCTCCTCGAACAGCGCCTGGGCGATGCCCTGTGCGAGGCCGCCGTGGACCTGCCCCTCCACGATGATCGGGTTGACCACGGCCCCGACGTCGTCGACACAGACGTAGGAGCGAATCGACACCCGTCCCGTCTCGGTGTCCACCTCCGTGGCACACAGGTGCGTGCCGTGCGGGAAGGAGAAGTTCTCCGGGTCGTAGGTGGCGTCGGAGTCCAGCGAGGGCTCCACCCCGTCGGGCAGGTCATGTGCGGCGAACACCGCCAGCGCGATGTCCTGGATGCCGGTGGACTTGTCCGTTCCCTTCACCGTGAACTTGCCGTTCGCGAATTCCAGGTCGTCCTCCGAGCACTCCATCATGTGCGCGGCGATCGGCTTGGCCTTGGCGACGACCTTCTCCGCGGCCTTGACCACCGCGATCCCGCCGACGGCCAGTGACCGTGAGCCGTAGGTGTCCAGGCCCTTGTGCGAGGACTGGGTATCGCCGTGCAGTACCTCGATGTCCTCGAAACCGACGCCGAGCTGATCGGCCACGATCTGGCTCCACGCGGTCTCGTGCCCCTGCCCGTGCGCCGAGGCCCCGGTGATCACCTCGACCTTGCCGGTGGGCAGCATTCGTACCGCCGCGTGCTCCCAGCCGCCCGCGCCGTAGGACAGCGAACCGAGCACCCGTGACGGCGCCAGCCCGCACATCTCGGTGAACGTCGAGATGCCGATACCGAGCTGTACCGGATCACCGGACTCCCGCCGCCTGCGCTGCTCCGCCCGCAGACCGTCGTAGTCGAACAGTTCCTTCGCCTTGGCCGTGGCTGCCTCGTAGTTGCCGGAGTCGTAGGTCAGTGTCGAGACCGTCGTGTACGGGAACTCCTCGTGCTTGATCCAGTTCTTCTCCCGGATCTCCATCGGGTCCATGCCCAGCTCGGCGGCCAGCTCGTCCATCATCCGCTCGATCGCGAACGTCGCCTCCGGACGGCCCGCGCCGCGATAGGCGTCGGTGAGCGTGGTGTTGGTGAAGACGTTGGTGCAGGCGAACCGGTAGGCCGGGATCTTGTAGATCGCGTTGAACATGAACGCGCCGAGGATCGGCACGCCGGGCCCGACGAGTCCGAGGTAGGCGCCCATATCGGCCATCAGGTCGACCTTGAGGCCGGTGACCGTCCCGTCGCGTTTGGCGGTGATGGTCAGATCCTGGATCTGGTCACGGCCGTGGTGTGCGGCGAGCATGGTCTCCGAGCGGGACTCGGTCCACTTGACCGGCTTGCCGAGCTTCTGCGCCACCAACAGCGCCATGGTCTCCTCGGGCAGCACGGCGATCTTCCCGCCGAATCCGCCCCCGACGTCGGGGGCGATGACGCGCAGCTTGTGCTCGGGGATGCCGAGGGTCAGCGCCGACATCGTCTTCAGGATGTGCGGCACCTGGGTGGCCGACCACATCGTGAGCTGTGCGGCCGTCGGGTCCACCACGCAGGAGCGGGGCTCCATGAACGCGGGTACCAGCCGCTGCTGGCGGAAGCGCCGGGTGAGCACGATCGCGTCGGAGTCGGCTTCGGCCGTGCGGATGGCCTCCGCGACGTCGCCGCCGGATCCGGCCTCGGCCGAGTCGAACACCCAGAGGGCGTTCTGGTTCGTACCGAGCTCCTCGTGGACCAGCGGCGCGCCCTCGGTGAGTGCGTTCTCCAGCCCGAGCACGACCGGTAGGTCTTCGTACTCGACGTCGATCGACTCGAGCGCGTCGTGGGCCTCGTAATCGCTACGCGCCACGACCACCGCCACTCCCTCGCCGGCGAAGTTGACCTGCTCGGTGGCCAGAATCGGGCGGCGCGGATGCTTCATGTCCTCGGTTACCGGCCAGGCGCATGGCATCCCGATCTCGCCGCCTGGGTCGAGGTCCGCTCCGGTGAAGACGGCGATGACGCCCGGCATCTCCTTGGCGGCCGAGGTGTCGATCGAGGTGATCCTGGCGTGGGCCATCGGGCTGCGCAGCACCGCGAGGTGCAACATTCCCGGCAGGGAGATGTTGTCGGTCCACCGGGTGCGGCCGGTGATCAGCCGCGCGTCCTCCTTGCGCAGGCGTGCCTTTCCGACTTCGGGCTCGATCGTCGCGGTCATCACTCACCACCTCCGCCGACACTGCTGGCCGTGCGACCGGAGATATCGGCCCGTTCGTTGGCTACCCGCTCCGCATCGGGTCCGGCACCGGGGCGCATGTGATGGGCGGCGTCCTGAACTGCGCGCACGATGTTCTGGTAGCCGGTGCACCGGCAGAGGTTGCCCTCCAGCCCTTCGCGAACGGCCTTCTCGTCCGGATTCGGGTTGTCGGCGAGCAGGTCGAGGGACTGCATGATCATGCCGGGAGTGCAGAAGCCGCACTGCAAAGCGTGATTGTCGTGGAAGGCCTGCTGTACCGGGTGCAGCTCACCATCCCTGGCGAGACCTTCGATGGTGTTGACCTCGCAGCCATCGGCCTGCACCGCGAGCACCGAGCAGGACTTCACGCTGTGGCCGTCCAGATGGACGGTGCACGCGCCGCAGTTGCTGGTGTCGCAGCCGACCACGGTGCCGACCTTGCCCACCTGCTCGCGCAGGTAGTGGACCAGCAGCATTCGGGGCTCGATGTCATCGGTGTACTTGGTGCCGTCGACGGTGACGGTGATGCGCATGGCGTCTCCAGTGGTGGGGCTGGCAGTACACGGGCTCCCTGTGATCGACTCAGTGATGGGCCTCACAGTCGAGACTAATTGAGCGTGCTACTTCTGTCCCGTTGGGACAAGACCCTGATCGAGATCTGTACCGAATCCGCTGACCCGGCGAACACCCAAGCGGCGCGTCAGCGCCTCCACCGGGGTGTTGGCCGGGCGACGGGCGGGCGCACACCCGGCCCGCCGTGGCGCACTTTCCCGGGAAAGTGCCCTCGTTGCGCGTGCATCTATCGCACTTTCCCGGGAAAGTGCGATAGCTGGTGCGGACGGGGACGGGCGCCTCAGCCGTGGATGCGGCCGTCGAGTTCGGCGAGGCGCCGCCCGCCGCCGCCCCAGCGCAACGCGATGATCTCGGCGCCGATCGAGACGGCGGTCTCCTCCGGTGTGCGCGCGCCGAGGTCGAGTCCGATGGGCGAGGACAGCCGGGCGAGCTCAGCGTCGGTGAGGTCGGTGTCCTGTAATCGCTTCATCCGGTCGTCGTGCGTGCGCCGCGAACCCATCGCACCGACGTACCCGACGTCCAGTCGCAGCGCGACCTCCAGTAGCGGGACGTCGAACTTCGGGTCGTGCGTGAGCACGGTGACCACGGTTCGCTGGTCGACACGGCCCGCCTCGGCCTCGGCCTCGAGGTATCGGTGCGGCCAGTCGACCACCACCTCGTCGGCATCGGGGAACCGGCTGGTCGTGGCGAACACCGGCCGCGCGTCGCACACCGTCACGCGGTAGCCGAGGTATGCGCCGAGACGTGCCATCGCGGCTGCGAAATCGATCGCGCCGAACACCAGCATCCGCGGACGCGGCTCGAAGGAGTTCACGAACACCGCCATGCCCTCACCGCGGCGCTGGCCGTCCGGCCCGTAGTGCAGCATCTCGCTGCGCCCGCTCGCCAGCAGTCCGCGCGCGTCGTCGGCGACGGCATCGTCACTGCGATCCGATCCCAGGCCGCCGGACACCCGATCCGGCCAGACGATCAGCCTGCGGCCGATCCGCTCCGGCTCCGGATGCTCCACCACCGTCGCGATCGCGACCGGCCGCCCCTCGTGCACGGCCGCCACGATCTCCGAGAGTTCCGGTAGCGACTCCCGGTCGATCCGCTCCACGAAGATGTCGATGATCCCGCCACAGGTGAGCCCGACGGCGAACGCGTCGTCGTCGCTGACGCCGAAGCGCTGCGACACCGGCATACCTTCGTCGAGCACCTGCTGAGCCAGTTCGTACACCGCGCCCTCGACGCAGCCACCGGACACGCTGCCGACGACGTCGCCACCGGAACCGACGAGCATCGCCGCGCCAGGGGCACGCGGGGCAGAGGAGAACGTGGCCACGACCGTTCCCACGCCCACGCTCTCTCCGGCCGACCACCGCCGGTGCAATTCGTCCAGCACATCACGCATCTCGGATCTCCAGCAGCAGTCGTTCGAGAGTGGCCAGGCTGTGTCCGGCCAGCAACCGGTCAAGGTGCGGGAGCGCGGCGGCGATGCCGGACTGCACCGGAGCGTAACCCGCCCGGCCCGCGTGCGGGTTGACCCAGAGCACCGAGCGGGCCAGCCTGCGCATCCGCGCGAGCTGTTCCCCGAGTAGCGCGGTGTCTCCGCGCTCCCATCCATCGGAGAAGACGACCACGACGGCCTGCCGTGCGAGACCACGCTGGCCCCACCGGTCGAGGAACACTCGCAGCGTCTCCCCCAGCCTCGTGCCACCCGCGAAGTCGGCCACCGCATGGGCGGCGCCGAGCATCGCCCGTTCCGCATCCCGCTGCCGCAACTGTCGCGACACCCGGGTCAGCCGGGTGCCAAGGGTGAACACCTCAGTCGACGCGGGAGCGGAACGCACTACGACATGCGCGAACCGCAGGAGCGAGTCGGCATAGGGCGTCATCGAGCCGGAAACGTCGATCAGCAGCACGACCCTGCGTGGCCGCCGGGACCGGTCGCGGTACGAAAGGCGCACCGGCTCACCGCCGCCCGCCAGCATCGCGCGCATCGTCCGCGCCGGATCGAGGCCGCCGCGCCGGGCCCTGCGTCTGCGTAGCGACGATCGCTGCGGTGGTACGGGCCGTAACAGCGCGAACAGTTCACGCAGATGCGCCCGCTCGGCCGCGGTGAGTTCGCCGAGGTCGCGCCTGCGCAGCACCTCCGAATCGCTGGCCGCGACCCGCATCTCCTCGCCTGAGGGGTCGGCGGCCGAGATGGCGTCCGGCTGAGTTGGGGAGGTCAGCGCGGCCAGCACGCTCTGCCTTCGCTGTTGGGCCGGTCGCGACGTCCTGCGGGGCGGTGTGGTCGCGAACCACGCGGCGAACGCCTCGTCGTAGCGGGGCAGGTCATCGGGATCGGCGCAGAGGGTGACCCTGCCTGCCCAGTAGAGCTGGCCCGGATCGGCGAGATCCAGCGCCTCTGTGGCCGCGAGAAACGCCTGTACCCGGTGGGCGTCGCAGGGCAGACCAGCCGCGCGCAGCGCGACAGGAAACCCCACCAGTCCCGGGATCGGTTCGCCCATCCCACCATTGTCACCCCACGGAGGCCGCCGAGTGCGGTGATGCGGGCCAGTATTCGTGGACGAGGTCCGCCGCCAGCGGGAATTCCCGCACGTTCCGGGCCAGCGCTTCGGCGAGATCGCGGATCGGCGTGCCTCGGACTCCGCGCGCGCCGAGCAGGCCGTCCACCCACCGAGCCGCCTCGGACAGAATTCTGGTGTCGCCGGTGACGAGTGTGGCCTGAAGCGCGAACAACACCTGCTCCACACCTTCCCGCCACACGGTCGCGTGCTCCCTCGCTGCTGCCGCCGCTTCCGGCTGCCAGCTGCGCAGGACCTCGGCCACCAGCCAGGAGTGGTGCACGTCCAGCGCCCGCTGCTCGGCCAGTGGCCGGACCGGCAGCGCAGGTGCGGGCGGGACCACCGTGGGCAGCCGGGCGATCACGTCCACCACGTCCCTGACGTCACCGGCCCACCCGGTCGCACCGAGGGCGGCGGCGCGCACGCCGTCCGGGCCGAACGCCGCACCGCCCGCGAGGACCGGGATGCCGCATTCCGTACTGGCCTCGATGAATTCGCGGGTGCTGGGTAACGCACGCAGGACCGAGCAGCTGACCGCGGTCACGTCCGGACCGATGTCGTGCAGGTGGGAGACAAAACGTGCCTGCGGAGTCGAGGCGCCGAGGAAGTCGACCTCCCAGCCGTCGGCCCGCAGCCCGTACGCGACGAGCAGCGCGGGCAACAAGTGCCACTCCCGTTCGGCACAGGCGAGCACTACCCTGCCTCGGCTCACCGGCACGCGCCTCGCGTGGCGCGCGACCACCCCGGCGGCGGCCACCGAGACTCCGGTCGCCGCATGCTCTCTGGCCACCGACCACTCCCCGCGCAGCCAGCGCTCACCGACCCTGCGCTGTGCGGCGGCGATGATCTCGACCAGGACCGGCAGCACGCCCGCGCCGGCGTCGAGCAGGTGTTCCACGTGTCGAACCGCCACGGTGGTGTCGGCGGCTTCGAGGGCTCGCTCGAACTCCGCGAGGTCCTCGACGGCAAGCCGCACTCGCGTCTCCTCGCTCAGCGGGCGGTGTCCGCCATCTCCTGGCCAGCACCCTCACAGCGCAGTGCGAGCAGCGCGATGTCGTCGTGTGCCCGGCCGTCGAGGTGGTCGATCACCTGCTGTTCCACTGCCTCGCACACGGTATCCGGCTCGGCCCCGGCATAGGCGGGCAGCAGGGCTCGCAGCCGCTGGACGCCGAACATGTCCTCCGGTCCCTTCGCCTCGCACACCCCGTCGGTGTAGAAAAGCATGAGGTCGCCGGGGCGCAGCTGGATGGTGATCTCGGCGTAGGAAAGGTCGGGCAGCACGCCGGACAGCGTCCCGGACAGCTCGGGCTCCTCGACCGTGCCGTCACCGCGCAGAACGAGCGGGGCCGGATGACCCGCGAGTGCCAGTGTCACCTCGGCGCTGCCGTCCCGGCGGCCGGGACGGACCCTGGCACAGGCGACAGTGACGAACCGGTCGGAATCCGCGCCGTAGAGGACGTCGTTGAGCGCCGTGAGAATCGTGGCGGGGGACCTGTCGAAATGCGCCGCGGTGCGGATCGTCTGCCTGGCCCTGCCGGTGAGCACAGCCGCGTCGACGCCCTTGCCACAGACGTCGCCGATGACGAGCGACCAGTCGTCGTTCGCGCCGTGCAGATCGTAGAAGTCCCCGCCGATGGACATATGTTCCTTCGCGGCGCGGAACCGGGCCGAGACCCGCATGCCGGGTATCCGCTCCAGTACCGGCGGGCGCAGACTCGCCTGCAACACCGAGGCGACCTCGCTGCGTTCCTCGTACAACGCGGCGGAGTCGAGGGTGACCGCAGCCCTGCGCGCGAACTCCTCGGCCAGGGTGCGGTCGGCTTCGGCGAACGCACGACCGTCCCCGCGCACCAATACCAGCGCGCCGAGGGTCGACCCGCGCGCCGTCAGTCCAGCACCCAGTACTTCCGCGGGCCGCTGGGCGGCGGCGCGCGCGCACAACGACTCGTCCGGAATGAAGGTGGCGAGGCTGTCCGCAGCGGGCGAAACGGAGTCCAGGTGCAGTAGGTCGGTGTGCCCGCCGCGGCGGATGCGGTCGAGCGCCGCGGGGCCGTCGCCGAGCTCGGGCAGGAAGAGGGGCTCGGTGACCGATCCCCCGGCTCCCAGGGAGACAAGGCGTGCGCCGCGACCGTCGAACAGCGCGAGCATCATCCAGTCGCCGAGGTAGGGCACCCCGAGGTGCAGTAGCTGCAGGAGTGTCCTGCGCACATTGAGCGAACCGGCCAGCCTGCGGGAAACATCCTGCATGAACGCCGCGCGTTCCAGGGCGTGTTCCAGCGCCGAGTTCTCCTCGGCCATCCGATCACGCGCCATGGTCTCTCCAGGGCTGTCCCCGAGCAACGCACCCACCCCGCGGCCTCCCTCACCAGCTCCGGCCGACCTCGTCGCTGCAGACCCTACGTGCCACGGTGTCAACTGCCTGTCACCCCATCGGACCCGCACTCTCCCCGATCCTGGCGCGCAACTGGCGCAGGGTGCCTGCCAGCAGCCGGGACACCTGCATCTGGGAAACACCTACCCGGCGAGCGATGTCGGACTGGCTCAGGCCGAAGCCGAACCGCAGCAGAACGATCTTGCGTTCCCGTTCCGGCAGGTCCTCGACCAACGGCCCGATCAGCGCCCGCAGTTCCGCCTGATCGAGGTTGTCGTCCGACGAGCCGAACACGGCATGGGTCGACTCCTCCATCAGCGCGTCGAGCGAAGTGCCGTACTGACCCCGCTCGGCGAGCAGGCCCTCGTGCACTTCCTCCCTGCTGATGCCGAGATAGTCGGCGAGTTCACTCGGCCGCGGCGCCCTTGCCAGCCGGGTGGTGAGTTCCTCCCGTGCCGCGGCGAGCCTGCCGTGCAGGTCTTTCAGCCGCCTTGGTACCCGTACCGACCAGCCGGAATCCCGAAAGTAGCGACGTATCTCGCCGGTGATGGTGGGGACGGCATAGCCGAGAAACTCGGTGCCGTGCTCGGGATCGAACCGATCGATGGCGTTGATCAGGCCGACGGTGCCGACCTGCAGCAGATCCTCCATCGACTCCGCCTGGCCGCGATAGCGCCGAGCGAGGTTACGTACCAGGCCGAGGTGGTGATGCACCAACTGTTCCCGCAGGCGTTCCCTGCGGCGGTCACCCGGCTCGAGCGCACGCAGCTGCCGGAACAACTCGGGCACGTCGGCGTCCCGAATGCCCGTGGAACCGCGCCCGCCGTCGTCGTCCCGCTCGGTCACCGGGCGACCGTCGCGCAGTCACGCGCGAGATCGATCTTGGCCCGGAAGCCGCCGTCCACCTGGTCGATCGACCTCTCCACGGACGTCACCAGCGCGTTGAGCAGCTGCCAGCCGAGTGCGTCCGGGGCTACCAGGCCGGGCTGTTCGGTGAAGACGGAGACGCTCAGTTCGATCCGTCCGGCACCGTAGCGGAAGTCACAGTCGAGCTGACCGTCGGAAGCGGCCGGCAGCAGCAGCGAACACGCTTCGTCCACGGCCATCCGGAGATCGTCGATCGCGTCGAGATCGAAGTCCAGGCGCATCGCCAGGTCGGCACCGATCGTACGCAACGTAGGAATCACCTCTGGCGTGGCCGAGGTCTGCACCCGCATCGAATGCGAGGCCGGCGACGCCGAATCCTCCGCCACGAACTGCTGCGACACTGTCGCCTCCTCCGTCAATCGCGGCTGTGCCGCTGACATGCCCCCTCATACGGTAGTTCAAACACATCGACGTTTGATCGTCACGGCAGCCGGGTAGCAGCAGATCGGACATGAAGATCGCTGAAGGGCGGGGACGAGATGGCCGATGTGAGCCGACTGCCGGTCGTGGTCGCTGAAGAGTGGGAATGGCAACTGCACGGGGCGTGCCGTGGCGCCGACAGCAGTCTCTTCTTCCACACGGACAACGAACGCGGACTAGCCCGGGAGTCCCGGGAACAGCGGGCCAAGGCCATCTGCCGGTCCTGCCCGGTATTGGAGCAGTGTCGTGAGCACGCGCTCTCGGTACAGGAGCCGTACGGCATCTGGGGTGGTCTCGGCGAGATCGAACGGCGCGAGATGTTCCGGCGCCAGCGCCGCGCGCCGAGGGAGACCGCAGGCAAGAACTGAACACTCCGGGTGATCGACAGGGCCGTCATCCGCTCGGCTAAAGTCGGGTATGTCCCGTTGCACGGACAGCGCGCACCAATCAGTGTGAGTACCCGTCCCGATGCCACGGCCGGCGCTTGAGACCACAGGCGCATACCGGGGTCGCATCGGTAAGCCTGAGGAGAGTTCCTATGAGCGTCCCTGGTCTGGATGCCCAGACGCCCGGCTTCAGCATCACCACCACCGCCGGAGACGGCGAGTGGCGCGTGGCCGTCGCCGGGGAACTCGACCTGTTGACCAGCCCGCGGCTGCGGGAAGCACTGACAACGGTCGTTGACGACGGGCAGCCAGGCGCCCTTGTGGCCGATCTGTCCGGGGTGACGTTCTTCGACTCGTCCGCGCTGAACACACTGCTTCAGGTCCAGCGGCACGCTCAGGAGCGCGAGGTCGCGATGTCGGTGGTGGCGAGCGCCGCGGTAGAGCGGGTCATCACGCTGGCCGGCGTCGACGAGCACCTGACCTGGAGCGCGGCCGAGGCCTGAGGCCGCGCGGCCTCACGCGAGCAGAGCGTCCAGCTTGGCTCGCATGCGCTCGGCGTCCTCGCTGTACTTGAGCACCGCGCCGAGGGTGAGTGCCGCGGCCTCCGCGTCGAGTTCGTCGCGGTCCAGCGCCAGCAGTGCCTGTGCCCAGTCCAGTGACTCGGCGACGCCGGGTGGTTTGAGCAGTTCCAGGTCACGCAGCCTGCGAACCGCGTCGGCGACCTGGTGGGCGAGACGATCGCCGATACCGGGGATGCGGCTGCGCAGGATGGCGATCTCCCTGGCCAGTCCCGGATGTTCGAGCCAGTGGTAGAGACAGCGGCGTTTGAGCGCGTCGTGCACCTCCCTGGTTCGGTTCGACGTCAGCACGACCAGCGGTGGCGTCTGCGCGCGCACCTCGCCGTACTCGGGAATGGTGACGGCGTTCTCGTCCAGTAGCTGCAGCAGGAAGGCCTCGAACTCGTCGTCGGCCCTGTCGATCTCGTCGATCAGCAGGACGCAGGGCGCGGTCGTGAGGGCACGCAGCAGTGGACGAGCCAGCAGGAACCGCTCGGTGTAGAGGGACTGCTCCGCGGCGTCGACGTCGAGACCGCCGCCGCTGGAGGCCTCCAGCGCACGCAGGTGCAGCAGCTGCCGAGGGAAGTCCCACTCGTACAGCGCCTGGGCCGCGTCGATTCCCTCGTGGCACTGCAGCCGGATCAGGGGCTGGCCGAGTGCCTCGGCGAGCGCCAGCGCCAGCGCGGTCTTCCCGGTACCGGGCTCGCCCTCGCAGAACAGCGGCTTCCGCATCCGGATCGCGAGGAAGGCGGCGGTGGCCACCCCGGCGTCGGCGAGATATCCGACCTTCTCCAGTGTGTCGGCGAGCTCCGCGGGAGAGCCGGACAACTCGGTGGCACCTGTCACACCCGCAGTCTAGGGCCTCCCCGATCTTCCGCAGCCTGTCCAGACCGCACCTACGTCCCCATCCGCCCCTCCCGCACCCAGTTGGTGCGTCTGCAAGTACGCCCAAGCAAGATCGACTTCGCAGTTAACTACACCCAACTCGCGTATGTGGGGCCGCTCGCTTGGGGTGGGTTAGCGACGACTTTGATCTTGCTTGGTGGTACTTGCAGACGCACCAGGCGGAGTCCGGGAGGGCTGGGTCGGGGATCAGGCCGAGGGC
>NZ_PQHZ01000028.1 GCF_003385185.1 Amycolatopsis palatopharyngis | reverse complement strand
CCTCCGCGGCATCCGCGCGGGCTCGTAACCGCCGGGCGGCGGCCACCGCCTCGACGGCACCGTCGTCGTCCAGCGCGGCGACGTCCTCGGCAGTCCGGGTCAGTAGCCGGTGATCGGCCCACTGCTGTTCCGTGACTGCAGCCGGGCGCGCGAGACCGGCGGGCGGGAACCAGGTCCTCGCCACGCTGCTGACCTCTACGAATGCCGTCACATCCCAAGTCTATCGAACAAACGTTCGACAATGGTGGTGCGGTTAGCGAACCACCCGAAAGAGAATCTGCCAACCGACAGTGAGCATTTATCGGCAGGACCACATATACGAACGGCGCGTTCGGCGCGGTCGGTCAGGATTCAGGTTCGTGCCACGGGAAGCCGTCCGGGACGGCGGCGGCCCGGGCGAGTAGCTCCGCGTCCTGATGGCCGTGGACATCGTGCGGGAAGGGAAATTCGTCCGGGTGGACGGTGAGCTTGGCGACCGGCCGAACAGGCACCGGGCTGGCGGCCTGAGCCGACCGGATTTCTCCGGTCGCGGGTTCCAGATCGAACGTGGCAGATGGCAGCAGGTACACCGTTCCGGTTCGCCATGGTTGTCGCTTCAAGGCGGGCGAGCTGATCGAGAAGTGGTATCTCACCTCGTCTCCGGCCCGAACACATCCGTTGCACATCGACAACGGCATGCTGTCGCGGTTCAGGATCGCGTAGAACATCGGCCAGATACCGTCGGTCGCGGCGAATACTGCGAGTCGGCTGCCGAAGTCGGTCAGGTCCGGGGGTTGACGGGGTATGAATTCGGTGATGCCGGGGTTGCCTGAGCCGTGCAGCACGAAGTCCGCTCGGTCGGCGGCGTGGCAGAGAAATTGCCATTTCGGCACTTCGAGGCGGTAATCAATGGGCCGTTCAGGGTCAGCCATAAGCGCTCCGTCGAGGAGCTCGTCGAACCGCTCGCGTAGTGCAGCCGACGTCGACGCGGGTGGCCGGTGCAGCCAATAGTCGGGCAGGGTCACAGTGCAGAGCCTAGCTGCGAGTAGCTCCGCGCCGCGCCGGTTTCGTGTGTTCCACATGGTCACCGAAGCGTGCGGCCACAGTAGACCGGCTCCCACAAACCCGGCCGCACCCATGCGCGAACCCGCATGGGTGAGTACTCCTGCCCGCTCGCCGGCCCGGTGTTAGCTTCCGGCCATGACCTCAGCCACCACACACCAGCAGCACACCGGCCACGACCACGCCCACGGCGAAGGGTGCGGGCACGTGGCGGTTCCGCACGGCGACCACGTCGACTACGTCCATGACGGGCATCTGCACCGGGCGCATGACGGTCACGTCGACGAGTGCGAGCCGTCCGGACACTCCACACACGACGGTCACGACCACGCCCATGGCGAAGGGTGCGGGCACGTGGCGGTACCCCATGGAGACCATATCGATTACGTCCACGACGGGCACCGCCACGCGTCACATGGTGACCACTACGACGAGCACTGAGCCCGCGCGCCGAGCGTTTCGGCGTGGTCATGGACGTGTACGACGTCCCAGTCCGGGAACGGATCCGGTGTTCCACTCCAGTCCATTCCGGACTCTGCCTCGGTGAGCAGGCAGCCGTCGAGCTCCGCCCGCAGCGCGGGGGCGTCGAGCCGCGTCCCGATGAAGACCAACTCCTGGAGGCTGGTCCCGCCGGCGCCCTGTGGCTCGAACCTCGCCACCGAACCCGCCTGTGACCACAGCCCGGTCACCGACGGCCGCGTCGCCAGGGTGAAGAACCCCTTCGAACGCAGGACGGTGCCGAACTCACCGGAGTCGAGGCGGGTCGTCACGAACTCCCACAGCCTGTCCGGGTGGAAATAACGCCCGTCGCGGAAGACCAGGCTGGAAATGCCGTACTCCTCGGTTTCCGGCACGTGGTCGCCGTTCAGTTCGGCGACCCAGCCCGCGGCCTCCTGTGCCCGCAGGACGTCATACCGGCCCGTCCCGAGCAGACGGTCCTGTGAGACCCGCCCGAACGTGCTGTGCACCACGTCCGCCGCCGGGTTCAGCCTCCGCAGTGTCGCGGTCAGCCGATCCAGTTCGGCCGCGCCGATCAGGTCGGTCTTGTTCACCACCAGCACATCGGCGAACTCGATCTGGTCCATCAGCAGGTCGCTGACCGTCCGCTCGTCCCCGTCGTACTGGTCGAGCCCGCGCTCGATTAGTGCGTCTCCCGTGGCGAGTTCGGTGCCGAAGTTCGCCGCGTCCACGATCGTCACCATCGTGTCGAGCCGTGCCTGCGGTAGCAGGACGGTGCCGTCGTCCCCGGCGAAGGAGAACGTCGCCGCGACCGGCATTGGTTCGGAGATCCCGCTCGACTCGATGAGCAGGTAGTCGAACCGGTCCTGCTCGCACAGCCGGGCGACCTCGGCGAGCAGATCGTCCCGAAGGGTGCAGCAGATGCAGCCGTTGGTGAGTTCGACCAGCCGCTCCTCGGTCCGCGACAGCTCGCTGCCGTCGCGGACCAGAGCGGCGTCGATGTTGATCTCGCTCATGTCATTGACGATGACCGCCACACGCAGGCCCTCCCGGCCGGCGAGCACCTCGTTCAGCACCGTGGTCTTACCCGCGCCGAGAAACCCGGACAGGACCGTGACGGGCAGGGTCACCGGTCCCGCTCGAACCGGTGGAAGTGCTTGATCAGCGACCTCGGTACGAGCTTGCGTTCGCCGTCGACGGTGATCGGCACCAGATCCGGGGCCGCCGCCTTCCACTGGGAACGGCGGGACCGGGTGTTGCTGCGCGACATCTTGCGCTTGGGAACGGCCATCAGTCGCCGCCTCCCCGGCCGGCGCGCTGCCCGTAGCGGCGGTGGAACTTCTCGACCTGTCCCGCGGTGTCCATGATCCGCCGTGCGCCGGTCCAGAAAGGATGCGACGCCGAGCTGACGTCGACCTGGACGAGCGGATAGGTGTTGCCGTCCTCCCATTCGATCGAGCGCTGCGAGGTGATGGTGGACCGGGTGAGGAAGGCGTCTCCCGTCGAGGAGTCCTGGAACACCACTGGGTGGTAGTCGGGATGGATGCCGGGTTTCATCGGTTCTCGTCCTTTCGTTGTTGTGCACTGACGTCGTTTCGTTCCGGGGAGATCTCGGTGTCGTCGCACGGTTCCTCGTGCCAGGAACCGAAGGGGTCCGGGTAGTGCCGCCAGGCCGCGCGGCCCTCGGCGAGCTCGGCGTCGGTGAGCAGGGCACCGCGCAGCGCCGTCTCGATCTCCTCCGGTGTCGTCTGGTGGGTGAGCACGACGAGCTCCTGCGCCCGGTCACCGAACTCGGGATCCCAGCGCAGGGAGGCCAACGTCCTGCGCTCGGGGGACACCTCGTCCCAGGCGGGCCCGTCCGGGGAGTCCAGCCACGGACCGGCATGCCCGATACCGAGCCCGCCGCCCGCCGACTCGATCCAGAAGGCGACGTCGGGCTGGCTGGCGACCCATGCCCTGCCCCTGGTCCGGACGACGCCGTCGAGCAGCACGTCGATGGCGTCGTGCAGCCGGTCCGGATGGAACGGACGGCGCGCGGTGAAAGTGAGTAGCTCGATCCCGCAGTCGGCGATCAGTGGCGGTTCGCCGGTGAGCAGGGGTCCGTGCATATCGGTGACCTCGCCGCGCCGGGCCGCGGCGGGCACGGCGGCGCGCAGTGCCGCAGGTTCGAGGCCGGCCAGTTCGGCCCTGCCGGCGGCGGGGGCGACGCGGTCGAGCACCGCGCCGGTTTTCGCGTCGCTCCATGCGTCGGCCGCGCTGCCGGTGAGTACCAGGAGGTCGGCGAACTCGACCTGGGCGAGCGCGACCTGGGCGACCGTCCGCTCGTCCTCGGGGCTGGCGCGCAGCCCGCGTTCCTCCAGGGTGTCCTCGCCCGTGGCGTCGGCGAGCCACGTGCTCCGGTCGACCGTGGTCACCACCGCCTCGAGGTCGACGTCGTCAATCACCGGATGGTCGCCGACCAGCACGTTGTGCAGTGCCCAGCTCACCGGTTCTGGCTCCATAGCCTCGTCGAGGCGGACCACGATCCGCTCGACCTCGGGCATCCGGCTGAGCCTGCGCAGCAGGGGGAGCAGGTCCTCCCGAAGGGTGCAGGAAACGCAGCCGTGGGCGAGTTCGAGGGCACTGAGCTGATCCCGGGCACCGAGTTGCAGCCTGCGCCGGACCACTCCGGAGCAGATGTGGCGCAAGTCGTGGTGCACCACCGCCGTGCCGGGTTCACGGGCGCGGAGGGTGTCCGCGAGCTGCGAACCCGGCCCGGGGGAGAGGCCGCTGATGAGCAGGAGTGGCACACGGGAACGTTCTGACACGAGAGCTCCACTGGACCCGAATGGGTCATCGATCGCTGGTACGGACTGCTGTGTACAGTAGATGAAAATGAGAATCAATACCAATTAGGAGGGCGCGTGTCAGCCGTGTGCCAGGTCACCGGTCGCAAGCCGGGTTACGGCAAACAGGTATCGCACTCGCACAAGCGGACTTCGCGGCGCTGGGAGCCGAACCTGCAGACCCGCAGGTACTGGGTGCCCAGCGAGGGCCGCCATGTCCGGTTGCGCGTGTCGGTGAAAGGAATGAAGACGATCGACAAACGCGGAATCGACGCTGTCGTGGCGGACCTGCGTAACCGGGGGGTGAAGGTCTAGATGGCCCGTGGCAACGACATTCGCCCGATCATCAAGCTCCGATCCACCGCCGGAACGGGCTTCACCTACGTGACCAGGAAGAACCGTCGCAACGACCCGGACCGGATGGTGCTGCGCAAGTACGACCCGGTGGTCCGCCGGCATGTCGAGTTCAAGGAGGACCGCTGATGGCGAAGAAGTCCAAGATCGCCAAGAACGAGCAGCGCAAGGTCGTCGTCGCCCGTTATGCGCAGCGCAGGGCCGAGTTGAAGAGGGTGATCTCCGCCCCGTCAGCCAGTGCGGCGGAGAAGTCGGCCGCGGTGTCCGCACTGCAGGCAATGCCTCGCGACTCCAGCCCGACCAGGGTCCGGAACAGGGATGCGGCAGATGGCCGCCCGCGCGGCTATTTCCGGCAGTTCGGGCTTTCCCGCGTGCGACTGCGGGAGATGGCGCACAACGGTGAGCTGCCCGGCGTCACCAAGTCGAGCTGGTGAGGAGGCAAAGCGTGGCGAAGATCAACCGGGAACGGCCCGGCAAGCGTAAGCGCAACCTACTGGCGGCCGAGCGGGTCGAGCAGGTCGATTGGAAGGACGCCGACCTGCTTCGCAAGTTCATCTCGGACCGGGGCAAGATCCGGGCGCGGCGGGTGACCGGATTGACCCCCCAGCAGCAGAAACAGGTCGCCGTGGCGATCAAGAACGCGCGTGAGATGGCCCTGCTTCCCTATCCGAACGGCAGCCGCGGGTAGGGCACAGGGTGCCTGCCCATCGTGCGAAAATGGCGGTATGACGGAGACCGCGCCGGCCCAGGAACCCGACCCCGAGCTGCTCCAACTGTGGTCGAAGGTCTTCGGTTTCGCTCGTACGGGTGAGACAGCGACTCTGGCCGCGTACGTCGATGCGGGGATCTCGGCGAACCTCACCAACGACAAGGGGGACACCCTGGTGATGCTCGCCGCATATCACGGTCACGCGGAGACGGTGGCCGCGCTGCTGGAGCGCGGGGCCGACCCCGGCCGGCTCAACGACCGGGGACAGAGTCCCCTGGCCGGCGCGGTCTTCAAAAACGAGCCAGACGTGGTGAAGGTGCTGGTCAAGGCCGGTGCCGACGCCGAGGCGGGTACGCCGTCGGCGATCGAGACCGCGCGGATGTTCGACAACGCCGAGATGCTGGCGTTGCTGCAACCCTGATCGAAAGCCGGGTTGGGCGGGGCGGCATGCTTGCGGCATGGCTGCTCCACCAGACCCCCACTACCTCGTCGGACTCGACCTCGCCGGACGCAGGGTCGTCGTGATCGGTGGCGGCACCGTCGCCCAGCGGCGGCTGCCAAGACTGGTCAGCGCTGGTGCCGAGGTGCACCTCATTTCGCCGGAGACGACCCCCTCGGTAAGCGGAATGGCCGACGCGGGGGAGATCACCCTGGTGGAACGCGCATACCGCGATGGTGACCTCGACGGAGCCTGGTACGCCCTCGCCTGCACCGATGATCCCGAGGTCAACGCGGCCGTCTGTGCCGAGGCCGAGCGGGCACGGGTGTTCTGTGTCCGGGCGGACGCGGGTATCGAGGGCAGCGCGGTCACCCCGGCCAGCGGGGGACACGACGGCCTGCTGGTCGGCGTGCTCTCCGGGGGCACCCCGCGCCGCTCGGCCGCGGTCCGCGATGGGCTGCTCGACGCGCTGCGGGTCGGCACCGTGGCCGATCCCGGCGAGAACCTGGACGACGGCGGCGAGCCCGCCGGGGTGGCGCTGGTCGGCGGCGGGCCCGGCGATCCGGAGCTGATCACCGTGCGCGGCCGGCGGCTGCTGGCGCGCGCCGACGTGGTCGTTGCCGACCGGCTCGGCCCGCGCGACCTGCTCGTCGAGCTGGCGCCGCACGTGGAGGTCGTGGACGCCGCGAAGATCCCCTACGGCAGGGCGGCCAGCCAGGACGTGATCAACAGCACGCTCATCGAGCGGGCGAAGGCAGGCAAGTTCGTCGTCCGGCTCAAGGGCGGTGACCCCTACGTCTTCGGCAGGGGGTTCGAGGAGGTGCTGGCCTGCGCCGAGGCTGGCGTGCCGGTGCGGATCGTGCCGGGCATCACCAGCGCCTTCGCGGTGCCCGCCGTCGCCGATGTCCCGGTGACGCACCGGGGGGTCGCGCACGAGGTCGTGGTCGTCTCCGGGCATGTGCCGCCGGGGCACGAGAAGTCATTGGTGGACTGGGACGCGCTCGGCAGGCTGCGCGGCACGCTGGTGCTGATGATGGGCGTCGAGCGCATCGCCCAGTTCGCCGAAGCCCTGATCGAGGGCGGCAGGCCGGGTACGACACCCGTCGCGATCATTCAGGACGGCACGATGCGCGCCCAGCGTGTGCTCCGGTCGACGCTCGAGGCCGTCGCGGAGGATGCCGCGCGGGCAGGCATTCGGCCGCCCGCGGTCACCGTGATCGGGCCGGTTGCCGCAATCGCGCCGGAATCGGACCTCCCGCTCACTGATCGCAGCAGCGCCGGATGAACTCGGTGATGGACTCGGTGAGCCTGCGTGGGTCCAGCCGCAGCTCGATCGGACTGCGGGCCTCGACGAACTCCGCGTCGGGCAGGTCGGCAGCCAGCGTGTCCGCGTCGCCGAACGGGTGGATGGGATCGCGCTGGTGCCCGACCACCAGTGCGGGAACCCGGATCGTCCTGCGCACGGACTTCGGCGGCGCGATCCGCCCGAACAGCACCCCGTGGATGAGCGCGGCCATCGAGCTCGGTTCCTGATCCAGGGTGTCGGTGACGACGTCGACCCACTGGTTGCCGTGCGGTACCCGGTGGGCCAGCGCAGCGACCGCCTGTACGGAGATCGGGACGAATCGGGCGGCGAACAGCAACGGGGCGAAGGTGAGCAGGCCGGCCACGATGGCGTTGTCCAATACCGGCATCTCGACGACGATTCCCCTTGTGCGCTCGGGCGCACGCACCGCAACCTCCAGTGCCACATTCGCGCCCAGCGAGGTCCCGCCGACCACGGCCTGCGCCACCCCGAGATGGTCGAGCAGGCCGAGCGTCTGCTCCGCGAAAGCGGGCATCGAGTACTGCCAGGACTCACCCGGCCGGTCGGAGTCGCCGTGGCCGAGCAGATCGAGCGTCACGACCCGGTAGCCGGCACGGGCGAGCGACCGGGCCAGCGGGGCGTGCATCTTGCGGGTGAACATGATGCCGTGGGTGAGCACGACCACATGTTCACCGCCGCCGTACTCGGTGTACGCGAGCCGATGGCCCTCGTGGACGAACGTTCCAGCGAGCTCGATCGGCTGGGAGCGGCGCGACAGCGGCGTGCTCGTGCCGGATGGTTCGGGGTGGGCGGTCGCGGCAGCGGACGAAACCATGGTCGCGAGGTCCTTCCGTCTTCGTGCGGTCGCGTGCGGCCCGGAGATCCGCCGCGATCCCGGCGGTGAGCCCTGCACAGTGTCGCAAGACCCACCGACGCTGCTCGCTCGATCCGGGACAGATCACGTATCGCTCGCGCAACGGTTGCGCTGCGCGACACACTGGCTGGCAGTGTGCCAACGAGATGGTCCATCATGACGCGCATGACGCATACCGCCGACGTCCCTGACAATCTCGTCTCGCTGGAGGTGCAGCGCTCCGGGCAGGTGGCCGAGGTGACGCTGCTCGGCCCCGCGAAGGGCAACGCGATGGGCCCGGACTTCTGGCGGGAACTGCCGCTGGTCTTCCGGGCACTCGACGCCGACCCGGAGGTCAGGGCGATCGTGCTGACCGGCAGTGGGAAGCACTTCTCCTACGGTCTCGACCTGCCCGCGATGTTGCCGTCCTGGTCGGAGTACCTGGGCGGGGACGCCCTTGCCGGGCCGAGGACGGCCTTCCTCAGGGAGATCCGGTCGTTGCAGGACTCGGTGAGCTCCCTGGCAGAGATCACCACGCCGGTGATCGCCGCGGTCTCCGGTTGGTGCATCGGTGGCGGGATCGATGTCATCAGCGCCGCCGACATCCGGCTGGCCAGCGCGGACGCCAAGTTCAGCGTGCGCGAGGTCAGGGTGGCGATCGTCGCCGACCTGGGCAGCCTGCAGCGGCTGGGAGCCATCGTCGGTGAGGGGCACCTAAGGGAGCTGGCACTGACCGGCAAGGACATCGACGCCCGGCGTGCCGAGCGGATCGGACTGGTCAATGACGTCTATCCGGACCAGGAGTCGATGCTGGAGGCCGCGCGGGCGATGGCGGCGGAGATCGCCAAGAACCCGCCCCTGGTCGTACGTGGTGTGAAGGACGTGTTGTCGGAGAACCACCGCGCCCAGGTCGAGGCCGGTCTGCGGTATGTGTCCACCTGGAACGCGGCGTTCCTGCCGAGTAAGGACCTCGGTGAGGCCGTACAGGCGTTCATGGAGCGCAGGGACGCGAACTTCGCCGGGGAGTAGACACCGGCGATAGTCACTTTCTGTAACCATTACTCTCGGTATGTCCAATTCATCCACATTGGACTCGCAAGGGTTGTTCGTCCGGGTCGCATTGAGCGACCGGGTGAATCCAGCCCTTGGCGGTTAACAAATCCGGCTCCCGAACCGAATGTTTAGATGAGCGTCCGCCGCGGCAGTCTGGTGCTAGCGCGGGGTCACCGCGTGGACGCGATTCCTCTGGAGTCAACACTGAGAGCGATGAGTACCGAAACTGATTCGGCCGACGACGTCTCGCTATCGAGGCGGCAGGGCGTCAAGCAACAGAACCGGACTGAAACTGGGCCAGCATCAGCGCTGGGCGCCCGCACGGCGGGCGGTCCGCCGACCACGCCCTGCACCGTGGTGTGGAGCGACGGTCGGCCGTATGTTCTCGAAGGCGGATCGGGCCGCCCACGCTGGATGGGTACCGACGGACACGGCAGGCCGCAGGCCCTGACCGGCGCGCAGTTGCAGCGGCGCGGCTGGAGCTACCGCCGCGCGAGCTGACGCCGGGGACGCTGCGGCTACGGTAAGTCCGTGAGCGAACCGGAGACTTCGCAGAGGGACGGGTCGAACCGTCCTGAAGACGGGCAGGCGGCAGTGGCCGGGCAGAGCCGATCGGCTGCCCGGCCGGAGCCGTCGCTGGCCCGGCAGGCGCTCACGGTGCCCAATCTGCTCTCGATCCTTCGCCTTGCGCTGGTGCCGGTCTTTCTCTGGTTGCTGCTGGGGCCCGAGGAAGACGGCTGGGCGCTGGCCGTCCTGATGTTCGCCGGCTTCAGTGACTGGCTCGACGGAAAGCTGGCGCGCTGGCTGGACCAGATGAGCAGGTTGGGCCGGTTGCTCGATCCCGCCGCAGATCGGCTCTACATCGCCGCGACACTGATCGCGTTCCTGTTCCGCGACATCGTGCCGTGGTGGCTGGTGGTGGCGCTGCTGACGCGTGAACTCTGTGTCGGGGTCTGCCTGCTCGTCCTGCGCTGGCGTGGTTTCGGGCCACCGGAGGTCACCTACGTAGGCAAGGCCGCCACGTTCAATCTGATGTACGCCTTCCCGTTGCTGCTGCTGACCCAGGGCGGCTCGACGATGGCCGAGGTGGCCCGCCCGGTGGCGTACGCCTTCTCGCTATGGGGCGCGGTGCTCTACTTCTGGTCCGGAGTGCTGTATGTGGTCCAGACCGTGCGCGCCGTTTCCGGTGCGTCCAGAAACTCCGTGCGTTAGCCACCCGCCTGCCCGGCCGCTGGACCGGTTCAGCCGAATTCCGGGCGAAACCGACGCCCGGTCGAGTGGAGGACCTCGCGCCCGCGCGGCAAGATGACGCGAGCGGGCGGGCGGACGGCTACGCTCGGGCCACGGGAGGAAAGGGGAACGTGTTGTCCACACCCGGGGAACTTCGCTACACCGAGGAGCACGAGTGGGTCGCCGCTCGCGAGGGCGGCCCGGTGCGGGTCGGCATCACCGAGTACGCGCAGGACCAGTTGGGCGACGTCGTGTTCGTCGACCTCCCCGCGGTCGGCGCGGCGGTATCCGCTGGCGAGGTGTTCGGCGAGGTGGAGTCCACCAAGAGCGTTTCGGAGTTGTTCGCTCCCGTGGACGGCGAGGTCGTCGCCGTGAACGAGGACGTTTCGCAGTCGCCGGAGCTGCTCAACAGCGACCCCTACGGCGAGGGCTGGCTCGTCGAGATCGCACCCACCGACCCGGCCAGCGTGGACGCACTGCTCGACGCCGATGCCTACAGCAAGCTCATCGGCGGCTGACACCCGGGACCGGCCGTGCTCGCGCCGCAATCGTGACATGGCGGAAGGGGGAGCCCCGGCGTCCGGAACCGATCAGGCACGGTACGTTGGCAACCACACGTTCTCCAGTACCGAACCTTCCAGTGCGTAAGGAGCTCAGGTGAGCACGAACGACGGGCCCGGCGTTCCCCCGGAGCAGTCTCCGGAGCGGACCTCCGTCTTCCGGGCCGACTTCCTCGCCGAGGTCGAGGGCCAGGAGACGCAGGCACCCGAGCCGCCAGTTGCCGGGGTCGACGCGCTGCCGGCCGGATCGGCATTGCTGGTCGTCAAGCGGGGCCCGAACGCTGGGTCGCGCTTCCTGCTCGACAGGGACACCACCAGTGCGGGCAGGCACCCGGACAGCGACATCTTCCTCGACGATGTGACGGTTTCGCGCAGGCACGCGGAGTTCCGCCGTGAGGGTGGCGAGTTCGTGGTGATCGACGTCGGCAGCCTGAACGGCACCTACGTCAATCGCGAGCCGGTCGACCAGGCGGTTCTCGCGGGCGGTGACGAGGTACAGATCGGGAAGTTCCGCCTCGTCTTCCTGACCGGGCCCGGACACGGGGGCCAGGGGGCACAGTGACGGCGGCCGGGCGGCCACAGCGCGATGGATTGAGCATCGGGGCCGTGCTGGCGCAGCTGCGCGGCGATTTTCCCGACGTCACCATTTCGAAGATCCGGTTCCTCGAATCCGAGGGACTGGTTCAACCTGGCCGTACGCCGTCCGGTTATCGGCAGTTCGCCGCCGCGGACGTCGAACGGTTGCGGTTCGTGCTGTCCGCCCAGCGGGATCATTACCTGCCGCTGAAGGTCATCAAGGAGCAGTTGGACGCCGCGGATCGTGGCATCGAACCGGCGACACCGGCACCCCGCCTGCCCCGCAAGCTGGTGTCGCTCGGTGCGCCGGGGGACGAGCACCTCGACGGCGGAGGAACGCCGGTGCCCTGCGCGGACGACTTCGCGTCGCGCCGGGAGACCCGGTTGACGCAGGAAGAGCTGCTCGCCGAGGCTGGGGTCGATGCGGAGACGCTGAGCGAGCTGCAGCAGTACGGGCTGATCCGGCCCGGCCCGGCCGGCTTCTTCGACGGCGATGCGGTGCTGGTCGCGAAGACGGTCAAGGCGATGACGGACTTCGGAATCGAGCCGAGGCATCTGCGCGCGTTCCGGGCGTCCGCCGACCGCGAAGTCGGTCTGCTGGAACAGATTGTCGCTCCCGTGTTCCGGCATCGTGACGCGGGAGCGAAGGAGCGGGCAGACGAATTGGTGCGCGAACTCGCCGCGCTGTCGGTGACCCTGCATACCTTGCTGGTCAAGGCGGGCATCCGCGGCGTGACCGGGCACTGAACGGGCCGAGAGGCCGGCTTCCGGGGCTGTGATGGAACCGATTTCGGCACAATGCTGTGACCCCAGATTCGGCGTGGAATGCCGTACGGTTGGGGATGGGTTTGCCTAGGATGGACCCGGAGCAGTCGACACAGCCACCACGACAGCGAGCACACGACACCAGCGAGCACAGCGCTCACGGGACGGGTACCGTCGATATTGTCGATGCGGGATCCTCGTACCAGCGCTGCAGCCCGCGCGCAGAAGAGGGAGGCGAAGCCCGATGAACGAGATGCGCGTCGTCGGTGTACGGGTCGAGTTGCCCGCGAATCAGCCGATCTTGTTGCTGCGCGAGACTGAGGGCGAGCGATACCTGCCGATCTGGATCGGCTCGGTCGAAGCCACGGCGATCGCGTTGGAGCAGCAGGGAGTTCGTCCAGCAAGGCCGCTTACCCATGACCTTCTGAAAGAGGTCATCGGCGCGCTGGGACGTGAACTTGAGCAGGTCGTGATCACCGATCTGCGTGAAGGCACCTTCTTCGCCGAACTCGTGTTCGACGGTGACATCCGGGTATCCGCACGCCCGAGCGACTCGATCGCGCTGGCCCTGCGTGCGGGGGTGCCGATCCACGCCGAGGACGGCGTCCTCGAGGAGGCCGGTCTGATCATCCCGGACGAGCAGGAGGACGAGGTCGAGAAGTTCCGCGAATTCCTCGACTCGGTATCGCCGGAAGACTTCCGCGGCGCGGACACCTAGAGGGCCTCCGCCGCCATGGCCGAACCGGCGCCGGATAAGCCTCCGGCGTGGTTACTGGGTCTGAGCGGGGGCAGCGCGGGTGGCGCGGTCGAAGAGCCCGGCGAGTTCCTGGCCGTACGCCTGAACGTCCAGTTCCGGGTTCTCGGTGAGCCGTAGTGACACGCCGTCCAGTGCCTGTCTGATCGTCATGGCCATGACGGCCACGTCGAATTCGCCGAACACTCCCTCTCGCTGTCCCTGGTGCAGTTGCCGTTCGAGGCGGCCGACCCGGAGGTCGTGCCAGACCATGCCGAGGATCGGAGCCCCCAGGTCGCCTCGCGCGTGGGTGCCGATCTCGACGAGTGTCCGCATGTGTTCGGGGTACGCGCCGAGGAAGGCGATCTCGGACTCGATGCAGGCGCGCAGCAGTCTCGCACGGCAGGCCTTTCGCGGCGTCCGTGTTCCGAGGAAGCTGTCCATGGTGTCGATGATGCTGCTGAGTGTCGCCTGCATGAGATCGGCTTTTCCGGCGAAGTGGTAGGAGATGAGCCTCGTGCTGCTCAATCCTGCCCGCTCGACGATGCGGGCGAAGGACGTCTTCGAGTAGCCGATCTCCGCGACTGTCGCGATGGTCGCTTCGATGATCTGCCCGCGTCGGGTGTGCTCGCCGGCGCCGCGACCCATTCCGTTGCCGAACTGCTCGGCGCGTTCGCTGTTTACTTGCATGAGTAAGAAGTTACCTGGGCAAGTAAGAGGCGTCAAAGGGAGGTGCCGTCCCGGAGAGCTGGCCGGGTGCCCGCGCGTCGCGTTGACCGCTTCGTCCGACCCGCTTACCGTCGGAGGAGATAAATCGCGTCAGTGTAGTTCCCCTGCCGGTGTGCTGCTGGTCGCGATTGTCATCCGGGGTTCCCGCTCCTGGGAGCCGCGGTGTCGTTCGTCGGCCATGGGGCCGGGCGAGGGGAGGCATGCGTGGTCGAGGAGAGGCCGATCGAGGCCGTCGACGGCGAGCAGGGTGAGTTGTTCCCCGATGCGTCGCTGCCGGACGAGCTGGTCGGCTACCGGGGTCCGGCCGCGTGTCAGATCGCCGGTATCACCTATCGCCAGCTCGACTACTGGGCCAGGACGAAGCTCGTCGCACCGAGTATCCGCACCGCACATGGCTCCGGCTCGCAACGTCTCTACTCGTTCAAGGACATCCTCGTCCTGAAGATCGTGAAGCGGCTGCTCGATACCGGGGTGTCGTTGCAGAACATCAGGGTCGCGGTCGAGCACCTGCGGGTACGAGGTGTGCGGGATCTGGCCAGGGTGACGTTGTTCTCGGACGGCACGACCGTCTACGAGTGCACCTCACCGGAGGAGATCGTGGATCTGCTGCAGGGCGGTCAGGGCGTGTTCGGCATCGCGGTCAGCGGCGCCATGCAGGAGATCAGCGGGACGATTCACGAGTTCCCCGCGGAGCGCGCCGACGGCGGCGAGATCGAGCAGCAGGTTCCCGACGAACTCTCACAGCGGCGAAGCGCCCGGCGTACGGGCTGACCCGCCTGCGCTTCTGCCCGGGCACCTACCGCTCGGACCGCACGGAGGCGGGGGCGCTAAGGTGATCAGCGTTGTCGCCGAACCCGCGCGGGAGAGACCAGGCCACCAACAGTGGGTCTGGCGCCGAAGGAGCAACTCCTCCCCGGAAACTCTCAGGCATCAGGGACCGCGGGGGTGAGACGCCTCTGGAAAGCGGGTCGTCGGGCTACCCTCCGCCGGCCCCGCCGAAGGTGCAAGCCCAGCAGAAAGCAGGGCGAACCTCTCAGGCGCCCGGTTCACGGGCACGGACAGAGGGGGAGGCCATTCCAGCTTCGCAGTGGATTGACCTGCGAGGTAATGGTTACGGTGAACCGCCGCCGGTAACGTCCTACCGGTGACGACGACGATCTCAGCTCGCCCGGTAGGGGAACTGCTGCGGGAGTGGCGCGACCGGCGCCGGACCAGTCAGCTGGACCTCGCCATCGCCGCGGACATCTCCACCCGTCATCTCAGCTTCGTCGAGACCGGGCGGGCGAAACCCAGCAGGGACATGGTGTTGCGCCTCGGTGAGCACCTGGACGTCCCGCTGCGGGAACGCAACCAGCTGCTCCTGGCGGCCGGGTACGCCCCGATCTACTCGGAGTCGTCGCTCAGTGATCCCGCCCTTGCCGTCGCACGGCAGGCGGTGCGCAGACTGTTGCGGGCACACGAACCATATCCGGCGGTGGTGATCGACAGGTTGTGGAATCTGGTCGATGGCAACGCGAGTATCGCGGTGCTGACCGAAGGAGTGGCGCAGGACCTGCTCACCCCGCCGGTGAACGTCCTGCGCGTCACTCTGCATCCGGAGGGGATGGCTTCGCGGATCGCCAATCTGGGGGAGTGGCGGGCCCACCTGCTGGGCAGGCTGCGGCGCGAGGTGCGGGCGACGGCGGACGGCGCGCTGGCGGAGTTGCTCGCCGAGTTAAGGGCGTATCCGTGCGAGGACGAGGTTCCCGAGGTCGACGTGCCGGGGCCGGGGGACATCGTGGTGCCGCTGCGGTTACGGCATGGTGCCGGCGAACTCACGTTCTTCAGCACGGTCGCCACGTTCGGCACGCCACTCGACGTCACACTCGCGGAGCTGTCGATCGAGTCGTTCTACCCCGCGGACGATGCCACGGCCGAAACGCTCATCCGGCGCTGACATCCGGCGCTGACAACGCCGGATGTCAGCGCGGGGACACCCCGTTGCCGGCGAAGAGCTGCTGCTGTGCGGGTTCGAGCAGGAACGCGCGGAACGACTGTGTCGCGTGCTCGTGCACGACGGTGATGCCCTCCCCGGACAGGCCGAGGAAGGGGTAGTCCGCCGAGCCGCCAGAGGCCACCGACTCGGCGGGGGAGCCGATCAGCTGCGGCTCGGTGCTGTCCAGTTCGCTGGTCCACCAGGAGGACTCGGGGATCCAGCCGGCGGGCAGGCCGTCGATCGGTTCGAGGCCGGTCTTACCGGTCAGGGCGTCGAGCACCGCCCTGGAGGCGACGGCGTCGACGTTGACCCGCACGCAGTGGGCGCGTACGACCGTGTTGGCCTGGTTCCAGCGCTGAGCCGCGGCGGTGACCGCCTTCTCCGCACTGGGGGTGACGACGACGCGCAGCGCGGTGTCGCCCTCCGGGCAACTGGACGCCTGGGCCTCGGCGCGGCGGTTGAGCATGTCGTCGGCCCAGTTCCAGCCGGTCCAGCCGAGGCCGAGCAGGGCGACGAGTACCGCACACGCGATGGGCCATGCGGCGATCCTGCGGCGGGGACCGCGCCCGATGACCCTGTGGGTGCCAGTGGAGGTGCAACTGTCGGGAGACGGCGGAGCCGGAATTTCGACCCTGCTGTGACGCCCCATCGATGTCCTTCCACTCGCGAAACCCGGCAAAGCCGGAAGTTGATTGCCCTCCGTGCATTACCAAAACGTTATCACTCTAACAGGGGATGAACTCTGGACAACCTGATGACTCTCAGTTGTGAGAATCGTCCAAGAAAGTGTTCTCGCCGAGCAGGAGTTCGTGGCAGTGCGCGATCAATCGTGCGCGTAGCGGAGCAGCGCGTCGCGCGAACTCCGCCTGGATGCGCGCGTATTCCGCCCGTCCCTGTGCCGTCTCGATCCGAAGCGGGTCGTAGCCGAGGCCGCTCAGGTCGTACGGGCTCGCCCGCATGTCGGTCTCCCGAATCTCGACCGCGAGCTCGAAGCAGTCGCCGACCAGCTCGGCCGGGATGAACGGGGCCAGTTTGTAGGACCATTTGAACAGGTCCATGTTCGTGTGCAGGCACCCCGGCTGTTCCAGTTCGAGCTGGGACTCCCGCGTGGGTTGCAGCGAGTTCAGGGGCCGGGCCGGCGAGGTGAAGAAACGGAAGGCGTCGTAGTGGCCGCAGCGAATTTCCAGCGACTCCACCAGTTCGTCCGTGCCGGCCGTGCCGAGCCGGAGCGGAAGCTGGGCGTGCCGGACCTCGTCAACCGGTTGGCGGTACACCATCGCCCATTCGTGTAGCCCGAAGCAGTTCAGCCGTGGCGACCGTGCGGCGGTCGATTCGAGCAACGACGCCACGAACCTCGCGGTGCGTACCCGGGCGCCGGTGAACGCCGCGGGGTCCAGTACGACGCCGTTCTCGGTCTCGCGGTAACCGGGGCGGTCGAGGAACCGGCGGGCAGCGGTTCCCGCCAGCACCACTCCCGCACCAGGATGCCACCGCTGGAGGTGGGTCGGGCGGTGCGAGTAGTAGGTGAAAAGAAAGTCCAGTACTGGATGCTTCTCACCACGCGAGCGGCGTTCCTGGTGCGGCTCGGTCCAGCGGCGCATACGCTCGGAATGGGCATGCGCCCGGTCGAGCCAGACTGATTCGGCCAGAGTGGTCCCGGTCAGCACACCCGTCGAGTCACCGCTGCCCTCGTGCATGTTCACAGGGTCACATGGGTTCCGTCGCGCACGGTGCCCACGTACTCCTCGACCAGGTCCTCCAGCGCCACGACGCCGACCACTTCACCGTGCTCGTCGATGGCCCTCGCCAGATGGCTTCCGTCCGCCCGCATCGCCGACAGCGCCTCGTCCAGACGCGCGATGACCGGCAGTTCCGTGAGATGTCGTGTCTTGCTCTCGGGCACGGTGGTGGCCGGTTCGTCACCGGCCTGGTCGAGCACATCCTTGACGTGGATGTAGCCGACCAGTTCGCCGGTCGCGGTGCGGACGGGGAAGCGTGAGAAGCCGGTGGCGGAGACCGCCCGCTCGACGTCGCCGACCGATGGCGAGCTGGGCAGCGTTTTCAGTTCGTCGATCGGCACCAGCACGTCGGCGACCGTTTTCTGTGCGGAGGACAGCGTCTGACTGAGCCTGCGGTGTTCGGACTGCTCGAGCAGACCCTCCCGGCGGGATTCGCTGAGCAGGCTGGCCAGCTCGTCGGAGGTGTAGGCCGTCTCCAGTTCGTCCTTCGGTTCGACCTTGAAGGCCCGGAGCAGAACGTTCGCCACCGAGTTGAGCAGCCAGATGAACGGATTGGTCAGTTTGACCCATACGACGTGCGCGGGAACGAGCCACAGCGCGAGGCGCTCCGGTTCGGCGATCGCGATGTTCTTCGGCACCATCTCGCCGATGAGTACGTGCAGGAGGGTCATCGCGATCAACGCGACCGCGAAGGCGATGGCGTGCACGACGTAGCCGGGTATCGGCAGGCCGACTGCGGTGAACGCGGCCTCCAGCTGGTGGGCGATCGCGGGCTCGCCGAACTGCAGCAACAGCAGTGAGCAGATCGTGATGCCCAGCTGGGCGCCCGCGAGCATCAGTGACACGTTGCGGCTGGCGTTGATCACGATCCGGGCCCTGGTGTTGCCCTGTTCGAGGAGGGCTTCCAGACGGTCGCGCCGGGAGGAGATCAGGGAGAACTCCGCACCGACGAAGAACGCGTTCGCCAGCAGCAGTACCCCGATCAGGGAAATGGCCACACCGTCGCTCATCGCGCCTCCTCCGAGTCGGTGGAGTCGGAGCCGGTCCCGGCTCCAGGTGGCTGTTCCGGGAGGCGCCGCAGGCACAGCTCCGCGATCCGCAGACGGTCCATCGTGGTCACCGAGACCCGCCACCCGTCGATGTCCAGCTCGTCACCCTCGTCGGGGATCCGGCCGAGCCGTTCGAGTACGAGGCCCGCGATGGTCTCGAAGTCGCCCTCGGGCATCCGGAACCCGGTCAGCTCCCGGATCTCGTCGTCGCGGAGTTGTCCGGAGACCATCCAGCTGTCGGCATCCAGTTGCTGCGACGAGGGTGCCTCGCGTTCGTCGTGCTCGTCGCGGACGTCGCCGATGATCTCCTCGACGACATCTTCCAGCGTGACCATTCCCGCGGTACCGCCGTACTCGTCGACCACCATCGCGAGCTGGAACCTGGATGCCCTGAGCCGATCGAGCAGGGCGTCTCCGGGCAGCGACTCGGGCACCGTGGGCACCGGGCGCATGACCGAGCCGATCTTCACGTTGTCGCGTTCGGTGGCCGGGACGGTGAAGATCTGTTTGACGTGCACGGCTCCCTGCACGTCGTCGAGATCCTCGGCGTAGACCGGGAACCGGGAGAAACCGGTGCGGCGGGAGATGTCCACCAGCGCCTGGATCGGTTCGTCCACAGTGAGCGACTCGACCTGTACGCGAGAGGTCATCAGCTCGCCGGCGTTGCGGTCTCCGAAGCGCAGCGAGCGGCCCAGCAGTTCGGCGGTCGAGGTGTCCAGCGTCCCGCTCTCGGCGCTGCTGCGCACGATCGAGCCGAGCTCCTGGGGCGACCGGGCCGAGCGCAGTTCCTCCTGCGGCTCGATCCCGAACTTGCGGACGACCCAGTTCGCGCTGTTGTTCATCAGGGTGATGAGCCAGCTGAAAAGGGACGAGAACCGGGAGTGGTAGCCCGCGACCGCACGGGCGGTCTGCAATGGCCGCGCGATCGCCAGGTTCTTCGGCATCATCTCGCCGACCACCATCGACAGCGAGGTGGCGAGGAAGAGCGCGATGATCAGCGAGGCGCCCTTGGCGACGCCGTCGGGCACGGACATGGCGGACAGTGCGGGCCGGATGAGTTCGCCGATCAGTGGCTCGGCGACGTAACCGGTGACCAGGGTGGTCAAAGTGATGGCGACCTGGGCGCCGGAGAGCTGGAACGACAGGGAGCGATGCGCCTTGAGCAGGGCTTTCGACCGGCGGTCACCGACCTGGCGGACGTTGGCCTCGACCGTGCTGCGCTCGAGCGTGGTGAGCGAGAACTCCGCGGCGACGGCCAGGCCGGTACCCACGGTGAGCAGCAGAACGAAAAGGACACCGCCGATGGAGAGCAGAACGTCCATCAGCGTGCTCCGCCGAAGATCCGGCGGGCTGGGGCTCCGGGATCCGCGGAATCAGCGGGATCTACGGGGCTTTCGGGGAAGCCGGGTGCGCCACCCGGCTCAGTACTGTCACCAGGTGACTGCGCATCGCGCACGGTAGGGATTCACTCCTCGGGTCTTCAACAGGAAATGCGGTGTGCTCATCATAGCGAGCCGCATGCTCCGCTGCCTGGGGGATTGCGCAGTGGTGCTGATCACCCAGGGTCACGACCGACGAGTCCGAGTAACCGGGCGACCGGGCCCGCGTCGGCGGGGACCGCTACCGGAGGGGCGAAAATGCCCGCACCCTGCCACTGCTCGACCTCGGGGCCGATCTGTTCCAGCAGTGTCCCGGCCAGATCGGGGTCGATCGGGTCCGGCGCGTCGATGGCGACGGCCAGGTCCCATCCGTGCACCGCGAGATCCAGGGTCATCTGCCAGCCGTACTCGTCGGCCGCGATCTGCCCCGAGCTGACGTTGACCCGGCCGTCCAGTGCTCCCGGCCGCGTCCAGGCGGACCGTGCGGCCGTGGCCGCCTCCGTCCACGACTGGAGCGGATCGCTTCCGAGAACGTCGCCGTCGAAGCGATCGCCGACCTCGTCCAGAGTCCTGCCCGCGAGCAGGTGGGGTACCCAGAGCTGTTCGTAGACGAGGTGGTTCACCAGGTCGTGGACGTTCCATTCGGTGCAGGGAGTCTGGTTCTGCCATTGGCGCTGACCGACCTGGAGGATGACACGGTCGAAACCGCGCAGGGCGCGGCCGTGGGCGTCGAGAAGGTCCATGCCTCCACTCCAGCATGGTCTCGCGGCGGACGCAGACCGGCCGGGTGATCAGGCGGAGGTGGCTTCGTTTCGGGCCCGATGCCTGCGGACGGTCTCCTCGACCAGATCGAGCACCGGGCCGAGGTTGTCCGCGGGAAGGCCCATGGCGAGGTGGGAGACCAGGCCTTCGAGTACCAGTTCGAGAAACGCGGTGAGCACCTGCACGTCGACGTCGTCGCGCAGGTTGCCGGCTTCACGCTGGCGCTGCAGCCTGCGCCGGGTCGCCGTGGTGAGCTGTTCGGATCGCTCCGCCCACCTGGCGCGGAACTCCGGGTCGGTACGCAGTCGCCGCGACACCTCGAGCCGGGTGCCCAGCCAGTCCGCGGGGTGCTCACTCCCGTTGGCCAGCAGATCTCGCATCACCTGCACGAGACCCTGTTCCGCGACCACATCCGCCATACGTGCCGCGTCGTCCTCCGCGAGTGCGAGGAAGAGCGACTCCTTGTCGCGGAAGTGGTGGAAGATCGCGCCGCGGGAAAGCCGCGTGGCTTCCTCGAGGCGACGGACCGTGGCACCCTCGTAGCCGTGGCGCGCGAAGCAGACCCGCGCGCCGTCGAGTATCTGCCGCCGGCGTGCGTCGAGGTGGTCCTGGCTGACGCGTGGCATTCCCTGATCCTGTCACCCAGGGTGGGGCCCATGCAATCAGTACGTACGTACTGTTATTCGTGTCGCCACAGGTGCGCGATCGGGCCGGGTTCGCGACCTCTCGGTCACGTTCCCGGCCCGTATCGGTCCCGTGCTCAGGGAATGGTCAGCGCTGGCTCGTGCACCGACTGGACCTCGGTCAGTGCGCTCCGGTTGGCGACGGCCAGTTCGGCCGCGGTCTGCCTTGGCGGAATGCCGCTGACGGACCACTCGCCGAGCAGCAGCGCCACCTTCGCCTGCATCTCCGTGCGGAGCCGGTGGAAGGAGTCGGCTGGATCCGCACCGACCTGTCCCAGCAACAGCCACCATGCCCAGGCCGCGGCACCCGCGTTGGCCACGAAGTCCGGCACCACGGGGATACCGCGGGCGGCCAGCATGGCCTCGGCCTCCGGGGTGGTCGCGGAGTTGGCCGCCTCGATGACCACCTTGGCGGCGACGTCGATCGAGTTGTCGGGTGTGATGGCGTAGGAGATCGCGGCGGGCACGAGGATGTCCGCCTCGATGCCCATCACGGCGTTGCGTGGCAGGCGCTGGACGTCGGCCGGCACCTTCGACCGGTCGACCTCGCCGTAGGCGTCTCGCAGTTCGAGCAGCGCCGGAACGTCGAGACCCTCGGGGCGGTACAGCGTGCCCGCGGCATCGGCGACGGCTACGACCCGCATACCCGCCTCGTGCAGGTACCACGCGGCGCCGCCGCCCATCGTGCCGATGCCCTGGATAGCGACGGTCGTTTCGAACGCGTGCCAGCCCCAGGTGCCCGCGACCCCGATGCATGCCTGTGCGACGCCGTACCCGCCGATGACATCGCCGAGCAGCAGCCCGCCGGGCACCGGAGCGTTGAGCCCGGCCTGGACCCTGCGCAGGGTCCGGCCCGGATCGGCGGAGCGGCGAATCGCCGCGTGGTACGACTGCTCGAGGCCGAGCCGATCGAACACCTCGTCGATCAGGTGCTGGGGCACGCCGAGGTCCTCGGCGGTAACCCAGTGAGCGTCCAGCCAGGGCCGCATCGCCGAGCAGAAGCGCTCCAGCACGCCCATCGCCCTCGGGTCCTTGGGATCGAAGTCGATCCCGCCCTTGGCTCCGCCGACCGGCAGGTTGAATGTCGCGGTCTTGGCGGCCATGCCTCTGGCCAGGTCCTCAACCTCGGAGATCGTGCAGCCCGCACGCATCCTGGTGCCGCCGGTGGCCAGCCCGGAGACGAGCGTGTGCACCACCAGATAACCGCGGGTACCGGTTACCGGATCTGTCCACGTCAACCTCACCAATGGTTCGGTGCTGTCAGCCACTCAACCCACCTCCAAGCTGCTCATATCTCGACAAACCAGTCGGTCCGGCGTTGCCGATATTCACCGCCGAGGGCATACCGCAGAGCCGATCCGCTTACCGTGTGGATCGGCGTATTCAGGGGTGCTGAGCTGCGAGTTTCCAAGGCGGCCGCATCGTGGGGCCGGTACGTCCAGAGTGCCTTCGTAGTGGGATGCCCGTCCAGTTACGGATCATGCACGTAACCGTTCACGCTTCCTGCATCATCACCGCGCGCACGCGAGGACCCGTCCCGCAGTCCCTCGGTTGGGCGCCGTTGCCGGGCGTGCTTAATCTTGACCACATGGAGCTGTCGTTGCACCGGTTGCGGATGCTTCGTGAGTTGCACCGGAGGGGGACGGTGACAGCGGCCGCGGCGGCACTGCACTACACCGCCTCCGCCGTGTCCCAGCAGTTGGCGCAGCTCGAACGCGATGTCGGTGCGAAGTTGTTCGAGCGGCTCGGCAGGCGGGTGCAGCTCACCGAACTCGGAATGCTGCTCGCCGAACACGCGGAGGAGATCCTGGGTTCGGTGGAGCGGGCCACCATGGCGCTCGAGGAGGCGCAGGAGGCGGTCACCGTACGGCTGACTGCGGGGGTGTGGGCCTCGGTCGCGTCCGGACTGCTGCCTTCCGCGCTCACCGCACTGGCCGCCGAGCATCCGGGAATCCAGGTACGGACAAGGGAACTCGCCCCGGAGGACACCGCTGACGCGGTGCGTGACGGCACCTTGGACTTCTCGTTCGTCATCGACTACTCGGACACCCCGATGCCCTGGGACCCAGGTCTGGAGCGGGCCGTCATCGCCGTGGAACGCCTGCATGCCGCGGTGCCGACCGGCGCGGTGCCAAGCGGCACGATGTCGTTGCTCGAACTCGCCGAACACCCGTGGATCCTGGCGAGTCCGCGGAGTCACTTCGGCCGGGCGGTGCGGGTGGCGTGCCAGCGCAGCGGTTTCGACCCGAAGATCAATCACGAGGTCGGGGAGCAGGCGACGGCGCTGGCCATGGTCGGGGCGGGACTCGGTGTCACGCTCGTATCCGACCTGGGGCTGACACTGCTGCCACCAGGCGTGGATGTGGTGGCGCTGAACAATCCGGTGATGCGCACGGTGGCGATCGCCTACCGCACCACCGCGGCCCGCAGGCCGTCACTGCAGCTGGTGATCGACGCCGTGCGTGCCGCGGCCGCCGAACTCGGGCTCGGGGCTCGCTCCCCGCTGCCGTGATCCGCCTGCTCGTCTGCGATTGTCGGAGCCCGCGTGTAGCGTCCGATCGTAAGAGCTTTCCGGACTGATCAGGCGGTGCGATGACTGCGGTTCACGCGCATTTCCCGGATGCGGAACGCACGGGAAGGGCCGATGTCGCGACGGCCAACAGAACGGCCCGTGTGCTCGCCGACCGCGCGGAAGGGGAGGCGTATGTGGCGTCGGTCTGCTTCAAGCACGGGCCACCGCGGCTGGTCGGTGCCGAACTCGAGTACACCGTGCACCACATCGCCGACCCCGCCCGACCGCTGGATCCGGACATCCTCGCCGCCGCGCTCGGCCCGCACACTCCGCGCACACTGCGCGCGGACAGCCCGGCGCAGCCACTGACCGCAGGATCGCCGCTCAGCCTCGAACCCGGTTGCCAGGTCGAGATCTCCGCGCTCCCGCAACCGTCGCTCGCAGAACTCGCCGTCGCCATCTCGACGGACCTCGATCACCTCACCGAACTGCTCGCCCGCCGTGGCCTCGGCCTCGGCGGGCACGGCATCGACGCACACCGTCCGCCACGACGGCTGCTGAACACCGAACGGTATGCCGCGATGGAGCGGCGGTTCGCTCCGTCCGGTTCCGGCGGAATCACCATGATGTGCAGTACCGCGGGACTGCAGGTGTGCCTCGACACCGGCGAGCGGGACCAGTTGCCCGCTCGCTGGTCGGCGCTGCATGCGCTCGGGCCCGTGCTGCTCGCACTGTTCGCGAATTCCGCGAGGCATGCGGGCAGGGACACCGGCAGCGTTTCGGCCCGCTGGCTCGCGGTGCTGGGCACCGAACGAGCCAGGACCTACGCGTCTCGGGTCGCACCGCCGGCCGAGGATCCGGCCGCGGGATGGGCCGCGCGGATGATGGACACCCCGTTGATGGTTCTGCCCAAGCCGGCAGGAGGGTGGGATGCGCCCGCCGGACTGACCTTCGGCGACTGGATCGACCGCAGGGGGCCGGCGGGACGGCTTGCTCCACCCACGACCGACGATCTGGACTACCACCTCACCACGATGTTCACCCCGGTCCGGCCGAGGGGTTACCTGGAGGCCCGGTATCTGGACACCCAGCCGCCGGGGGAGTGGCTGACCCCCGTCGCCCTGCTGACGGCCCTGCTGTCCGGCAAGTCCGTTGTGGACGATGTCCTCGAGGTCTGCCTGCCCGTGGCGCACCTGTGGGAGTCCGCCGCCCACCGCGGGCTCGCCGATGCCGGACTGCGCACCGCGGCGGAGCGGATCGCGGAGATCGGCTGCGCCGCACTGCCGGAGACCGGGCTCGGACCGAGCACGGTGTCGCGACTGGCGACCGACGTGTACCGACGACTGCACAGCGGTAGAAAGGACTGAGCCTGCGATGAGCATCAGCGAGCTCGAATCGACGAACCCGTTGGTGGGGCTGACATCGGATCAGTTGCGCACCCACGCCGCGGAGTCGATGACCCGGGCACGGCAGCGCAGTACCGCGCTCACCGACGCCGTCGACGACGACGATCTCGTCCGGCAACACTCCAAGCTGATGTCGCCGCTGGTGTGGGACCTCGCTCACATCGGCAGTCAGGAGGAGCTGTGGCTCGTCCGCGACGTCGGCGGCCGTACACCGGTGCGCCCGGAGGTGGACGAGCTTTACGACGCGTTCAAACACCCCAGGGCGGACCGTCCCGCGCTGCCGCTGCTCGGGCCGGCCGAGGCACGCGCCTATGTCGCGGAGGTGCGCGCCAAAGCACTCGACGTACTGGATTCCGCGCCGCTGCGCGGGCAGGGGCTGACCGATCACGGCTTCGCCTTCGGCATGATCACCCAGCACGAGCAGCAGCACGCTGAGACGATGCTGGCCACCCACCAACTGCGGACCGGTGAACCCGTACTGCACGCGCCGCCGCCGCCCGCACGACGTTGCGGACCGCTGCCGGACGAGGTGTTCGTCCCGGCGGGCGAGTTCGTGATGGGTACGTCGGCCGAGCCGTGGGCGCTGGACAACGAGCGGCCTGCGCATACGGTCGACGTGGCCGCGTTCTTCCTCGACACCACTCCTGTGACCAACGGCGCCTACATCGAATTCGTCGAGGCCGGTGGTTACACCGACCGGCGATGTTGGAGCGCCGACGGGTGGGCGTATGTCCGGCAGCACGGCATTGTGGCGCCGCGATTCTGGCGCCGGGAGGGAGACGGCTGGTGGCGCACCCGCTTCGGGGTGACGGAGCCGGTGCCCGCGGCGGAGCCGGTGGTGCACGTGTCGTTCCACGAGGCGGCGGCCTACGCCGCGTGGGCGGGCAAACGGCTGCCGACGGAACCGGAGTGGGAGAAGGCCGCGCGATTCGATCCCGCCACCGGGCGCTCCCGCCGATTCCCTTGGGGCGACGAGGATCCGGGGCCGGAGCACGCCAATCTCGGCCAGCGGCACCTGCGTCCGGCTCCCGTGGGGGCGTATCCCGGTGGAGCCTCGGCGCTCGGCGTGCACCAGCTCGTCGGTGATGTCTGGGAGTGGACCGGTTCGGACTTCGGCGGGTACCCGGGGTTCTCGGCCTTTCCGTACCGGGAGTACTCGGAGGTGTTCTTCGGGCCTGCGCACAAAGTGTTACGTGGTGGCTCGTTCGGCACCGCAGCGTCGGCCGTTCGTGGCACCTTCCGGAACTGGGATTATCCGATTCGGCGGCAGATCTTCGCCGGATTCCGTTGTGCCAGGGACGCGTGAGCTGTGTGCCGTCATGTTGCCTATCTCGGCGAGGCCTGCTCTCCGGAAACGTTGCTGCTCGCCGCTCCGCACGCGCTGAGCAGGCAGTCCCACGCCCCAACGGACATGCGTGGGGGAGGAACGGTCAATGTGGACGGATTCGGTATCGGATGGTATCCGGGAGCGACCGATCCCGTCCGATACCGCAGGACCGGTCCGATCTGGGCGGACGCGGGACTCGCCGGGCTGGTGGGATCGCTGCGCAGCACGGCTTTCCTCGCCGCGGTGCGCTCGGCGACTCCCGGCATGCCGGTTTCCGAGGGAGCCTGTGCCCCGTTCGGCGCGGGACAGTGGCTCTTCAGTCACAACGGAGTCGTCCCGGGCTGGCCCGACTCGATGGCCGAGCTCGCGGGCAAACTGCCGATCGCCGACGTCCTCCGGCTGGACGCGCCAACCGATTCCGCGCTCCTGTGGGCACTGTTGTACGACAGGCTCCGCAGTGGGCAGCCACCCGAGGCAGCGGTCACCGGCCTCGTGAGCGAGGTGGACCGGGCCGCACCCGGCGCCCGGCTCAACCTGCTGCTGACCGACGGGGAGCGGATGATCGCGACAGCCTGGTCGCACGCACTTTCCGTGCACCGCGACGCCACCGGTGTCGTGATCGCCTCGGAGCCCTGCGATAGCGGTCCTGGATGGACGTCCGTCCCGGACAGGCATGCGGTGTTCGCCACTCGTGACTCAGTCGATGTCGTCCCCATCAATGCCGATCGGAGCAGTTGAGGATCATGAACGAACGGGATCTGGACGTTCACCGCAGCGAAGAGGCCATCACCACGGCGCTGCGGGCAGATGTGCGTGAGGGGCTTCGCGCCACGCAGAAATGGTTGCCTTCCAAGTGGTTCTACGACGCCAGTGGCAGTGAGCTGTTCGAGCGGATCACCGCGGTGCCGGAGTACTACCCGACGCGGGCCGAGCGGGAGGTGCTGGAACGTGAGTCGCCCGCGATCGCCGTGACGACCGCCGCACACACCCTGGTGGAGCTCGGGTCGGGTTCGAGTGAGAAGACTCGGTTGCTGCTGGACGCGCTGACCGAGCACGGTGCCCTGCGCACGTTCGTCCCGCTGGACGTCTCGGAGACCGCGCTGACCGAAGCGGCACAGGCAATCGCGACGGCCTACCCGCGACTCGAGGTGCGGGGAGTGGTCGGCGATTTCACCGAACATCTCGACCTGCTACCCGGCACGCCGCCCCGGCTAGTCGCTTTCCTCGGTGGGACGATCGGCAACTTCCTGCCCGCGGAGCGGGCGAAGTTCCTGCGCTCGGTACGCGACGTCCTCCAGGAGGGGGAGTGGTTGTTGCTCGGTACGGATCTGGTGAAGGACCAGGACCGGTTGGTGCGCGCTTACGACGATGCCGCGGGGGTGACGGCGGAGTTCAATCGAAACGTGCTGCGGGTCGTCAACGAAAGGCTCGGCGCTGACTTCCGGCCCGAACGGTTCGACCACGTGTCGTACTGGGACGCGGACAACGAATGGATCGAGATGCGGTTGCGGGCCAGCGCGGATATGCGGGTGCGTATCCCCGGGGCGGATCTGGAGGTCGACTTCGCGGAGGGAGAGCACATCCGGACCGAGATCTCCGCGAAGTTCCGGCCGGAGGGAGTCGCGGCCGAACTGGCCGATGCCGGATTCGCACTACGCGAATGGTGGACCGACCGCGCCGGGCAGTTCGGGGTCTCACTCTCCCAGTCCGTGCGGATGATCGAATGAGTACGTGAGGAACCCGCTTCCACGATTCGCCCGCATGGTCGGGACCCGGCCAGGCCTGATGCGCCTGGCCGGTGTGGTGGTCGCCGTGGACCAGCGGCTGCACCGGGTCTCCAGGGGCAGGCTGAGCCTCGTCGCGATCGCCGGCCTGCCATCGCTTCGGTTGACCAGCACCGGGCGCAGATCGGGCTTGGCTAGGCAGAACAACCTGCTCTATCTGCCGCACGGCACCGAGTTCGTGCTGACCGGCTCGAACTGGGGCAGGAGCAACCACCCCGCGTGGGCCTACAACCTGCGGGCGAATTCGCGGGCGACGGTCACTATCCGGGGCAGGGAGATGGCGGTGCGGGCGCGCGAGGTGACCGGTGCCGAGTACGCCCGGCTCTGGTCGGAGTTACTGGAGTTCTGGCCCGGGTACCGCATGGAGCGGGAGGCCGCGGGCCGCGAGTTGCCTGTTTTCGTGCTCACTCCGGACCCGTGAACCACCCTTTCGGTTGGAGATTGCGCCGGGACTCCTGCGGCGCACCCCGAGGTGCGGCAGTGTCGATTCTCAGTATTCGTTCGGGTACTCGTTGTGACGAACTGGGAGGAAACCGGTGATGGCGGCAGTATGGGGCCGGACTCGGGCGCGAGCAGTGGTGGCTCTGCTGGCGGCGGGCACGATGGTTGCCGGAATACCGGCGGCGGCGGGCGCGCAACAGGCCCACGACGGTCCGGTGGCGGCGGAGGTTGGCGCGGTCGACGAGGTGGCCTGGGGGGACTGCGACGAGGAGACGCTCGCCGGGGTCGCGCAGGACCAGCGGGCGCTCTACAGCTGTGCGACGTACCGGGTGCCGATCGATCACGACAACGCCGCCCTCGGCACGATCGACCTGGCCCTGTTGCGCAGGGCGGCGGCCGATCCCGACGCGCGGATCGGCTCGCTGTTCGTCAATCCCGGTGGTCCCGGCGGGCCGGGCCGCACCATGCCGATGGGTGCCGAGCAGTACTTCGAGCAGCCGGTGATCGACCGGTTCGACATCATCGGTTTCGATCCGCGTGGTGTCGGCGAGAGCAATCCCGTGCGCTGCTTCACCACCGCGGAGGATGCCGACGAGGTGCTCGGCGGCCACGTCGCGGTGCCGGTCTCCCAGCAGGAGATGTCCCGCACCCTTGCCATCTACCGGGACTACGCCCAGTTCTGCGACCGGAACTCGGGCGTGCTGCTGCGGCATATGTCCACCAAGGCGGTGGCCCGGGATCTGGACCTGCTGCGGGCGGCCGTGGGCGACGAGCAGCTGACGTATGTCGGCTTCTCCTACGGCACCCTGCTCGGCGCCACCTACGCGAACCTGTTCCCACAGCGTTCGCGGGCGCTGATTCTGGACGGCAACGTGGATCCGAAACTGCGGACGAGTGACGGACGCCGGTACGACCGTGAGCGTGCGGGCGGGTTCGAGGTGGCACTGGACGCATTCCTGCGCGAATGCGAGCAGGTACGGGAGCGCTGTGCGTTCAGTCCCGGGCAACCGCGGCAGAAGTTCGACGAGTTGCGTGGTCATCTGCGCAGGCAGCCGATCCCGCTACCGGGTGGCACGGACCTCGACCTGACCGCGTTCACCAACGGGGTGGCGGGAGCGCTCTACTCGGCCGAGGCGCTTCCGAGCCTGGCGAAGGACCTGCAGTCGATTCACGACGTCGTCAGCACTCCAGAAGGTGTGCAGCCGAAGACACTGACCGAGGACGACCTGCGGGTCGTGCTCGAGCCGGGCATCGACCCCCGGTTCGATGCGCGACCGGACAGCAAGTACCTGGCTGACGACGCCTACTTCGCCGTCAACTGCGCGGACAAACCATTCCGGCACTCGCACGACGAACTACCCGCGCTGGCGGGGCAGTGGGAGGACGAGTCCCCGGTGTTCGGCAGGGCACAGGCCTTCGCCGATCCCGCGGGCTGTCCCGTATGGCCCGCTGACACCAAGGCGGACGCCTACCGCGGGCCGTGGAACGCGAAAACCGCGAATCCTGTCCTGGTGATCGGCAACTACTACGATCCCGCGACGCAGTACACGTTCTCCGAGCGGATGGCGAGCCAGCTGGGATACGCGCGGTTGCTCTCGGTCGACGCCTTCGGTCACTGCATCCTCGGCGATTCGACCGGGGTGGACAAGGCGGCGACGGAGTACCTGCTGAATCTCACGGTGCCGGATTCGGGTCAGGTGTACGAGGCGGACAAGGCGCCGTTCGACTAGGTCACCGGCCTGCGGCTGTCCTCGCCCGGCGAGTTCCCGGCTCCTTCGGTACGGAGCAGGGAACTCGCCGGGCTGGATCGGAACCGATCAACCGAGCAGGCTGCGCACCAGTAGCACCAGCGCGCTGACCATGGCGATCGTGATCACCGCGGCGCGGGTGCGGCCGGCGTCCAGTATTCGGCGGGCTGGACCGGACAGTGCGAAGCCGACCACCAGGAAAGGCAGGAGGGCGAGGCCGAGAACGAGGTGGTTCGTCTGGATCTGGCCGCCGATGCCGAGACCTGTCAGCGAGATCACCGTGCCGATCCCGAAGCAGGCGGCGAGTGTCGCACGGATCTGCCTGCCCGAGGAGTGCTGGTAGAGCAGCGCGAGTGGCGGACCGCCGATCGAGGCGGCGGTGCCGAAGGTGCCGCTGGCGACCCCGGCGAGCAGCAGTGGGCCCGGTGTCGGCGTGGGCCGCCACGAGGTCACCGACAGCAGTCCGCAGATCAGTACCGACGCACCGACGATGGCGGCGAACGGGCGGGGCGCCAGCGTCGCGACCGCGACGACCCCGAGAATCGTCCCCGGCAACCTGCCGAGCATCGCCCAGCGCACCCCGGGCCAGTCGATGTCGTGCCATTCCCTGGCCATGGAAAGCACGGCATGGGCGCCGGCGATCAGCAGAAGCGGCACGGGCACCAGCCGGGGATCGGCCAGTGCCAGCAACGGCGCGGCGATCAGGTTCATCCCGAACCCTGCCGCGCCCTGGATCAGCGCGCCCGCGAGGACGACGAGGCCGGCGAGCGCAAGCGCCACCGAAATCATCTCCACCCCCGTTGCCGCTGCCTCGTTCCGCGCTGCCGGCGGTCCCACGAGGGAAGCCGCCGAGACTTATCTTAGTTGCGCGCACTAACGGAACTGACGGCGGGAGGATGTCCCCAATGCCACATTGGGGAACTTGAACGTCCCGAATGCCGCATTGGGGAACTTCAGCGTCCCGAATGCCACATTGGGGAACTTCAGCGTCCCGAATGCCACATTGGGGAACTTCAGTGCCCCCAATGTGGCATTCGGGAACTCAGCGCGGCTGGGTCAGGCGCTCGTCATCTTGCGCAGCACGTACTGCAGGATGCCGCCGTTGCGGTAGTAGTCGGCCTCGCCGGGGGTGTCGATGCGGACAACCGCGTCGAACTCCACCGTCGAACCGTCCTGCTTGGTCGCGGTGACCTTGACCGTGCGCGGGGTCTCACCGTCGTTGAGCTTGGTGATACCCGCGATGTCGAAGGTCTCCGTGCCGTCGAGGCCGAGCGAGGAAACCGACTCACCCTCGGGGAACTGCAGCGGAATGACGCCCATGCCGATCAGGTTCGATCGGTGGATGCGCTCGAACGACTCGGTGATGACCGCACGCACACCCAGCAGCGAGGTGCCCTTGGCCGCCCAGTCCCTCGAGGATCCCGAGCCGTACTCCTTGCCGCCGAGCACCACCAGCGGGATGTTCTGTGCGGCGTAGTTCTGCGCGGCGTCGTAGATGAAGGCCTGCGGGGCACCGTCCTGGGTGAAGTCCCGTGTGTAGCCGCCCTGCACGTCGTCCAGCAGCTGGTTGCGCAGCCGGATGTTCGCGAACGTGCCACGGATCATCACCTCGTGGTTCCCGCGCCGGGATCCGTAGGAGTTGAAGTCCTTGCGCTCGATGCCGTGCTCGGTCAGGTACTTGCCCGCCGGGGTGTCGGCCTTGATCGCGCCCGCGGGCGAGATGTGGTCCGTCGTGACCGAGTCGCCCAGCTTCGCCAGTACCCGGGCACCGGAGATGTCGGTGACCGGCGCGGGCTCGGCCTGCATCCCGTCGAAGTACGGGGGCTTGCGGACGTAGGTGGACTCCGAGTCCCAGGAGAAGGTCTTGCCCTCCGGCGTGGGCAGGGACTTCCAGCGCTCGCCGCCGTCGAATACGTCGGCGTAGTCCTTGGTGAACATCTCCTGCGTGATCGAGGAGTCGATGGTCTGCTGGATTTCCTGGGGCGTCGGCCAGATGTCCGCGAGGAAGACATCCTTGCCGTCGCTGTCGGTGCCCAGCGGCTGTGCTTCGAAGTCGAAGTCCATCGTGCCCGCCAGGGCGTAGGCGATCACCAGCGGTGGCGAAGCCAGGTAGTTCATCTTGACGTCCGGGTTGATCCGGCCCTCGAAGTTACGGTTACCGGAGAGCACCGAGACGACGCTGAGGTCGTTCTCCTGGACCGCCGCCGAGACCTCCTCGGGCAGCGGGCCGGAGTTGCCGATGCAGGTGGTGCAGCCGTAGCCGACCAGGTGGTAGCCGAGCTTCTCCAGGTACGGCCAGAGGCCAGCCTTGTTGTAGTAGTCGGTGACCACCTGCGAGCCGGGAGCCATCGACGTCTTCACCCACGGCTTGACCGAGAGGCCCTTCTCGACGGCGTTGCGTGCGAGCAGCGCGGCGCCGAGCATGACCGAGGGGTTGGACGTGTTCGTGCAGGAGGTGATGGATGCGATCACCACGGCACCGTGGTCCAGCACGAATTCACCACGCTCCTCCGAGCGCACGGTGACCGGCTTGGAGACGCGTTCCTTGTCGGCGGGCACGGCCGAGTAGTGCACCGGCGCACCGCTGGTGCCGTTGCCCCCGCTGGCGTAGGCGGGGGAGTCGCTGGCCGGGAAGGACTCCGAGGAGGCCTCGTCCACGGTGGACTCCACGCCCTCCGGCTGCTCCTGCTGCGGAACGCCGGACTTGCGGTCCTGGTCGCCGGTCACCTCCGCCTTGGCGTAGTCGCCGAGGGCGGCACGGAAGGAAAGCTTGGCATCGGTCAGCGCGATGCGATCCTGCGGTCGCTTCGGCCCGGCGATGGACGGGACGACCGTGGAGAGGTCGAGCTCCAGGTACTCGGAGAACTCGGGCTCCCGGCTCGAGTCGTGCCAGAGACCCTGTTCCTTCGCGTAGGTCTCGACGAGGTCGACCTGCTCGGTGGAACGGCCGGTGAGCTTGAGGTAGCGGATCGTCTCGTCGTCGATCGGGAAGATCGCCGCGGTGGAGCCGAACTCCGGGCTCATGTTGCCGATCGTCGCGCGGTTGGCCAGCGGGACCGCGCCGACGCCGTCACCGTAGAACTCGACGAACTTGCCGACCACGCCGTGCTCGCGCAGCATCTCGGTGATGGTGAGCACGACGTCGGTGGCGGTCGCACCGGGCGGGATCTCGCCGGTGAGCTTGAAGCCGACGACGCGCGGGATGAGCATGGAGACCGGCTGGCCGAGCATCGCGGCCTCGGCCTCGATGCCGCCGACGCCCCAGCCGAGGACGCCGAGACCGTTCACCATGGTGGTGTGGGAGTCGGTGCCGACACAGGAGTCGGGGTAGGCCTGCCCGCCCCTGGCCATCACTGTGCGGGCCAGATGCTCGATGTTCACCTGGTGCACGATCCCGGTACCGGGCGGCACGACCTTGAACTCGTCGAAGGCGCCCTGTCCCCAGCGCAGGAACTGGTAGCGCTCGCGGTTGCGCTCGTACTCGAAATCGACGTTGCGCTCGAAGGCGTCCGCGCGGCCGAAGACGTCGATGATCACCGAGTGGTCGATCACCATCTCGGCCGGCGCGAGCGGGTTCACCTTGTCGGGGTCACCACCGAGGTCGGTGACGGCCTCCCGCATCGTGGCGAGGTCCACCACGCACGGCACGCCGGTGAAGTCCTGCATGATCACCCTGGCCGGGGTGAACTGGATCTCCGTCGACGGATTCGCGGCAGGGTTCCAGCCGCCGAGGGCGCGGATGTGTTCCGCCGTGATGTTCACGCCGTCCTCGGTGCGGAGCAGGTTTTCGAGCAGGATCTTCAGGCTGTAGGGGAGGCGCTCGGAGCCCTCCACCTTGTTCAGGCGGAACACCTCGTAGGAGGCGTCGCCGACCTTCAGCGTGTCGCGCGCGCCGAAGCTGTCCTTGCTGGCAGGTGCAGTCACGTCTAACTCCATCGATGGACGGACCCGGTGAGAAGTCGTCTCGGTCAGTTCGGTCGGTTGTTCGGGTACCCGGCGAGTCTCGCGCACCGTGTCCGCGTTCGCAGACATGGGCTCGGGACCCCGCCGGGTACCCAAAACAGTACGCGTGTCCTTTTTTCACTTCAAGGGGACACGCGGTCCCGGCCGGACTGCGACGACGATCACCTGTTCCGTCCGGCTCGCCCGCTCAGTCGGCGAGCCGCAGCATGGCTTCGATGTCCCCGGGCTGAAAACTGCGCAGCACGATCATGCCCAGCTCGTTGACGGTGCGCAGCGGGCTGACGTAGTGCTTGCCGTCCACCTCTGTGGTGACGACTCCCAGGCCTCCATGGAACAGGCCGGTGGCGAGACTGCGGGTGAACCCGTCTGCCTCGGGTGGCAGCGAGTCCGATCGCTCCTGTGCCATTCGGGCGAACTCGTCGGCGCAGATGCGTTCGGAGCCGCCGTCGATGACCAGCTCGTAGCAGTCGTCGCTCTTGGTGAGGCTGAACCTGCTCGTTCCGCCGTCCTTCGACAGTTCGAGCGCGGTGAGCACGGCCTTCGTCCCGCCGGCGACCTGGCTGGTCTCGGTTTCCAGCCGTTCGACCTTCACCCCAGTGGGCTCGAGGTCGGTGACGGCAGCGTTGAGGATGGCGGGGCCGGCGTCGTGCAGGACCCCCATCTCGTCCGGCGGGAGCAACTCGATCACGCGGCGCACGTCGGCGTCCAGTGCCGCCTGCAGTGTCTGCCGCACGGCCTCGTTCGGTGAGGCCGCGCCGTTCGCCGGGATCGACTCGGTGGGCCAGGGGATGCCCTCCTCGAGCAAGACGTAGTCGGCCATCGTGTAGAGCAAGCTGGGGTACCACTCGTCGTCTACCTGGACCGTGGCGATCCTGATGGGCTCGCCGGTGTTGCGGATGAACTCGGCGATGTCGACGGTCTCGGTCCGTGTCTGCGACTCCAGGCCGGCCCTTTCCGAGTTGTCCCGCGCGGCCTCGATGAATTCCTCGGACAGCGGAATCTTGCTCAGATCAGCCGTGATGGTGAGCGTGCCGCCCGTGAGCTTGGTGATGGTGAGGTGGTCGTTGATCCGCTCCTCCCCGGCGGTGTCGAAGACCAGACCGGTTGTCTCCATCCGGACACCGGTCAGCTGCGCCGGGTCGGCCGACTCGTCGAGAATGCCAATCCGCTTGAGTTCGGCGGTCGTCTCCTCCAGCGGATCGGTGAGCAACGCCGCCTCGGCAGGTGCCAGCGTGCTGAGCAGGCCGACGATGTCGCCGTTGCCCACCGAGGCCGCGAGATTCTGCGCGGCCTCGGTAGGAGTGGCGGCGCCTGCGGCCACCGAGCCGGTCTGTGAGACGGCGAGCCAGGTCGCGCCGCTGCCCAGCACGACGACCAGTGCGACGACCAGCCCGATCACCCAGGCCCGCTTGCTCTTCGATGGCGGCGGTGCGCCGTGGCTCCACTGACCCTGTGGGCCGTACGGCTGCCAGGCCTGCGAGAACTGCGGCGATCCGTACGGTGGCTGCCCCTGGTAGGGCTGCTGCGGCGGATACGGAGATTGTCCCGGGTACGGCTGTTGCTGCGGCGTGCCGTACTGGCCGGTTCCCGGTTGCTGGTGTCCCCACTGCTGGGGGCCGCCCTGGTGAGGCCATTGGCCGCCGGGTCCTGGATTCGTCACGAGGGTTTACCTGCTCTTCCGTCTGCTGTGCCGCGGGTGCGTCCGGTGGCCACGAGGATGCCGAGCGCGCCGGTCAGGGCGATGAGCGAACCCGCAAGGCTGGTGGCCGGACCCGCCGGTGCAATGCCCACCAGCCCGGCCGGATCGGTCGCTTGGACGGTCAGTATCCCCGCCGTGGTTCCCGTGAGTGCCGATATGGCCGAAGTGAGTGCTCCCGCTGTGCGCCGCAGGCGCAACGCCAGCAGCGCGACACAGAGTGCGGCCACTGCGGGAACGGCGATCCAGGCGCGCAGTGTGACGGCCAGAAATGCGTTGTCGACGACGGCGAAATGGTCCGCCAGTCCTGCGGATTCGTAGCTGTTTCGGGAGACGGTTCCCGAGTGCGACCAGGGCAGGAAACTGCCGATGACGATCACTGCCAGACCGGTCGAGGTGGCGGCCGTGAGCAGGTAACCGCTGGTCGTTCGCTGGCGTGCGGTGGTTCGCATATACCGGCCCCCCGGGTTTGGAACGGTTTCGGCGTGGCCGGCGAGCCAGAACGCCAGGTTCTCCTGCGGCAGACACCGGCCATGTCCAGGTCCCGGCGAAACGTATCGCGCTCCGCTATCCCCCGGAATGGGGAATTGTGGTCCAAGGTGAGCAAGTTTCCAATGTTGCAGTTGGTAAAGGTGTGGCAACAGTGGCACAGTCAGTCCGAGTGCTTAGGCCGTTTGCGCCGACGGGATCACTCGTTCGGTGGTAGGCGGCCGCTGTGGGCGCTGGAATCACGGGAGGTGGAGCTGTGCGAGGTAGGCAGAAGGAGCAGCGCAGGGCTTCGGCCGGAGGGCGCTGGGGAGCCGGCCTGCTCGCGCTGCTGATGTCGTGCGCCATCGCCGCGGGATCGGGTACCGCTGTCGCCGTCCCGCCACCGCCCCCCAATCCGAGTGACGCGGAACTGGATGCCAGTCGACGGGCCGCGAACTCCAAGGCAGGAGCGGTGGGCCAGCTCACCAGCCAGCTCGCCGAGGCCGAATCGCGGCTGTCGAACCTGCACGCCGACGTCGAGCTGAAGATGGAGGAGGCCAACAAGGCTCTCGTCGACATGCGGACGGCGCAGGATGAGGCCACGCAGGCGGAACGTGAGGCGAACGCGGCGCGATCGGCCTCGGACGCGGCTGCCGCGGCGATCGAGCGGGTGCGGGCCGATCTGGACAATTTCGTGGCGGGCAGCTACCAGCAGGGCAGCACCATCGGATCGATGTCGGCCTACCTCGGTTCGGACAGTCCCAAGGACCTGCTCGACCGGGCACAGCTGCTCGACGCGGTCAGCGGAAGTAAGATGGACGCGCTCGAGAGCATGCAGCGTGCGCGTACGACGAAGTCGAACAAGGACGCCGCCGCACGCGAGGCACTGGAGATCGCCGAGCAGAAGCGGGCCGAGGCGGAGCAGGCGAAGGATGCGGCAGACGCCGCCCAGCAGGCCGCCGTGGCGGCGCAGCGGGCTCAGGCGGCGCGCGCGGCCGAGGTCGAGGCCGAGAAGGACGCCGTCGAGCGGCAACTGTATGCCGCGCAGTCCCGGGTGAACGGTCTGGAGGGGCAGCGGCAGCGGTACGAGGACTGGCAGGCGCAGAAGCGGGCCGAGGAGGCAGAGCGTGCGCGGCAGGCGGCGCTGGAGGCAGCGGCCAACAACAACAGCAGCAGCAACAACAGTGGCAGCGGGGGTGGCGCGCCACCACGGAGCAGGCCGTCAGCGCCCGCGGGTACCGGGATCGAGACCATCGTGGCGCGGGCCATGTCCCAGCTCGGAGTCATCTACGCCTGGGGTGGCGGAAACGCCTCCGGTCCGACGCGCGGCATCCGGGACGGGGGAGTGGCCGACCAGCACGGGGACTACCGCAAGATCGGTTTCGACTGCTCGGGTCTGATGATCTACGCGTTCGCCGGAGTGAAGTCGCTGCCGCACTACAGCGGATACCAGTACAACTCGGGACGCAAGGTGCCACTGTCCCAGGCACGTCGCGGGGACATGCTGTTCTGGGGCTACGACGGCGGCCGAATCCACCATGTCGCGCTGTATCTCGGTAACGGGCAGATGATCGAGGCGCCCTACTCCGGTGCGCGGGTACGCGTCGCGCCGGTGCGCTACGGCGGCATCATGCCCTACGCCACCAGGCTGGTCGGCTGAGCGGCCGGCAGCCTCCGCAGGCCATAGGCTGCCACAGGGGACCGTGCCGGATAGTTCTGGAGCAAGCGCTCTGTTACTGTTGCACGTATGCCCCGGCCTCGAGTGCACGATCTGGATCGGCTGCTCGACACGGCGGAACGGGTGGTCGCCGAGGTGGGTGCTGAGCAGGTCACCGTGCGAACGCTGGCCGCGGCCGCCGACGTGCCGAACGGCACGATCTACCACGCCTTCGGTTCACTCGCCGCACTGTTCGGGCAGACGTGGCTGCGCGCGGCGAGTGCGTTCCTCGACCTGCAGACCGAACTGGTGGACCGGGCGCTGAGCGGTGACGGCCGGTCGGCGGCGGACAACGCCGTCGCCGCTGTCGTGGCGGCCGCGGACACCCCGGCCGAGTTCGCCGGAGACCGCCCTGACGCGGCGCGGATGCTGCTCACGGTGAAGCGGGACCGGCTTCTCGGTCCGCAACTGCCGACCGATCTCGCCGACGCACTGATAGCCCTCGACGGCCGGCTGGTGTCGCTGCTCGTCCGGCTGTCGAACCTGATGTGGGGCCGGCGGGACGGCGCGGCCGTCGAAGTCCTGACCACCTGCGTGGTCGACCTGCCGACCGCGCTGTTCCGTCGCGCGTTGACCAGCCCCGCCACCGAGGGGGCGCCGCCGGTCGACCCCGCGACCCGGGAACGACTCGCGGTCGCCGTGCGTGCGGTACTCACCGTCGCACCGCCACCGGCTCACCTGTCCCGACACTCACCCGACACAAAGGACTGAACGTGCCCGCACTGCATCACCAGGAATCCGTTTTCGTGCTCGACCTCGGCTCCGACGAGAACCGGTTCTCCCCAGAATGGCTCAAGACGGTTCACTCCTTGCTGGACACCGTTGTGGATGGTTCCGAACCGGCCGTGCTGGTCACCACCGGGCACGGGAAGTTCTTCTCGAACGGGCTGGATCTGGAGTGGCTGCTGTCCCACGGCGACCAGGCCGAGCAGTACCTCGCCGATGTGCATGATCTGCTCGCCCGTGTGCTCACTCTCCCGGTGCCGACGGCCGCGGCGCTCAACGGGCACGCGTTCGGTGCGGGCGCCATGCTGGCGATGGCACACGACTTCCGGGTGATGCGGGCGGATCGCGGCTACTTCTGCTTTCCCGAAGCCGATATCAACATCCCCTTCACGCCAGGAATGGCGGCGCTCATCCAGGGCAAGCTCACTCCGGCAGCCGCGGTCGCCTCGATGACGACCGGGCGGCGGTTCGGTGGGCCGGAGGCAAGGGACCTCGGTCTGGTCGACGACATCGCCGGGGAGAGTGAACTGGTCGAGCACACGACCGACCGGATTCGTGGACTGGCGGGAAAGGACCGGGGCACACTTGGTTCCATCAAGTCCACCATGTTCGGCTCTGCCGTCACCGCGCTGCGTCCGGCGTCCGCCGGGTCGCCCGTGTCGGCCTCGGCCTGAGCAGGTGGAGAACCGGAGCGACGGGTGCGACTGTGACGGGTACGACTGAGTGGTGAACAGCCCGGGCGAGCCGGCTACGGGGCTGGCGGCGATCGTGCTCGCCGGTGGCGCGGCGCGCAGACTGGCGGGCCTCGACAAGCCGATGGTCGAGGTCGGCGGAAGAACGCTGCTGCAGCACGTGCTCGCCGCCGTGCGGAACGCGGATCCGGTGATCGTGGTCGGCCCCGAGCGCGGGGAGTTTCCTGGTGCTCTGTGGGTCATGGAGGACCCACCGGGTGGAGGACCGGCCGCTGCGCTGGCCGCGGGGCTGCTCCGGGTGCCTCCCGGTATCGCCGAGGTCGCCGTCCTCGCCGCGGACCTGGTGGGAGTCAGTGAGGCGACCGTCCGCCGGCTACGGGCGGCGCTCGGGCAGAGCGACGGTGCCCTGCTCGTGGACGAGGACGGCCGCAGGCAGTGGCTGACCGGAATATGGCGCCCCGCCGCGCTGCGGGCGGCGTTGCCGGAGCAGCCTTCGGGCGCGGCGCTGAAGCGCGTCCTCGGCGGACTGTCCATCGTGGAGGTTCCCGCGGATCTGGGCGAGACGGCCGACGTGGACACGCCCGCGGATCTCGACCACGCCAGACGCGGCACCCGCGCCGAGGGCTGACGGGGCCGTGCCGGCGGCGACCTTCACAGCCGTCACACTGCTCATGCGGTTGGCTGTCACTACTCTGGCCGCTCATGGCCGTGCCGCTGGGGACGGGTACGGTCGCACGGCGCAGGTGATCATGAAGCAGGTAGGAGGCACCGTGACCGAGCCCGGCTACTCCGACGGCGCGACCGGCGGACAACCCGGCACACCAGCCAGCGACGCCCAGTTGCTCGAACGCACCGTGTTCGAGGTGAAACGGATCATCGTCGGGCAGGACCGGCTGGTCGAACGGATGCTGGTGGGCCTGCTGGCCAAGGGGCACCTGCTGATCGAAGGCGTTCCTGGGGTGGCGAAGACCCTCGCCGTGGAGACCTTCGCGCGGGTCGTCGGGGGCAGTTTCTCCCGTGTGCAGTTCACGCCGGACCTCGTGCCAGCGGACATCCTCGGTACCAGGATGTACCGGCAGGCCAGTGAGAAGTTCGACGTCGAACTCGGTCCCGTCGTGGCCAACTTCGTGCTGGCGGACGAGATCAACCGGGCTCCCGCGAAGGTCCAGTCCGCGATGCTCGAGGTGATGGCGGAGCGGCACGTCTCCATCGGGGGCCAGACCTTCCCGATGCCGGATCCGTTCCTGGTGCTCGCGACCCAGAACCCCATCGAGAACGAGGGGGTGTACCCGCTGCCCGAGGCCCAGCGGGACCGCTTCCTGTTCAAGATCATCGTGGAGTATCCCTCCGCCGAGGAGGAGCGCGAGATCGTCTACCGGATGGGCGTCACCCCGCCGGAGCCGCACGAGGTGCTCACCCCCGCCGAGCTGACCAGGCTGCAGGGCGTCGCGTCTCAGGTTTTCGTGCACCACGCGCTGGTCGACTACGTGGTCCGGCTCGTCCTCACCACAAGGACCCCCACCGAACACGGTCTCTCCGATGTCGCGGGCTGGGTCTCCTACGGCGCGTCGCCGAGGGCCAGCCTCGGCATCATCGCGGCGGCTCGGGCGCTCGCACTGGTCCGGGGCCGTGACTACGTGCTGCCGCAGGACGTGGTCGACGTGGTGCCGGACGTACTGCGGCACCGGCTGGTGCTGTCCTACGACGCGCTCGCCGACGGGGTCCCGCTGGACCACATCATCACCAGGGTGTTGCAGACGGTGCCGCTGCCGCAGGTCTCGGCCCGGCCGCAGGGTGGCGGTCAGCCGGTCGGCGCGGGCGTACCGGGCAGGTAGCGAAACGCGATCCATGGATGGCACAAGCGACGCCAACGGCGGTCATCGGTTCCTGCATCGCCGGTCGGCGCACGGCGGGGCCGCCAAGCCGGACGGGGTGAACGCGCGGCCGGAGTGGGCTCCGCCGATCCTGCGCGGCGATCGGCTGGAAGCCGGTCTGCGCACACTCGAACTGGAGGTGCGCCGCAGGCTCGACGGGCTGCTGCAGGGCAACCACCTCGGGCTGGTGCCGGGACCTGGTTCCGAACCCGGCGAGGCGCGGCCGTACCAGCCCGGTGACGACGTGCGGCGGATGGACTGGGCCGTCACGGCCCGCACCACGGTGCCGCACATCAGGGAGACAGTCGCGGATCGGGAGCTGGAGACCTGGGTCGTGGCGGACCTCTCGGCGAGTCTGGACTTCGGCACCGCGTTCTGCGAGAAGCGGGACCTGGTCGTCTGCGCGGTCGCGGCGATCGCCCATCTGACCGGTGGTGGCGGCAACCGTCTCGGCGCGCTCGTCTCGACGGGGGCCACCACGAGGCGACTGCCGCCGATGGGGGGCCTGCAGCACGCCCGTGGCCTCGTCCGCAAGATCGCCGAGACACCCAGGGCGGAAGAAGGAACCCGAGGAGACCTCGCTGAGGCCATCGAGCAGTTGCGCAGGCCGCCGCGCAGGCGTGGACTCGCCGTGGTCATCTCGGATTTCCTCGGTGGGATGGAGTGGCAGCGGCCGCTACGGGCCCTCTCCGCCCGGCACGAACTGGTGGCGATCGAGGTGCTGGACCCGAGAGATGTGGACCTGCCGGACGTCGGCACAGTGGTGCTCGCGGATCCGGAGACGGGAAAGCAGCGAGAGGTGCATGCCTCGGCGCTGCTGCGCAAGGAGTTCGGCGCAGCGGCCAGGGCGCACCGCGAGGAGGTCGCCGCGGGCCTGCGCCGCGCGGGAGCGGGACACCTGGTCCTGCGCACCGATTCCGACTGGATCGCCGACATGGTCCGGTTCGTCGTGGCGCGCAAGCGTGGCTGGTCGGGGGGTGGCCGGGCATGAACCAACCGCAGGGGCTGGCGGGTGTTCGGTGTGGTGAGGGGTTCATGCCCTGGCACGCGGAGCGGAGCGAGGCCGATTGGCGCGGCATGAACCAACCGCAGGGGCTGGCGGGTGTTCGGTGTGGTGAGGGGTTCATGCCCTGGCACGCGGAGCGGATCGAGGCCGATTGGCGCGGCATGAACCAACCGCAGGGGCTGGCGGGTGTTCGGTGTGGTGAGGGGTTCATGCCCTGGCACGCGGAGCGGAGCGAGGCAGGTGAGGTGGCGTGAGTCTGACCGGTTTCGCGTCTCCGTGGTGGTTTCTGCTGCTGGTGGTCGTCGCCGCGGTCGTCGTCGGTTATGTCCTCGCGCAGCGGGCCCGTCGCAGGCGCACCATGCGGTTCTCCAACCTCGAACTGCTCGACCGCGTGGCGCCCCGCGGTCAGGGCTGGCCCAAGCATGTGCCCGCCGCGTTGCTCATCGTGTCCCTGTTGCTGCTGACGTTCGCTCTCGCCGGGCCGACGGCGGAGCAGAAGGTGCCCCGTAACCGGGCCACGGTGATGCTGGTGATCGACGTGTCGTTGTCGATGGAGGCGACGGACGTGGCTCCGACACGGCTCAAGGCCGCGCAGGAGGCGGCCCGGTCCTTCGCCCAGGGGCTGACGCCGGGGGTGAACCTGGGGCTGATCTCCTTCGCCGGTACGGCAACCGTGCTGGTGGCACCCACGACCGAACGCGACGGCGTGGTCCGGGCGATCGACAATCTCAAGCTCGCCCAGTCCACGGCTACCGGCGAGGGGATTTTCGCCGCACTGCAGGCCATCGACGGGTTCTCTGCCGTGGTCGGTGGCGCGGAAGGGCCGCCTCCGGCCCGGATCGTGCTGATGACCGACGGCAAGCAGACCGTCCCGACCGGCGATCCGTACGACCCGAGGGGTGCGTACACCGCCGCACAGGCGGCCAAGCAGCAGAAGATCCCGGTGTCCTCCATTTCCTTCGGCACCTCGCACGGAACCGTGGACATCGAGGGCAAGGAGATCCCGGTCGAGGTGGACGACGATTCCATGCGTGAGATCGCGCGGCTCTCGGGCGGGGACTTCTACAAGGCCGCGACGGCGGACGAACTCAAACAGGTCTACGCGAGCCTCGGTGAGCAGATCGGGTACGAGACGAAGGACGCCGACGCGAGCAAGCCGTGGGTCGCGCTCGCCACGATCATGCTGATCGGCGCGGCGGGTACGTCACTGTTCCTGGGGCAGCGGCTGCCCTGAGCCGGCCGGTGGCTCGACGATGGCGAAGTCGTGCTGGCGCCAGGCCTCGTACACCGCGATGGCCGTGCTGTTCGCCAGATTCAGCGACCGCGACGTGGGCAGCATCGGCAGGGTGACGCGTTCGGTGACGTCGTCTCCGTCGAGCACCGGGGCGGGCAGCCCCGTGGACTCCGGACCGAAGAGCAGGACGTCCCCGGGCTCGTAGCGGATATCGGTGTAGCGGCGGGTCGCGCCTGTGGTGAAGGCGTACACATTGGCCGGGCGCAACCGGGTCAGTGCGGAGGTCAGGTCCGGGTGGACCCGGACCAGCGCGAGATCGTGGTAGTCGAGCCCGGCGCGGCGCAGGTGCGGCGCCTCGAGGGAGAAGCCGAGCGGTTCGATCAAGTGCAGTTCACAGCCGGTGTTGGCGGCCAGCCGGATCGCGTTGCCGGTGTTGGGCGGGATCTCCGGTTGGTAGTACACGATCCGGAACACGTCAGAGACTTCCTGGTGGTGGGGCGAAGCGGCGTCGCGTGCCCACTCTAGGCCCATTGGTGAAGATCATCCGGGTACGGCACCCCGGAGCCGGGTGTATAATGGCCTATACGGCGCCGCCATCAGGTCGCGCTATCCGTGCAGGGTGCGGTAAGCGCTCGCGGCACCCTCATGGAGCGGCAGGGACGCGGTTCCGATGAGCGTCCGGACGTCGAGGTACTGGGTGCCCGCCGCCTGGGGAGGAACGAGATCGGCGGCGCGGGTCGCGAGCACCCTGGCTACCGCGCCCGCGACATCGCCGGGCAGTTCGCTGCCGCAGACCAACAGGTTCGCGACTCCGATGGTGGAGTGCCCGCTCACCCGGGGGTAGGCGTCGGCGGGCACCCGGACCTGCGCGTAGACCGGACCGTAGGTGGAGCGCATGGCGGGCAGCTCATCGTCGAGGGGGAGCAGGACAAGGGGGGTGCTCTCGCTGAGTCCGGCGATCGCGGGCGTCGGTACCCCGCCGGACCACAGGAGCCCGTCGATGGAGCCGTCCCGCAGGGCGGCCACGGCGTCCGCGAGACCGCGGTGTTCGGTGCGGGGCCGGACACCTGCGGCGCGCATCAGCCGGGCTCCGGTCACCGCCGCGCCGGAACCGCTGGCCCCCAGTGAGACCCGGCGGCCTTCGAGGTCGGCCACCGACCGGATCGGCCCGTCGGAGCGGACCAGCAGTTGCAGATAGTTCTCGTACACCCGGCCAACCGCACGCAGCGGCACCGGCCTGGGAAACGGCCAGTCGCCTGCCACCGCCGCCTCCGCGACGTCCGCGAGTGCGAGTCCGAGATCGGCGCTGCCCGCACGCACGGCGTGAATGTTGGCCACGCTGGCCTCGGTGGACACGGCCGAGCAGCGCAGCCGCGGTTCGGCGCGGGTGACCTGGTCGGCGAGCAGGCGCGCGAACTCCAGATAGAAGCCGCCGCTTTCGCCCGCGGCGATCGTGACCTGGCGTTCGGGCCCCTGATATCCCGCTCTCGAACAGCCAGCGAGGAGCCAGAGCGCACCGGTCAGGACGGACCGCCTGGTACGAGTGGCGGTCACCGCGGTGCTCCGGAGGGGGCGAGCGGCAGTTCGATCGACACAGTGAGCCCGTGCGGCCGTGTCCTTTCGAGCACCAGCCGAGCACCCCGCGCGGCGAGCTGGCGCTGCGCGATGGCCAATCCGAGGCCGGTACCACGGGAATGCTCCGTTCCCGGCCCTCGCCAGAACCGTTCGGTCGCCCGCGCCAGTTGTGGTTCGGTCAGCCCAGGTCCGTCGTCGGCGACGACGAGTGCCGCCATTCCCGTGTCACTCCGGGCGGTGCACGAGATTCGCACCCTGGCTCCGCGGCCCGCGTAGCCGATGGCGTTGCCCAGAACGACGTCGAGCACCTGCGACAGATCCGACTCCGGGAAGTTCACCGGCAGTGCCCCCGTACCGGGTTCGGGCGCCAAGCCGACTTCGGCCCGTTCGGCCGCCGTGGACCACGCATCGACGCGTTCCGCGATCACCGTCGGCACGTCGGCGGGTGCGTCCTGGTCACCGATTCCCGCCGCGACGCTCGTGCCGGCGCTCTCGGCGACGGCCAGCGCCAGCAGACCGTCCAGTAAGGACTCCAATCGCTCCACTTCGGTCACCGTAGCCTGGTACGCCCGGTTGCCGGGCTCGTCGACGTGCCCGGCGAGCGAGTCGACCCGCAGCCGCAGGGCGGCCAAGGGGTTGCGCAGCTGATGCGAGGTGTCCGCGATGAGCCGCCGCTGTTGCTCGGCGGCGGCGACCACGGCATCGGACATCCGGTTGAACGATGTGGCCAGCGCCCGCAACTCCTGGGGACCGGCGCCCGCTGGTACCTGCGCCCTGTGGCCCTCCGCGACCGTGTGCACCCCGCGCTCCAGCGCGTGCAGCGGACGCAGTACCCAGCGGGCGAGCACCATGGCCAGCAGTACGAACGCCAGGCCTGCCAGCAGAGCGCCGGCGACGATCGAAACCCAGCGCAGCGTGACGTCCCGTGCGGCGGCGTCGACGGAAGCGCGGAGCACGACGGCCCCGGAGACCCTGGTACCGGTGCCGACGGGGCGGGCGAACAGAATCGGCTCCTTCGACCACGGCAGGATGGTGGCCGGGCGGGGGCCGGGCTGGTTCCGGACGGCCCCCGCGACGAGGTCACGCACTCGGGGGTTCGCCGTGGACAGTCCGGCCTGTACGAGTGGGAGCCCCTGCCGGTCGGTCACGACCACGCCTTCACGATAGAGCTCGCTGTAGCGCTCGGCGTCCGCCGCGAGGGCGCTGACGTCTCCGGACTCCACCGCGACCTGGGCCAGTTCGGCGAACCGGTCGAGGTCGGCGCTGCGCCCGATCAGCAGTTCCTGCGTGCGCTGTCCCGCCGTGCTGGCCAGCAGGGGTGCGGCGAACCCCGCGACGGCGGCGAGCGCGAACGCGACGAGGACGATCAGGAGCCTGCGGCGCATCGCTCACTCGCCCAGCCGGTAGCCGTAGCCGCGAATGGTGACGACGAGCCCGGGCGTGGCGAGCTTCGCGCGGAGCTGGGTGAGGTGCACGTCGAGCGACCGCGAGACGGCGAGGTGGGCGTCGCCCCAAACCTCGTCCATGACCTGCTGTCTGCTCACGGCCGTGCCCCGGCGGGCGGCGAGCACCGCGAGGACGTCGAACTCCTTGGCGGTCAGCGCCACCTCGCGGCCCCCCGAGCGCACCCGCCGGGCGCCGAGATCGATCTCGACGTCTCCCACGCGCACCGTCGCGGGCGCCTCGCCGGACTGCCGCAGGGCGGTCCTGCGCGCCACCGCCTCCATCCGCGCGAGCAGTTCGGCGAGCCGGACCGGTTTGGTCAGGTAGTCGTCCGCCCCGAGCCGGAGGCCGCGCACCACCGTGCGTTCGTCACCACGAGCGGTGAGCACCAGCACCGGAACCGCCGAGACCTGCCGGATGCGGTGCAGTACGTCGAGCCCGTCCACATCCGGCAGGCCGAGGTCGAGCAGCACCAGATCGGCCTCGCGGTGCCGGGTGAGGGCGTCCATCCCGCGCGCCACCCTGGTGACCTGATGACCGGGAGTGCGCAGGCTCTCAGCGAGCGCGCCAGCGACGCCGTCGTCGTCCTCGACGAGCAGGACTCGCACGTCAGCACCTCCGCGTCGCCCTCGGATCACACCTGCCAGTGGCCTTGTTCACCGAGTGTGTCCTACACCATGCCGGGTTACTCGGGGGTATCGGCCGCGCGGACGCGACTGGCACAGCGGGAGCCGATAGCCTCAGCGCGACCGTCGGCAGCAGGCGGTGACGCATCCAGCGATTTTCGAGGAGTACTACGTGGCACGTTCGGTTCTGGTCACCGGTGGCAATCGTGGCATCGGTCTTGCCATCGCGCGTGATCTCGCCGAGCAGGGACACAAGGTCGCGGTGACGCACCGTGGCTCCGGCGCCCCGGAAGGACTGTTCGGCGTCCAGGCCGACGTCACCGACACCGAGCAGGTGGATGCCGCCTTCAAGGAGGTCGAGGAGCACCAGGGGCCGGTGGAGGTGCTGGTCTCCAACGCGGGGATCACCGACGACACGTTGCTCATGCGGATGAGTGAGGACCAGTTCACCCGCGTCGTGGACGCGAACCTCACCGGCGCCTACCGGGTCGCGAAGCGTGCTTCGCGCGGGATGCTGCGCGCCAAATGGGGCCGCTTCGTGTTCATCTCCTCGGTCGTCGGGCTGACGGGTTCGGCGGGCCAGCTCAACTACGCCGCGAGCAAGGCCGGTCTCGTGGGCCTGGCCCGCTCGCTGGCCAGGGAACTGGGCTCCCGGAACATCACGGCCAACGTGGTGGCACCCGGTTTCGTCGGCACCGACATGACCGACGCACTGGGTGAGGAGCGGAAGAAGGAGATCCTCGCCCAGATCCCCTCGGGCCGCTACGCGGACCCGGCCGAGATCGCCGCCGCCGTGCGGTACCTGTCCTCCGAGGAGGCGGGGTACGTCAACGGAGCCGTGCTGCCGGTCGACGGCGGCCTCGGTATGGGCCACTGAACAGGGCGGAGCGAGAACCGCGGACTGCGAGGTCATGGTGATCGGCCGATCGCGGACCCGGATTCTCCGACAGGCTCTGTGCACAACCAGCCAGAAGTAGCAACAACCCCAGAACTGGAGGACAGGTGTCCGGACTGCTCGAAGGCAAGCGACTACTGATCACCGGGGTGATCACCGACGCGTCGCTCGCGTTCCACGCCGCCAAGATGGCCCAGGAGCAGGGCGCCAAGGTGGTGCTCACCGGCTTCGGCAGGCTCTCCCTCGTGGAGCGGATCGCCAAGCGGCTGCCCGAACCGGCGCCGGTGATCGAACTCGACGTGCAGAACCAGGAGCACCTGGACACGCTGGCCGATCGCGTGCGTGAGCACGTCGACGGGCTCGACGGAGTGCTGCACTCGATCGGTTTCGCGCCACCCTCATGCCTCGGCGCTCCGTTCATGGACGCGCCGTGGAAGGACGTCTCCACCGCCGTCGAGGTCTCCGCGTACTCGTTCAAGTCCCTCGCGGTCGCCACGCTGCCGCTACTCGCCAGGGGCTCGTCCATCGTCGGTATGGACTTCGACGCCAGGGTCGCTTGGCCGGTCTACAACTGGATGGGCGTGGCCAAGGCGGCGCTCGAGTCGGTCAACCGGTACCTCGCCAGGGATCTCGGGCCGCAGGGGATCCGGGTGAACCTGGTGACCGCGGGCCCGATGAAGACGATGGCGGCGAAGTCCATCCCCGGCTTCGGCGAGCTGGAGGAAGGCTGGGGCGACCGTGCCCCGCTCGGCTGGGACAGCTCCGACCCGATACCGACGGCCAAGACCGTCTGCGCGGCGCTCTCCGACTGGCTGCCCGCGACCACCGGCTCGATGATCTGGGTCGACGGCGGCGTGCACGCTCTCGGCGTCTGACGTCCGCGCCTTCCGGCTCGGGGCGCGGCGGGTGGCGGTCGGTAGGTTGGCGATCGTGAGCATCGATCGCGTCATCCTATTCCGCCTCGCCACCAACAGCCTTCTCGAACGTGGCGTCCGGGCTGCGCCGCCCGCCGAGCGACTGGCCTGGCGTGCGGCCGCTCGTTACGTCGCGGGGACAACGGCGGAGGATGCCGTACGAACCGCGCACCAGCTGCACGAGCGTGGTGTGGCGAGCAGTATCGACCAGTTCGGCGAGCTCGTCAGGGACGCCGCTGAAGCCGAACGGGTCGCCGAGGACTACCTCCGGCTGGCAGGTGAACTGCGGGTGCTGCCGGACGACGCGTGGTTGTCGGTCGACCTGTCCCATCTCGGGTTGGACGTCGACACCGGCTACTGCGCGGACAAACTGAGCGCCGTCGCGGAGAAGCTGCCGCCCGGACGCCGCGTTCAGGTGGGTGCGGAGGACTACGACCGGGCCGATGCGGTGCTGGAGTGTGTCCTGACCGCCGCGGGAAACGGCCTCGCGGACCGGATCGGGGCGACTGTGCAGGCGAACCTGCGACGCTCGGAGCGCGACCTCGACCGTCTCGTGGATGCGGGTGTCCACGTGCGACTGGTGAAGGGCGCCTACGTCGAGCCCGCGGATCGGGCGTTGCCCTACGGCGAGCCCACGGACATCGCCTTCACCCGCCTCGCCCACCGGCTGGCCGAGGCCGACGCGAGCTTCGCGCTGGCCACCCACGACGGGGTGCTCCGGGAGGCTCTGCTCGCCGCGCTCGGGCCACGTCCGGTCGAGCAGTTGCTCGGCGTGCGTCCCGCCACCCTGGACGACCTCGTCGCCCGTGGTGTTCCGGTGCGGGTGTACGTGCCCTTCGGGGACGACTGGTTCCGTTACTGGATGCGGCGGCTGGCCGAGTCCAGGGGCAGCTGAACCCGCGGGTGCCGGGCACCGGGGCCCCGGATCTGCGCGAGCGCGGTCACAGCGCGAAGATGGGCACCGTGAGTGAGCTTTCCTATGACGCGGTGTTGTGGCTGTCCTTCGGTGGTCCGGAGGGGCCGGACGAGGTGCTGCCGTTCCTCGAGAACGTGACTCGCGGCAGGGGAGTGCCGCGAGCGCGGCTGGCGGAGGTCGCCGAGCACTACCACCACTTCGGTGGTGTGTCACCGATCAACCGGCTCAACCTCGAGGCGATCGCGGCCGTCCGCAAGGAGCTGGAGGGTCAGGGGCTCGACCTGCCGGTCTACTTCGGCAACCGGAACTGGCACCCGCTGGTCGAGGACACGCTGGCCGAGATGGCCGGCGCTGGCGTGCGGCGGGCACTGGTCTTTCCCACCAGCGCATACGGCGGCTACTCGGCGTGCAGGCAGTACGACGAGGACATCGTGCGAGCCAGGGCCGCGGTGGGGGAGAACGCCCCCGAGCTGACGAAACTACGGCAGTTCTTCGACCACCCGCTGTTCGTCTCGGCGTTCGCCGACGGTGTCCGGGCCGCGCACGCCGCACTCGGTTCGCCGGAGGGCGCCCGCACGATCTTCGTCGCACACTCCATCCCGGACAGCGCGGACGTCGCGGCCGGACCGCCCGGCTCCGGCGGCCGCAGGTACTCCCGGCAGATCGCCGAAGCGGCGCGGCTGGTGGCGGCCGAGGCGGGTGTGGCCGATTACGACGTGGTGTGGCAGTCCCGTTCCGGTCCGCCGACAATGCCCTGGCTGGAGCCGGACATCGTGGACCATCTCGGCGCGGTGCACGCGCAGGGGGCCACCTCGGTGGTCGTCTGCCCGGTCGGGTTCGTCTCAGACCACCTGGAGGTGGTGTGGGATCTGGACAACGAGGCCGCGGAGCGAGCCGCCGAACTCGGGATGGGCTTCGCCAGGGTGCCGACACCGAACGGTGACCCCCGCTTCGCCCAGCTCGTCGTCGAGCTGGTCCGCGAGCACTGTTCGGGAGCGCCACCGCGCGCCCTCTCGGACTTCCCGACGGCCGGCTGCACGGTCAACGGCGCACCCTGCGCCATCGGCTGTTGCGAACCCCCGAAGCGCCGCGCCCCCTGACCCCGACTTGGCAGTTCCCGGCCCTGACTTGGCAGTTCCCGTGGCCGAGTTCGCAGTTCCGGGGCGGGAGTTCGCAGTTCCCGTGGCAGGCCGGCCTAGGTCTGCCGGTCGGCGTCGCCACTGAGCACGCGCACGGCCTCGGTGACGGCGGCACACCGAGCCGTGCGGACGGCGTCGGACAGCGGGCGCAGCGCCTCGGAACGTTGTGCCGCGGCCGATGCCGACAACGCACCACCCGGTTCGTCGGTCATGGCGAGGGCGAGGATGGCCTCCACCTCGTCCGCCCGTTGCAGGACCAGCAGACAGCGGCCGGGCATCGGTGCGGGCCAGCCCGGCCGAGGTGCTGAGCGCAGACGCGCCTTCAGTTCCCCGCGCACGCCGGGGCGATCCCGTGCGACGTCGAGTTGCTGCAACGTTCCCGCGCTGACGCGGACCGCGTCGGTGAGCAGATGCTCGGCCTCGCCGATCCCGACGAACTCGGGCTCGGTGCCCACCGGGATCTGGTGCACGATCCAGCGCAGCAGGCCTTCCGCGATCGGCTCGGGCACGACGGCGCAGCCGGCGGAGGGAAACAGCGCCGCTTCACCCGAGCGCAGGGCGGCCTCGGTGAACGGTCCTCCGCCGCCAAGGCCGCGAACGTCGCCGGGGACCGGCAGGGTCAGCCGGGCATCGGCGGCGCCGATCCGGCGCAGTGCGCCGAGCAATTGCGCGGGTTGCGCGGGAACAGCGCCGGACACGGGCAGGTCGAGCCACTCCGCCGTTTCTGCATCGGCGGCGACCACCTCATGCGCCGTGCCCCACGCGCCGAGCGCGTCAAGGGCGTTGTCGGATGCGGCGGCGCCGTTCAGCCACGCCGAGGACCAGACCGAGAGGGTCGCACTGGGACAGCACACGGCGATCCAGACTAGATGCCGTCTTCGCGAGGCGGGAAACCCGGTGGGTGGAGTTGCTCCACGTCGACGCCAGGGCGATCGGGAAGTAGCGTCGCGGGAGTGAGCAACAGTTCCCCACCAGCGGACCTGCCCCGTACCGCCGGAGCGTTGCGCGAGGCGGGGAATTCCCCGCGTGGCGTCAAGACGGAGATCCACGACAACCTGCTCGACGCGCTGCGGTTGGGGCGGGACCCGTGGCCCGGGATGGTCGGGTTCTCCAGAACAGTGCTGCCGCAGTTGGAACGGGCACTGCTGGCCGGGCACGACGTCGTGCTGCTCGGTGAGCGAGGTCAGGGCAAGACCCGGCTCCTGCGCACACTGGCCGGCCTGCTCGACGAGTGGACACCGGTGATCGAGGGGTCGGAACTGGCCGAGCACCCCTTGCGGCCGATCACCCCCGCCTCCCGGCGCAGGGCGGCCGAACTCGGCGACGACCTCCCGGTGGCCTGGCTGCACCGCGACGAGCGCTACACCGAGAAGCTCGCCACGCCGGACACATCGGTCGGGGACCTGATCGGTGACGTCGACCCGGTCAAGGTCGCCGAGGGGCGGAGTCTGGGTGATCCCGAGACCATCCACTTCGGACTCGTGCCCCGGTCGCACCGCGGGATCGTCGCGATCAACGAGCTGCCTGACCTCGCCGAACGGATTCAGGTCGCGCTGCTCAACGTGATGGAGGAGCGCGACATCCAGGTTCGGGGGTACACCCTGAGGTTGCCGCTTGACGTCCTGCTGGTGGCCACAGCGAACCCCGAGGACTACACGAACCGGGGCCGGATCATCACCCCCCTCAAGGACCGCTTCGGCGCCGAGATACGCACGCACTACCCACTCGATCTGGACGCGGAGATCGGTGTCGTCCGGCAGGAGGCCCGGCTGGTCGCCGAGGTCGGTACGCCGTTGCTCGAGGTTCTCGCCCGGTTCGTCCGCGGTCTGCGCGAGTCCAACGTGGTCGACCAGCGATCGGGGGTGTCGGCGAGGTTCGCCGTCGCCGCCGCCGAGACGGTCGCCGCTGCCGCACTGCGGCGTTCGGCACTCACCGGGGAGCAACCCGCCGTGGCCCGGCCGGTCGACCTCGACTCGGTACCGGCGGTACTGCGCGGCAAGCTCGAGTTCGAGCCCGGCGAGGAGGGCAGGGAGACCGAGCACCTGACGCACCTGCTGCGCAGGGCGGTCGCCGAAACGGCGCGGGAACGCTTCGCCGGGCTCGACCTGACCCCGCTCGGGAACGCGGTCGCCGACGGGCATCTGGTGGCGACCGGTGAGCGAGTGCCGGGCAAGGAGCTCCTCGCCGCGCTGCCGGAACTGCCCGTGCTACACGAGGTCGCGCAGCGGGCGGGCGTGGGCGCCGACGAACCACCCAGCCGGATCGCCGCCGCGGTCGAGCTCGCGCTGGAGTCGCTCTACCTCGCCCGCAAGCTCGCCAAGGACGCCGACGACCACACGACGGTGTACGGACCGTGACCGCGCCCGGCTACTCCTACGGCCCCTGGCACGAGGGGCCGGATCCGCTCGCCGCGCCCGCGGACCTTCGGGAGGCGTTGGACGAGATCGGCCAGGAGGTGATGGCCGGTGCGTCGCCCCGCTCGGCACTGGAGGAGTTGCTGCGCAGGGGCACGAGGGACACGGCAGGCCTGGACGAGCTGACCCGGCGGGTATGGCAGCGCCGGTCGGAGATCCAGCGACGCCATCGCCTGGACGGGACGCTGCAGGAGGTGCGGCAGCTGCTGGACGCGGCCGTGGCCGCCGAACGCGCTGACCTCTTCCCGGACCCGTCCGACGACGCGCGCTTCCAGGAGGCCGTGCTGGACGCGTTGCCCTCAGGCACGGCGGCCGCGGTGCGCGAGCTGGCGGAGTACGACTGGCGCTCGGCGGAGGGCAGGCAGAACTACGAGCGGATCCGCGACCTGCTGGGCAGGGAGTTGCTCGACTCCCGGTTCGAGGGAATGAAGAACGCGCTGCAGGAGACCGGCAGCGCCGACGTCGAGCGGATCAACCAGATGCTGGCGGATCTGAACGCACTGCTGTCCGCGCACGCACAGGGCTTCGCCGACGTGCCGCAACGCTTCGCGGAGTTCATGAGCAGACATGGCGAGTTCTTCCCCGAACAGCCGAGGACGGTCGACGAACTCATCGACGTGCTGGCGGCGAGGGCGGCCGCGGCACAGCGGATGCTCAACTCGATGTCGCCCGAGCAGCGGGCCGAACTGGCCGAGCTGTCCCAGCAGGCCTTCGGTGACTCGCGGATGGCCGAGCAACTGTCGGCGCTGGACGGGCAGCTGCGGGCACTGCGGCCGAGGCAGGATTGGGATTCCTCGGCGCGGTTTCGTGGCGACGACTCACTCGGGTTCGGCGAGGGGGTGCGCGCGATGACCGATCTCGCCGAGCTGGACGCACTGGCCGAGCAGCTTTCGCAGTCGTATCCCGGCGCCAGGCTGGAGGACATCGATTCCGACGCGCTGATCCGCCAGCTCGGCGAGGACGCGGGGGTCGACGCGCGCAGGCTCGCCGAGCTCGAACGGGAGCTGCGCAGGCAGGGCTTGTTCGAGCGGACGGCGGACGGATCGCTGCGCCTGTCACCGAAGGCGTTGCGCCGCCTCGCCGAGACGGCGTTGTCCGACGTGATCAAGACACTGCGTGGTCGCGCGGGTCAGCGGGAGACCGCGACCGCGGGCGCAGCGGGAGAGCTGACCGGTTCGAGCAGGCCGTGGCAGTTCGGCGACACACAGCCCTGGGCTGTCTCCAGGACGGTCCGCAACGCCGTCCTGCGCACCGCGGCCGGGGGGACGGGGCGCGGTACCGAGCTCGACGTGTCCGATGTCGAGGTGGTCGAGACCGAGCAGCGCGCGCGGGCCGCGGTCGCGCTGTGCGTGGACACCTCCTGGTCGATGGTGCAGGAGGGCCGCTGGCTGCCGATGAAACGCACGGCCCTCGCCCTGCAGCAGCTGATCGCCACCCGGTTCCGGGGGGACGCGCTGCAGCTGATCACCTTCGGCCGCTACGCCACCGCGGTGGAGCTGGCCGAACTGGTCGGCCTGGAAGGCGCGTGGGAGCAGGGCACCAACGCCCACCACGCACTACTGCTCGCGGGCCGACACCTGCGCAGGAACCCGGGCGCTCGGCCCGTGGTACTGCTGGTCACCGACGGCGAGCCCACCGCGCACCTGGAACCGGACGGGACGGCGGAGTTCGACTACCCGCCCAGTCCGCGAACGCTGGCGAAGACGCTGACGGAGGTCGACCGGCTGGGGAAACTCGGTACCTCACTCACCGTCTTCCGGCTGGGTGACGACTCTCGGCTGACGTCGTTCGTGGATCTGCTGGCCCGGCGCGCGGGCGGGCGCGTGGTGGCCCCCGACCTCGGTGGTCTCGGAGCCGCCGTGGTCGAGGACTACCTGCACACACGCAGGTCCTGAGGATCGCGGGCGCGCGAGAGCGTGCCTACTGGGGCCCCTCTTCCGGCGGCAGCTGATAGGTCCGGTCGAACTCGACATCGACGACCCCTGACACGTCCTTCAGTGAGCCGAGCGATCCATCGTGCACCCAGCCGGTGACCGTCCCGATGACGTCCTGCACGTCCTGCACACGCAGCCCGGCGGTGCGCAGCGCATCGACGACGTCGCCGATGCGGTCGAGGTTGTCGTCGGCGATCGAGACGATGACCCTGTGGTCGTCCTCGGCCATACGGCCTCCCTGCGGCGGCCCGGACGGTTACCGGGGTGCGTGGACGAGTCCAGCACCGATATCGGTGGAAGGCAAGGGCAGTCGGATGGCGCTCTGCCCGAGCCTGGCCCACAGTTCCCAGCCGCGGGCTCCGTGCTGCTGCGCGATGAGCGCGGCGACGCCAGCGACATGCGGTGTCGCCATGCTGGTGCCGCTGATGCGCCGGTGCCGCGTCGGCATGGGCCAGCTGGAATGCACGTCCACACCGGGCCCGGCGAGGTCCACGGCGCGTTCCTCGTCGACACTGCCGGAGGAGAAGTCGGCGACAGCGTTGTGTACGTCCACCGCCCCGACCGCCATGATCGAGGGGCAGTTGGCCGGGTGGCCGATGGGTGCGATCACCCCGGAGGACCGTCTGCTCTCGTTGCCCGCCGCCGCGATGATCAGGGTGCCCTTGCCGACGGCACGCCGGGCGACCCGCTCGAAGGTGGGGGAGTGCGGGTCGCCGGGCCGGACCGCCGCGCCGAGTGACATCGACACCACCGCGCAGCCATGCATGATCGCCCACGCGATCCCGGCCAGAATGCCTCCGTCACTGCCGGAGCCCGCGTTGCTGAGCACCTTGCCCGCGTAGATCTCCACCTCGGGTGCCACGCCGTAGCCCGGGCCCGTGTCCGGATCCCGCGGCCCGCAGGCTGTGCCGATGCAGTGCGTGCCGTGGCCGTGCCCGTCGGCGATGTCCTCACCCTCGATGAACGACCGGGTCTGTACGACACGGCCCGCGAAGTCCGGGTGCTCGAGGTCGAATCCGGTGTCGAGGACGGCCAGCCGCACACCCGCGCCGGTGGCGGGGCTGTCCGGCGCTCCGACCGCCTGTAGTCCCCAGGTGAAGGTGGTCTCGTCCACGGCGCCCGGTTCCACAGCCGGGGCGGCGGGGGCGATCGCGTGCACCGTGCGCTCTCGTTCCACACCCGCGATCGCGCCGCGTTCCATGATCGAACGGTTGAGGGCGTCCGCCTGGTCCGCGCCCGCTGTGATGACGGCGACGCCGAGTTCGTGGAGCAGCAGACCGTCGAGGCCCGTGGACAGCGATACCGAATCGCCGGCGAGGTCCGCGGTGCTCGCGGTACGGATGCCGGCGACACGCGCCATCGTGCGAACGCCCTCGTCCGCGGCGTCGTCCTCGAGCAGGACCAGGTACCGGCCGGTCGTTCCGTCACCAACCGCGTCCGTCATGGTGGCCACCTTCTTCGCCTTGGGGATGGGAGTGACATCTCCAGGATCGAACCCAGCGTCAGAAATGTAACGCAGATCACGTCACTATTGCGTTACGATCGGCTACGAATTGTGACAAAGCGTCATCGGCGTGGCCAGGCCACCACCCGAGCACCGCGCGCGGGCACCATCGTGATGTGCCGCGCTTTGGCCGGTTCCGGCCGCGGCCGATCCGCAGCGATGCGGTAGCGGCTCAGAACCGAGCGCAGCATCACCGTCGCCTCCATGAGAGAGAACCCGGCTCCGAGGCAACGCCGGACGCCACCGCCGAAGGGTAGCCACGTGCCGGTCGGCGGTCCTTCGCCGAGGAACCGGTCCGGGCGGAACTTTTCCGGGTCGGCGTGATGCGCCGGATCACCCTGGACCAGGGCGATCGAGGGCATCACCGTGTGTCCCGCGGGGATCCGGTAGCCGCCGACGACGAGGTCGGTGGTCAGTTTGCGGGCGACCTCGGAGATCACCGGATGCAGCCGCATCGACTCCTTGGCCACGGCCTCGAGGTACTTGTCATCCTCCTGTGTCCGACCGTCGGCCGCGCGGATCGCCCTGTCCAGCAGCGCGGGATGCCGGGCCAGTTCGTGTAGCGCCCAGGCCAGCGCCGTGGCGGTGGTCTCGTGGCCGGCCAGCAGGAGGGTGACCAGCTGGTCCCGCAGTTCGACGTCGGAGAGCCGTTCCCCGTCGACGGTGACCAGCAGGAGCCGGGAGAGCACGTCGCCGCGGTCGGCGAGGTCGCCGGCCAGCTTTCGTTCGCCGATCTCGGCGTAGAGCAGTTCGTCGACCCGCTGCTGTCCGCGCGCGTAACGGCGCCACGGGCCGATGCGCTGTAGTTTCGGGTTGTGCCAGCCGAGGATGTCGATCGGCCCGACGTCGACGAGCCTGCCGAGCAGCATTCGCAGCTCATCCAGTCGTGGCCCCTCGGCCACGCCGAACACGACCCGCAGGATGACCTCCAGGGTGAGCGCCTGCATCCTCGCGTGTGTGGGGAAGGGACGGCCGGTGGGCCAGCGCGCGGCCTCCGCGTCGGCGAGTTCGGACACCATGTCGCGGTAGCCCCGCAGGGCCGCGCCGTGGAAGGCGGGCATCAGCAGTTTACGGGCGCGCAGGTGCTGGTCCTCGTCGGTGAGCAGCACCGAGTGCTCGCCCATGACCGGCTTGAGGATCACGTTGCCCTCGCCGGCGTGGAACACGGTGTTGGAACCACTGAAGATGGCGCGGATGAGTTCGACGTCGGCGATCTCGACCACCGAACGTTCGGGGTAGATGCGCAGGCGGACGACGTCACCGTAGCGGCGGCGCAGTTTCGGCAACCAGGTGTGCCTGCGTGTGCTGAACAGCAGCGTCTGGACGGCGACGGGAAGGCGCGGACCCGGCGGTGGCGGTGCGACCGCGAGCTCGGCCGTGTCGATGCCGGTGATTGCCGTGATTGCGGTGTTCGCGGTGTTCGCGGTGTTCGCGGTGTTCGCGGTGGTCATGGTGCGGCTCCTCGACGAGCGGGCGACCTCCCTATTTACACACCCGTATAAGTTTGGTGTCAAGGGTCACTCCTGGACGCGGCTTTATGCTGTGCCGGTGGGGCACCGGGAACAGTTGCTGGTCGCGGCACGCACGCTGCTGCAGGAGCGGGGCTACGCGCACATCACGGCACGCGACCTCGTCGCCGAGTCGGGTACCAACCTGCATTCGATCGGTTACCACTTCGGCTCGAAGGCCGGATTGCTGAACGCGGCGATCGGTGAGGTCTTCGAGGAGTGGACCGAGCAGCTGGCCAGGATCGCCATGGCCGACCCCGCCGCGTCCCCGATCGAACGTGGCCGGATCACCTGGGTGGCGATGCTCGACAGTCTCGCGGAGAAGCGCGCCCTGCTGTTGTCCTATGTGGAGGCGCTTGCACAGGCCGAGCGCACTCCTTCGCTGCGCGAGCAGTTCGCGGAGCAGTATCGCCGATGCCGGGAGCGGGTGGCCGTGCTCGCCGCCGAGTCGCTCGGCGGAGACGTCCGGCCCGACGATCCTCGCTGCACCGCGCTGGCCGGGTTCGTGATCGCGGTCTGCGACGGCCTCTCCGTGCAGTGGCTGCTCGACCCCGAGGGAGCGCCCAACGGCGAGCAGCTCGCCGCGGGACTCGCGATGATGTGGTCGGCTTCGGCGGCGGTGCCCGGCCGGACGGTTCCACCAGGTGGGCAGCCGGTGACGGACTGGACTTAGGGTTGGGTCATGCAGACTTGGTCATCCGTCGCCCTTCCCCGCGTACCAGGAACCCCGCCGGCGCTGCGATTGTTCGACACCGCGGCAGGTGAGGTCCGGCCGACGGCGCCGGGGTCGGTGGCGCGCATGTACGTCTGTGGCATCACCCCGTACGACGCGACGCACCTCGGGCACGCGGCGACCTACCTCGCCTTCGACCTCGTGCACCGGCTGTGGCTCGACGCTGGGCACGAGGTGCACTACGTGCAGAACGTCACCGACATCGACGAGCCGCTGCTGGAGCGCGCGGAACGGGACCAGGACGACTGGGTCGTGCTCGGGATGCGGGAGACCGCGTTGTTCCGGGAGGACATGGAGGCGCTGCGGGTGCTGCCGCCCCGTGAGTTCGTCGGCGCGGTGGAGAGCATTCCGGAGATCGTCGAAGTCGTCGCGAAGCTGCTGGCCGACGGCGCGGCCTACCGTGCCGACGACTCCGAGTACCCGGACATCTACTTCGATCATCGGGCCACCGGCCGGTTCGGCTACGAATCGAACTACGACGCGGAGACGATGGCCACGTTCTTCGCCGAGCGTGGTGGCGATCCCGACCGTCCTGGAAAGCGCGACCCGCTGGACGCCCTGTTGTGGCGGGTGGCCCGTCCCGGCGAGCCGTTCTGGGAGTCCGAGCTTGGAGCCGGGCGGCCGGGCTGGCACATCGAGTGCAGCGCGATCGCGGTGAACCGGGTAGGTATGGGGTTCGACGTCCAGGGGGGCGGATCGGACCTGGCGTTCCCGCACCACGAGTTCAGTGCCGCCCACGCCGAGGCGCTGACCGGCGAGCACCCGTTCGCCCGGCACTACGTGCACGCCGGCATGATCGGCCTCGACGGCGAGAAGATGTCCAAGTCCCGGGGCAATCTGGTGTTCGTCTCGCGTCTGCGCGCGAACGGGGTCGACAGTGGCGCGGTGCGGCTCGCGCTGCTCGCCGGGCATTACCGCGCCGACCGCGCGTGGACCGATGAGCTGCTGTCGCAGGCCGAGACCAGGCTGGACCGCTGGCGCCGGGCCGTCGCGGCGGTCACCGGCCCGGTCGCCGAGCCGGTCGTGGCGAGGCTCCGCGACCATCTCGCCGACGACCTCGACACACCCGCTGCACTCGCGGCGGTCGACGCTTGGGCCGACGAGGCCCTGCGCGGCCGCGGCGGTGACGACTCGGCGCCGAGCCGCATGCGCGACGCCATAGACGCCCTCCTGGGCATCTCCGCCTAACCCGACTTCGCAGTTCCGGGGCCTGACTTTGCAGTTCCGGGGGCTGACTTCGCAGTTGCCGGGGGGCGAGTTTGCAGTTGCCGGGCGCGAACAGCGGTCACCGAGCCGACGAGTTCGAGCCGCTCGCCTTCCCAGCCACGGCGCAGCCAGCGGTCGTGGGAGGCGACGACGACAGCACCGGGGGCGCTGCCGAGCGCCGCTGTCAGCTCCTCGGTGAGACTCAGTGAGATGTGGTTGGTCGGTTCGTCGAGCAGCAGCACCTGCGGCGGTGCGGCGATGAGCGTGGCGAGAGCCAGTCTGCGTCGTTGCCCCACGGAGAGGTTGCCCAGTTCGCGGTCCAGGTCCCGGACCGCGAGCAGGCCGAGGCTGGACAGCGTGGGTGCGTCGTCGCCGGCGACCGAGCGATAGAGCTGTCGCGGTGTCGTGGCCGGGTCCGGAAACCGGACGTCCTGGTCGAGCAGTCCGACCCGGACGCCGGGGGTGCGGCTGACCTGCCCGCGGACCGGTCGCAGCCGCCCCGCGAGCACCGAGAGCAGGGTGGACTTTCCCGCACCGTTGCCGCCGGTGACCAGCAACCGGCTTCCCGCGCCGACCGCGAGCCGCGCGATGTGCGGCAACCTGCCAGGGATCTCGACGTCGCACAGGGTCAGTGCGGCCTCGTCGGTTGCCTGCCGGGTCAGGGTGGCGGCGAACCGCAGGGGCGCAGGAGGTTTCGGCGTCTGCGTGCGCTCCAACTCGTCGAGTCGCGACTGGGCGTTGCGGACGCGCCGCGAGATCTGCCGCTGTATCCTGCCGCCCTTGTAGTCGTAGGCCATCTTCGCGTTGTCCGTCGGCGCCCGGTCGTGGTTGATGTCGCGGGCGGTCACCTCGACCGACCGGCGCAGTCTCCGCAGCTCGGCCTGCTCCTCGGTGAAGCGCTGCTCCCAGCGCAGGCGTTCGGCGCGTTTGGCCAGCAGGTAGTCGCTGTACCGGCCGCCGTAACGCATCGGCCCCTCGGCCGCGGGGTCCAGATCGACGATGTCGGTACACACCGAGTCGAGGAAGACGCGGTCGTGCGAGGACAGCACCACGACTCCGGGCAACGCACAAAGGTGGCCTTCGAGGAACTCCAGCGCGTCGTCGTCGAGATGGTTGGTGGGTTCGTCCAGTAGCAGTGCCGACGGTCGCCGGATCAACAGGGCGGCGAGCCCGAGGCGGGCACGCTGTCCGCCGGAGAGGGTGCCGAGCTCGCGTTCAGGTGCGAGCGCACCGAGACCGAGCCCCGTGCGGACCAGCGCCGCCCTGCGATCCGCGTCCCAGAGGTCGTGCGCCTGCGCCCACTCGAGAGCGTGCCCGTACTCGGCCAGTGCCGTTGCGTCGTCCGGGTGTTCGGGGAGGTGGCCGGCGAGCCGGTCCAGCCGGGTGGCGACGGCCCGGGTCTCGGCCAGCGCGTCGTCGATGACCGCCGCGACAACCGTTGAGGCCGGGTAGGGCAGTTCCTGGTCCAGGAAACCGACGTCGGCGGCGCCGGTGACCGTGCCTGCCTGCGGGAGCTGGCGGCCGGCCAGCAGCCGGAGCAGCGTGGATTTGCCGGTGCCGTTCTCGCCGACGAGACCGATCCGATGACCGGCGGCGGCGGTGAATGACAGCCCGTCGAAAACCACGCGGTCGCCATAGGCGAACGCGAGGTCGATGGTGCGCAGAAAAAGGTTGCCAGACAGCGGGATCACGTTCCTTGGCGAGTGGGGATACCCGCCGGGCACTGTCGAACCGGGAGCGGCGCTCAACCGGAACGGGCCTCGGGCGCGGGCGACTTCGCGGCATCAGTGGTCCATGATGCGAGCCAGTCTAATGCGACACCCGTAGTTTTAGTCAAGCGTTTTTCTATCGCTGTTCGCTGTTGACGGCGGTGTCCGAACAGGGCAATCTGAAAGAGATATTTCGAAAGGGTTCTTTCAGATCTGGGGACGCGATGAACGAACTACCCGAACGCAGACGGGTGCGGGATGTCGAACTGATGCGAGCGCTGGCTCATCCGTTGCGTGCGGCACTGCTCGACTACCTGATGGCGGTCGGCCCGCGTACGGCCAGTGAATGCGCGGCAGCCGTCGGCTCCTCGGCTTCGAACTGCAGCTGGCACCTGCGCAAGCTGGCGGAGCTCGGCCTGGTGGAACCCAGTGCGGCCGAAGACGGGCGGCAGCGACCGTGGCAGGCCCGCCAGGTCGGTCTCGAACTGGGCGAACTCGGTGCCGATCCCGCGATGCGAGCCGCTCGGCTCGCCGCGGCGGGCACGATGCTCGACACCGAGCAGGAGCTCACCCAGCGATACCTGGACGCGGTCGGTGACCTGGAGCCGCAGTGGCGGGACAGTGGTGGGCTGAACAGCTACGCGCTGACCGTCACCCCGGCGGAACTCAACGAGCTCGTGGCCTCCATCGACACGCTGCTTCGGCCGTACGTGAACAAGATCCGCGCCGATGTCCCAGAAGGTGCGCGAGCGGTGCACGTCGGGCTGCGGGCGTTCCTGCGCATCGAGGCGGACGGCGGCACCTCGTCGTGATGCGGCCAGGCGTACTACGGCAACCCGGGTTCGCCCGGCTGTGGACGGCCGCCTTCTTCTCCGAGACCGCGGAATGGATGCTGCAGGTCGCACTCCCCGTGCTCGTCTACCAGCTCACCGGATCGGCCGCCTCGACGGCCACGAGCATGATGCTCGGCCTGCTGCCCGCGGTGCTGATGAGCCCGTTGGCCGGGGTGCTCGCCGACCGGTACGAGCGCAGGTTGGTGTTGTTCCTGGTCTGCACCGGTCAGGCCGTGGTGGCGTTGCCCCTGCTGATTGCGGACGGCCAGGCAGCGCTGCCGCTGGTGTTCCTCGTGGTGGCCGCGCAGGCCTCGCTCGCGGCGTTGTTCGAGCCTGCCCGCAACGCCCTCGTGCCCGACCTGGTGGGAACGGATCAGGTCACCGCGGCGAACGGCCTGATGGGGGTGAACAGCAGCGTCGCCCGGCTCGTCGGGGCATCGCTCGGTGGCCTGTTGCTCGGATTCGGCGGACTGCCCTGGGTCGTGGGCGCCTATCTCGCCGCGCTGGCACTCGCCGGCGCGTTGTTGCTTCCGCGCTTCCCGGCACGGACCGTCGCACCCGTCGCGGGCACACCCATGGTGCGGCAGTGGCTCGACGGTCTCAACGCGATCCGCGACAATCCGATGTTGCGGCGCACCGGCGTCACCCTGCTGCTCTCGGCAATCGCGCAGGGCATGTTCCTGGTGCTGTTCGTACTCTTCGTGTTGGGGCGCCTCGGCGGTGGTGAACCCGAGGTGGGCCTGCTACGAGGGGTGCAGGCGGTCGGCGGACTGGTAGCGGGCGCCGTGGTCGCCACCGGGTTACGGCACGTACGCCCGTCGGCGTTGCTCGGCTGGGGAACCCTCGGGGTGGGGCTGGTGTCGGTGCTGATCTGGCATCTGCCCTCGGTCACCACCGAGTTCTGGGTGTACGCCGGGCTGTTCGCCCTCGTCGGCGCGCCGGGCGTCGTCTCGGCCTCGGGGCTGCTGTCGGTGTTGCAGACCGCCGCCGGACCACTGCTGGCGGGACGGGTGCTGAGCACGGCGTTCGCCGCGATGGCCGCGGGGACCGCACTCGGTATGCAATTGGCCGGTTCGCTCGTGGAACTGGTGGGCCTCACCGGCCTGCTCACGGTGCAGGCCGCGCTGCACGTACTCGCCGGATCGCTCGCGCTGGTCCTGCTCACCGGCTTCCCGCGGCGCGCAGGTGGGCCCGCGTTCGCGACCGCGGATACGGTGGTGGAGTGCCACACCTGCTCGCCACCAGCGACCTGCACGTCACACACCGGGGAAATGAGCCACTCCTCGACAGCGTCCGTTCCGCGAGCCGGGACGACTGGCTGATCGTCGCGGGAGACGTCGCGGAGCGGATGGACGTGGTCATCGAGACCCTGAGCACCCTGCGGGAGCGATTCGCGAAGGTCATCTGGGTGCCCGGCAACCACGAACTGTGGACCACTGGCAAGGAACCGGCGCAGTTCCGGGGGCAGGCGCGCTATGCCGAACTGGTTCGCCGGTGTCAGTCGATCGACGTGCTCACTCCGGAGGACGAGTTCGCGGTGTGGGAACACCACCCGCGACCGCTCACCATCGCGCCGCTTTTCCTGCTCTACGACTACTCGTGGCGCACGCCGGAGGCGGAGGGCAGATCGCTGGCCGAGGCGCTCGACCAGGCACGGGATGCGGGGGTTGTCTGTACGGACGAGTTCTTCCTGGACCCGGACCCGTTCCCGAGTCGTGCCGAGTGGTGCGCCGAGCGGCTCAAGGTCAGCGGAGAACGGCTGGCCGCGATCCCGCCCGAGCACGGGACCGTCCTCGTCTCACATTGGCCGCTGCACCGTCATCCGACCGAACCGTTGCACTATCCGGAGTTCGCGATGTGGTGCGGCACCTCGGAGACCGAGGACTGGCACCGCCGCTACCGCGCCGAGATCGCGGTGTACGGCCACCTGCACATACCGCGCACCACCTACCGGGACGGAGTGCGGTTCGAGGAGGTGTCCCTCGGTTATCCCCGTGAGTGGCGCAAGCGCGCCCGCGGCCCCGTCCCGCTGCGCACCCTCCTCTGACGGGGCGCATGCGGGATTCCCCCAATGTGGCTTTCGGGAACTTGAAGTTCCCCAATGTGGCATTGGGGAACTTCAACGTCCCCAATGCCACATTGGGGAACTCACCGCGCCGAGCCTGGGCCGTCCGGCCTGCGACGGCGCAGGTAGCGCTCGAACTCGGCGGCGATCTTGTCGCCACTGTTCTCGTCGAGGGTGATCTCGGCATCGCCGCGCTCCTCGAGTGAGCGGACGTAGTCGCTGATCTCCTCATCCTCGTCGGCCATCTCGCTGACCGTGCGCTGCCACTCCTCCGCCTGCTCGGGCAGAGCGCCCAGCGGGATCTCGACGTCGAGGACGTCCTCGAGCTTGTGCAGCAGTGCCAGCGTGGCCTTCGGTGACGGCGGGTGGGAAACGTAATGCGGAACCGCCGCCCACACCGAGACCGCCGGGATGCCCGCGCGTACGCACGCGTCCTGGAACACGCCCACGATGCCGGTCGGGCCCTGGTACCGATTGCGCTCCAGGTCGTACTTGGCCGCGGCTTTCGCGTCGAATGCGGTTCCCGTGACGGGAACCGGCCGGGTGTGCGCGGTGTCGGCCAGCAGGGCGCCGAGCGTCACCACGGTTGAGATCTGCAGCTTCTCCACATGCTCGAGCAGCTCCGCGCAGAACGCGCGCCAGCGCATGTTCGGCTCCGGCCCCTGCACGAGGACGACCTCGCGGTCGTATCCCTGTGGCTGGCAGATCACCAGCCGTGTGGTCGGCCATTCGACCATGCGCGTCACCCCGTCCACCATGCGGACTGTGGGCCTGCTCACTTGAAAGTCGTAGTAGTCGTCCGGGTCCAGCTCGGCCAGCGGCGACGCGTCCCAGTTGAGTTGCAGGTGTTCGATGGCGGTGCTGGCCGCGTCCCCCGCGTCGTTCCAGCCTTCGAAGGCCACCACCATCACCGGCTTCGGATCGCCCTCATCGGCCTCCTCGGCGTCGGCTTCAACCTCGTCACCAGGGGTTTCGTCCGGATTCGCGGGATCTGCGCCGGCGCCAACCGCGCCATCCGCGCCTTCGCCCTCGGTCTCGGGCGACTCGTCGGGTGTGTTGCTGGATCCGGGCTGCTGGTCCCGCTCCGCGGACTCAGCTGCTCGCCCGGCGTGCTCGCGTGCTGGGTCGGGAGCGTCGGGTGACATCTCGTAGGGGGGCTTGCTCACACCTGCCAGCCTACGACCAACGACCGGCCGGGCGGAGACCGTACTCTTGTACCCATGTCTGAACGCACTCCGTCACCACTGCTCGACGCCCTCGCCTCCCGTGTTGTGGTTGCCGACGGTGCTATGGGGACCGCGCTGCAGGCTCACGATCTGTCCCTCGACGACTTCGCCGGGCTCGAGGGCTGCAACGAGATCCTGAACGTCACACGCCCTGACGTCGTCCGGGGGATTCACCGGGGCTACCTGGCCGCTGGGGCGGACGCGATCGAAACCAACAGCTTCGGCGCGAACTTCGCCAATCTCGCCGAGTACGACATCGAGGATCGGATCTACGAGCTCTCCGAGTCGGGGGCCCGGCTGGCCAGGGAGGTCGCCGACGAGTTCGCGACCGCCGAGCGTCCCCGGTTCGTGCTTGGGTCGGTCGGTCCGGGGACGAAACTGCCGACGCTGGGCCACGCGCCCTTCACCAAGCTGCGGGACGCCTACGCGGAGGAGGTCCGCGGGCTGCTGGCAGGCGGGGTGGACGCGGTGCTGGTCGAGACCACCCAGGACATCCTCCAGACGAAGGCCTCGATCATCGGCGCGCACCGGGCGATGACCGCTGCTGGGCTGCACGTGCCGGTGATCGCGTCGATCACCGTGGAGACCACCGGGACGATGCTGCTCGGTACCGAGGTGGGTGCGGCACTGGCGGCGCTCGAACCGCTGGGTGTGGATGTCATCGGCCTCAACTGCGCCACCGGTCCCGCCGAGATGAGTGAGCATCTGCGCCAGCTCTCCCAGCAGGCCCGTGTCCCGCTGTCGGTCATGCCGAACGCGGGACTGCCGGAGCTGGGGCCGAACGGCGCGGTGTACCCCCTCGGACCCGAGGGACTCGCCGAGGCGCTGAGCGGGTTCGTCAGGGAGTTCGGTGTCGGCCTGGTCGGGGGGTGCTGCGGCACGACCGACGAGCACATCCGGCAGCTGGCCGAGGCCGTCGCGGATCTGCCGCCGAAGCCGCGCGATCCGCGACCGGAACCGGGCGTGTCGTCGCTGTACCAGGCGGTGCCGTTCGCGCAGGACGCCAGTGTGCTGGTGATCGGGGAGCGGACCAACGCCAACGGGTCGAAGGCCTTCCGGGAGGCGATGCTGGAGGGGCGCTACGAGGACTGCGTGGAGATCGCCCGCGAGCAGACCCGTGACGGGGCGCATCTGCTCGATCTGTGCGTGGACTACGTGGGCCGCGACGGCGCCGCGGACATGTCGGAGCTGGCTTCGCGGCTGGCCACGGCCTCGACCCTGCCGATCATGATCGACTCCACCGAGCCCGCCGTCCTCGAAGCGGGGCTGGAGCGGCTCGGCGGCCGCAGCGTGGTCAACAGCGTCAACTACGAGGACGGCGACGGCCCGGACTCCCGGTTCCAGCGGATCATGCGACTGGTCCGCGAACACGGCGCCGCCGTGGTCGTGATGTGCATCGACGAAGAGGGCCAGGCCCGCACCGCGGACTGGAAGGTGCGCATCGCCAGCCGCACGATCGAGGACCTGGTTACGAACTGGGGGATGCGGGTGTGCGACATCATCGTCGACACCCTGACGTTCCCGATCTCCACCGGCCAGGAGGAGGTCCGCAAGGACGCCATCGAGACCATCGAGGCCATTCGGCGGCTCAAGGAGCTCTACCCCGAGGTGCAGACCACACTCGGCGTCTCCAACGTCTCGTTCGGCCTGAACGCGGCGGCTCGGCAGGTGTTGAACTCGGTGTTCCTGCACGAGGCCGTGCGGGCCGGTCTGGACACCGCGATCGTGCACGCCTCGAAGATCCTGCCCATGGCTCGGATCCCGGACGAGCACCGCGAGGTGGCCCTGGACCTGGTGTACGACCGCCGGCGGGAGGGCTACGACCCGCTGCAGAAGCTGATGAGTCTGTTCGAGGGCAAGACGGCGGCGTCGAGCCGGGAGTCCCGCGCCGCGGAGCTGGCACGGCTGCCGTTGTTCGAGCGGCTGGAGCAGCGGATCGTGGACGGGGAGCGCAACGGTCTGGAAGCGGATCTGGACGCGGCGATGGCCGAGCGGCCGCCGCTGCAGATCATCAACGAGACGTTGCTGGCCGGGATGAAGACGGTCGGTGAGCTGTTCGGGTCGGGGCAGATGCAGTTGCCGTTCGTGCTGCAGTCGGCCGAGGTGATGAAGACGGCCGTGGCTCATCTCGAGCCGCATATGGAGAAGGACGACTCCGGTGGCAAGGGCCGGATCGTGCTGGCGACGGTCAAGGGCGATGTGCACGACATCGGCAAGAACCTGGTGGACATCATCCTGTCCAACAACGGCTACGAGGTGGTGAACCTCGGCATCAAGCAACCCATCACGTCCATCCTCGACGCCGCGGAGGAGAACCGGGTCGATGCGATCGGCATGTCCGGCCTGCTGGTGAAGTCGACGGTGATCATGAAGGAGAACCTCGAGGAGATGAACTCCAGGGGGGTCGCCACCCGGTGGCCGGTGCTGCTCGGCGGAGCCGCACTCACTCGCTCCTATGTGGAGAACGACCTCACCGATGTCTATATCGGACAGGTTCGTTACGCGCGGGACGCCTTCGAGGGACTGCGGTTGATGGACGCGATCATGGGCGCCAAACGCGGCGAGGTGCAGCCCGTGGACGCCGAGGCCGAGGAGAAGCGGGCCGAGCGTAAGGCGCGCAGGGAACGTTCGTTGCGCATCGCCGAAGCACGCAAGGCCAAACAGGCCGAGGAGGACCCACAACCGGTGCCCGCCCGGTCGGACGTGGCCACCGACGTACCCGTGCCGACCCCGCCGTTCTGGGGATCACGAGTGATCAAGGGCATCCCCTTGGCCGAGTACTCGGCCATGCTCGACGAGCGGGCCACCTTCATGGGCCAGTGGGGACTGCGTGGGGTCAAGGGCGGATCCGGGCCCACCTACGAGGAACTCGTGGAGACCGAGGGCAGGCCACGGCTGCGCTACTGGCTCGACCGGCTGGCCACCGACGGGATCCTGGCGCACTCCGCGGTGGTGTACGGCTACTTCCCGTGTGTGGCCGACGGCGACGACGTGGTCGTACTCAGCGAACCCGATCCCGGCGCCGCCGAACTCACCCGGTTCGGTTTCCCCCGGCAGCAACGGGATCGGCACCTCTGTCTCGCCGACTTCTACCGGCCGCGTGAGTTGGCTCGCGCTTCTGGCGGGGTGGATGTACTGCCCCTGACGCTGGTCACGATGGGACAGCCCATCGCCGACTACGCGAACGACCTGTTCGCGAACGACGCCTACCGGGACTACCTGGAGGTACACGGGCTCGGCGTGCAACTGGCCGAGGCGCTGGCCGAGTACTGGCACCGGAGGGTCCGGCAGGAACTGCAGTTCAGCTCGGGTGCGTCCATGGCCGACGAAGACCCGCCGGACGTCGAGGACTTCTTCAAACTCGGCTACCGGGGTGCGCGGTTCTCGCTCGGTTACGGCGCCTGCCCGAACCTGGAGGACCGGGCGAAGATCGCCGAGTTGCTCCGGCCCGAACGCATCGGGGTGAAGCTGTCGGAGGAGTTCCAGCTCCATCCGGAGCAGTCCACCGATGCCATCGTGGCTCATCATCCGGAAGCAAAGTACTTCAACACCTGAGTCCGGAGAATGCTGATAACACGAGCTCGATAGTTGCACCGGCATACGTGCGTCAATCGACTTCAGGTTTCACAGTAGGGGAGAAATAGTGACTGCACCGTCCAATGGGGACGGGCGCGACGGGTTTCCCGCCGCCGTGCTGTGGGATATGGACGGCACGCTCGTTGACTCGGAGAAGTTGTGGGACGTCGCGCTCTACGAGGCGGCGGACTGGCTCGGCGGCGGGCTCACCGAAGCCCAGCGCGCCGCGCTGGTCGGGTCCAACATGGACAGTACGGCACGATTCCTGCTGGGTACCGCGGAACGGGAGCCGGAGCCCGAGGCCGTCGCCGAGGTGGGCGACTGGATCCGCACCCGCACGTTCGGCCTGTTCTCGGACGAGTTGCCGTGGCGCCCCGGCGCGCAGGAGGCACTGGCCGCGATCCGGGACGCGGGCGTGCCCTCGGCGCTGGTGACCTCCACCGAGCGGGGGCTGACCGAGCAGGCGCTGAACACCATCGGCAGGCAGTACTTCGACGTGACCGTCTGTGGCGACGAGGTCGGGGGGCAGAACAAACCGCATCCGCGCCCGTACCTGCTGGCCGCCGAGCTCCTCGGCGTCCACGCCGGGCACTGCGTGGCCGTGGAGGACTCCCCGCCGGGCGCGTCGTCGGCCGAGGCGGCGGGCTGTGTCGTGCTCGTCGTACCGAACGACGTCGCGGTGGATGCGGGGCCCCGCCGGGTGTTCCGGCACTCCCTCGTCGGAGTCGACGCATCCGTGCTCGCCGGCCTGGCCGAATCGTGCGCTGTTCAGGCGATGGAGTGAGCTGATGGTGACCTGCGGCGCACCGCCTTGGCCCGCTCACGCGGGCGACCGTGAAGGATGGAAGGATCGGCGCCCGTGAAGACCTTCGACGAGTTGTTCGCCGAGTTGACCGAGCGCGCCCGCACCAGGCCGGAGGGATCGGGCACGGTCGCCGCGCTCGACGCCGGGGTGCACGCACAGGGCAAGAAGGTGCTCGAAGAGGCGGGGGAGGTGTGGATCGCCGCGGAGCACGAGTCCGACGACCGGCTGGCGGAGGAGATCTCCCAGTTGCTCTACCGCGTGCAGGTGCTGATGCTGGGGCGCGGGATCTCGACCGAGGATGTCTACCGGTACCTCTGAGAGGCGCGGCCAGACCTGTTGGCTCTGACGCCGGGTGGCCAGAGGAATTCGATCGCGGGCTCTGCCCGGCGAGGAGGAACGTGATGCTGCGAGTCGCTGTACCGAACAAGGGCGCGCTGGCCGGGCCCGCGTCCGAGATGCTCGGTGAGGCCGGCTACCGGCAGCGACACGAGCAGCGTGACCTGACCGTTCTCGACCCGGTGAACGAGGTGGAGTTCTTCTTCCTCCGGCCCAAGGACATCCCCATCTACGTCGGGTCCGGCGAGCTCGATCTCGGGATCACCGGAAGGGACCTCGCGCTGGACTCGGGTGCGCCTGTCGCGGAGACCCTGCAACTGGGTTTCGGCGGCTCCACCTTCCGTTACGCCGCACCCGCAGGCCGCGACTGGACCGCCGCCGACCTGCAGGGCAAGCGGCTGGCCACCTCGTACCCTCGGCTGGTTCGCGACGATCTGGCGACGCAGGGGATCGAAGCGGACGTGATCCGGCTCGATGGTGCCGTGGAGATCTCCGTACAGCTCGGCGTCGCCGACGCGATCGCCGACGTGGTCGGCTCGGGCCGGACGCTGCGCCAGCACGACCTGGTGGCCTTCGGCGAGCCCATCTGCGTCTCCGAGGCGGTGCTGGTACACCGTGCCGGCAGTCCCGAGTCCAAAGCGAAGGCCCAGCTCGCCGCCCGGTTGCAGGGTGTCGTCTTCGCGCAGCAGTACATGATGCTCGACTACGACTGCCCGCGCGAACTGCTGCAGAAGGCCATCGCGATCACTCCGGGACTCGAGTCACCGACTGTCGCCCCGCTCGCCGACAACGACTGGGTCGCGGTACGAGCGATGGTCTCTCGCAAGAAGGTCAACAAGATCATGGACGAACTCGCCGAGGCCGGCGCGAAGGCCGTACTCGCCTCGGACATCCGTTCCTGCAGGCTCTGACCCGCATCACCGGATCATCCCCGGCAGCGAGCGGGGGCGATCCGGTGGTGAGGGCGTGCTCAGCGCGGCGGCCGTGGCCGCTTCGGGAGCAGGTCGTACAGCTTGCGCCGCGATCCGTTGTCGTTGATGTTTCGCGCCTGCGAGACGTCGGCGATGAAGTCCTCGAAGACGAAGTCGTCCTGCTCGGCAGGTGCGATCGGCTGTGCCGGGTGCTGGGCGGTCTCGGCCGCCCTCGAGTCCATGATGTGGGCTATCTGCCGGAACGCCGCCGCCTGTACGGTTTCCGGCGCGAAGGTGGTCACCGGCATCCCGCGCACGGCGGCCTCGTTCATCACCACGCCCAGCGGAAGGTGGGGGAGCACGGGGATGTCGAACTCGTGCAACGCCCTGAGCGCGGTCGTCGCGTATCCCGACATCGGCCTGCGGTACAGACTGGGTACGAGTCCGAAGTAGACGATCGGCGGCCTGCCGATCGTCTGCTCCACATAGGAGATCTGGTCCTTCAGCAATCGCAGCGCCCTGATGCTGGTGCGGTCCGGCTGTACCGGGACGAGGATGCCGTGCGTGGCCGCGAGGGCGTTGTTGGTGAGTACGTCCAGCGCGGGCGGGCAGTCGATGATGACGTGGTCGTAGTTGGCGAACTGGATCACCCTCGCGAGCTGCCAGCCGGGAACACGGAACTGGTCCAGCCTGCGAATCAGGTCGAACATGCCGGGAGAAGTCGGGATGACGTCGAAGGCGCCACCGCGAGCGATGTTACTGCGCGGGTGGGCGACGATCAGCTCCTCGACCGGTCCCTTCCACGTCTTGGTCAGGGCTCTGGCCAGGTTGGGGCCAGCCGTGGGAGCCTCCGCCAGGCCGAGTAGCTCGGTTGTGGCGTGGCCCTGCGGGTCGAGGTCGATGAGCAGCGCCCTACGCCCACGTTCGGCGAGCGCGGCCGCGAGACCAACACTGAGCGAGGTCTTGCCGACCCCGCCCTTCTGGTTGACCACCGAGGTGATCTGCATGCCAGGCGACTCCATGCTGTTTGTCGTTCACGGCAGGTTAGTGGATAACGCCCGGCTCCGCTGTCTCCTCGCTCCGTGTGTCCGGAAGTGGCTTCTACCCGGCTCCCTCAGCGCGGCCGGACCAGCAGTGCCTGAGCGCCGAGGGCGACCTGTCCACTCTCGTCGCACAGCCTGCTCGTGGCGGTGCCGACGCCGTTCGGGCCGATCGTGGTGGTGGCGTCCAAGCCGATCCATTCGCCCGAAGGCGGGCGCTGCAGATGGACGGTGAGCTCGGAGTTGATGAACCACCACCGAGCCGGATCCAGCCTGCCCGACACACCGCTGCCGGAGTCGGCGATCGTGAACAGCCGTTGCAGGCCGCTCGGCTTCTCACCGTCGACGAGCGCGACACGCTGCCGTGCCCACACGGCCGCGGCTCCATGGCCTGCGACCGCCCCGGAGATCGCCCGCCATTCGATGGCGTGGAGGTAGCCGCCGAGCCAGGTGGACGGCCACGTGGCCGGGGGAAAGCCGTCCGGGGCCGGCGGAGGTTCCGCCAGCCCCGCACTGACCTCGGCGGTGTCCGAGGCGGCGAGCCGCCATGCCGAGGCCCGAGCCACGACCCGCTCGTCGGTGGCGAGTTCGGCGGACAGGTATTCGACCGCCCGGCCCGGGCGTTCGAGGCGTGCCGTCAGCGTCAGCTCCCGCAGCGGCGCGGGCCCGAGGATTTCCACGGTGACGCGGCTGAGCATCATCTCCCGCTCTGCGGGGACCTCCTCCAGCGCGCGGACGAGCAGCGCGGAGGGCGGCCCGAAATGCTGGGCGTCCGGTGACCACGGACCCGAGGTGTGCTCGGTCGGCAGAAAACGCTCGCCGCCCAGCGGCAGGTAGAAGGCATCGGGCACGGTCGTGTCCTCTCCGATCTCGGATTCGGTGGGCACCGGTGGTCAGTCTGCGCGGTCGAGCGGGGATTCCTCGCCTGCGTCGGGTTCCGGCCAGCCCGGATACTCCGGCGGCGTGCCGCCGAACGACGGGCACCGCGCCTTGTGGTCACACCAGCCGCAGAGCTTGCTCGGATTGGGCCGGAAGTCCCCGGTCCTGCCCGCCTTGAGGATCGCCTGCCAGATCGCCTCGAGTGTGCGCTCGAAGCGGCGCAGCTCCGGTTCGTCCGGTGTGTACGCGAGCGACTGGCCGTCGGTCAGATACATCAGTTTCAGCTGGCGGGGCACCGTTCCGCGCAGGCGCCAGAGGACCACGGCGTAGAACTTCATCTGGAACATCGCCTTGGCTTCGCCGATCTCCCTCGGCGCCGTACCGGTCTTGTAGTCCACGACGCGGATCTCACCGGTCGGGGCCACATCGAGCCGGTCGATGTAGCCGCGCAGAAGCACGCCCGAGCCCAGTTCGGTCTCCACATGCAGCTCGCAGGCCTCCGGGGCGAGGGTGCGCGGGTCCTCGAGGCCGAAGTAGGTGTCCACCAGTTCGGCCGCGGACTCCAGCCAAGCCGACACCTGTTCTGCCTTGCCGTCGCCCTCCGGGAACAGTTCCGTCCACTCCGGACGATCCTCGGCGAGCTCCGTCCACGCCGGACCGAGGAGATCCTTGGCTCGTTCGGGAAGCCGGTCCGCCTGCGGCAGGGTGAACAGCTTCTCCAGTACCGAGTGGACGAGCGTTCCGCGTAGCTGTGCTTTGGTCGGTGTCTCCGGCAGCCGATCCACCGCGCGGAAGCGGTACAGCAGAGGACACTGCTTGAAATCCGCCGCGCGTGACGGGGACAACGCCGGGCGTCTGGCCGGCTTCTCCCTGGCCGGTGCCTCCGAAGTGGCCTCCGTGCCCGGCTCGGTGGTTGCCATGAACCCGCTCTGCGCCGTGGGCGTGCTCTGCGACATGTGCGCAGCGTAACGGGCACCTACGACAATGCGGCCGAGGCCGGGTGCGAGGCCGGCAGGCCCGCCTCCGGCGCGGTGTCACTCACACCTGACACCTCGGGTTCTACCCTGGTCGGGTGGAGGCGACCGGTGGGCAGGCGCAGGACGCTCCCGGACGCTGGGCGTCCGGGGGACGCATGGTGCCCGGCGGTGGGCTGCTGCTTTTCCGGGTCGACGGGGTTCCGGTGCTGCTCGCACCGTCGTGGTGGATCGGCTCGCTGGTCGTGGTCGTGCTGTACGCCCCGCTGGTCGGGCGACTGCTTCCTGGAGCCGGCACCGCGACTGCCTGGTCACTCGCCGCGGCCTTCGCGGTGTTGCTCGGACTCTCCGTGCTGGCGCACGAACTCGGGCATGCCGTGGTGGCCCTGCGGCTGGGGATCCCGGTGCGCCGGGTCCGGCTTTTCCTGCTCGGCGGGCTTTCCGAGGTGACACGGACCCCGCGCAGGCCCGCGCACGAGGGTCTGGTGGCCGCGGCGGGGCCTGTGGTGTCCATTCTGCTCGCCGCGCTCTGTGCGCTCCTGTTGCTGGCTGTGCCCTCCGGGGGAGCGGCCTGGCTGCTCGTCGCGGAGTGCGCGGTGGCCAATCTCGCCGTCGGCGTGTTCAACCTGCTGCCCGGGCTCCCGCTCGACGGCGGGCGGATGCTGCGAGCAGGGGTGTGGGCCTTGACCGGCGCGAGGGTGCAGGGCACCAGAGCCGCGGTGGTCGGCGGTGGTCTCGTCGCCGCGGGACTGCTGGTGTGGGCACTGTGGGGCCTCGCGGAGGGAAGCCCGGACCGCTGGTTGCGCCTCGGCGTCTGTGTGGTGACCGCGTGGTTCGTCGCGTCGGGGGCCAGTGCTGAGCTGGCGGCGGAGAAGCGGAGGAGCTGGCCCGCAGGGCTCGCCGTCACCGACCTGGTGCGTCCCGTGCTGCAACTGCCGGCGGAGAGCCCGGTCTCCGACGCGCTGGCGGCTTCGGCAGGCCGCGGTGTCGTGCTCGTACGGGCGGACGGGGTGGCCGCCGGGCTGCTGGACGAGGCGTCGGCACAGCAGCTGGCCGCGTCCGCACCGCATTCTCCCGCCGAACTGGCGGCGGAGCCGATCCGGGCGGAGACCGTGCTGCTGGTCTCCGAACCGGGGGAGGACATCGCCGAACGCGTGCGGGAGACCCCGGCTTGGCAGTTCCTCGTCGTGGACGACGAGGGCCGGCCCGCTGGCGTGCTCCGGCGCGAGGACCTGCGCGCGGCGATGTCGCCACGCGGCCGGTCCTGGTGACCCCGCACGCAGCTGCGCGGGCCCGATCGGTGGAGCGACGGGCTGGTCTGCGACGATCTGGCGCCGGTTGTTTCGCGCGAGCATGGAGGTGCAGTGTCCGCAGGGGGTCCGTTTCGTCCTGGTGACCGAGTTCAGTTGACCGACCCCAAGGGACGGCACTACACGCTCGTACTCGCCGAGGGCGGTGAATACCACACGCACCGAGGGGTACTGCCGCACGACGACCTCATCGGCAAGCCCGAGGGATCGGTGATCACCTCCGGCGGCGGGACCAGTTACCTCGCGCTGCGGCCGCTGCTGCCGGACTACGTGCTGTCCATGCCTCGTGGAGCGCAGGTGATCTACCCCAAGGACGCGGCTCAGATCGTGATGTGGGGGGACATCTTCCCGGGAGCGCGGGTGCTGGAGGCCGGTGCGGGGTCAGGTGCGTTGAGCTGCTCGTTGTTGCGTGCCGTTGGCCCTGAAGGCAGCGTCACCTCGTACGAGGTGCGCGAGGACCACGCCGAGCACGCGGTCCGCAACGTCGAGAAGTTCTTCGGCGAGCGGCCGGCGAACTGGGACTTCCGCGTCGGTGATCTGGCCGAGCACGAGGGGGAGGTGGACCGGGTCGTCCTGGACATGCTCTCCCCGTGGGAGATGCTGCCGACGGTGCGGGCCAATCTCGTGCCGGGCGGGGTACTCGTGGTGTACGTCGCCACGGTCACTCAACTGTCGAGCGTTACCGAAGCGCTGCGGGAGCAGCAGTGCTGGACCGAACCGCAGTCCTGGGAGACGCTGATGCGCCCTTGGCACGTGGTCGGTCTCGCCGTGCGCCCCGATCACCGGATGGTCGCGCATACGGCGTTCCTGCTCACCGCGCGCCGACTGGCCGACGGAGTCGTTCCGCCGCGCCCACGCAGGCGCCCGAGCAAGGGGTGACTCACCTGCTCGGGCCACTGCGGGGCGAGCAGGAGGCGGCCCCGCTGCCTGGCTAGCCGACGCTGCCCCAGTTGTAGCTCGCGCACCATGTGCCCTCGCGCTTGAGCAGGGCGAAGGTGAAGTCCTTCTGGCTGTTGCCCTGCTTGCCGCGCATCGTGCCGGTCGCGGAGTCACCCTGGACGGTGGGTGGCTCGGTCACGGTGAACTCGGGCTTGCCCGAGGCCGCCGCGGCGTCGAAGTTCTTCGCCTCCTCCGCGGATGGCTGTTCACAGGCGAGAGGCGCGAGCTGCGCGCTCTTGCCGCTGGTGAGCGCTGCGGCGTAGTCCTCAGCGAGCGCGGCCGCCGCGGCGGTGTCGTTGCCCTGAGGGGGCGGTGCGGCGGACGAGCTGGGCGCGGGCAGGCCGGACGAGGGCGCGTTCGTCGCCGGTCAGCAGCAGCACCAAGGCGATACCCCCGCCGACGAGCACGACGCCCGCGATGACCAGACCGATGATCAGGCCGGTCTTCTTCTTCGGTGGCTCACCGCCGGGCCCGCCCGGGCCCGTGGGATATCCGGGCTGACCGTATGGAGCGTAGCCGGGAGCGGGCGGCTGTCCCGGATACTGCCCGTAGGGATCCGGATGGCCGTACTGGGGCGGCTGACCGGGTACCGGTTGCTGGGGCGGTCCCTGCGCGTAGCCGCCGGGCTGGCCGTAGGGGCCCTGCTGGCCGTAGGGACCGGGTTGTCCGTACTGACCTGGCTGTTGAGGTGGGTATGTCATCGGGGCCTTCTGTCGTCGAGCCGAATACCTGGTCGGGTGGCCGGGGCCGGAGCAACCGGGCCCGGCCACCCGCCGAATCAAACGGAGATCAGTCCGAGACGCACCAGCGGTCGCCGTCCCGCTCGACCGGAATGGGGATCTCCTGCTTCTGACCCCCGCCACTGACCGTGGCCGGGACCTCAGCGGTGTCACCGTCGATCACCGGGTCACCGGTGACCTCGATCTCGACTCCCTCGGGTACTTCCTTGAACTGGTTCTCGTCGATCGAGTCAGGGTTGCAGGACACTTCCCTGGCCAGATCGACGTCACGCGTGCGGATCGCCTCGACGGCCCGCTCGCCGACCTCCCTGGCGGCCGCGACGTCCTCGGCAGAGCCGCCCGCGGCCGGAGCCGAGGACGATTCCGCGGGCTCGCTCGGCTCTCCGGTCGGCAGTGCGGGTGCGGAGTTGGTGGGCTCGGGGGTGGTGGTGGGCAGCATGCCGGCCTGCGGGTTTTCCTCGTCGCCCCCGGTGAGGAGCAGAATCAGGGTGACCGCGCCACCGATGAGCACCACCGCCGCGATGACCAGGCCCACGATCAGGCCGGTCTTTTTCTTCGGAGGTTCGCCACCTGGCCCACCCGGGTACCCCTGCTGCTGGCCGTACGGGTCATACGGGGCCTGCCCCGGATGCCCGAACTGCTGCGCGCCACCCGGGTGGAACTGTTGTGTCGGATCGGGCGCGCCACCCTGATGCGGGGGTGGCCCTCCGGGCGGATACCCGCCTGGTTCCTGGCCGTGCGGCCCCTGCTGGCCGTAGGGGCCGGGCTGGCCCGGCGGCTGCGGCGGATACGTCATGAACTGCCCCTCACTGGATTTCCTGCGGGATCCCCCGGCCGTCAGGCGGGTGAGGTGGATGATGCTATCGCCGCACAGGGCGCACAGGTGGACCGGGAGACCGGCCGGCGTCCCGGTAGCAAATGCCGTGGATCTGGCCACGTGCAGCGATGAGAACGGACTGTAGTCGGCGGATGGTGCGAGCGCACTCCGGTTGGCCGCTTGTGTTGCCGTTACTCACATGCATCCTTTTGCGACGCGCCGATCTTGTGATGCGGAAAGGGCTTTTCTTGTCGGTGATCGCCGGTACCGTGGAAGAAAATGCATTCCGAGGAGGTGCCGAAATGCAACATGACCTTCCCGGAGGTCGGCACGAGGAGTCCGACCCGACAGATCCGACCGGAACGGCAGGTAACGCAGACTCGGCCGGGCACACGGCTGAGCACTCGGCGGTGGAAGCGGCCGAGTCCGGACAGATGTCCGAGTCCGAGCAGGCGCGGCAGGTTCGGTTCCTTCAGGAAGAAGTCACGCTACTGCGGCGCAAACTCACCGACTCGCCCCGGCAGAACAGGGTGCTCGAGCAGCGCCTTGCCGAGGCAACGGAGCGTGTGAGCCAGCTCACGGAGCGGAACAACAAACTCATCGAGACCTTGCGCGAGGCCAGAGGACAGTTGCTGGCCCTGCGTGAGGAGGTCGACCGGCTGGCGCAGCCTCCCAGCGGGTACGGCGTCTTCGTGGGCGCCTACGAGGACAACACGGTCGACGTCTTCACCTCGGGCCGCAAGATGCGGGTGTCCGTATCGCCCGCGGTGGAGGTGGAGTCGCTGCGCCGTGGTCAGGCGCTGCGCCTGAACGAGGCGCTGACCGTGGTGGAAGGTGGCGACTTCGAGCGCACCGGCGAGGTGTGCGCGTTGCGCGAGATCCTGCTCCCGGAAACCGAGGGCGGCAGTTCGCGCGCACTGGTCGTCGGGCACGCCGATGAGGAGCGGGTGGTGTGGCTCGCCGATCCGCTCGCGGAGGCGGTACTCAAACCGGGCGATTCGCTGCTGGTGGACTCGAAGGCAGGATATGCCTACGAACGGGTGCCGAAGGCCGAGGTCGAGGACCTCGTGCTGGAGGAGGTGCCGGACGTCCGATACGAGGACATCGGTGGCCTTTCGAGGCAGATCGAGCAGATCCGGGACGCGGTGGAACTGCCGTTCCTGCACGCAGACCTCTACCAGGAGTACCAGTTGCGCCCGCCGAAGGGCGTGCTGCTGTACGGCCCGCCCGGATGCGGGAAGACGCTCATCGCCAAGGCGGTGGCCAATTCGCTCGCGAAGAAGGTCGCGGAGTTCCGCGGCGCGACGGGTGCGGCACAGGATCCGTCGGAGGCGAAGTCCTACTTCCTCAACATCAAGGGTCCCGAGCTGCTGAACAAGTTCGTGGGCGAGACCGAGCGCCATATCCGGCTCATCTTCCAGCGTGCGCGGGAGAAGGCTTCGGAGGGCACTCCGGTCATCGTGTTCTTCGACGAGATGGACTCGATCTTCCGGACCAGGGGCAGCGGTGTCTCCTCCGACGTGGAGACGACGATCGTCCCGCAGTTGCTGTCGGAGATCGACGGTGTCGAGGGCCTCGAGAACGTCATCGTGATCGGTGCCTCCAACCGGGAGGACATGATCGACCCGGCGATCCTGCGGCCGGGCAGGCTGGACGTGAAGATCAAGATCGAGCGTCCGGACGCCGAGGGTGCGAAGGACATCTTCTCGAAGTACCTGCAGGACGGCCTGCCGGTGCACGCCGACGATCTGGCCGAGTTCGGCGGCGACACCAAGGCGACGTTCGACGCGATGATCCAGCACACCGTCGAGCGCATGTACGAGGAGAGTGACGAAAACCGGTTCCTCGAGGTGACCTACGCCAACGGGGACAAAGAAGTGTTGTACTTCCGCGATTTCAACTCCGGCGCGATGATCCAGAACATCGTGGACCGGGCGAAGAAGGCGGCGATCAAGTCCGTGCTGGAGACCAAGCAGCCGGGCCTTCGCGTACAGCACCTCCTCGACGCCATAGTGGACGAGTTCGCGGAGAACGAGGACCTGCCGAACACGACCAACCCGGACGACTGGGCCAGGATCTCCGGCAAGAAGGGGGAGCGGATCGTCTACATTCGCACCCTCGTCACCGGAAAGAACCAGGACTCCGGCAGGGCGATCGACACGGCGAGCAACACCGGTCAGTACCTCTGACCGACCACGTGACCCCGGCCGATCCAGCGGGTCGGCCGGGGTCACGTGTGTTCTGGTCGTGCCTCATCCGGCCGATTGGCAAGCCGCCCGCGGAGTGTCCTGCCCACGAAGGCGTATAACGGCCTATACGCTGTCGCGATGGACAACCCGGAGTACCCCGCACCGCACGCGCCGATCACCAGTGACGTGGTGCTGAACTGGCTCGAGGACACAGCGGATGCGGTCCGCAGGGGAGAGGTGCCGCCGGAGGACCTGATCGTCCTGCTCGGCGAACTGCGTCGCGCGTCCACGGCATGCGCGAACGCCTCGGACTGGACGTTGCTCGCGGCGCGGGAGGCGGGGGCGAGCCTGCGTCAGATCGCGCCCGTCTTCGGGAAGGGCTATGTGCGGGCGCCCGCGGCCCGGCTGGAGAAGCTGTATCGGCAGGTGCTCGACTCCGATCAGTTTCTCGAGTTGTTGCGCAGACGCGAAGCCTGACGGGGCACGGAAGCGACGTCTCCCGATCCAACTGTATAACGACCTATACGGCACCGCTTTGACGAGCCGATTCGCTCGTCCCGCGCTCCTCCAAGACAAAGACCAAAAACCCGCAGCGACAACGACCTTCGATAACCTGCGATCATGAGCACCGCTGAACTGGGTCGCATCGCCGTCGGCCTGGCCGCACTGGGCAGGCCCGCGTACATCAATCTGGGACGCGGGCCGGAACTTCCGCGGGACCGGTCCGTCGCGAGTCTTCGTGCCGCCACCCGGCAGGTGCTGGACGCCGCCTACGAACGCGGGATTCGCCGGTTCGACGTCGCCCGGTCCTACGGGCTCGCGGAGGAGTTCCTCGGCGGCTGGCTGGCCGATCATGGCCGTTCCGACGTGTTCGTATCCAGCAAGTGGGGCTACGAGTACGTGGGGGAATGGCGGCTCGACGCCGAGGTCCATGAAGCCAAAGAGCACTCGTTGCCCCGGCTGCGTAAGCAGTGGCGGCAGACCAGTGAACTACTCGGCGACGCGGTGTCGTTGTATCAGGTGCATTCCGTGACTCCGGACAGTCCGATCTGTACTGATCGCGGGTTGCTGGCCGAGCTCGCGAAGCTCGCGGAATCCGGAGTGCGGGTGGGCATCTCGACGTCGGGGCCGGCGCAGGCGGACGTGATCCGCAGGGCTCTGGCGCTCGAGGTCGACGGTGTGCGTGTGTTCACCGCGGTGCAGTCGACCTGGAATCTGCTGGAACGTTCGGCGGAAGGGGCGCTGAAGGACGCACACGACGACGGCGTTCTCGTTCAACTCAAGGAGACGCTGGCCAACGGCCGGCTCGCCGTCGAGCCGCCAGAGGCCGTGTCCGCCGTCGCGGCGGAACGCGGCGTGTCCGCCTCGGCGGTCGCGATCGGGGCCGCCCTCGCGCAGTCCTGGGCGGATGTGGTGCTGATAGGTCCGTCCGGAACTGGCCAGCTCGCGGACAATCTCACCGGTCTCGGACTCACCGACCTGGACGTACCGGCGACCATCGCGCAATCCCCCGAACAGTACTGGCGCCAGCGCTCCGCCCTGGCGTGGCGGTGACCGGTCCGTGCACTACTGTCGGGCCCTGCCTGCCGGCTGCCGTGGCAGGCCCGAATTCTGAACTTGCCGGAGGTCGAGACGGTGCGTCACGGGCAGCTGATCGCGGTGACGGCGATCGCGCTGGTGGGAATGGCCGGTTGCGCCGATCGGCCCAACGACCTGGACACCTACTACGACGATCCGGTTCGGCAGACCGAAAACTCCCCGCGTGCCGCGAGTAGTTCACCGCGGGCGCTGCCCCTGCCGAGCGCAACGACGACGACATCGTCGCCACCGGTCGAACCCCTCGGCCCGGCACTGCTGACCGACGCGGACGTCGCTTCCGAGGGAGTCGCTCCGGCTGACGCACCGTCCGCAATGGAGGGTTGTCTTTCCGGGCTCCCGGAAGGACGGACGACCTCGGCCGGCTGGCGATACCCGACCGGATCCGAACTGCACCAACATGTTCTCGGCTTGGCTGAAGGGAATGCCGCCACAGCGGTCGAGGAACTGCGATGTGTCGATACGGAACCACTCACGCTCGGCTCGCCGGAGGGGACCACCGCGCATCGCGGTTGGTGTGTGGGGTCGACCTGCACAGTGGTGCTCGCCAGGAACGAGATCGTCTCAGCGGTACAGGTGGCGGCCGGCAGCGCGGACCGGGCCGCGGAGGCGGCTGTCCGGCTCGCTCCGGCCGTCGCGACAGCACTGGCTCGTCGAGTCTCCCAGCGGTGACGAGGCCCCGTCAGCCGAAGCGGCGGAACCATTCGAGCAGGCCGACCCGGCCGTCCGGGACCAGCGGGCCTCTAGGGTCGCGCGCCCATTCGTACAGGTCGTCCAGGGGCATCCAGCCGCCGTCGACGATCTCCTCGGGTTGGTGCACGATCGGCCCGTCCCAGCGAACCTCGTAGGCGAAGTTGTGGCAGCGGATCGGTGGGACGTCGAAGACATGGGTGAACAGCGGCACCGGAGAGACGCCTTCGACGCCCAGTTCCTCGGCAAGTTCGCGGCGAGCGCATTCCGCGGGGGTCTCGCCCGCCGCGACGACTCCGCCAGCCCAGCAGTCATGAGCTCCGGGGAAGACATCCTTGTCCGGTGACCGTAGGTGCACATACACCCGAGTGCCGTCGCCCGAACGCACCAACACCACACCCGCCGCGTGCCAGAGGCCGCTGGCACGAACCTCGGCGCGGCGGGCTCGGCCAACGACGGTGCCGCCGGCGTCGTAAACCGCAACGAGTTCGTCACCGGGTAGCACCACGGCATCATCGCATGGTGGGCCGTAGGGTGGGCATATGCGGCGGATCATGGGAACCGAGGTCGAGTACGGCATCGCGGTGCCGGGTGACGCGACCGCGAACCCGGTACTGACCTCCACACAGGTGGTGCTGGCCTACGCGGCGGCGGCGGACATACCGCGGGCGCGAAGGGCGCGATGGGACTACGAGGTGGAGTCGCCCCTGCGAGACGCGCGGGGGTTCGATCTGGCCGGTCCCGGCAATCAGGGGCCCGACCCCGACGTCGAGGACCTCGGGGCGGCGAACGTCATCCTGACGAATGGGGCGCGGCTCTACGTGGACCACGCCCACCCCGAGTACTCCGCGCCCGAGGTGACCAACGCGCGGGACGCGGTCATCTGGGACAAGGCGGGGGAGCGGGTGATGGAGGAGGCGGCGATCAAGGCCGCCACCGTGCCCGGCCAGGCACCTCTGCAGCTGTACAAGAACAACGTGGACGGTAAGGGTGCCAGCTACGGCACCCACGAGAACTACTTGATGGCGCGGTCGACGCCGTTCACCGCGGTGATCGGCGGGCTGACGCCGTTCTTCGCGTCCCGGCAGGTCATCACCGGCTCCGGCCGGGTCGGTCTGGGTGCGCAGGGTGAGACAGCGGGATTCCAGCTGTCGCAGCGTTCGGACTACATCGAGGTCGAGGTCGGGCTGGAGACGACCCTCAAGCGCGGCATCATCAACACCAGGGACGAGCCGCACGCGGACGCGGACAAGTACCGCAGGTTGCACGTCATCATCGGGGACGCGAACCTGGCGGAGTACTCGACGTATCTGAAGGTCGGGACGACGGCGCTGGTGCTGGACATGATCGAGGCCGGTGTCCGGTTCGACGACCTCAAGCTGGACGAGCCGGTGCGCGCGGTGCATCAGATCAGCCACGACCCCACGTTGAAGGTGAAGGTCGAGCTCGCCAACGGCCGCAAGTTCACCGGGCTGGACCTGCAGTTCGCCTATCATGAGATGGCCGCGGAGCACCTGGACAAACACGGTGGTGACACGGTCTCCAAGGACGTATTGAGGGTGTGGGGCGAGGTGCTGGACGCACTGGCGCGGGATCCGGCGGAATGTGCCGATCGGCTGGACTGGCCCGCGAAGCTGCGGCTGCTCGAGGGCTACCGCGCCAGGGACCAGCTCGGCTGGGCGGCGCCGCGGCTGCATCTGGTCGACCTGCAGTACTCGGACGTTCGGCTGGACAAGGGCCTGTACAACCGGCTGGTGACACGGGGTTCGATGAAACGCCTGGTCAGCGAGGACGAGGTTCGTGCCGCGGTGACCACACCTCCTTCGGACACCAGGGCCTACTTCCGGGGCAGGACGCTGGAGAAGTACGCGACCTCGATCGCTGCCGCGTCCTGGGATTCGGTGATCTTCGACGTCGGGCGGGAGTCGCTGGTGCGGATTCCCACGCTGGAGCCGCTACGGGGCACGAAGGCGCATGTGGGCAAGCTGCTGGACGATTCGGCCACCGCGGAGGAACTCGTGGAGGCGTTGACCGGTTCGGACTAGCCGATTTGTCCGTTTCCTTGATCGGGAATTGCCGGACACGCAAGCCGATCGGCTGCAGTGATTGTCGGTGGCACTGGGTAGGCTGGTATCAACGGCCACATCGGGAGGCGAGATGGCGCAGGAAAAGGTCGAAAAGCACGGCGGTGGCGACTCGGAAGACGAAGTCGAAGCCGGCGGCCCGGCTGGCCAGGAACGTCGCGAGAAGCTCGGCGAGGACGTGGACACGATCCTCGACGAGATCGACGATGTCCTCGAGGAGAACGCCGAGGACTTCGTTCGCGCGTACGTGCAAAAGGGCGGCCAGTAGTAGTCAGATCCGCGCCGGGCGCCGCGTGCGCGGCCGCCCGGGCCCGTCCCTGCCGAACTTCGTTGATGGGAACTACGAGCACGTATGGACAACATTTCCGGTCACTCCGGCTCCGCCCTGCCCTCGGCGTACCTGGCGTCGACGACGTCGTCCTTCACCGACTTTCTCCGGGTGCAGGCGCCGGACCTGCTGCCCAGCGCACGTTCGATGCCCGGAGCGGGCGGTGCCGGTCCGGACATTCCGCACGGCACGACGATCGTGGCTTCCACGTTCAGTGGCGGTGTGCTGATCGCTGGTGACCGCAGGGCGACCTCGGGCAATCTGATCGCGTCGCGGGATCTGGAGAAGATCTTCGTCACCGACGACTACTCGTCGGTGGGGATCGCGGGTACTGCGGGTATCGCGATAGAGCTGGTTCGGCTCTACATCGTGGAGCTGGCGCATTACGAGAAGATCGAGGGTGTCTCGCTGTCGCTCGACGGTAAGACGAACAAGCTGGCGAACATGGTGAAGGGCAATCTCGACGCGGCGATGGCCGGGCTCGCGGTGCTCCCGCTGTTCGTGGGTTATGACGTCGAGGCGCGGGATCCGAAGCGGGCGGGCCGGATCATCTCGTTCGACGTGACCGGTGGCAGGTACGAGGAGAACGCCGGATACCACGCCATCGGTTCGGGTTCGCTGTTCGCGAAGTCGTCGCTGAAGAAGCTGCACGATCCGGATGCCGACGCGGATGCCGCCGTGCGGGCCGCGGTGGAGGCTTTGTACGACGCCGCGGACGACGACACCGCGACCGGCGGTCCCGATCTGGTGCGCCGGATCTACCCGAACGTCGTGACGATCACGGCCGAGCACGGTGCCGTGGCGGTCCCCGAGGAGCAGACCTCGGCCGTCGCGGAGGCAGTGGTCCAGGAGCGCACCGAGCGGGCCCGGCGCTGAGCGCCGGTCCCATCCATCCGTACCAGTCCCGCGACTCCGGTAAGGCCGGAGTCCTGACCAGCAGAGCGGAGCCAACGCTGTGACGATGCCGCTGTACGCCTCACCCGAGCAGTTGATGCGCGAGCGTTCGGAACTCGCGCGCAAGGGCATCGCGCGGGGACGGAGCGTTGTCGCGCTGAAGTACCGCGGCGGCGTGCTGTTCGTGGCGGAGAATCCGTCGACGACGTTGCACAAGGTCTCGGAGATCTACGACCGGATCGGGTTCGCCGCCGTCGGTCGCTACAGTGAGTTCGAGAGTCTGCGTCGTGGGGGTATCCGGCACGTCGACCTTCAGGGCTACGCCTATGACCGGCGGGACGTGTCGGCACGGCAGTTGGCGAACGTCTACGCCCAGACCCTCGGCACGATTTTCACCGAGCAGCTCAAGCCGTTCGAGGTGGAGATCTGCGTGGCCGAGGTGGGGGCCACTACGGCGGATGACCAGCTGTATCGGCTCACCTATGACGGTTCCATCGGCGACGAGCCGCGGTTCGTGGTGATGGGTGGTCAGGCGGACACCATCACGACGAAGATGAAGGAGACGTTCGAGGCGGATATGGACCTGGCCTCGGCGCTCGGGGTGGCCATCGTCGCGCTGCGGGCGAGTACCGCGGCGAACAGCAACGGGACCGAGGGCGAGCCGGGCAAGCTCGAGGTGGCGGTGCTCGATCGTGAGCGGCCGGGGCGAAAGTTCCGCCGGATCACCGGTGCGGCGCTGGACGCGCTTCTGCCCGCGAGCGATGCCAAACCGGACGCGGAGGCCGAATCCCCGGCCGACCCCCCCAAACCGGACACCAACAAGCCCGCCGACGAGGGCGGTTCCTCCGAGTCCTGACACTCCAGACCCCAGCCGTCCCCGACCCAGGGATGGTGCGTCTGCAAGTACGCCCAAGCAAGACTTGGGGTCAGTGGGTGGTTGCAACGCCTTGTGATGAGGAGTTGTGATGGGTGGGAAGCGGCCTGGGCGGGCTCGGTGTGTGCGGGTGTTGTTTTGGGAGGGTGTCCGGCGGGGGTTGTCGGTGCCG